>NZ_JALQEB010000001.1:0-663496 GCF_023630905.1 Caballeronia sp. ATUFL_F1_KS4A | reverse complement strand
CGGGCCTGAAAAGCTGCTTTCTTTGCCTACTTTCTTTGCAGCAGCAAAGAAAGTAGGTGCCGCCCCGCACAGGGGCAGTGCAAATAGACCGACGCGAAGACAGGATTTCATGAAGGCGCAGACCCACGCGCTGGGAAATCGGCTCGAACACCGCCCCCGATCCGAAGGCATCTGGCCCGCTTAGTGCCGAAAGCATCACCGCTACGGGTTATTCCCGATCTCCCGCTGCCGCATCGCTTGTTGCACTGCAACGCCGCTCGCGAGCGCTCCACCACTCGCCTTCCCAACGCTCAAAGGCGCGCGAATTGCGCCGCATTGCGGCAAACCCCACGCCACCTCGCGCCTTGACTTTCGCCGAACCGAATACGATCATTCGATCATCGAACGAGCAAATGTTCACTCAAACCGCCTTGACCGCCGCCGTCGTGGCGCCAAAGCGACCAGCCGCCCGCGAAGAACGGGCGCGCCGCCATTCAGAGGAAGAGACGACATGACGAACGAAGCCAACGTGATCCTGCACATCGGCGCCGGGTCTTTTCATCGCGCGCATCAGGCGTGGTATCTGCATCGACTGAACGAGTCGGGCGACAAAAGCTGGTCGCTCGCGGTCGGGAATATTCGCGGCGACATGAACGCCGTGCTCGATGCCCTCGCCGCGCAGAACGGCGAATACACGCTCGAAACGGTCACGCCGAAGGGCGAGCGCGAATACGAGACGATCCGCGCGATCAAAAAGGTCGTGCCGTGGTCCGCGGATCTCGCCGAACTCGTCGCCGTGGGCGCGGACCCGAAGACGAAGATCGTGTCGTTCACCGTCACCGAAGGTGGCTATTACCTCGACGAGCACGACAAGCTCGACACCGCGAACCCCGATCTCGCTGCCGACCTCAAGGGCGCAAAAACCACGATCTACGGCGCGCTCGCCGCGATCCTCGATGCGCGCATGAAGAATGGCGCGGGCCAGGTATCGCTGCAGAACTGCGACAACCTGCGCAGCAACGGCGACCGCTTCAAGGCGGGCATGCTCGAATTTCTCGAACGGCGCGGCGAGACCGCGCTGCGCGAGTGGATGATCGCGAACACGTCGTGTCCGAACGCGATGGTCGATCGCATCACGCCGCGCCCGACGCCCGACGTCGCCGAACGCGTGAAGGCCGCGACCGGCTTCGACGACAAAGCGCCCGTGATGGGCGAAAAGTTCATCCAGTGGGTGATCGAAGACAGCTTCATCGCCGGGCGGCCCGCGTGGGAGCAGGTCGGCGCGGAGATGGTCGAATCGGTGCATCCGTATGAGGAGGCGAAAATCCGCATCCTCAATGCGAGCCATAGCTGCATTGCGTGGGCGGGCACGCTCGTCGGGCTGCAATACATTCACGAAGGCACGCAGGACATGGAAATCCGCGCGCTCGCCGACGCCTACGTCACCGACGACGTGATTCCCTGCCTCACGCCGAGCCCGATCGATCTCGAGAAATATCGCGATGTCGTGCTCGACCGCTTCAGCAATCCGTACATCAAGGACACGAACCAGCGCGTCGCGGCGGATGGCTTCTCGAAGCTGCCGGGCTTCATCGCGCCGACGCTCTCGGAATGCTTCGCGCGCAAGGTCGATCCGGATTCGACCGCGATCCTGCCTGCGCTCTTCTTCCGCTTTCTCGAACGCTGGCACGAGGGCAAGCTGCCGTATGCGTATCAGGATGGCGTGATGGATCCGGCGGTGGCGCACGGCTTCTTCACGTCGCCCGATCCGGTCAAGGCCTTCACGAGCGACAAGCTCCTGTGGGGCAGCATGGCGCAGACCGAAGGCCTCGAACGCGTGATGCGCAGCGCGATTGCGAAAGTCGATGCATGGCTCGCCAATCGGCCGTAGGCGGCAAGCGGCCATAAGCGGCCATAAGCCCGCTGTTATCGCCGCGTTAATGGCATCGCGAAACTGCAAGCCGCGCCGCTCGGGTAATGTGCTCATGGCGCGGCGTCGCGCGTGGCGTTAAATTAGCGCCTCCCGCCGATATGGCGTCCCGCCTGGTTTCTGACCAAGTTCGATTCCGGCAACGACAAAGGGTCCGTTCATGTACTTAGGCATCGACCTCGGCACCTCCGAAGTGAAAGTGCTGCTGCTCGCGAGCGACGGCAGCGTCGTCGGCACGGCCGGCACGCCGTTCACCGTTTCGCGTCCGAAGCCGCGCTGGTCGGAGCAGAATCCGCTCGACTGGTGGGAAGGCACGCGCGCCGCGCTCTTCAAGCTGCGCGAGAAAT
This sequence comes from Caballeronia sp. ATUFL_F1_KS4A, assembly GCF_023630905.1. NCBI lineage: Bacteria > Pseudomonadati > Pseudomonadota > Betaproteobacteria > Burkholderiales > Burkholderiaceae > Caballeronia > Caballeronia sp. ATUFL_F1_KS4A. The sequence goes on along the minus strand of NZ_JALQEB010000001.1, from coordinate 661,240 downwards.
TCCCGGATGAGTTCGCGCAGGTGCGCGGCATCGGTCTGTCCGGTCAGATGCACGGCGCCGTGCTGCTCGATTCGCAGGACAAGGTGCTGCGTCCCGCGATCCTGTGGAACGACATGCGCAGCGACAAGGAATGCGCCGAGCTCTACGAGCGCGCGCCGAACTTGCACGAGATCGCCGGCAATCTGGCGATGCCTGGCTTCACCGCGCCGAAGTTGCTCTGGGTCGCGCACAACGAACCCGATATCTTCCGTCAGACCGCGTGCGTGCTGTTGCCGAAGGATTATCTGCGGATGCATCTGACGGGCACGAAAGTGTCCGATCCATCCGATGCCGCGGGCACGCTCTGGCTCGATGTCGCGCGCCGCGACTGGTCCGACGAGTTGCTTGCCGCGTGCAGCATGTCGCGCCGGCAGATGCCGTCGCTCGCGGAAGGCAGCGCGCCCTCGGGCACCTTGCGGCCCGAGCTCGCGCGCGAATTCGGCTTGCGCGAAGGCGTGATCGTCGCGGCGGGCGGCGGCGACAATGCCGCGAGCGCGGTGGGCATCGGCGCGACCGATCCGGGCGATGGTTTTCTGTCGCTGGGCACATCGGGTGTGCTGTGCGTCATCGGCGATCGCTTTCGGCCGAACCCGGCTTCGGCCGTCCACGCGTTCTGTCACGCGATTCCGGATCGGTGGCATCAGATGAGCGTGGTGCTGTCGGCGGCAAGCTGTTTGCGCTGGGTGTGCAAGCTGACATCGACGGATGAGCCGACGCTGCTCGCGGAAATCGAATCTTTGCCTGTCGATGTTTTGTCGTCTGCGCCGTTGTTTTTGCCGTATCTGAGTGGTGAGCGCACGCCGCACAACGATCCGTATGCGCAGGGCGTGTTCTTCGGCATGACGCACGCGACCGATCGCGCGTTGCTCGGCTATTCGGTGCTCGAAGGCGTGACGCTCTCCTTGACCGATGGCCTCGATGCGCTTCAATCCGCGGGCACGCAGGCGCGCGCGCTATCGATGCTCGGGGGCGGTGCACGTAGCGCGTATTGGGCGCAGATGTTCGCCGATGCCTTCGATACCCCGACGCGCACGCACGGCGGCGGCGAGACCGGCGCGGCGCTCGGCGCGGCACGGCTCGGGTGGCTTGCGGCGGGCGGCGATCCGGCGACGGTGCTCGCGAAGCCCGAGATCAAGCAGGAATTCACGCCGAATTCCGAACGGCATGCGTTGCTGCGGCAGCGGTTGAAGGGGTTTCGGGAGCTGTATCAGCATGTGAGGCCGTTGTTCGATTCGGCGCGGCCGCGGTTGGCTTGATTTTGTATTGGTATTGAGCTTCTATGAAGCTTGTGGGCGGTGCGGGGTTTGGCGCTTTTTTCTCTTCGCCGGATCCCCGTTGTCGTGTCGGTCTATTAGCACTGCCCCTGTGCGGGGCGGCAGTCACTTTCTTTGCTGCTGCAAAGAAAGTAACCAAAGAAAGCAGCTCGACACGCCCGCGGTCACACGCAATTTGGGTAGTTCTCTCGTCCTCGGTGGCACTCGCCTAAGTGTCGCCCTCTAAGGACCAATCGGGCTTGGATCGCGCACGGTCTGACGAGCTAGTTTTAGATGGCCGCTGGTTCAGCACGAAAGAGCTTCGGCACAGCGCTACGCGCTGCCGCCGGGTCTGCAAAGGAAGCCATCGGTTTGCGCGCGCAGTGCGATAAAGATGTTAGTAGAGAAGCACGCGCGGACCCGATTGACCGGTCGGCCGCGAAGCGGGCCGGAGCTATTTGGTGCTGAACCAGTTTGGTGTGTGGTGCGATGAGACAGACCGTGCGCGAGCCAAGCCCGATGGGGCCTATGAGGGCACTCTTTAGGCAGCCCACGATGGACGAGAGGACTACCCAAATTGCGTGTGACCGCGGGCGTATCGGGAGCTGCTTTCTTTGGTCACTTTCTTTGCAGCAGCAAAGAAAGTGACTGCCGCCCCGCACAGGGGCAGTGCTAATAGACCGACACGTAATCAGGATTCCACGACAAACACCTCGCCAGAAAGCGAAAATCAAAAACCAAGAACCGAAAACCAAACCCCCAGTGCCCAAATCCACTGAAAAACTCGATCTCGCAACGCGCGCAGCGTGGCTCTACTACGTCGCCGGCAACACCCAAAACGAGATCGCCGAAAAGCTCCAGATCTCGCGTCCGGTGGCGCAGCGCCTCGTCGCCTTCGCGGTCGAAAAAAACCTGATCCGCGTGCGCGTCGATCACCGCATCGCCGATTGTCTTTCGCTCGCCAAAGCGCTGAGCGACCGCTACGGCCTCGCGATGTGCGAAGTCGTGCCCATCGACGGCGATGCGCCCGAACAGGTCGACCGCAAGCTCGCCGTCGCCGGCGCGCAGGTCATGGAGCGCTATCTGCTCGAAGAAAAGCCGCTCGTCGTGTCGATCGGCAGCGGGCGCACGCTGAAAGCCTGCGTCGCGCAGATCGGGCAGATCGACCGGCCGCAGCATCGTTTCGTGTCGATGGTCGGCGCAATCGCGCAGGACGGCTCGTCGAATCGTTACGACGTCGCGCAGCAGCTTTCGGAAAAGACCGGCGGCAAGCACTTCATGCTGCCCGCGCCGCTCATGGCAGATAACGTCGCCGAGCGCGCGCAGTGGGTCAATCACCGGCTGTATCGCATCGTCGGCGAACTCGCGCAGAAGGCGGACGTGGCGTTCGTCGGCATCGGCAACGTGGGCGTGAATTGCCCGCTGCACGAGGACGGCTTCATCACGCGCGCGGAAGTCGATGAAATGATGTCGGCAGGCGCGGTCGCCGAATGGCTCGGCCTGCCGATCGATGCAGACGGCCGCCGCGTGCAATCGAAGACCGGCGCGCGCGCGACGAGCCTCGCGCTCGACTCGCCGCCCAAACGTCCGACCATCGGCTTCGCGGGCGGCGAGCGCAAGCGCGAAGCACTGGTCGCGGCGTTGAAGGGAAAGTGGCTGTCGGGGCTCGTCACCGACGAACTGTGCGCGAAGGCCGCACTCGAAGCCTGACGGCTCAGAAGTCGATTTCCGCTTCCACTTCCTGTCCGATCTCCAGCGCAACGCCCTCGCCTTCCAGAACGATCGCGTTCTTGCCGAAGGTGAGCGCGCCGTCGAACTGGTCGCTACCACGGTACGCGCTCATCGTGTCGAGCGGTTCGTGCGGCCATGCCGGGTTCGGCGCGCCCGTCGCCTGATCGATCGACGGAATCGGACAGCGCGTGCAGAGCTTCACGAGCCGCAATTGCGCATCGCCGATCCGCATTTCGCCGACGTAGTCCTCTTCGTAAGCATCGAGTCCACCGATCACGAGGTTCGGGCGGAAGCGATTCGCCGCGATGCCCGGCGCGCCTTTGGCCGACAGCCGCGCGTTGAGATCGTCGAGCGATGCCTGACCGACGACCAGCAACGGAAACTGATCCGCGAAACGCGTGTGCGTGGATTGCGGCGCGGTCCATTTATCGCTGACATCGCGGCGGGATGCCGGTGCGAATCGCGCGAGACGCGCGAATACGCCGAGGAACGTGCTGAACCAGTGCGCGGCTTGTTCGCCCGCGTCGAGCGCATCGACGGTGTCGCGCCAGACGGTCGCGCGAATCGGCTTCGCATCGGCGAGCGCTTCGGCGCGCAAGGGCGTGCGCAGGGTCGGCATGCCGGGCGCGTCGATGACGAGATCATCGGCATCGAACGCGGTGCGGACCAGCGCCATGCGCGGATGCGAGCGTTGCGTGAACATGGCGCCGGCGGTGTCGATCACCATCCAGTGGCGGTCGTATTCGAGGCCGGTCTCGAAGAGCGTCGCGCGGCGCAGTGATATGCCCGCGCAGGACTTGATCGGATAGACGAAGATTTCGTTCAGGACGGGCATGGCGGCATGGGGGTTCGGCGCCGGTCATCGGATGTGGCCGGTCGAAAGCCGAGATTATCGCGCATCGCCCGATACGGGTACGGTTTTACGACGCCCTCATCATCGCTGCGGCAAGTTCCAGCCCTAGCTTGTATTCGGGCGAACGCGGGCCGGCTTCGATGAGCGCATCGATCCTGTTCGTGTCGAGATTGGCATCGCCGGCGAAGAGCAGCCTGCGGATGGCGCCGATCGCCAGGCCGACTGTCTGATCGATGACGGGCGCGTCGAGTGCATCGTACGAAATCGTCGATGCGCTCATGTATTCCGGCGTTGCGAGGAACGGAACGACCAGCTGGCCGGAAAGCCCGTCGAAGTGCAGCCAGTGCCTGAAAAGCATGTCGACCGGCACGGCCTGGTCTTCCGACGCTGAATACAGCGTACGAAGTTTCTGCTTTCCCTTCGGCGTGACAACGTACGCCGCCGCACAAAACGCGTAGGTTGCCCTCGCGTCGAACAAACTGACATTGTCGAAATGGTGACGGCCATCGCCGAGCAATTGCGGATTCGCGCGGCCGTTCATGCGCTTCTCCGCCTCCAGCAGCAGAAGGGACACGCGGTCGAATACGGGTGCGCAATCGAGGAACATCAGGTCGAGGTCGGGATTGTTGCCGATGTGCGCCGCGAGTATTTGATCGTTGATGAGCGTCGGAAAGAGCGGGCTCAGTTCCACGTCGTCTTCCAGCACGACGGTGGCGGTGTCGGCGGAGGAGTTGAGGATCACCCGTTCGTGCGATTGCCGACATGCCCAGACGCAGTTCTTGCCCGCGTTGTCGAACGGTCCTTGGGCGATGCCGTCAACCGCGGGGAAACGCACGATTCGATCCTGATAGCCGATGCTCGCCAGTTGCGTCTCCATCGACTTGCGCCGATCCTGACTCCGATCCAGATTGATGAAATAGCCGTCGAAACGCACTGCTTCTCCTTGTCGCGTCAGGTGCATAAATGTGCACGACATGCTAGCGGCTCGCTGTCGTGATTTGATTAGGAGGAAGCCGAGAGAAACAAGGTTTTGACGCGGATCATCGATTTGCAGGCAACTCAAATGATTAATCGATGCGCTGGTTCCTTTTGAGCGACATTGGGACGTAAGCTACGCGCCGACTTTATTCCTTCACTATTAGTAATGCCAAACTATCAATCGTCGTTCCACCTATAACACCCAATCGCATATCGTCGAAACGTTGAAATCGTTGCTCAACCAGGACGCCGACTTCGAAATCCTCGTTCTCGACGACGCCAGCACCGACGACACGCTCTCACTCGTTCGAAGCCTGAACGACGAGCGCATCCGCATCTTCCCGCTCGAGCACAATCAGGGCCGCCCTGCCAATGCCAATCGCGGTTTCGATCTGTGCCGGGGCGAATACATCGCGCGCATCGATCACGACGATCTGGCCGAACCGGGGCGTCTCCGAAAACAGGCAGATTTTCTCGATGCGAATCCGGATGTGACCGTGGTCGGTTCCCAGATCAGGCTCTTTGGCGACGAAGAATCCATAACCGACTTTCCGCTCGACGATGCGACCATCAAAGGGCGCTTTCTTCTCGGAGCGGCTTATCTAGCCAATCCGAGCACCATGTTCCGGCGCGCGTTCATTCAGAAACACGCTATCCGCTACGACCCGAATCTCGATATCGTCGATGCCCTGATCAAGCTGCACCGATCCGTAGGCGTTGCCATCTCCGATATCGATATGACTTGGGGCGCAAGCCGCGTCGAGCTCGAAGGCCGGTTGCTGGGAATGCTCAACGAAGTCGTAAAGGCCCGCGAGCAAGTCTATCCGCGCAGTCCGGAGCACATTGCGCTTTGCACCGAAGCCCTTTGGGAAGGTGTCAGGTCGAATAACGCGGCATAAAACGAAAAAGCGCGGTCCCGACGAACCGCGCCCGCAACACCCGAGGAACGCTCAAGCGGCCGTCGCGTGCTCCCGCAGCCACGAATCGACCACCTTGCGCGTAAACGCCTGCCCTTCCGCGTTGAACAGATGACAATGCTCAGGCGACGCGCCGAGCTTCAGCTTCTCGCCACGCGCGTGCTTCTCCAGCGGCGGAATGCGCGAGATCAATCCATCCGGCGCGACTTCGGTTTCCGCGTACAGATACGCCGCATCGCCGAGCGTCTCGACGGTCATCGCCGTCGCGGAGAGACCGTAATCGCCCGCTTCCGGCGAATTCGGCTGCAGATGCTCCGGACGAACGCCGACCGTCACCGCATCGCCCGGCTTCGCATTGCCCGGCAGCACGCCGACGAGTTGCGTCTCGCCCGTCGCGTACTTCACGAGGACGCCGTCGTTCTGCACCGCGGCGACGGTGCCCGACAAAAAGTTCATCTTCGGCGAGCCGATGAAGCCCGCCACGAACCGGTTCGCCGGCGCGTGATAAAGCGTGTTCGGCGTGCCGACCTGCTCGATGTTCCCCGCCGACAGCACCACGATCTTGTCCGCGAGCGTCATCGCTTCGACCTGATCGTGCGTCACGTAGATCATCGTCGTCTTGAGATCGTCGTGCAGGCGCGCGAATTCCAGGCGCATCTTCACGCGCAGCGCGGCGTCGAGGTTCGAGAGCGGCTCGTCGAAGAGGAACACCTTCGGCTTGCGCGTGATCGCGCGCCCGATCGCGACGCGCTGACGCTGGCCGCCCGAAAGCTGCTTGGGCTTCCGATCGAGCAGATGATCGATGTGCAGAATCTTCGCGGCGTTCTTCACGGCGGCGTCGATCGCGGGCTTCTTCTCGCCCGCGAGCTTGAGGCCGAACGCCATGTTGTCGTACAGCGTCATGTGCGGATAAAGCGCGTACGACTGGAACACCATCGCGATGCCGCGCTTCGCGGGCGCGAGCTCATTCACGCGCGCATTGTCGATCATCAGGTCGCCGCCGCTGATGTCTTCGAGGCCGGCGATCATCCGCATCAACGTCGACTTGCCGCAGCCCGACGGGCCCACGAACACGACGAACTCGCCGTCGTTGATATCGAGGTTGATGTTGCGCATCACCTCGGTTTCTTCATAACGCTTGCTGATGTTGCGCAGTGTCAGGCTAGCCATGGTGTGTGTCTCCAGTCTTCATTGGCGATGCGATGAAACGCCATCGCTATCTGAGTTCGAACGTCGCGTTCTGCAGCCATTGCTCGACGAGCGCAGGCAGTCGCGTCATGTCGTCGAATACCGCCTGCGCGCCCGCTTTTTCGAGCGCGCCGATCTGCCCTTCGGTCGCGTGTCCGCCGCCGATGAAGCCGAGCACCGGCATGCCCGCCGCGCGCGCCGCCGTCACGCCGGTCACGCTGTCTTCGACGACGAGGCAGCGCAGCGGATCGATGCGCATCGCGCGCGCCGCCGCGAGATACACGTCCGGCGCGGGCTTCGGATTCGCGACCATGTCCGCGCAGAAACGCCGCTCGCCGAAAAAGCGCAGCAGACCCGTGCGCTGCAGCACGGCATCGACATACGTCGAGAAGCTGTTGCTCGCGCACGCCTTCGTGAAGGGCACGGCCGCGAGCGCCTCGGCGATGCCCGGCACGGTCGGCGCCTGCATCGCCGCGGCTTCGACGGCCCGCCGGATGGCGACGACCTGATCGTGCGTCAGCGTCCGGTTCACCGTATCGGCGGCGCTGGCGAGCACGGCCTCGATGCGCAGGCCGAGCAGCGGCATCACGACCGGCTCGACATCGACGCCCGGCCACAGCGCCTGCAACTCGGCGACGAGCACGCGCGCCGCCACCGTTTCGCTGTCGATCAGCACGCCGTCGCAATCGCAGATCAGCAGGCGATCTTCGAGATTGGCGTCTCGGGATGGAGTGAGATTCACGAGTGCGTCCTCACTTCACTGCGCCAAACGTAAGGCCGCGCACCAGTTGCTTCTGCGAGACCCAGCCGACGATCAGAATCGGCGCGACCGCGAGCAACGAAGCCGCCGAGAGCTTGGCCCAGAACAAGCCTTCCGGACTCGAATACGACGCGATGAACACCGTCAGCGGCGCCGCGTTCGAGCTCGACAGGTTGATGCTCCAGAACGCCTCGTTCCACGACAGGATGATGAGCAAGAGCCCCGTCGATGCGAGACCGGGCAACGCCATCGGCATCAGCAGATAGACGATTTCCTGCCACGTCGTCGCGCCGTCGATGCGACCCGCTTCCAGAATGTCCTTCGGCACTTCGTTGAAGTACGTGTAGGCCATCCATACGGCGATCGGCAGATTGATGAGCGTGTACACGATCACGAGGCCGGACACGGTATCGAGCAGGCCCGTGTTCTTCCACAGCAGATAGATCGGCACGAGCACGCCGACCGACGGCATCATCTTCGTCGACAGCATCCACAGCAGCACCGACTGCGTCTTCTTGGTCGGAAAGAAGGCCATCGCGTAGGCGCACGGCACGGCGAGGATCAGGCAGAGCACCGTGACGCCGACCGAGATCAGCACCGAATTCCACGCGAAACCGAAGTAATTGCTGCGCGCGAACACTTCGCGGAAGCTCTCCAGCGTCGGCGTGAAGAACAGCGACGACGAGTACGCCTGCTGCTCGGTCTTGAACGCGGTGATCGTCATCCAGAAGATCGGGAAGAACAGCAGGATCGACACGATCCACGCGACGATGCCAGGCACGATGTTCTTCGCATGGCCGAGCGCGGAAGTCCGCGGCGGAACATTGACCGATTGCGTGCTCATGACTCGTACTCCCCTTTGAGGTTCTTCGCGAGCATTCTCACGAGGAAGAACGCGACGATATTGGCGAGAATCACCGCGAGAATGCCGCCCGCCGATGCAAGGCCGACGTCGAACTGCTGCAGGCCGAGCGCGTAGATCAGGTACGACAGATTCGTCGTCGCGGTGCCGGGACCGCCGCCCGTCGTCGTATAGATTTCCGCGAAAATCGACAGCAGGAAGATGGTTTCCATCATCACGACCACGGCCACCGCGCGCTTCAAATGCGGCAGCGTGATGAAGAAGAACATCGCGAACGGACCCGCGCCGTCGATGCGCGCCGCTTCCTTCTGCTCCTGATCGAGCGACTGGATCGCCGTGAAGAGAATCAGGAAGGCGAACGGCAGCCACTGCCACGCGACGATCACGATGACCGCGAAAAGCGGATAGTCGGCGAACCAGTCGATCGGTTGCATGCCCATCGAGCGCATCAGGCTCGCGATCAGGCCGTACACCGGATGCAGGATCATGTTCTTCCAGATGAGCGCGGAGACCGTCGGCATCACGAAGAACGGCGCGATCACGAGCAGACGCGCGATGCCCTGTCCGAAGAACTTGCGATCGAACAGCACGGCGAGCAGCACGCCGCCTACGACCGTGATGACGAGCACCGACACGATCAGCGTCAGCGTATGTCCGATGGACGGCCCGAACGCGGGATCGGTGACGAGAAACTCGAAGTTGTCGAAGCCCGCGAAACCTTTGACATCGGGATTCAGCAGGTTGTAGCGCGAAAACGAGAACCAGATCGTCATCGCGAGCGGAATGGCCATCCACAGGAAGAGCAGTCCGGTCGACGGCGAGATCAGCCATCGCACCGACTTCGCGCGGCGCTTGTCGCGTTCGGCGGCGGACTCCTCCAGATGATGATCGGTGATGGGGGGATTCAGTTGACTCATCGTGTCACCTCTCGATGATGCTTCCCGGGCCGCATCAGGCGACGCGGCCCGTTACCACAGGAATTACTTCTGATAGCCCGCTTGCTTCACGGCGCGATCCGCCGCGGCATTCGCGGCCTTCAACGCCTGATCGACGCTCGTCTGTCCGGCGACGACGCCCGCGATCGACTGGCCGACCACCGTGCCGAACGACTGGAACTCCGGAATGCCGACGAACTGGATGCCGCTATACGGCACCTTGTGCAGCGTCGCATCGTTCGGATCGGCGGTTTCGATCGCCTTCAGCACGAAGTCGCCGAAGGGCGCGGCCTGCTTGTACTCGGGGCGCGCGTAGGTCGACTTGCGCGTGCCCGGCGGCACCGATGCCCAGCCTTCGTCCTTGCCGACCATCTCGATGTATTCCTTCGACGTCGCCCACGCGGCGAACTTCTTCGCGGCTTCCTGCTGCTTCGACGTCTTCGGGATCGCGAGCGACCACGACCACAGCCAGTGCGAGCCCTTCGGCGTGACGGCGACGGGCGCGGCCGCGAAGCCGATCTTGTCCGACACCTGCGATTGCGACTTGTTGTAGAGCATGCCTGCCGCGACCGTCGCATCGATCCACATCGCGCACTTGCCGGACGACATCAGCGTGAGGTTCTCGTTGAAGCCGTTCGAGCTCGCTCCCGGCGGGCCGTCGTTCTTCAGCAGATCGGCGTAGAAGCCGACTGCCTTCTTCCATTCGGGCGTGTCGAGCTGCGCCTGCCACTTCTCGTTGAACCACTCGCCGCCGAACGTGTTCACGACCGTCGACACGTACGCCATGTTCTCGCCCCAGCCCGCCTTGCCGCGCAGGCAGATGCCGTACTGGCCTTTGGACTTGTCGGTGAGCTTGTCGGCGAACTGCTTGATCTGGTCGTAGGTCGGCTGATCGGGCATCTTCAGTCCCGCGGCCTGGAACAGATCCTTGCGGTAGTACGTCATCGAACTTTCGACGTAGAACGGCAGCGCATACAGCACGCCGCCCGACGAGAGGCCGTCACGCGCGGTCTTCACGACATCGTCGAGATCGTAGTTGGCGGGCAGGCCGGTCATCGGCGAGAGCCAGCCGCGCTTGCCCCACTGCGGTGCTTCGTACGTGCCGATGGTGATGACGTCGAACTGGCCGCTGTTGGTCGTGATGTCGGTCGTGGCGCGCTGGCGCAGCACGTTCTCTTCGAGAATCACCCATTTCAGCTGGATGTCCGGATTGGCCTTTTCGAACGCCGGCGCGAGCTTCTTCAGCTCGATCATGTCCGGATTGTTCAGCGTCGCGATGGTGATGGTCGTCGCGGCATGCCCCGACAGCGGCACGAGCGCGGCCGCTGCAAGCGCGGCGGACAGCGCCGCGGTCGCGAACGGAGCGCGACGCGCGCGCGGTTGTGCTCGAACGATGCGTTGAGTGCGTTTCATTGAGTTCGTCTCCTTTTTGTTGGCACGGGCGCCGCGATGGTCTCGCTGCATGACGCAAGCGCCGTGGATGCCGCTGCCTGCTTTTGAGGGTGCGCGATCGTGGATCGCGTGGTTGCCGGGGTTATCCTTGTTGCCGCCCTTGCCTTCGCCGACTTGGCGCCATCGACTCGACGCCGTTTCACTATAGACGGTGCTTCCCGCGCTTCAAGCTGCGTGGCGCGCGTGCGGCGCGTCAGCTCATCCAGTTGCCGCCGTCGACATTGAGCGTCTGCGCGGTGATGTAATCCGAATCGGATGACGCCAGAAAGAGCGCCGCGCCCGTCAGATCGTCGGGCACGCCCATGCGTCCAAGCGGCACTTCTTCGCCGACGAGCCGTTTCTTCTCGCCGAGCGGACGATTCTCGTAACGCGCGAAGAGCGCGTCGACTTCCTTCCACATCGGTGTGTCGACGACGCCCGGCGCGATGCCGTTCACGTTGATGCGCTCTTTCGCGAGCGCGAGCGCCGCCGATTGCGTATAGCTGATGACCGCCGCCTTGGTCGCGCAGTAATGCGACACGAGCGCTTCGCCGCGCCGCCCGGCCTGCGATGACATATTGATGATCTTGCCGCCGCGCCCCTGCTCGACCATGCGCTGCGCGACCGCCTGCATCAGAAAGAACATCCCTTTGACGTTGACCGCGAAGAGGCGGTCATAGACGTCCCAGGATTCGTCGAGGATCGGGCGCATGTCGAAAAGCGCCGCGTTGTTGAAGAGAATGTCGATGCCGCCGAAACGTTCGACGGTGCGCGTCACGATGCGTGCGATGTCGTCGCGCTGCGTGACGTCGGCCTTCAGCGCGAGCACGCGGTCGGCCACGTCCGCGAAGCGCTGGGCCATGTCGTCTTCGTTCTTCACATCCACGACGACGACGTTCGCGCCTTCTTCCAGATAGCGCCGCGCAACTGCTTCGCCGATGCCGCTCCCGGCGCCCGTGATGATCGCGACCTTGTCTCTCAATCTCACCGATGTCTCCGATAGTTTTTTGTCCCTCGCGGCGAGCGAACGCTCCGCAAATGAACAATTGCTCTCTGTTTGATCGAATGATCGGCGCTGCGCGTGATCGTGTCAAGGTGTCAACACAGCTTTCGATGCTGCGACGCGCAAACATCGCAAAACCTCGGGAAAACCCCGTCCGGCAAGCGCGCGAGAGCAAAAGGCGTACCGCGGCCGCCGAAAATAAAGCGTGCGCGAATGTGCAACGGAACGTGATACGTTATATCATCGCCCAAACGTCCGACGAGCGGCCCTCGCTCGCGCTTCAACCTTTTGCAGCCACCTCTGCGTGGCCGATATCACATGACCGCATCCGTCGAAAACATGCTGGCGCGCGCCGAAGCGCTCGCTATCGAGCGCGGCGTCGCGCTGACGCCGCTGCGCCGTCAGGTCTACGAACTCGTGCTGAAGGCGCATAAGCCGATCGGCGCCTATGACCTCATCGACGCGATGGAGCCGCAACGCGGCGCGCGCGTGCCGCCGACCACGGTGTATCGCGCGCTGGAGTTTCTCGTCGATAACGGCTTCGTGCATCGCATCGAATCGAAGAACGCGTTCATCGCGTGTTGCGATGCCGGCAAGCCTCACGAGAGCCAGTTCCTCATCTGCGACGAATGCGGCGCGACGCTCGAAATTCAGGGCCGCGAACTCGCATCGTCGCTGTCGGCGAGCCCGCCCGCGCACGGCTTTCAAGTGCATCACCAGGTCGTGGAGTTGAGCGGCCTGTGCGCCGATTGCCAGCGAAAACATCGCGATGCCTGAATCGCCGCGTCTCAAGAACATCTCACTTGCAAGGAAATCGATGAAACTCGCGCACGTCCTGACCTGCTTCGCCCTCACGCTCGGCTTTTGCAGCGCGGCATCGGCACAGACCGCGCGCGTGCCGGTCGTCGCGGCGGAGAACTTTTACGGCGACGTCATTCGCCAGCTCGGCGGCGATCACGTGCAGGTGACGAGCATCCTCAACAATCCGGACGAAGACCCGCATCTCTTCGAAGCCAGTCCCAAGACCGCGCGCGCGTTGCAGCACGCGGCGCTCGTCGTCTATAACGGCGCGGATTACGATCCGTGGATGGACAAGCTGCTCGCGGCATCCAAGAGCAATGGCAAGCGCACGGCGATCGTCGCGGCGAAGCTCGTCGGCAAGAAGGGCGGCGACAATCCGCACCTCTGGTACGACCCGGCGACGATGCCCGTCGTCGCGAAGGCGGTGAGCGCGTATCTCGTGAGCGCGGACCCGTCGCACAAGAGCGATTACGACGCGCGCCTCGCAGCGTTCCTCGATTCGATGAAACCGATCGACGCGACCGTCGCGCAGATGAAGTCGCATTACAAGGGCGTGCCCGTGACGGCGACCGAGCCGGTGTTCGGCTACATGGCCGATGCGATCGGCTTCGAGATGCGCAACCAGCGCTTCCAGCTCGCGTCGATGAACGAGACCGAGCCGAGTCCCGCCGACATCGCCGCGTTCGAGAAGGATCTGCGCGAGCGTCGCGTGCACGTGCTCATCTACAACAGCCAGGCGACGGGCGCGCTGACGAAGCGTCTGCTCGACATCGCGAAGGACGCGCATGTGCCGAGCATCAGCGTGACGGAGACTTTGCCCGCGAAGAAGACGTATCAGCAATGGATGCAGTCGCAGCTCGACTCGCTAGCGGGCGCCTTGCAAGGATGGCAGCGATGAATGCGACGATGCAGCCCGCGCTCGAAGTCGATCGCGTGACGCTCGCGCTCGGCGGGCGCGAGATTCTCAACGACGCGAGTTTCACGGTGAAGAACGGCGAGTTCATCGGCGTGCTCGGGCCGAACGGCGCGGGCAAGACCACGCTGATGCGCGCCCTGCTCGGACTCGTGCCTGTGAAGAGCGGGACGATTCGCGTGAATGGCGAAGCGGTCGTGCGCGGCAATCCGTCGATCGGCTATATGCCGCAGATACGCACGGGTCTCGCGAACCGGCGCGTGCTCGGCCGCGATTTCGTCGCGATGGCCGCGGATGGTCATCACTGGGGACTGCCGCATCGCAATGCCCGCATCCGTGCGGATGTCGAGCGCGTGCTGGAGCTCGTCGGCGCGCATCAGCTTGCTTCGCGTCCGTTGTCGGAGTTGTCGGGCGGCGAGCGCCAGCGTCTTTTGCTCGCGCAGTGTCTGCTCGGCAATCCGCGTCTGTTGTTGCTCGACGAGCCGCTGATCAGCCTCGATCCGCGGCATCAGACGGGGGTCGTCGAACTCGTGCGGCGCGTGCAGCGCGAGTTGAACATCACCGTGCTGTTCTCGGCGCACGAACTCAATCCGCTGCTCAATTCGCTCGACCGCGTGCTTTATCTCGGCAGCGGGCGCGCGGCGCTCGGCACTGTCGATGAAGTCATTTCGAAGCCGGTGCTCTCGCGTCTGTACGGCTCGCCCATCGACGTGATGCGCGTGAACGGCCGCATCTTCGTGATGTCGGGCGATGTCGAAATCGACAAGCTCGATCACGCGCACGAGGAAGGCGGAGAGCACGAGCATGAACACGATCACGGCCATGAGCACGATCACGGCCACAGCCACAGTCACGTCAAATAGAAAGCGCAATGTTCGAATACGACTTCATGGTGAATGCATTCGCGGCGTCAGGGATCGTCGCGGTGCTGTCGGGGATCGTCGGGTATTTTCTCGTGCTGCGCGGACAGACCTTCGCGGGTCACGCGCTATCGCACGTCGGCTTTACCGGCGCGACGGGCGCGGTGCTGCTCGGCATGCCGCCGCTCTGGGGGATGGTCGGATTCACGCTCGCGGCGGGCGTCGGGATGGGTGCGCTCGGCGAGCGGCTCTCGGGCCGCGATGTGGCCATCGGTGTGATTCTTTCTCTCTCGCTCGGGTTCGGGTTGCTGTTTCTGCACTTCTTCACCGCGTATGCGACTCAGGCTACTGCGCTTCTGTTCGGCAACGTGCTTGGCGTGAGTCATGACACGCTGGTCGTGCTTGCCGGGCTCGCTGTCGTCAGCCTCGGTGCGCTTGCGGTCATCATGCGGCCTTTGTTGTTTGCGTCCTTGCAGCCGGAGCTCGCGGAGGCCAAGGGCGTGTCGTTGCGGCTCGTCTCCGTGATGTTTCTCGCGATCACCGCGCTGGCAGTCGCGGCTTGCACGCAGATCGTCGGGGTGCTGCTCGTTTTTGCGTTGATGGTCGGGCCCGCGGCGGCGGCGCAGAACGTCACGACGCGATTGTCGTCAGGGCTCGTGCTTGCGGCGCTGTTTGCACTCGCACAGGCTTGGGTTGGGCTTACGCTCGCCTTCTATACCGATTGGCCTACTAGTTTCTGGATCACTATGCTGGCTGCGGTTGTTTATGGGGCGAGCTTGTTGGGAAAGCGGGGGAATTGATTTCTTCGCTGGAGCCCGTGATCGCGTCGGTCTGTCAGCAATGCCGCCCCGCACAGGGGCAACGCTAATAGACCGACACGATCACGGGATCCGGCAACAACAAGAAGACCAAACCTCACCGACACAAAACCCGCGCATGATGCGCGACATGCTCCCCGACGAAGGTAGAAATAAAGAAATACCCGTGGTCATAGCCTTCATGCCGCCGCACGATCAAACTGTGTCCGGCATCACGCGCATTGCGCTCCAAGACATCAGGGTGCAACTGCTCGGCGAGAAACTGATCCGCCAGTCCCTGATCGATAAGAATCCCGCCTTCGAACCGGGCAGCCGCATCGCCGAGAATCAACTCGCTCGCATCGTACTGCGCCCACGCCGAACGATCATCGCCGAGATAGCCAGAAAACGCTTTCACGCCCCACGGACACTGCGACGGCGCCGCAATAGGCGCAAACGCCGACACACTCCGATAAAGATCCGGATTGCGCAACGCGAGCACGAGCGCCCCGTGCCCGCCCATCGAATGCCCGAAGATGCCGATACGATCCTCTCGCACCGGCAACTCCGCGAGAACTGTCTCGCGCAACTCCTGCGTCACATACGAGTACATGCGATAACGCCGCGCCCAAGGCTCGCGCGTCGCATCGACATAAAACCCCGCGCCGACGCCGAAATCCCACGAATCCTTCTCGCCCGGAATATCCGCGCCACGCGGCGAAGTATCCGGCGCAATCAGCGCGATGCCGTGCTCCGCCGCGTAACGTTGCGCGCCCGCCTTGATCGGGAACGTCTCTTCGGTGCAAGTCAGGCCGGCGAGATAAAACAACGCCGGCACCTTCGAAGAAGACGCGGCAGCAGGCAAAAAGACGGAAAAGCGCATCGGCAGGCCGACAGTCTGCGATTCATGCCGATAGATGCGCTGCACGCCATCGAAACAACGATGTTCTTCCACGAGTTCCAGCATCGCGTTTTCCTCGCTCAGTAGCTCAATAGATGACGACGGAACGAATCGACTCGCCCTTCTTCATCAGGTCGAAGCCGTCGTTGATCTGCTCCAGCTTCAGATGATGCGTGATCAGATCGTCGATGTTGATCTTGCCTTCCATGTACCAGTCGACGATCTTCGGCACATCCGTGCGGCCGCGCGCGCCGCCGAACGCCGAGCCCTTCCATTCGCGGCCCGTGACGAGCTGGAACGGACGCGTGCTGATTTCCTGCCCCGCCGCCGCCACGCCGATGATGAACGACTGGCCCCAGCCCTTGTGCGTGCATTCGAGCGCCTGACGCATGAGCGTGGTATTGCCGACGCATTCGAACGAATAATCCGCGCCGCCATCGGTCAATTGCACGATGTGATCGACGACGTTCTCCACTTCCTTCGGGTTGATGAAGTGCGTCATGCCGAACTTCTTCGCGAGCTCGACGCGGCCCGGATTGATATCGACGCCGATGATCTTGTCCGCGCCGACCATCTTCGCGCCCTGAATCACGTTCAGGCCGATGCCGCCCAGCCCGAATACGACGACATTCGCGCCCGCTTCCACCTTCGCCGAATACACGACCGCGCCGACGCCCGTCGTCACGCCGCAACCGATGTAGCAGATCTTGTCGAACGGCGCGTCCTCGCGCACTTTCGCCACCGCGATCTCCGGCACGACGATGTAATTCGAAAACGTCGACGTCCCCATGTAATGGAACAGCGGTTTGCCATCGAGCGAGAAGCGCGAAGTCGCATCGGGCATGAGGCCTTTGCCTTGCGTCGCGCGAATCTTCTGGCAGAGATTGGTCTTGCGCGACAGACAGAACTTGCACTCGCGGCATTCCGGTGTGTAGAGCGGAATGACGTGATCGCCTTTTCGCAACGTGCCGACGCCCGGCCCGACATCGACGACGACGCCCGCGCCTTCATGCCCGAGAATCGCGGGGAAAATGCCTTCCGGATCCGCGCCGGAGAGCGTGTAGTAATCGGTGTGGCAGATGCCCGTCGCCTTCACCTCGATCAGCACTTCACCCGCGCGCGGACCTTCGAGATCGACCTCTTCGATCGTCAACGGCTTGCCGGCTTCCCATGCGATTGCTGCTTTCGTTTTCATCGTCTGACTCCCAAGGTTGTGATTGTTTCAGCGCACGATATTCAGGACTTCGTAGCATGCGCCCATCGTGTGATAGTCCGTCTTGCCCGCCGGGCTTTTCTCGTCGCTGTACTGGCGATTGTCGCGCGTGAGAATGCGATACCACGCACCCCACTTGTGATCGACGAAATGCTCCCAGCTATAAGTCCACAGGCGGTCGTAATCGTTCCAGTAACGCGCGGCAAGCGCCGCGTCGCCATCGCGTTGCGCGCGATCCGCGAGCAGCGCGGCCGCCGCGAACGATTCCGCCTGAACCCAGAAATACTTGTCTTCGTCGTAGAACTTGCCTTCGGTGTCGAAGCCATAGACCATGCCGCCGTGCTCGTGATCCCACGACAATTGCAGCGCGCGGTCGAACAGCTCGCGCGCACGCGTGACGTGCCACGCCTCCGGCCGATGACGATCGAGGATCAGCAGCAGCTTCGCCCATTCCGTCTGATGCCCAGGCTGAAAGCCCCACGGCCTGAAAATATTGCTGCGATCGCCCTTGTTGTAGTCCCAGTCGATCGACCAGTCCGGCTTGTAGTGTTCCCACACGAGCCCGCCCGCGAGCGCGGCCTGCCGATTCACCATGTTGTCCGCGAGCAGCGCCGCGCGATCGAGATAGCGCGCTTCTCCGGTCGCTTCGAACGCGGCGAGCAGCGCTTCGCACGTATGCATGTTCGCGTTCTGCCCGCGATAGTCGGACACTTGCCAGTCCGCGCTCGCCTCATCCTTGTAAAGGCCGTGCTGCGCGTCCCAGAAGTGCGTCTCCATCAGATGCCAGGTTTCGTCGAGATACGCGCGCGCTTCGTCGAATCCGGCTTCGACCGCCTTCGCATACGCGAGCACGACGAACGCGAGGCCATAGCAATGATTCGTTGCATCCGTGACGTCGCGGCCGTTCAACGTCCACGCATAGCCGCCCGTCTGCGGATTGCGATGAACCTCGCGCAGATATTCGATGCCATGCGCCACGCCGCCGCGATATTCGTCGAGGCCGAAGTGCTTGTAGGCCATCGCATAGTTGAAGACGAAGCGCGTGCTCGACACGAGATGACGCGACGTGCGGTCGTAGATCGTGCCGTCGTTCTTGTAGAAGTGGTAGAAGCCGCCCGCCGGGTCCATGCAGTGCGGATGATAGAAGGTCATCGTGCGCAGCGCGTGATCGAGCAGGAACGCGCGCGAGCGGAAATCGGGATGTGACGGTGACGGTGCGGGCATGGCTGAGTTCGATGTTGTCGTGACGAAGCGAGCTTCAGTTACCGCTCATATGAAGCGTCGCTTCATACTCCCCGGCGCGCATGGCGTCGGGATCCAAGGTACGCAAGTTTAAGCGGACTCGCGCCCGATCGCGAACCAGTCTTCGGTGCGCCGGTACAGATCGATGAAACGCGCGAGCCGCTGATCGAGCGACGGATTCGGACGCGGCGTCGCGGCGAGCGTCGCCTTCGGTGCGAGCGAAGCGATATCGCCGATGCGCCACTGCCCCGCCGCGATGCCGCCGAGCAGCGCCGCGCCTCGCGTCGCCGCGTTCGGGCAATCGACGGCGCGCAGCTCGACGCGCAATGCATCGGCGAGCAACTGCCGCCAGCGCGGATCGACCGAGCCGCCCCCCGCGAGCAGCATCGCATCGAGCGGCGTGCCGTTGGCGCGAATCGCGTCGAGTCCCGCACGCAATGCGAATGCCACGCCCTCGAACGCGGCGCGCATCATCGTGCCGCGCGTGTCCTCGAGGCCGAGTCCGATCCAGCCGCCGCGCGCGTTCGGGTTCATCCATGGTGAGCGTTCGCCGCTCAGATACGGCAGAAAACTCACCGATGCACTCGCGGACGCGGCGAAGGCGTCGTCGTAGGCGTCGGGCCACGATGCGTAACCGAGCCAGCCGCGCACCGCTTCCAGCGCGACGCCGACGTTCTGCATCGCCGCCATGCGATACCACGCGCCGTTGGCCGCGCGATACGTGTGCAGGCCGTGCACGGGCGCGGGCGCGTCGGCGCACATGACGACGATCTGCCCGCCGGTGCCGGTGGTGAGGAGCGCGTCGCCATCGGCGCAAAGGCCGCTGCCGAGCGCAGCGCACGGCGTATCGCCGGCGCCGACGGCCATCGGAATGCCCGCTTCGAGACCGAGCGCGGACGCCGACGCCGCAGACAACGCGCCGCCGACTTCATGCGATGCCGCGAGCGGCGCGAACCACGCGCGCGGCAAGCCGAGCCGGTCGATCAGCGCCTCGTCCCATTCGCCCGATGGCGCGGCGAGCGCGGTCGCGCACGCATCGGATGCATCGGTGACGAACGCGCCGCCGAGCTTCGCGCGCAGCCAGTCTTTCGGCTGCAAGGCCCAGCGCGTTTGCGCCGCGATCCGCGGTTCGTTCGATGCGAGCCAGCGCAGCAACGGCCCCGCCATGCCGGGCGCGACCGGATTCGGCTGCGGCTCGCGCCACGCGTCGAGCAGATCGCGGGCACGGGTGTCGGGCCACAGCATCGCGGGGCGAAGCGCGTGGCCATGCGCGTCGGTCAAAACGACGCCGTGCATCTGCCCCGAAAAGCCGATGCCGCGCACCGCTTGACGCTCGTTGGCGGGCAAACGCGATGCTGCGTCGACGAGCGCGCCATACCACGCATCGACGCTGGTTTCGGCCCAGCCGGGCTGCGCGCTCGTCACCGCGTACGCCGCACTCGACGACGCGATGTCGCGTCCGGCTTCATCGACGATCGCGAGCTTGAGGGAGCCCGTGCCGAGATCGATGCCTAAAAAACGCATGGGATTCCGAGTCTGAAAAGGCGTTAGGGAAAACGCGTAAAACGGGGGTTAACCCCGCCATCGCGCGATGAACGTGAAAAATGGACTATACGCGGGGCGTGATGCACATCATAACGACCGTCCGAAGATCGCGGCCTTCCGTCAGGCGACGAATTTCCCTTGATTTGCGTCAAACCCCTTGTGACAGGGCCGTTCGCACGTTTGCGCCGCTCGCGGCGCGCGAGACCCATATCGGCACGCGAACGCGACGTATAGCGCCGCGTGGTCTTGTTCATGGTTGCCGATGCACTTAACTTGGAGGCCATTCAAATGGAAGTAGACATAGGAGAGAGACATGGCTTCAAGTTCGGTGAACCCGTCGGTGCATCCGTGCGACGAACGGCTCCCCGCCGGTCAACTGCTGACGCTCGGCATCCAGCACGTTCTGGTGATGTACGCGGGCGCGGTGGCGGTGCCGCTGATCCTCGGCGCCGCGATGGGCCTGCCGAAAGATCAGGTCGCGTTTCTCATCAGCGCGGATCTGTTCTCGTGCGGCGTCGCCACGCTGATCCAGACGCTCGGCCTGTGGATCTTCGGCATTCGCCTGCCCGTCATCATGGGCTGCACCTTCGCCGCCGTCGGCCCGATGGTCGCGATCGGCACGAATCCTTCGCTCGGCATTCTCGACGTGTTCGGCGCGACCATCGCGGCGGGCGTGATCGGCATCGTCCTCGCGCCGATGATCGGCAAGCTCCTGCGCTTCTTCCCGCCGGTCGTGGTCGGCACGGTGATCGCGGTGATCGGCCTCTCGCTGATGGGCGTGGGCATCAACTGGGCGGCGGGCGGCATCGGCAATCCCGACTACGGCAATCCGGTCTTCCTGCTGCTGTCGCTCGTCGTGTTGTCGCTGATTCTGCTCATCAACAAGTTCGCGCGAGGTTTCATCGCGAATATTTCGGTGCTGCTCGGGATCGTCGTCGGCTTCGTGATCGCCGCGATGCTCGGCCGCGTCGACATGGACGGCGTCGCGCACGCGCCGTGGGTCGGCATCGTGCTGCCGTTCCACTTCGGCATGCCGCATTTCGATGCGCTCTCCGTCGCGACGATGGTCATCGTCATGTTCGTGACGTTCATCGAATCGACGGGCATGTTCCTCGCGGTCGGCGATCTCGTCGAGCGTCCGGTCGACCAGAAGGCGCTCGTGCGCGGCTTGCGTGTCGACGGTCTCGGCACGCTGATCGGCGGCATCTTCAACTCGTTCCCGCATACGTCGTTTTCGCAGAACGTCGGTTTGATCGGCGTGACGGGCGTGAAGAGCCGCTTCGTCTGCGCGACAGGCGGCGTGATTCTCGTCGTGCTCGGCCTCTTTCCGAAAATGGCGCAGGTGGTGGCGTCGGTGCCGCCGTTCGTGCTCGGCGGCGCGGGCATCGTGATGTTCGGCATGGTCGCGGCGAACGGCATCAAGACGCTGTCGCGCGTGGACTTCTCGAAGAATCAGCACAACCTGTTCATCGTCGCGGTGAGCGTCGGGATGGGCATGGTGCCGGTCGTCGCGCCGAAGTTCTTCACGCAACTGCCGCACGCGCTGGAGCCGATCCTTCACAGCGGGATTCTGCTGGCGTCGGTGTCGGCGGTGGTGTTGAACATCGTGTTCAACGGCGTGCGCAAGGAACGCGATGCCGAACGCGATGCGCGTGAAGCCGCGCATGAGTTCGAAGGCGCGGCCCATGCGGGCGACGCGCACTGAGGAGTTTGGGCTGTGCTTGCGTTGAGCGCCGCGGCGGGAGCCGCGGCGTTTTTTTGTTTATCGAAGCGAGGGCCGCGCGTCAGCCCGCATCCGCCGCCCGCGGCGCATCGCCCGTCCGCTCGATCCACCCGCCTCCCAGCGCCTGATACAACGTCACGAGATTCGCCAACCGCTGCGTGCGCGCGGCAATCAGCGTCTGCTGCGCCGAATACAGGTCCTGCTGCGCGGTCAGCACGCCGAGATAGCTGTCGACGCCCTGCTTGTATCGCAGCGTCGACAACTCCAGCCGGCGTTGCTGCGCGGCCGTATCGCGCACGAGCGCGGCGATCTGCTGATCGTAGGTGCCGCGCGCGGCGAGACCATCGGCGACATCCTTGAACGCGGATTGAATCGCCTTCTCGTAATTGGCGATCTCGATCTTCTTCTGGATATTCGCGTACTCGAGATTCGCGAACTGATCGCCGTAGATCGGCAAGGTGATGGTCGGCGCAAAGCTCCATCCCGCCGACCCCGCTTTGAACAGACCACCGAGCGTCGGGCTCAGTGTGCCGAGCATGCCGGTCAGCGAAATGTTCGGAAAGAACGCTGCGCGCGCCGCGCCGATGTTCGCATTCGCCGCGAGCAGATTCTGTTCGGCCTCCATGATGTCCGGCCGCCGCAGCAGCAAATCCGACGGCAGACCCGCAGGAATGTCCGCGAGCAGGTCTTGACCGTCGAGCGGCATGCCGCCCGGCAGATCGTCGGGCACCGGCTCGCCGAGCAGCAACACGAGCGCATTGACGGCCTGCGCCCGCGCGCGCTCCTGCGCCTGCAGATTCGCCGCCGCGCCTTCCATCACCGTTTGCGCCTGGCTCACGTCCAGCTCCGACGCGGCGCCGTTGTCGAATTGCAGCTTGACGATCCGGTACGATTCGCTCGCGCTGGCCAGCGTCTGATGCGTCACCTTCAGCAGGTCGTCCGTCTGCAAGACCTGAAGGTACTGCGCCGCCACTTGCGAGACGAGCGAAATCTCCGCAGCCTTGCGCGCATAGGCAGTCGCGAAATATTTCGCGAGCGCCTGATTCCGCATGCTCTGCACCCGGCCGAACAGGTCGATCTCCCACGACGCATTCAGGCCCACCGTGTAGGTATTCGAGATGGTCTGATTCAAGAACGACAGATTGTCGGGCTTGCGCGTTTTCGACTGCGCGCCCACGGCGGTGATGGACGGAAGCAGAAGCGTCGTGACGACCTGATACTGCGCCTGCGCGGCCTGCACGTTGAGCATCGCGACGCGCAAGTCACGGTTGTTCTTCAACGCGATGTCGATGAGCCGCTGCAAACGCGCATCGACGAAGAAATCGCGCCAGCCGATATCGGCCGCGGCCACGCCGTTCGCGCTGCGTGCGCCGTCCGGCGTCGCGACCGGCTGCGTCGCGTAGACGCCGTGCGCCGGAAAATTCGCCGACACCGGCGCGGCGGGGCGTTCGTACTTCGGCGCCATCGTGCAGCCGGTCGCCAGTACGGCGACGGCCATTGCAATCAAGGAAAGTCTACGCATGTCAGTGTCCTTCGTTGCCCTGTTGCGCGCGCCGCTGCGCTTCGTAACGCGCGAGCGCGGCATCCGTGTCCTCCTTGTCGCCGCCGAAACGCGAGCGCACCACGACGAAGAACATCGGCACCATGAAAATGGCGAGGAAAGTCGCGGTCACCATGCCGCCGATCACGCCCGTGCCGATCGCGTGCTGGCTGCCCGAGCCCGCGCCGTTGCTGATCGCGAGCGGCATCGTGCCGAGAATGAACGCGAGCGATGTCATGAGAATCGGACGCAGGCGCAGGCGCGCCGCTTCGAGCGCCGCTTCGATCGGCCCCATCTTTTGCGAGAGCTGCAGATCGCGGGCGAACTCGACGATCAGAATCGCGTTCTTCGCCGACAAGCCCACTGTCGTGAGCAAGCCGACCTGGAAGAACACGTCGTTCTCCAGTCCGCGCAGCGACACGGCGAGCAGTGCGCCGACCACGCCGAGCGGCACGACCATGATCACGGAGAAAGGAATCGACCAGCTCTCGTACAGCGCCGCGAGACACAGGAACACGACGAGGATTGAGATGCCGTAAAGAATCGGCGCCTGCGAGCCGGACTGGATCTGCTGATACGACAGCCCCGTCCATTCGTAGCCGATGCCCGCGGGCAGCTTCGCCGCGAGCGCTTCCATCGCGGCCATCGCCTCGCCGGTGGATTTGCCCGGCTTCGCGACACCCTGAATTTCGATCGACGACAGGCCGTTGTAGCGTTCGAGCTTGGGCGAGCCGTAGCTCCATTCGGTCGTCGCGAACGACGAGAACGGCACCATCGAGCCCGACGCGTTGCGCACGTACCAGCTGTTGATGTTCTCCGGCGACATGCGGAACGGCGCATCGCTCTGCATGTACACCTTCTTGATGCGGCTGTCCGTATCGAGGAAGTTGTTCACGTACTTCGACGCCCACGCGATCGAGAACGTCTGGTCGATGCTCGACGGATCGACGCCCTGCGCCAGCGCCTTCTGACGGTCGATGTTCACCTTGAACTGCGGCGCGTCGTTCAGGCCGTTCGGCCGGACCTGCGCGAGCGTCTCGTCCTTCGCGGCCATGCCGAGGAGCATCGCGCGCGCCTGCATCAGCTTTTCGTGGCCGAGACCAGCGCGATCCTGAAGTTCGAAGTCGAAGCCCGACGCCGTGCCCAGTTCCGGAATCGACGGCGGATTCACCGGAAACACGAGCGCGTTCTTGTAGCCCGCGAACGCGCCGTACGTGCGGCCCACCAGCGCTTGCACCTTCTCGTTGGCGCTCGTGCGCTGGGCGAAGTCCTTCAGCCGCACGAAGATGAGACCGGAGTTCTGGCCATGACCGGCAAAGCTGTAACCGTTCACGGTGAACACCGACTCGACGAGCGCGCTTTCCTTCTTCAGCAGATGGCCCGCGACATCGTCCAGCGCGCGCTGCGTCATCTCCTGCGTGGAGCCGGCGGGCGTCGCCACCAGCACGAACATCGTGCCCTGGTCTTCATCGGGCAGGAACGCCTTCGGCAAACGCGCGAACAACATGCCGACCGCCACGATGATCGCCACATAGATGACGAGCCAGCGCCCCGAACGCCTGATGACATGCGCCACGCCGCCGTGATACTTCGCCTGGCTCTTCGCGAACGTGCGGTTGAACCAGCCGAAGAAGCCGGTCGTCTTTTCCGTGTGGCCTTCCGGGTGCGGCTTGAGCATCGTTGCGCACAGCGCAGGGGTGAGCACCATCGCGGTGAGCACCGAGAGACCCATCGCCGAGACGATCGTCAGCGAGAACTGGCGATAGATCGCGCCGACCGAGCCGCCCGTGAACGCCACCGGCACGAACACCGCCGCGAGCACGAGCGCCACGCCGACGAGCGCGCCGGTGATCTGACTCATCGCCTTCTTCGTGGCTTCCTTCGGCGACAGTCCCTCTTCGGTCATCACGCGCTCGACGTTTTCGACGACCACGATCGCGTCGTCCACCAGCAAGCCGATGGCGAGCACGAGCCCGAACATCGACAGCGTGTTGATGGAGAAGCCCGCCGCCGCCATGATCGCGAAGGTGCCGAGCAGCACGACCGGCACGGCGATGGTCGGAATGAGCGTCGCGCGCAGGTTCTGCAGGAACAGGTACATCACGAGGAACACCAGCACGATGGCCTCGATGAGCGTCTTGACGACGTCGGCGATCGACTGCTTCACGAACGGCGTGGTGTCGTACGGATACTTCACGACGAGACCGTGCGGGAAGAACTTCGCGAGCTCGTCGACTTTCGCGCGCACCAGATTCGCGGTGGCGAGCGCGTTCGCGCCGGTCGCGAGCTGAATGCCGAATCCGGCAGCCGGACGGCCGTTGTACTGCGTCTCGAAGTTGTAGTTCTCGCCGCCGAGACCGACGCGCGCCACGTCGCGGATACGCACCTGCGAGCCGTCCTGATTCACCTTCAGCAGCACGTTGCCGAACTGCTCCGGTGTGCGCAGCAGCGTCGCTTCGGTGATGGTCGCCTGCATCGACTGGCCCGGCACCGCGGGCACGCCGCCGAGCTGGCCGCCCGCGACCTGCACGTTCTGCGAAGTCAGCGCGTTCTGCACGTCGACCGGCGTCAGGCTGAATTTGGTCAGCTTGTTCGGATCGAGCCAGATTCGCATCGCGTACTGCGAGCCGAAGAGCGTGACGGTGCCGACGCCGTTCAGCCGGCTGATCGGATCCTGCACGTGCGACGCCACGTAGTTCGCGAGGTCTTCGCGGCTCATGCTGCCGTCTTCGGACACGAACGCCAGCACGAGCAGGAAGCTGCTGCTCGACTTGGTCACGCTGATGCCGAGCTGCTGCACGACGGCCGGCAGATTGGGCGTGGCCAGTTGCAGCTTGTTCTGCACCTGAACCTGCGCGATGTCGGCATTGGTGCCGGCCGCGAACGTCAGCGTGACGGTGGCGGTGCCGCTGTCATCGGAGGTCGAGGACAGATACAGCAGATGGTCGAGACCGCTCATCTGCTGCTCGATCACCTGCGTGACGGTGTTTTCGACGGTCTGAGCGGATGCGCCCGGATAGTTCGCGGAAATCTGGATCGCGGGCGGCGCGATGGTCGGATATTGCGCGACGGGCAGCGTCGTCACCGACGCGAGACCCGCGAGCATCAGAATGATGGCGATCACCCACGCGAAAATCGGGCGATCGATAAAGAACTTGGCCATGGACGTGTCTCCCGTCCTTACGCGCCGGAGGCGGCCGTTGCGTCGGCTTTCGCTTCGGCTTTAGCGTCGGCTTTCGCTTCGGGCTGACGCGCGGGCACGGCCTTCACTTCCATGCCCGGACGCACGTGATCGATGCCCTCGACGATCACGCGATCGCCCGCGTTCAGACCGCTGTCGACGATCCAGCTCTGGCCGAGCGTGCCGGAGGTGACGAGCGGGCGCATCGCGACCTTGTTGTCCTTGCCGACGACCATCGCGAGCGCGGTGCCTTTCTGATCGTGCGTGATGCCCTGCACCGGCACGACGAGCGCCTTCGGATTCACGCCTTGCTCGATGCGCGCGCGCACGAACATGCCCGGCAGCAGCACCCGGTCCTTGTTCATGAAGATCGCGCGCAGCGTCACCGATCCGGTCGACGGATCGACGCTCACATCGCTGAATTGCAGCTTGCCCTGCTCCGGATACTCACGGCCGTCTTCGAGAATCAGCGTGACCTTCGCCGCGTTCGGGCCGTTGGTCGAAAGACGCCCTTCCTGAATCTGACGGCGCAGCTTGAGACCGTCGAGACTCGATTGCGTGAGATCGACGTACATCGGGTCGAGCTGCTGGACGGTGACCATCAGCGTCGCCTGCGCCGCCTGCACGTATGCGCCGGGCGTGACCTGGGAAATGCCGGCCTGCCCCGAAACCGGCGACGTGACGTCGGTATAGCCAAGCTTGATCTGCGCGGTGTCGATCGCGGCTTTGGCCGACGCGACATCGGCTTCGGCCTGGCCTTGCGCCGCCACGGCGTTGTCGTAGTCCTGCTTGCTGACCGCGTTCGACGCGACGAGCACCTTGTAGCGCTCGGCCTGCGCCGCGGTCGAGACGAGATTCGCATGGGCCTTCGCGAACGACGCCTTCGCGTTGTTCAGTTGCGCGATATACGGCGCCGGATCGATCTTGTAAAGGCGTTGCCCGGCCTTGACGAGGCTGCCTTCCGTGAATTCGCGGCGCAGCACGATGCCATCGACGCGCGCGCGCACCTGGGCATCGAGAAAGGCGCTCGTGCGGCCCGAGAGTTCTGTCGTGACCGGCACAGCGGCCGGCTCGACGATGACAACGCCGACTTCCGGCGTGTGCGGCGCCATCGCGGGATGCTTCTCTCCGCAACCGGCTGCCAGCAAGGCGGCCGTCGTGACACCGATGAGGCGGTATGGAATCCGTATGAGACGCATGGAACGCGAGACCTCTGAGGTTACTGACAATGAAAGGCGCGCGTCTTCGCGTTGACCGCGAGCCGCGCGCAATGTGCTGTCGTGCGATGCGAAAGTCGCTGACCGCGGCGACCGGGGCATTCGTGCGGCCCGCGCGCCTTGGATGGGGCTGGCCGCTTTCGGAAGAAATGCGGCCATATTTTTGGGATAACTGAATGTATGCGACGCTCGCGGCGAGCTTCGTCAACGACTTTTTCGAACGATCGATGGAACGGATCGCGCCGTCACGACTGCGGCAAGCAGCCGATTATAGTTATCGCGCGCAGTGAGGAAGACTAAAGAGTAGGCAGATGTGTGGATCTTTGATGGCAACTGAAACAATGTGCCAAGTCTGTTGCATCACCCAGACATCGATGCAAAACGATGTGGAACAAGTTCGAAAGCGCGAAAAAAAGCCCGGCGCGGCCGGGCTTCGAGTGCGACGGTTTTAGGCGAATCAGCTCGCCGCGGGCGCCGAGGCTGCTTGCGGCGCGCCTTGCGAGCCGTAGTCGACGGGCGCATCGGCGGGACGCGGCGCGTCGCCGGAACGCTCGATCCATCCGCCGCCCATGAACTGATACAGATCGACGAGGTTCGTCAGTCGATTCAGCCGCGCCGTGATGAGCAGCTGCTGCGCTTCGTAAAGCGCCGTCTGCGCGGTCAGCACCGACAGATAGCTGTCCACGCCATTGCGATAGCGCAGGTCCGACAGCTCCAGACGCCGGCTCTGCGAATTGACGAAGCGCTCGAGCGCCTTGATCTGCTCGTCGAAGGTGCCGCGCGCGGCGAGGCCGTCCGCGACTTCGCGGAACGCGGTCTGGATCGCCTTCTCGTAGTTGGCGATCTCGATGCGCTTCTGCACGTTCGCCAGATCGAGATTGGCCTTGTTCTGGCCGCCCTCGAAGATCGGCACCGTGATCTGGGGCGCGAACGACCACGCAGCCGACCCCGGCTTGAACAGGCCGCCGAGCGTCGGCGACAGCGTGCCGAAGCTGCCCGTCAGCGAGACGCGCGGAAAGAACGCCGCGCGCGCCGCGCCGATATTCGCGTTGGCCGCGAGCAGCGACTGCTCCGCCGCCGCGATATCGGGACGGCGCGTCAGCAGATCGGACGGCAGACCCGCGGGAATGTCGGAGAGCAGATTCTGCGTATCGAGCGGCATGCCGGCCGGCAAATCCGCAGGCAACGGCTCCCCGACGAGCAGCACGAGCGCGTTTTCCGCCTGCGCGCGCAAACGCGACTGCGTCTGCAGATTCGCCTGCGCTTCCTCGACCACGCCTTCGGACTGACGCAGATCGAGTTCGGTGCCGGTGCCGTTCTCGTATTGCAGCTTGGTGATGCGGAACGACTCCTGCGCCGTCTTGAGCGTGTTCTGCGTGACGACGAGTTGATCGTCGTAGGCGAGCATCGTCAGATACTGGTCCGCCACCGACGACACCAGCGAGATCTCCGCCGCCTTGCGCGATTCCGCCGTCGACAGATATTGCGCGAGCGCCTGATCCTTCAGGCTGCGGATGCGCCCGAAGAAGTCGATTTCCCACGACGCATTCAGGCCGACCGAATACTCGTTCGAGATCGTGTTACCGAAGAACGACAGATTCTTCGGCGTGCGCTGCTTCGTCTGCGACGCGGCCGCATCGAGCGTCGGGAACAGACCCGCGCGCGTGATCTGATACTGCGCGCGCGCCGCATCGACGTTGAGCACCGAGACGCGCAGGTCGCGATTGTTCTTCAGCGCGAGCTCGACGATCTTCTGCAGGCGCGCATCGGCGAAGAAATCGCGCCAGCCGATGTCCGGCGCGCTCTGGCCGTTCGCCGTGCGGCCGTTGCTCGCGCTCGAACTCGCATCCGGCTGGTGCGCGTACACGCCGCCTTCCGGAAACGTCTGCGTGACGGGCTCGGGCGGACGCTCGTACTTCGGCTGGAGCGTGCAGCCCGCGGCGAATACCGCCACGGCGGCCGCGATCAAGGAATGTTTAAGCATCTCAGTGTCCTTCCTTACCGTTCGTGCCTTCGATGTCGCCCGACGAACCCGGCGCCGGCACGTCCTTGCTCTTGCTGAACTTGCTGATAACGACGAAGAACATCGGAATCATGAAGATGGCGAGGAAGGTCGCGGTCAACATGCCGCCGATCACGCCCGTGCCGATCGCGTGCTGGCTCGCCGAGCCCGCGCCGTTACTGATCGCGAGCGGCATCACGCCGAGAATGAACGCGAGCGAGGTCATCAGGATCGGGCGCAACCGCAGGCGCGCCGCTTCCATCGCCGCTTCGACCGTCGACATGCCCTGAATCCGCAACTCGCGCGCGAATTCCACGATCAGAATCGCGTTCTTCGCCGACAGACCCACCGTCGTCAACAGGCCGACCTGGAAGAACACGTCGTTTTCCAGACCGCGCAGCGTCGCCGCGAGCAGCGCGCCGAGCACGCCGAGCGGCACGACCATGATGACCGAGAACGGAATCGACCAGCTTTCATACAGCGCCGCGAGACACAGGAACACGACGAGGATCGAGATGCCGTAGAGAATCGGCGCCTGCGAACCCGACTGGCGTTCCTGATAGGAAAGGCCCGTCCATTCGTAGCCGATGCCCGCCGGCAGCTTCGCCGCGATCGCTTCCATCGCGGTCATCGCCTGGCCGGTCGACTTGCCCGCCGCCGCCGCGCCCTGGATTTCCACCGCCGAGATGCCGTTGTAGCGTTCGAGCTTCGGCGAACCGTAGGTCCAGTTGCCCGTCGCGAAGGCGCCGAACGGCACCATCGTTCCGGCGCCATTGCGCACGTACCACTTGTTCAGGTCGTCCGGGTTCATGCGGAACGGACCATCGCCCTGCACGTAGACTTTCTTGATCCGGTTGTCGACGTCGAGGAAGTTGTTCACGTACTGCGACGCCCACGCGATCGAGAATGTCTGATCGATGTCCGATACGGCGATGCCGAGCGCGCTCGCCTTCTCGCGATCGACATTCACCTTGAACTGCGGCGTGTCGTTCAGGCCGTTCGGACGCACCTGTGCGAGCGTCGGATCCTTCGCGGCCATGCCGAGCAGCATGTTGCGCGCTTCCATCAGCTTCGCGTGGCCGAGGCCGCCGCGATCCTGCAGCTCGAAGTCGAAGCCCGCCGCCGTGCCGAGTTCCGGAATCGAAGGCGGATTGACCGGGAAGATCATCGCGTCCTTGTAAGGCGCGAAGTGCATGAACATGCGTCCGACGAGCGCCTGCACCTTCTGGTCGCTGTGCTGGCGTTCCGCGTAGTCCTTCATCCGCACGAACACGAGGCCGGAGTTCTGGCCGCGGCCCGCGAACGAGAAGCCGTTCACCGTGAAGACCGATTCGACGATCGATTTCTCGTCCTTCAGCAGATAGTCCTGCACGTCCTTCAGAACGTGCGCGGTGTACTCCTGCGTGGAGCCGGACGGCGCGTTCACGAGCACGAACATCGTGCCCTGGTCTTCATCGGGCAGGAACGACTTCGGCAGACGCAGGAACAGCATGCCCACCGCGACGATCACGACGATATAGATGATGAGCCAGCGTCCCGAGCGGCGAATGACGTGCTGCACGCCGCTGTGATACTTCTCCTGACTCTTGTTGAACGTGCGGTTGAACCAGCCGAAGAAGCCCTTCTTCTCGGGCTCGTGCCCTTCCGGATGCGGTTTCAGGATCGTCGCGCACAGCGCCGGCGTGAGAATCAGCGCGACCATGACGGACAGCACCATCGCCGCGACGATCGTCAGCGAGAACTGACGGTAGATCGCGCCGACCGAGCCGCCGGAGAAGGCCACCGGCACGAACACCGCCGACAGCACGAGCGCCACGCCGACCAGCGCGCCGGTGATCTGCCCCATCGCCTTGCGGGTCGCTTCGCGCGGCGATAAATGCTCCTCCGACATCACCCGCTCGACGTTCTCCACGACCACGATCGCATCGTCGACGAGCAGGCCGATCGCGAGCACGAGGCCGAACATCGACAGCACGTTGATCGAGAAGCCCACCGCCGACATGATCGCGAACGTGCCGAGCAAAACGACCGGCACCGCGATCGTCGGGATGATCGTCGCCCGCAGGTTCTGCAGGAACAGATACATCACGAGGAACACGAGCACGATGCCTTCGATCAGCGTCTTGACCACTTCCTCGATCGACAGTCGCACGAACGGCGTCGTGTCATACGGATACTTCACCACCAGTCCATGCGGGAAGTATTTCGACAGATCGTCGATCTTCTGGCGGACCAGTTTCGCGGTCTGGAGCGCGTTCGCGCCCGTCGCGAGCTGGATACCGAAGCCGGCCGTCGGCTGTCCGTTGTACTTCGTATCGAAGTTGTAGTTTTCGCCGCCGAGTTCGATCCGCGCGACATCCTTCAGCAACACGCGCGAGCCGTCCTGATTCACTTTCAGCAGGATGTTGCCGAACTGCTCGGGCGTGCGCAGCAGCGTCGCTTCCGTGATGGTCGCCTGGAGCATCTGCCCCGGCACCGCCGGCGTGCCGCCGAGCGCACCCGCCGCCACCTGCACGTTCTGGTTCGTGATCGCGTTCTTCACGTCGACAGGCGTGAGCGCGAAGTTCGTGAGCTTGGTCGCATCGAGCCAGACGCGCATCGCGTACTGCGAGCCGAACAGCGTCGTCGTACCGACGCCGTCGATACGCGAGAGCGGATCCGCCACGTTCGACGCCACGTAGTTCGCGAGGTCGTACTTGCTCATGCTGCCGTCTTCGGACACGAACGCGAGCACGAGCAGGAAGCTCGAACTCGACTTCGTGACCTTCGTGCCCAACTGCTGCACGACTTGCGGAAGCAGCGGCGTCGCGAGCTGCAGCTTGTTCTGCACCTGCACCTGCGCGATGTCCGGGTTCGTGCCCGCCGCGAACGTCAGCGTGACGGTGGCCGTGCCCGAGTCATCGGACGTCGACGACAGGTACAGCAAGTGGTCGAGGCCGGTCATCTGCTGCTCGATCACCTGCGTCACCGTGTTTTCGACGGTGCTCGCGGATGCGCCCGGATACGTCGCGCTGATCTGGATCGCGGGCGGCGCGATCGTCGGATACTGCGCGACCGGCAGCGTGAAGATCGACGCCATCCCCGCCAGCATCAGGATGATCGCGATCACCCACGCGAAGATCGGTCGATCGATAAAAAACTTTGCCATGTAACAGGCTCCCTTTTATTGCGCGCCCGATGCAGCGGAGGCGGCCGATGCGGCTTGCGGACCGCTGGCAGCGCTCGCGCCGCTGGCACTGGCCGGCGCCGATGCCGCCTGCGCATCCGATGCGCCGGCTACGGGATACGGGAATTTCGCGTCGACCGGCTTCACCTGCATGCCGGGCTTCGCCTTCTCCACGCCGTTCACGATCACGCGGTCGCCCGGGTTCAGGCCGCTGTCGACCACCCAGTTGTTGCCGAACGTGCTGCCCGTGACGAGCTGGCGCAGTTCCACCTTGTTGTCCTTGTTGACGACGAGCGCGGTCGGCGTGCCCTTCTGGTCATGCGTGACGCCGATCTGCGGCACGACGAGCGCGTGGTCGTTCGTGCCTTCCTGAATCCGCGCTCGCACGAACATGCCCGGCAGAAGCACGCGGTCCTTGTTCTGGAAGATCGCGCGCACCGTCACCGAACCGGTGCTCTGGTCGACGCTCACGTCGGAGAACTGCAGCTTGCCCTGCTCGGTGTACGTGCGGCCGTCTTCGAGCTGGAGCGTGACCTTCGCGGCGTGGATGCCTTCGGTCTGCAGACGGCCTTCCTGAATCTGACGGCGCAGGCGCAAGCCTTCGACGCTCGATTGCGTCAGATCGACGTAGATCGGATCGAGCTGCTGCACGGTCGTGAGCAGCGTCGCGGCGCTCGCCTGAACGTAGGCGCCCGGCGTGACCTGCGAGAGACCGGTGCGGCCGGTGATAGGCGAGACGACGTCGGTGTAGCCCAAGTTGATCTGCGCGGTATCGACCGATGCCTTGCCCGCGGCGACATCCGCGACGGCCTGGCCTTGCGCCGCGACGGCGTTGTCGTAATCCTGCTTCGACACGGCATTGGCCGCGACGAGGATCTTGTAGCGCGCGACGAGCGCGTTCTGCGACGCGACGTTCGCCTGCGCCTTCGCGAGCGTCGCCTTGGCGTTGTTCAGCGCGGCGATGTACGGCGCCGGATCGATCTTGTAGAGACGCTGACCGGCCTTGACCTCGGAGCCTTCAGTGAACTCGCGGCGCAGCACGATGCCATCGACCCGTGCGCGCACTTGCGCGACCAGATAGGCGTTGGTGCGGCCCGGCAAATCGACGATGACCGGCACGCTCGTCGGCTGCACGGTGACGATACCCACTTCGGGCGTTTGCGGCGGAGGCGCTGATTGTTTTTGCCCGCACGCTGCCAGGAACACGGCAGCCGTCGCGGCGGTGATTAAGCGGAGTGGAACCCGTTCGACGCGCATGGAGCGACCTCTGTCTAAGACTGAGAGTGAAGTTTGGGCACGCGGCGGCCTTCCCCGGGCAACGCCGCGCACGAGCGTCCTTCGGGACGCTGTGAATACACCAACTTGTCCGGCGAGTGAGCGGCGACGCCAGCCTGCGCGTGACGCCTCATACCCGTGCGCGACGCTCGGAGGCGTCGCCCGTGGCCACAGGACGGCCAGAACGGGCAATGGAAACGCAAGCTTATGCGAAATCCGCCCGCCGGATGAATTTGTGAATATTCGTAAACGGGTGGTATTGTATATACATTCACGAATGAATGTAAAAAACCGTACGTGTTTCTCCCCATTGGCGATGAGAAGAAACCGCTCCGGGGAATCGATTACGTTCGACGAACCTTCGACAGAGTCGTCCTCAGAGCGGCTTTCAAACGGCAGTAGCAGGAGCAGACGGCCACCGGCCGCAGGATATGGTCAGACGAACCAAGGAAGAAGCGCAGTTGACGCGCAACCGCGTACTCGACGCGGCCGAGCGCGTCTTCTACGAAAAAGGGGTATCGCGCACGACGCTCGCGGACATCGCGCAGGCGGCGGGCGTCACGCGCGGCGCGATCTACTGGCATTTCGCCAACAAGGGCGATCTCTTCAACGCGATGTTCGACCGCAGCCTTTTGCCGCTCGACGAACTCGTGGAATCCACGCTGGACGGCAAGGAGGAAGACCCGCTCGCGCGTTTGCATGAACTCTTCGTCTGGTGCATGCGCAACATCACGACCGACGAGCAGCGGCGCCGCGTCTTCGACATCCTCTTCATGAAATGCGAATTCGTCGAGGAAATGGGGCCGGTGCGCGAGCGGCATCAGAACAACATGCGCGACGGCATGGAGCGCATCGAGCGCGCGCTGCGCAACGCCGTCGAAAAGAAGCAGCTTCCGGCGACGCTCGACACGCGCCGCGCGATGACCATGCTCCACTGTCTCTTCACGGGCATCCTGCACGATTCGCTGATGCTGCCCGACATCGTTCATCCGGAACGCGACGCCGAAGCGCTCATCGACGCATGCTTCGACGCATTGCGCTGCAGCCCGTCGCTGCTGATGCCCGCGAGCGCCTGATTCGCGCCGTCTATTGCGAACCGATGTGCTGCGCGAAATACGCGAACAGCGCGATGCACACGAGCATCGCCGCCCACGCCCATATCGGCAGGCCGAGCGGATGCGGATCGTGGGAATGATCGCGGTCGTTGTGCACGAATCCGTGTCCGTGCAGCCGATGCCGCAGCACGCCGCTCGCGTGGGCGTCGGCGGAGTGCCCGCGCATCGCGCCCGAGCGACGCGAGAACGCCGCCGACATCGCGCCCGGCCGCAAGAACACATGCCGGCGCTCGGCGCTTGCGCCTGCCGCGCGCATCGACGGCAAGCCGTGCTTCGCACGCACCACTTCGCAGAACTCGGCGAAGAAATCGTCGGCGCCTTCACGAAGCGCGTTTTCGATCTGACGCGCGGGCAAGCCGGCGAGCGGTCCCGAGACCGTCGCCCAGACGGTGTATTCGATCCACGTCGCGGCGCCGTCGTCATCGGGATTGAGCGCGACCGCGATCTGCCCGCGCAATGAGCCGACGCCTTCGCCGCGCGCCTTGAAGCTCAGCGTGCGCGCGTACGCGCCGTCGTGCGACGCGTCGCTTTCCCCTTCTTCATGCGCCGCCTGTCGCGTGCGCCCGGCGGCGTGCGCGCGAATTTCGTAGCGCGCCCGCAGCGCGCCGAGCGGCACGATCAGCGTGAGGACATACTCGCCGTTGGGCGTGCGCGTGAACGATTCGCAATTGTCGAGGCTCGCGCGCAGCA
Organism: Caballeronia sp. ATUFL_F1_KS4A; assembly: GCF_023630905.1. Taxonomy (NCBI): domain Bacteria; kingdom Pseudomonadati; phylum Pseudomonadota; class Betaproteobacteria; order Burkholderiales; family Burkholderiaceae; genus Caballeronia; species Caballeronia sp. ATUFL_F1_KS4A. The sequence goes on along the minus strand of NZ_JALQEB010000001.1, from coordinate 625,109 downwards.
ACGCGAGATCGGAGAGCGCCTCGCGGACGTGCGCGCAATCGAGCGGAACGCACAGCGCATCGGTGACTTCCATTCGAGCCTCCGGGACAAGGATCGCATGCGTTCGTTATGGCGGAGCGGATGTAAGGTGTCTGTTCGGATGCGCGCCTAGGAAGTCTCGTCGATGCGATCGACGCGCGAACCGTAGAACGCGAGATAGCCCTTGATTTTCGCGGCGGCGTCGAGCGGCGCTTCGTAGCTCCACGCGGCGTTCTCGACCGGGCCGTCTTCGGTCAGCAGATGATAGTGCGTCGCCTGGCCCTTCGTCGGGCAGTGCGTGGTGTGAATCGAGCGTTCGAGGCGCGCCATGTTCACGTCGGCGCGCGGAAAGTAGTGCACTTTCTCCGCGCCCTGCTCGACGAGCGTGAGGGATGCGTGCGTATCGGCGTAGGTCACGCCCTGATGGATCACGCGGCAGCGCCGGCCGTTCAGCGTGATCTCGATGTGATGCGCCGTTTCGTGCCCGACGTTCAGTTCCGTGCCCATCGTGCTGCCCCTCCGCGTAAGAACCGGCTTCCAAAGAAAAAGCCACGAGTCATCGAGACACCCGTGGCTTAATTATGAGACAAACTTCGGATCCTGCGTGAGCGCTTTCGACAGCCCGGGCGTTTCCCTTTCGACGCCCGCGCTTACTGAATGTTCCAGTGGAATGCCGCCTTGGCCTTGCCCGGCCCCGCGACCGTCACGGCCTGCTTTTTCTCCTGATCCTTGTACTTCGCGTAGACCGTATAGTTGCCGGGCGGCAGCTTGACGAGCATGTACGGTCCCATCGATTCCGTGGACAGCACCTCGCCGCCCTTGCCGCCGACGACGCGCACATGCACGCCCGAAAGGTAATCGGAAGTCGGACCCGTGAAGCGCAGCGATAGCGGCCAGTGCGCCTGTTCGCGCAACAATGCGCGCGACTCGTCGAGGCCGACGCCGCCCGACGTATACGAAACGTCGCCTTGCTGCTCGATCTGCGGCAGGCCGCCGCCGTTGGTGTTGCCGGCGCTCGACAAATCGGTCGCCGTGCCGCCCGAGGCGCCGCTCGCCTGCTGCGCCCAGGCGCTGCCCGCCATGCTCGCGCTCGCCGCCGCAACGAGAAGCGCGGCCGCCAGCCTGCCCGTGGTTCTGCTCGTCATGTTTTCAGCTCCTTTTTCCGATGCCGCCGCGCTCGAAAGCGCCGGCGGCGTCACGCCCGATGCGTCGGTTTCACGCGATGGGGCACCAGGGAACCCGGGAGCATGCTTCGTGCCCGCGTCGCGGCCGCCGATGCGCTGCGTCAGCCGAGATCGACAGGCACGAAGATCTGCGCGTCGTCGCGCTGGATCAGGAGCGCGATGCTGTCGCCCGCGTGCTGAACCATCGACTTCAACTGTTGCACGGACGTCACCGGCTGGCCGTTGACGGCGAGAATCACGTCGCCCGGCTGAATGCCCGCGTTCGCTGCCGCGCCGCCCGCCTGCTGCACGAGCAGGCCGCGCGAGAGCGAATCGTTCTGCCTTTCTTCCGGCGTAAGCGGACGCACCGCGACGCCGAGGCGCGCATCCTGCGCCGACGATTCGTCACCGCCGCCGGTCTTCGCGCTCGCGGTCTTCGTGTCCTTCAACGCGCCGATGGTCACGCTGAGATCCTTCGCGCTCTTGTCGCGCCACACCGTGACCTTCGCGGACGTGCCCGGCGCGAGACCCGCGACCTGCGACGGCAGCGAGGTCGAGTCCGTGACCGGCTCGCCGTTGAGCGCCGTGATGACGTCGCCCGGTTGCAGACCCGCCTTCGCGGCCGGCCCGCCCGGCTCGACCGAGCTCACGAGCGCGCCTTGCGGCGACTTCATGCCGAAGGAATTCGCGAGCGTCTGATTCATGCCCTGCACCGTCACGCCGAGACGGCCGCGATCGACGTGACCCGTCTTGATGAGCGCGTCCTTGACCTTGATCGCCTCATTGATCGGGATCGCGAACGAAAGGCCCTGGAAGCCGCCCGTCTGCGAATAGATCATCGAATTGATGCCGATCACTTCGCCTTGCAGATTGAAAAGCGGCCCGCCGGAGTTGCCCGGATTCACCGGCACGTCGGTCTGGATGAACGGCGTGTAGTTCTCGTTGGGCAGCGCGCGCGACTTCGCGCTGATGATGCCCGACGTCACCGTGTTGTCGAACCCGTACGGCGAGCCGATCGCGACGACCCACTGGCCGACCTTGCTGCCGTTCGGATCGCCGATCTTCACCGTCGGCAGGCTCTTCGCGTCGATCTTCAGCACGGCGACGTCCGACTGCTTGTCCGCGCCGATGACCTTCGCGCGGTATTCGCGCTTGTCCGTGAGCTTCACGGTGACGACGTTCGCGTTATCGACGACGTGCGCGTTGGTGAGGATGTAGCCGTCGCTGCTGACGATGAAGCCGGAGCCGAGGCCTTCGCTCGGACGATCCGCGCGCGGGCCGCCATCGCCGCCGCCGAAGCCGGGCATGCCGCCGAAGCGCTTGAAGAACTGATAGAAGGGATCGTCGGGGTCCATCGGCAACTGATTCTGGCCGCTGCGCGCGGACGTCTGCTTGACGACGTGCTTCGCGCTGATGTTGACGACGGCCGGGCCATACGTTTCCACGAGACCGGAGAAATCGGGGATGCCCGTCTTGGCCGCGGCTTCGGCGGGCATCATCGCGGCGGCTTGCGCGGGCGCGATGACTTGCGGTGCAGGAACGTTGTTATGACCCGCCACGTAACCCGCCGACAAGGCGACGGCAACGGCAGCCGCGACGGCGCTGCGGGTAAGAATCTTCGCTTTCATCGTGTGTGCTCCTGACGAGGGATGCGCTCTCACGGAGCGCGCTTTATCGATGGAGCAAGGTTACGGGGCGTCGCTTAAACCGCTCTTAAAAGAGGAGAAAGAGCGGCTTGCTTCGGCGCGGCGGCCACGCGCATCAGAACGTTACGGCCACCTTGAGACCGCCCGCGCTCGACTCCGCCAGCGTCACCGTCGCGCCATGCTGCTGCGCGATCCGCTTCACGATCGCGAGCCCGAGGCCGCTGCCGGACACATCCGTGCGCGCGCGATTCGCCCCTTCGCCCACGCGATAAAACCGGTCGAACACCCTTTCTCGCTCTTCTTGAGGAATGCCCGGTCCGGTATCGGAGATTTCGACGACGGGACGGCCATCGGCGAGACGAAGGCACACGTCCACGCGGCCGCCGCGAGGCGTGTACTTCGTCGCGTTGTCGATGAGATTGTTGAACATCACGCGCAGCGAATCGGGATCGCCGTTCACGGTCGCCGGTTCGCTCTCCTCGATGCCGAGATCGACGCCGCGTTGCTGCGCCACCAGCACCGAGCCGCGCACGCATGATTCGAGCAGCGCGGCGAGATCGACCGATGCGAACGCCGCCTTGCCATCCGGTTCCGAGCGGGCGAGCGCCAGCAGTTGCTCCGCAAGCCGCGTCGCGCGCGCGATGCCTTCGTGCAGATCCCTGAGCGCCTCGCGACGCGTTTCGTCATCCTGCGCGCGCGCGACGAGCTGCGCCTGAATCTGCACTGCGGCGAGCGGCGTCCGAAGCTCGTGCGCGGCATCGGCGACGAAGGCCTTTTGCGTGTCGAGCGCCGCCGACAAGCGCGACAGCAGCGCATTCAGCGCACGCACGACCGGCCGCACTTCCTGCGGCAGCGGCCGATCCGGCAGCGGATCGAGCGCTTCCGGATGACGCGTGTCGAGCGCGCGCGTGACGCGTTGCAAAGGCGCGAGCCCGAGCCCGACGATCACCCAGATCGCGAGCCCGAGCAGCGGCAGCAGCAGCACGAGCGGCCACAGCGTGCGCCACGCGACGCCCGCCGCGACGCGATTTCTGATCGACAGCGGCTGCGCGAGCTGCACGACGTTATCGCCGACGATCGCGCTATATACGCGCCATTCGCCGCGCGGCGTCATCTCCGTGGAGAAGCCGAGTTCGGCATGCGGCGCGAGCGGCACGCGCGGATGCGAGAAGTACATCAGCGCGCCGTTGCGATTCCAGATCTGGATGACGACGCCTTCGTCGCTTTCGCTGCGCGAACTGAGCACCGAAGAAAACGGCTCGGACGGCAGCGCGGCCGCGATCTGCTGAAGCTGATAGTCGAAGAGTTCGTTGGCTTCGGCGAGCGCCTGCCGGTAAATGAGCCAGCCCGCGAAGCCCACGCCGACGATCACGAGCGCAAGCAGCCAGATCAGCAATTGCCGGCGGATCGACCGCATCAGGCGTCCTTCGCGACCATGTAGCCGAGGCCGCGCACGTTGCGGATGAGATCGGCGCCGAGCTTCTTGCGCAGCGAATGGATGTAGACCTCGACCGTATTGCTGCCAATTTCCTCGCCCCAGCCGTAGATCTTTTCTTCGAGCTGGCTCTTCGACAGCACTGCGCCGGGCCGCGCCATCAGCGCTTCGAGCAGCGCGAATTCGCGTGCCGACAGCGACACGGGATTGCCCGCGAGCGTCACCTGATGACCGACCGGATCGAGCGTCAGTTCACCGTGCCGAACGAGCGATTCGCCGCGCCCCGCATGACGGCGGATCAGCGCACGCATGCGCGCGCCGAGTTCGTCGAGATCGAAAGGTTTGACGAGGTAATCGTCTGCGCCGGCGTCGAGTCCTTTGACGCGGTCCGCGATGGCGTCGCGCGCCGTCACGATCAGCACCGGCAGCGAGTTCGAACGCGCGCGCAGGGTCTTCAATACGTCGAGGCCGTCGCGCTTGGGCAGGCCGAGATCGAGCAGCATCAGATCGTAGGACTCGCCCGCGACCGCCGTGAGCGCGGCCTCGCCGTCCTGGACCCAGTCGACTGCGAAGCCGTCCGCGCGCAGCGCACGGCGCACGCCTTCGGCGATCATCCGGTCATCTTCGACAAGCAGGATTCGCATGGCACATGTCTGTTGATGGTTACGTGGGGCAGCCGGGGGCCGCGAGTCATTGTATCCGCGCGGGGCTTAAACGGGACTTAACGGCGCCGATCGTCCAGCATCGGAGGACAACCGCATGCCGCACCCGAAGCGCGTCGTGCAATGATTTTTTACCCGTACGATTTCCGCAAGCCAGCTTGTCTACAATAGCCGCTTCCTCGCGGCGCGACCCCGCCCGGCCACGCGCCGCCGCTCGTCATCCAGCCAAGAACAACGCTCGTCCATGCCGCCCGTTTTCCGTTCCTTCTCTCGCCGATTGTCTTCGTACGCTCTCGCCGCAGCGTTCGCCTGCGCGGCCCTCGGCCATATGCCGGATGCCGATGCGCGCGGCGGCGGCTCGAAGGCCGATGCGCAAGGTCACGCGCCGCAGCGCGCGGCCATCGGCGGGGCGAAGTCGAAGCGCGCGAAAGCCGAGCGCGCGGCGAAAGCGGTCGTGCCGGCCGGCCCGCTGCCCGCATCGGTGATGACGGCGCTCGCGCACGCGCATGTGCCGCTGTCGTCGATGAGCGTCGTCGTGCAGCGTGTCGGCGCGCCGCTGCCGCTCGTCTCGGTGAACGCGAACGAGCCGATGCTGCCCGCATCGACGATGAAGCTCGTCACGACCTTCTCGGGCCTTTCGATGCTCGGCCCGGACTATCGCTGGAAGACGACCGCGTACGCCGACGGCCAGCTCGATGCGCAAGGCGTGCTGCACGGCAATCTGTACATTCAGGGTACGGGCGATCCGAAGCTCGTGCCGGAAGAGCTGATCGATCTCGTCGATCAGATTCGCAAGAACGGCATCACGGGCATCGACGGCGCGCTCGTGCTCGACAAGCGCTACTTCGACGCGTCGACGCGCGATCTGCCCGCGTTCGACAACGACGACAGCGCGCCCTACAACGTCGGCCCCGATCCGCTGCTTTACGCGTTCAAATCGCTGTCCTTCACGCTGACGCCCAACGCCGACGGACAAGTATCCATCGACGTATTGCCGCAACTCGCGCAACTTCAGATCGACAACGAACTGCGCGTGACGCGCGGCGCGTGCGTCGGCTCGCTTTCGGCGGCGTCGCCGAGCGTCGCGCAGACGCAGGGCGGCTTCGTGCAGGCGTCGTTCGTCGGCGACTATCCGCTGCGTTGCGGCTCGCGCACGATCAACGTCGCGGCGCTCGATCATTCGACCTTCTTCGCGGGCGGTTTCCTCGCGCTCTGGAAGCAGGCGGGCGGCACGTTCGCAGGCACGACGCGCGAAGGCCCGACGCCGTCGAATGCGCGCCTCGTCGGCACGCATCGCAGTCCGGTGCTGTCCGATGTCGTGCGCGACATCAACAAGTTCAGCAACAACGTGATGGCGCGCAACCTGTTCCTGACGATCGGCGCGGCGCAACTGAAGCCGCCCGCGACGACGGCGAAATCGGCGACGGCGATCCAGGCGTTCCTGAAACGCAGCGCCCTGCCGATGAACGGTCTCGTGCTCGACAACGGCTCGGGCCTTTCGCGCGACGAGCATATTTCCGCGATCTCGCTCGCCGATCTGCTGATGGCCGCGAACGCGAGTCCGGTCGCGCAGGTGTTCGTCGAATCGCTGCCGATCGCGGGCGTCGACGGCACCATGCGCAACCGTCTAACGAACGCGGGCGCGCTCGGCAACGCGCACATCAAGACCGGCACGCTGCGCGACGTGCGCGCGATCGCGGGCTATGTCGGCGCGGCGAACGGCGAGAGCTATGTGGTCGTGAGTTTCATCAACGATCCGCGCGCCGAGGCCGCGCGCGCCGCGCACGATGCGCTGCTCGAATGGGTCTACGAAGGCGCGCGTCGGCCGGGCGTGGCGGATTGAGCGGGCACGGGCGTCTGCAAACACCGAAGATTTCTTCTACGAAGTCGCGTTCGGAAAGACGCGCGCCGCGTGTACGCTGTCGGGCACGGCGCTCGGCCGTAAGCTGCGCGCGCGCCAGGATGGCGCGCGGCATCGCTTAAACTCGCAGCTAGCGGCATGAAGACCGCGACACGGTCTGACGCCGTAATCGAACTAGAAAACAGGTAAGAAGGGAGACGAGGTCATGAAGAAGCAACGCTCGACGCGCGCCGCACTGGTGCGCTTTGCCCAAGTCGCGACGGCCAGCGCGGCCTTCGCCCTGATCGCCGCGTGCGGCGGCGGCGGCGATGACAACAATTCGACGCCCGCGGGCGGCGTGAAGCTGCAAGTGGTGTCGTTCGGCGACAGCCTTTCCGATGTCGGCACGTATGCGCCGGTCGCGGCCGCGAACTTCGGCGGCGGACGGTTCACGACGAATCCGGGTCAGGTGTGGGTGCAGAACGTCGCGCAGTATTACGGCGATACGTTGACGCCGGCGATGACGGGGGGGTTTGGGGTTGCGCCGACGAATCAGTCGGGACTCGGCTATGCGCAAGGCGGCGCGCGCGTGACGAATCCCATGGGCATCGGTCACGCCACGGATCCGAACAGCTACGCGGGCGCGTTGACCGTGCCGGTCGCGACGCAAGTGCAGAACTACCTTGCGGCGCACGGCAGTTTCAACGCGAATCAGCTCGTCATCGTGAATGGCGGCGCGAACGACGTCCTTTACAACTTGCAGTTGGTTAAGGCCGGCGCGATCTCGCAGGCCGATGCATCCACTGCGATCATCACGGCGGCCAAGCAACTCGGCGGAATCGTCGCGACGATCCTGCAGCACGGCGCGACGCATGTGCTGGTATCGAACGTGCCGGATATCGGTACGACGCCGCAGGGCACGATGAGCGACGCGGTCACGCGCGCCGGTCTTTCGAGCGCTTCGATCGGGTTCAATACTGCGCTCGATCAGACGTTGCAGGCGCTCAACATCAAGTCGAAAGTCATCTACCTCGATACGCCGCCGAAGCTGGCGCAGATCACCGCGAACTATCAGCAGTTGGGCTTCACGGTGTCGAATACGGGCACCGCGTGCAACCTGAAGGCGATGGCCGCGGCCGCGCAGAAGTACGGCGAGCCGAATCCGCAGGATTTCGCGACGTCGCTGTTCTGCTCGCCGGAAACGTTGACGGTCGCGGGCGCGGATCAGACGTACATGTACGCCGATACCGTGCATCCGACGACGCATCTGCACGCGCTGTATGCGCAGGCCGCGGAGCAGACGATTGCGGCGACGGGGTTGGGGAAGTAAGGGTTGGGGTTTTAGGATGAAAAACCGCTCGGGCGAGGGATCGCCCGAGCGGTTTTTTTGTTGCGGTGAGAAAGGCTCTGCGGGGCGGAGGAACTCGTCGATACGGTCCAGTTTGACGTTCTAGTACGGTCTATCTCCGCGCACGCGGAGGAACCCCTGCATCATAACTTCCTGACCGGAAAGCAAAATCCCCCAAACCCATCTTTCACAAACAGGCGCAAAGTCCAGTAATCACTCTTCCGCCTCGAACGCCGCCGCCGCCCTGCCAAGCCGATCGTTGACAGCAATCCACTCCACCGTCTCCGGCAGCTTCTCGATCAGAATCCGCTCGACATTGGCCCGATCCAGCGCCCGCAGCAAGCCATAAAGATCGCGCGCGTAAGTCTGCGGATCCTCAGGCGCCGCCACGAAGTGAACATCGGCAGCCCGCGCCCATTCCCCCGCGCTCGACGCCCGCGCCACCAGCGCAATCTTCCCGTCACGATTACGAAGCAACGGCTCGATCGACGCGAACGGCAGCAGCAAAAGCGGCGTGCGCGGCGCGTAATGCGCCTTCAGCGTCCCGGAAGCACGCGGCGCGGTCGCATCCGATCCATCCGGCAGCTTCGGCGCGATCCCGATGACATCCGCGATCTGCCGCGGACTCACATGTCCCGGCCGCAGCAGCGCCGGAAAGCCCCGCGACAAATCCAGAATCGTCGATTCGATGCCGACATCCGCCGCGCCGCCATCGAGCACATGCACGGCATCGCCGAACTCGTCGCGAACGTGCTGCGCGGTCGTCGGACTCACATGCCCGAAACGGTTCGCCGACGGCCCCGCGACGCCGCCCTGCTTGCCCGTCCCCGTTCGCCGCCGATGAAACGCCGACAACAATTGCTGCGCCACCGGATGCGACGGGCACCGCACGCCCACCGAATCCTGTCCGCCGCTGACCGCCGCCGGAATATGCGCGGCGCGCTTGAGAATCAGCGTCAAAGGACCGGGCCAGAACGCATCGATGAGCTTCTGCGCATCGGCGGGCAACTCGCGCACCCAATAGCCCGGATCAGCCTCGGGCGCGAGATGCACGATCACCGGATGATTCGCCGGCCGCCCTTTCGCCGCATAGATGCGCGCGATGGCCTCGGGATTCTCGGCGTCGCCGCCAAGCCCGTAGACCGTCTCGGTCGGAAACGCGACGAGTTCGCCGGCATCGAGCAGGGCCGCGGCTTCGTCGATCTGCGCGGCGCTCGGATAGATGATGGTCATTGCTTCTACTACGAAAAAACTCAATCGAGCGGGATATGCAGCATGCGCGCGCAGTCACGCGCCGCCGTGCGCGCTTCCTCGAGCGTCGCCGCCGTGAAGTTGATGTGGCCCATCTTGCGGCCCCGGCGCGCCTCTTCCTTGCCGTACAGATGCAGCCGCGCCGCCGGCATCGCGGCGACTTCCGCCCACGCGGGCGAACGCGCCTTGTCGCCATCGAACCAGATATCGCCGAGCAGATTCAGCATCGCGGCCGGCGAATGCTGGCGCGTGTCGCCGAGCGGCATGCCGGTCATCGCGCGCACCTGCTGCTCGAATTGACTCGTGGCGCAGGCATCGACGGTGTAGTGGCCGGAATTGTGCGGGCGCGGCGCCATTTCGTTGGCGATGAGCGAGCCGTCTTCCAGCACGAAGAATTCGACGCACAGCACGCCGACGTAACCGAGCTTCGCGGCGATCGTCAGCGCGGCGTCCTGCGCCTGCGCGACGAGCGCATCGGGCGCATCGGGGGCGGGCACGACCGTCCTCGCGAGAATGCCGTTCACATGCACGTTCTGCGCGAGCGGAAACACGGCCGATTTGCCGTCGCCGCCGCGCGCGATCAGCACGGACACTTCGTACTTCAGCGGCATGCGCTTTTCCAGCACGCACGGCACGCCCGACAGCGACGCATGCGCGTTGCGCAATTCCGCGACGTTGCGCACGCTGACCTGCCCCTTGCCGTCATAGCCGAGACGCGCGGTCTTGAGAATGCCCGGCAGCACGGCCGCGATCTTCTCGTCGGGCAGCGCGGCGAGCGCTTCCGTCGATTCGATCACGACATGCGGCGCGACCGGCACGCCCGATTCCGCGATGAAGCGTTTCTCCGCGACGCGATCCTGCGCGATCGCCACGCAACTCGCCGCCGGGCTCACGAACGTGCACGACGCGAGAAATTCGAGGCTGGCGGACGGCACGTTCTCGAATTCCGTCGATACTGCCGCGCACAGTCGGCCGAGTTCCGTGAGCGCGGCGCGGTCGTCGTAGGCGGCGCGGATATGGCGATCCGCGACGGCGCCAGCGGGGCTCGTCTCATCCGGATCGAGAACGGCGACGCGATAGCCCATCGATTGCGCGGCGAAGCAGAACATGCGGCCGAGCTGGCCGCCGCCGACCATGCCGAGCCATGCGCCCGGCAGGATGGGAGAGATCGGGGAGTTTTGTGGATTCATCGTTGGGCCAGATTGCGAAGTGGGATCACAGCGGCGGCAGCGTCATGTCCCGCGCCGCCTGATTCTGCTTCACGCGAAAAGCGGCGAGCGCATCGGCGAATTTCGCATCGGTGACGCTCAATATCGATACCGCGAAGAGCGCCGCGTTCGCCGCGCCCGCCTCGCCGATGGCGAACGTCGCGACCGGCACGCCCTTGGGCATCTGCACGATCGAATGCAGCGAATCGACGCCCTTCAGATACTTGCTCGCCACCGGCACGCCGAGCACCGGCACCGTGGTTTTCGCGGCCAGCATGCCCGGCAGATGCGCCGCGCCGCCCGCGCCCGCGATGATCGCGCGCAGGCCGCGCTCGCGCGCGCTTTCCGCATAGGCGAACATCTCGTCCGGCATCCGGTGCGCCGAGACGACCTGTGCCTCGTACGGCACGCCGAATTCCTGCAGCATCGCGACGGCATGCTTCATCACGTCCCAGTCGGAACTGGAGCCCATCAACACGCCGACGAGCGGCGCTTCGTTCTTGTGTACTTCGTTCGTCATCTTTCTTACTCAGTCGAGCGTCTTGCCGGTCAAACGCTGGAGCGCTTCCTGATACTTCTCCGACGTCTTCGCGATCACGTCGTCGGGCAGCTTGGGCGCGGGCGGTTCCTTCTTCCACGGCTGTGTTTCGAGCCAGTCGCGCACGAACTGCTTGTCGAACGACGGCGGATTCGTGCCCACCTGATAGCCATCGGCGGGCCAGAAGCGCGACGAATCGGCGGTCAGCACTTCGTCCATCAGATAGAGATCGCCCTTGTTGTCGAGGCCGAACTCGAACTTCGTATCCGCGATGATGATGCCGCGCGTCGCCGCGTACTCGGCCGCTTCCTTGTACAACTGGATGGAAATGCGCTTGATCGTCGCGGAAAGCTCCGTGCCGATGCGGCGTTCCATCTCATCGTAGGTGATGTTTTCGTCGTGATGGCCCATTTCGGCCTTGGCCGCAGGCGTGAAAATCGGCTCGGGCAGCTTCTGCGCGTTCTGCAGGCCCGGCGGCAGTTCGACGCCGCACACCGCGCCCGTCGCCTGATAGTCCTTCCAGCCGCTGCCCGCGAGATAACCGCGCACCACGGCTTCGACGAGAATCGGCTCCAGGCGCTTCACGACGACCGCGCGGCCCTTCACCTGCTCGGCTTCGTCCGCCGCGACGACCGTCGCCGGATCGATGCCCGTGTTGTGGTTCGGCACGATGTGGCCGAGCTTCTCGAACCAGAAATCGGCCATCGTGTTGAGCACGCGGCCCTTGTTCGGAATCGGCTCGCCCATGACGACGTCGAATGCGGAAAGCCGGTCGGTCGTCACGATAAGGAGCTTGTCGTCGCCGACGGCGTAGTTGTCGCGGACCTTGCCGCGGCCGAGCAGCGGCAGCGATTTGATCGTGGATTCGTATAGCGTGGACATCGTCATGTACCGGAAAAAAGTGATTCGCCGCTTCGACGTGGGAAGCGGCGAGGAGAAAGACGAACGGGTTCCGAACCCGGAACCCGTTGATTTTACTTTACAAAACCCGGCTGATTCAGATCAGTCTCATTTCACGATCTGAGCCAGCGCGCCGGACTTGTACTTTTCGGCGATCTTGTCGAGCGAAACCGGCTTGATCTTGCCGGCCATGCCCTCGCAGCCGAACTGCATATAGCGCTGGCGGCAGATTTCCTTCGCCGCTTCGCGCGCGGGCTTCAGATAATCGCGCGGATCGAACTTCGACGGATTTTCGAACAGATAGCGGCGGATCGCGCCGGTGATCGCGAGGCGCAGATCGGTGTCGATGTTCACCTTGCGAACGCCGTGCTTGATGCCTTCCTGAATTTCCTCGACCGGCACGCCATAGGTTTCCTTCATGTCGCCGCCGAATTCGCGGATTTCGGCCAGCAATTCCTGCGGTACCGACGACGAACCGTGCATCACGAGGTGCGTGTTCGGAATGCGCTGGTGAATTTCGCGGATGCGGTCGATGGCGAGGATATCGCCCGTCGGCTTCTTCGAGAACTTGTACGCGCCGTGCGACGTACCGATCGCGATCGCCAAAGCATCGCATTGCGTCTGCTTGACGAAATCGGCGGCCTGCTCGACGTCGGTCAGAAGCTGCTCGCGCGTCATCGTGCCTTCGGCGCCGTGGCCGTCTTCCTTGTCGCCCTTCATCGTTTCGAGCGAGCCGAGCACGCCCAGTTCGGCTTCGACCGTGACGCCGATCGAATGCGAGAACTCCACGACCTGCTTCGACACCGCGACGTTGTACTCGTAGGAAGCGACCGTCTTGCCGTCGGCTTCGAGCGAGCCGTCCATCATGACGCTGGTGAAGCCCGAGCGGATCGCGGCCATGCACACCGCGGGCGACTGACCGTGATCCTGATGCATCACGACCGGAATATGCGGATACGACTCGACCGCCGCTTCGATCAGATGACGCAGGAACGCTTCGCCCGCGAACTTACGCGCGCCAGCGGACGCCTGCATGATGACGGGCGCGTTGACTTCGTTCGCCGCCGACATGATCGCCTGCACTTGTTCCAGATTGTTGACGTTGAACGCCGGGAGACCGTAACCGTTTTCCGCAGCGTGATCCAGCAGTTGACGCATTGATACGAGAGGCATTGTGGTGAGACTCCATAAGTGAAACGAATTCTTCAGCGCGCGAACTCGCTCTCGGGCGGTTTTCGGCTTCATCGTCCTGCGCGCTTGACGAAACGAGCGCGGCTGCTGGGACCGCGCTCGCTCCGGACTTGCGACAAATCGCGCGGCGTTTGACCGCGCAGCGTTCTCAAAAACGCTTAGAAGTGATCGCCCACGCGCACGATCTTGAGCGTGTTCGTGCCGCCTGCCTGGCCCATCGGTTCGCCGACCGTCAGCACGACCATATCGCCGCGCGCCGCGTAACCCTTCGACACGACCACTTCCAGCGCCTGATTCAGCGCCGTGTCGCGGTCCATGTTGGTGTCCACGTGCAGCGGCGTCACGTTGCGGTACAGGGACATCGTCCGTTCGCTCGACACGCGCGGCGTCAGCGCGAAGATCGGCACGTGCGTCCAGTGACGCGACATCCACAGCGCGGTCGAGCCGGATTCCGTCAACGCGACGACGGCCTTCGCGCCGAGATGGAACGCCGTGAAGAGCGCGCCCATCGCGATCGACTGGTCGATGCGCGTGAACGTGCGGTCGAGGAAATCGCGATCGAGCTGCGATTCTTCCGACTTCTCCGCTTCGATACAGATGGCGGCCATCGTTTCGATCGTCGTCACCGGATACTTGCCGGCCGCGGTTTCGGCGGAAAGCATCACGGCGTCGGTGCCGTCGAGCACGGCGTTGGCCACGTCGGAGACTTCGGCGCGCGTTGGCACGGGCGCGTGGATCATCGATTCCATCATCTGCGTGGCGGTGATCACGAGCTTGTTCGACTCGCGCGCCATGCGGATCATGCGCTTTTGCAGCGCCGGAACCGCCGCGTTGCCGACTTCGACCGCGAGATCGCCGCGCGCGACCATGATGCCGTCCGATGCGTCGAGAATGCCTTGCAGCGCCGGAATGGCTTCGGCGCGCTCGATCTTCGCGATCATCTTCGGCTTGATGCCGTACGGCGCGCCCGCGATGTTCGCGAGCTGACGCGCCATTTCCATGTCGGTCGCGTTCTTCGGGAACGACACCGCGACGAAATCCGCGCCGAGCGACATCGCCGTCTTGATGTCCTCCATGTCTTTCTCGGTCAGCGCGGGCGCGGTGAGACCGCCGCCCTGACGGTTGATGCCCTTGTTGTTCGAGAGCTCGCCGCCGACCTTCACCGTCGTGTGAATCTCTTCGCCGATGACGCGCACCACGTCGAGCACGATGAGGCCGTCGTTGAGCAGGAGCACGTCGCCCGCGCGCAGGTCGCGCGGCAGATCCTTGTAGTCGAGCCCGACGCGCTCGTTGTTGCCGAGCGTGCAGTTCGCATCGAGGATGAACGGATTGCCCGCGACGAGCATCGTCTTGTTGTTCTCGAACTTGCCGACGCGGATCTTCGGGCCCTGCAGGTCCGCCATGATCGCGACTTCCCGGCCCACCTGACGCGCCGCCTCGCGGACGATTTCGGCGCGCTGGCGGTGATCGTCGGCGGTGCCGTGCGAGAAGTTGAAGCGAACGACGTCGAGGCCCGCCTGCAGCATTTGCAGCAGGACGTCCGGGCTCGTTGAAGCCGGGCCGATGGTGGCAACAATCTTGGTAGCGCGATGCATGTCTTTCCTCGTCTCTGTAGGAACGCCCGTGTTGAGGCCGCGAGCACGTTGCGCTTGCAGTGAGGTGTTGCTCACCGGTTGCGCGCGCGCGCCGGTTCGTGCCGGCGTCGCTTTGTCGATTTCATTCAGGGCATGGGCGGGCACGCCGCCGATGATGACCGGAGGCGTTTCCGGAATCACCGATTCGTCTTCGGGCGCCGTCTGATCGGGTTGAGCCGCTTCCGCGATCACCCGCGCTGCTTCGGCGGCCGCGTCGAGCGCGGCGCCGCTTTCCATTTCTTCGGTTTGCGCGCCGCCGGCTGGCGCGCCCTTCTTTCCTGCTTTCGCCGGATTGTTTCGGGCGGCCAACGCCTCAAGCCCCGGCGCGGGATTCGAGCACTTCGACCGCGGGCAGCTTCTTGCCTTCGAGGAATTCCAGGAACGCGCCGCCGCCGGTCGAGATATAGCTCACCTTGTCGGCGATGTCGTACTTCGCGATGGCCGCGAGCGTGTCGCCGCCGCCGGCGATGGAGAACGCCGACGAATTCGCGATGGCCTGCGCGAGCGTCTTGGTGCCGTTGCCGAACTGGTCGAATTCGAACACGCCGACGGGCCCGTTCCAGACGATCGTGCCGGCCGTTTCGAGTTGCGCGGCGAGCGCCTTCGCGGTGTCCGGGCCGATATCGAGGATGAGGTCGTCGTCGGCGACGTCGGCGACGGGCTTCGTTTCCGCCTTCGCGGTCGCGGCGAATTCCTTCGCGGTGACGACATCGCTCGGAATCGGCACCGATGCGCCGCGCGTGCGCGCCTGTTCGATGATTTCCTTCGCCTCGCCGACGAGATCGGCTTCGGCGAGCGACTTGCCGATCTTCAGGCCCGACGCGAGCATGAACGTGTTGGCGATGCCGCCGCCGACGATCAGCTGATCGACCTTCTCGGCGAGCGACTTGAGAATGGTGAGCTTGGTCGACACCTTCGAGCCCGCGACGATCGCGACGAGCGGACGCTTCGGGTTGCCGAGCGCCTTGCCGAGCGCATCGAGTTCGGCGGCCAAGAGCGGTCCCGCGCACGCGACAGGCGCGTACTTCGCGATGCCGTGCGTCGTGGCTTCGGCGCGGTGCGCGGTGCCGAACGCATCGTTGACGTAGACGTCGCAGAGCTTCGCCATCTTCTGCGCGAGGCCGTCGTCGTTCTTCTTCTCGCCCTTGTTGCAGCGGCAGTTTTCCAACAGCACGACGTTGCCCGGCTGGACCTGAACGCCGTCGACCCAGTCGGCGACGAGCGGCACGTCGCGGCCGAGCAGCTCCGACAGACGCTTCGCGACCGGCGCGAGCGAGTCTTCCGGCTTGAACTGGCCTTCGGTCGGACGGCCGAGGTGCGACGTGACCATCACGGCCGCGCCCGCGTCGAGAGCGGCCTTGATCGCCGGGACCGAGGCGCGCACGCGCGTATCTTCGGTGATGTTGCCGTTATCGTCTTGCGGCACGTTGAGATCCGCGCGGATGAACACACGCTTGCCGGAGACTTTGCCTTCGGCGATCAGATCGGTGAAACGCAGTACTTTCGTCATGGGAGTCAACGTAGATAAAGAAGCGGTTCGGGCGGGAACGGCCGTCGGGGCGGGCCGGTTCGTGGAGTCGCCGCGCGCAGGCCGCCGGGCAGGACGGCTCGCGCGCGGTTCAAGCTGGGGGCGAAGGACGCGCGCTTAAGCCGAACGCGCGCGCGGGATGCGGGAGAAAGGGATGAGACAGATGAATCCGGAGAGGCGCGCAAGCCCTGCCCGGGCGCGGCGATGGAGCCGGGAGCGGCGTGTTGCAAAATGAGTTGCAAAACCGTAGCGCGGTGACTGCCGGACACACTTTCGACCTCGCTCACTCGGGAAAGACCCTCATTTTAACCGATCAACCCGGCCGCTTTTAGCGGGCAATCGTTGATGACGCGTATTTGACGCGGCGCGTAGCCATCTCCACGCCGCGGTCAGGCCACGAGCCGCAGCAGCGTGAACACCACCATGCCGACGGCGATCGTGCCCATCATGCCGCGCCGCCACAGGTAATACGCGAGTCCCGCCGCCGATGCCCACAACGCATGGTTCGACAGCCACAGCGAAATGCCCGCGGGCGTTTCGAGCAGATCCGGCACGACGACGCCCGCGAGCGCGGCGGCCGGCGCATAGCGCAGCACACGCTGCACGCGCGGCGGCAGCACCATGCGCTCGCCGCCGATCAGAAAGAGCGCGCGCGTCACCGCCGTGACCACGCCCATGCCGATGATCGCGAGCCAGACTTGCAGCGCGCTCATCGGCTGGACCTCGTGGCATCGGATGCGGATTTGGGCGCGGCCCGCTCGGCGACGACATCCGCGAGCGTGCCCGCGATAAGCGCCGCGAACACCGCGAGCGGCAAGCCGAAACGATACGGCAGATCGAACGCCAGCAACGCGACGACGCTCGCCACCGCGACCGCCGCGAGCGTCGAACGCGTCGCGATAGCGGAAACGATGAGCGGGATCAGCGCGAGCGTGCCGGCGAGTTCGAGGCCCCAGTCATCGGGAATCAGGCTCGCGAGCAAGATGCCGAGCACCGACGATGTTTGCCATGACAACCAGCTCGATACCGCCAGTCCCCAGAAGAACGCCTCCTTGCCGGGCTGCCAGCCGGCAGGAAAATTCCGCTTCGAGAACATCAGATAGATGATGTCGCCGTTGAAATAGCCGAGCAGCAGACGCCGCTTCAGCGGCAGCCACGAGAAATGCGGCGCGAGCCCCGCGCTGAAGATCACGAAGCGCAGATTGACCATCGCGGCGGTCAGGAGAATCGTCCAGAGCGGCAGCTTCGCGGCGAAGAGCGGCAGCACCGCGAGCTGCGACGAGCCCGCGTACACCGCGAACGACATGCCGAGCGCCTGCGGCACGGTGAGCACGGACTTCGTCATCGCGACGCCGGTCACGAGACCCCAGGAAAACGTCGCCAGGACGGCGGGAGAAAAGGTACGCACGCCCTCGAAAAACGCGCGGCGATTGGTGTCGGACAGCCGGTCAAGCATGAGCGAATGCGAGGCGATGAAGACCACCCGTGATGCCAATGCGCGGCCTCGAGCGATTGCGCGATGGATCGGGAAAAACCGGGAAAATCGGGAATGGCGGGCTTCGCCGTTTCGTCCCGCTGTTTTCAGCGGACGGCGAAAGGCAAATTATAGCGTCGTGAAAGGCGCTCCAAGATCGGTTTCGTCGCGAAAAGACGCTAAAATGACGGTCTTTCACAGCCTTTGCGCCTCCGATGCGCGCGTTCGCCGGCAATCGCCGATGCACGAACGCGGCGCGAGATGCGCGAGCGCCGCCGCCCGGAAGTCTTTGGCGGCCTGCCCGAACTCACTTGAACGAGACAGCTAGGAGAACCGTATGTCAATGGCCGACCGCGACGGCAAGATCTGGATGGATGGCAAGCTGATCGACTGGCGTGATGCCAAGATCCACGTTCTGACCCACACGTTGCACTACGGCATGGGTGTCTTCGAAGGCGTGCGCGCGTACAAGACCGCGCAGGGCACGGCCATTTTCCGCCTGAAGGAACACACGAAGCGCCTGCTAAACTCGGCGAAGATCTTCCAGATGGACGTCCCGTTCGATGCCGCGACGCTCGAAGCCGCGCAACTCGAAGTCGTGAAGGCGAACGCGCTCGAGTCGTGCTACATCCGCCCGATCATCTGGGTCGGCTCGGAAAAGCTCGGCGTGTCGGCGAAGGGCAACACCATCCATGTTGCGATCGCCGCGTGGCCGTGGGGCGCGTATCTCGGTGAAGACGGGCTCGCCAAGGGCATCCGCGTGAAGACGTCGTCGTTCACGCGCCATCATGTGAACGTGTCGATGGTCCGCGCGAAGGCGTCCGGCTGGTACGTGAACTCGATTCTCGCCAACCAGGAAGCCGTCGCCGACGGCTACGACGAAGCGCTGCTGCTCGACGTCGACGGCTACGTGTCGGAAGGCTCCGGCGAAAACTTCTTCCTCGTGAACAACGGCAAGATCTACACGCCGGATCTGGCTTCGTGCCTCGACGGCATCACGCGCGACACGGTCATCACGCTGGCGCGCGATTTCGGCATCCCGGTGATCGAGAAGCGCATAACCCGCGACGAGGTCTACACCTGCGACGAAGCGTTCTTCACCGGCACCGCCGCCGAAGTCACGCCGATCCGCGAGCTGGACAACCGCACCATCGGTTCGGGCGCGCGCGGTCCGATCACGGAAAAGCTGCAAAGCGCGTTCTTCGACGTCGTCGGCGGCAAGAACGAGAAGTACGCGAGCTGGCTCGCGAAGGTTTAAACAATCTCATGCGACGCGGCGGGCCGTTCGCTCGCCGCGCGACGTACATCACGAAAAGAGATAGCAATGAGCGACCTGAAGGAAATGCCGCTGGTGGAATTGTCGGCGAAGGATCTGCCCGCCTTCTGCCCGAACCCGAAGATGCAGCGCTGGAGCACGCATCCGCGCGTGTTCATCGACGTGACGCACGGCGAGGCGCGCTGCCCGTATTGCGGCACGCGCTACAAGCTGAAAGACGGCGAAGTGCTCAAGGGCGGTCACTGAAGCCCGCGGGGCGCTGGCCGCGCCCTGGCTCATGCGCGCCGTACGCGGCGCGAAACATACCCACGACAATCGACGGCTCGCCCCAAGGCGGCGGGCCGCGTTCATTTTGAGATCGGATAACAACAGATGCGCCGCGCGCTGGTTATAGCACCGAACTGGATCGGTGACGCATTGATGGCGCAGCCGCTCTTCACGCTCTTGCGCAAGCTTCATCCGCGTATCGCGATCGACGCCGTCGCGCCCACCTGGGTCGCACCCGTGCTCGAGCGCATGCCGGAAATCCGCGATGTCTACGCGACCGACCTCGCCCACGGCAAGCTGCAACTGCTGCGCCGCTGGCAGCTCGCGAGCGATTTGCGCGATGTCGGTTACGACGCCGCCTATGTGCTGCCCAACTCCGTCAAATCCGCGCTGATTCCGTGGATGGCGGGCATCAACCTGCGCATCGGCTACAAGGGCGAGAGCCGCTACGGGCTCTTGAACGTGCGCCACGCGAATCCGCCGAAGACCGACCGTCCGCCGATGACCGCGCATTACGCGGCGCTCGCCTATGCGCCGG
Source organism: Caballeronia sp. ATUFL_F1_KS4A (assembly GCF_023630905.1). Taxonomy (NCBI): domain Bacteria; kingdom Pseudomonadati; phylum Pseudomonadota; class Betaproteobacteria; order Burkholderiales; family Burkholderiaceae; genus Caballeronia; species Caballeronia sp. ATUFL_F1_KS4A. The sequence continues at coordinate 605,192 of NZ_JALQEB010000001.1, read as the reverse complement.
GCGCGAAGCTGCCGTTCGTCGACCGGTTCGCGCAGCCGGAAGCCGCCGCGCTTCCCGACGCGCAGACGCTGCCGGTGCCGCGCCTCGAAGCCGATCCGAACGAAGCCGCGCGCGTCTCGACGCGCTTCAACCTCGACACGCGCGCGCCGCTCGTCGTGTTCTGCCCCGGCGCGGAATACGGTCCGGCCAAGCGCTGGCCGCCGGAGCATTTCGCTTCGCTCGCCCAGTTCATCGCGCAGTCGTTTCCGTATGCGCGCATGATCGCGCTCGGTTCGAAGAAGGATGCGCCGATCGCGCAGGCCATCGCGGAGCGCGCGCCTATGGTGCGCAACCTGTGCGGCCAGACTTCGCTCGGTGAGGCGTGCGCGCTGATTTCGCGGGCGAGCGCCGTCGTCACGAACGATTCGGGGCTGATGCACGTCGCGGCCGCCTCGCGCCGGCCGCTCGTCGCGGTCTACGGCTCGACCGATCCGCGCCACACGCCGCCCTTGTCCGATCTCGCAAAGGTACAATGGCTGCATCTTGAATGCAGTCCGTGCTTTGCCCGCGAGTGTCCGCTCGGCCATCTGAACTGCCTTCGCGAACTCTCGGCCGAACAGGTCTTCGCCGATGTGCGCGGCATGCTGCTCGCGCATCGTTGATGTTGCGCTCACGCGTCGATACGCGTGTTCGTACCGGCGGTTTCCGGCCGTGTGTGCGGGTGCGGACACGCGAATGTCTCCGAACGGGGGCATGCTTTGACCAATGACCGTTGCAGCGCGCCGTTTCGTTGGCGTGAAGCATCGAATGCCAGAGACCCACGAGCCATGCCACGTTTCGCCCGCCTCTTCGAAGCCGCCGCCGATACCCTCAACGCTTACTATCAGGCAGTCGCGGACAACAGCATCGACACGGTGATGTCGTTGTGGATCGACGAGGAGTTCGCCACCTGCGTGTGCGCGGACGGCACGCATCTGCACGGGCTGGAAAGCATCCGCGCGGGTCTCGCGAAGCAGTTCGAGACGCAGCCCGTGACCGTCGAGCCGCTCGATATTCGCGTGTACGACAGCCTGGGCACGGTCGTCTATGCGATCGCCGAGGCGCATCAGCCGGCCGAGCCAGCCAGCGCGCCGCGCATGATCTACACGACGTATGTGATGGTTCACGAACGCGGCGAGTGGCGCATCGCGCATATTCACGCAAGCGAGATGCCGATCGAAACCGCGGGCCAGTTCGCCGCGAAGCTGCGTCACGGTCAGGGACCGCTGCACTAAGAAATTCGAAGAAGACGTCTGTCGGGAGGGGCCATGAAGCGCGATCCGTTGTTGAAGCACGATTCGTCGTTCGTGGACAAAGCGCCCGCCGTGGCACTGAAGGAAACCGCGCGCCTGCTTTCGCCGGGCGCCGCCGAATGGCTCTACAGCGCGCCGCGCTGGCTGCCCACGAGCCATGCGCAAACCATCGTCCCGGCGCTCTTCGGCCGCAAGCCCGACGTGCGTTACCGGCGCGAGCGCTGGAATACGCCCGACGGCGATTTCATCGATCTCGACTTTCTCGCGCACGATCCCGCCGATCAACCCGCCGCGAACGCCCCGCTCTTCGTGCTCTTCCACGGCCTCGAAGGCAGTTCCGATTCGCACTACGCTCGCACGATGATGGCCGCCGCCCGGGCGCGCGGCTGGCACGGCGTCGTGCCGCATTTCCGCAGTTGCAGCGGCCCGCTCAATCTGCTGCCGCGCTTCTACCATCTCGCGGACAGCGCCGAAGTCGACTGGATTCTGCGGCGGCTCGCGCAAGTGCATCGCGGGCCGATCGTCGCGGCGGGCGTGTCGCTCGGCGGCAACGTGCTGCTGCACTGGCTGTGCCAGCGCGGCACGGACGCGTCGATCATCAGCGCGGCGGCGGCCATTTCCGCGCCGCTCGACGTCCACGCGGGCGGCCTCGCGATCTCGCAAGGCTTCGGCATGGTCTATACGCGCAGCTTCCTGAAGTCGCTCAAAAAGAAGGCGCTCGCGAAGCTCGGGCAGTATCCCGGTCTCTACGACCGCAACGCCGTGCTCGCCGCGCGCACGCTGTACGAGTTCGACAACGTCGTCACCGCGCCGCTGCACGGCTTTCGCGACACCAATCACTACTGGTCGACGGCGACGATCCGCGCGCATCTGAAGCACATCGAAGTGCCCGCGCTGCTGCTGAACGCGCGCAACGATCCGTTCCTGCCCGAGTTCGCGTTGCCGTCGACGGCGGAAGTATCGGCGCGCGTGACGCTCGATCAGCCGAACCACGGCGGGCACGTCGGCTTCATGACGGGACCGTTTCCGGGCCGGATCGACTGGCTGTCGCAGCGCGTGTTCGGTTATCTGGAGAACTTCGTTTCGTGAACCGTCATGGATGACATCGTCAAGCAGGCGCTCGCCAAATGGCCCAACGTTCCGCACTGCACGGGCTGGCTGCTGCTCGACCGGCGCGGTCAGTGGCGCATGCGCGACGACGCCGCGCAAGCCGCCGGCGAACTCGGCACGCCGATCCGGCATGAGGCGCTGCTGGGCTTCATCAACCGCAACTACGAAAGCGATGCCGACGGCCAGTGGTTCTTTCAGAACGGCCCGCAGCGCGTGTATGTGGAGCTCGTGTACACGCCGTGGATCGTGCGTCTGCATGCGGCGGACGGCGCATTGCGGCTGATCGATCAGGGCGGCGCGCCGTTCGAGCCGGCGCATGTCTGGATCGACGACGCAGGCGGCATTCTCCTTTCCGATGACGCCTCGCCCGCACGCATCGCCGCCCTTCACGATCACGATCTCGAACTGTTCGCGGACCACGCGTCGCTCGACGATGCCGGCACACGCGGCGTGTTCCACTGGCGCGACGGGGTCGATCTGACCGTGCAGCCGATCGCCCGCGCCGATGTCGCCGCGCGCTTTGGCTTCGTCGCGAGTCCGGCCGAACGCGCCGCCGCGAAGAAAGACTGAGCTAGCTAGCCGTTCTTCTCCATCTCGCGCTCTTCCTTGTAGCGCGTCTCGAAATCGCGCAGCCGGGCGGAAATCGTCGAAAGATCGTAGAAACTCGCGGTCTTGACGTCGCGCGCTTCCTTCAGTTGCCGGATCGCGGATGCCCACGCGCCATCGAGCGCGAACTTTTCCGCCATCGCCTGATGCTGTTGCAGCGGATCGTTGAGACCCGCGCTTGCCTGCGCGAGATAGAACCACCAGTCGGGGCGCGTCGGCTCGGCGCGTGTTTCGCGGCGCGCGAGCGTCTGGGCGTCGGCGAAGCGGCGCGCGGAAAGCAGCGTCTGCAGATGCACGTCGATGGCGGCGTGCGACGCCGGCCAGCGCTTTTGCGCGAGGTCCGCGAGGCGGATCGCATCGTCGTTGCGGCCCGCGCGGCGCGCGATGTCGGCGGCGAGCACGTCGAGGCTCGGCGTGCTGCGCAGCGCCGGCGGTGCGGATTGAGGTTTCGCCGGCGGAGCCGATCGGGCTTCGACGCGAACCGGTGGAAGCACGATGTCGCTCTTCGCGCGCAATGCATTGCCGTTGCTGGAGTCTCCGAGATTGAGCGGCGTGCGCGCGTTGTCGAGCGGCGTCGCGATCGTCGACGCATCCGCGTTGCGCAGCGACGGCTCGCCGCTCTTCTTGCGCGGAGCCGGCTGCGTTTGACCAACCGCGCGATCCTCCTTTTGCACTTGCGCCGATGCCGCCGCCGCGCTCGCCTCCTCGCCCTCGAATAGCGCGCGCGCCTTCGCGAGCGCGTCGCTGGCCGCGTCGTGATTGCCCAGCAGCGATTGCGCGAGCGCGATGCCGTACCAGTTGGACGCGGGATTGAGCGCCGTCTGATCCTCGATTTCCGATTTGAGCCGGCTCGCGACCTCGCGATAATCACTCGCGTAATTCACCTGCAGCACGCGCGCCCGGGCGCGCACGAACGCATATTCGGCCGACTGACGCGGCTGCCGGTACGGCACGCGCCGCGCGCGGCCTTCCATGTCGGCGATGCGGTCGATCGTGAGCGGATGCGTGCGCACGTACGGCGGCACGCCGTTATCGGCCATCGACGCGCGATCGAGACGCTCGAAGAACGCTGCCATCGCGTAAGGATCGTAGCCGGCGGCCGCGAGCATCTGGAAACCGACGCGGTCGGCCTCGTGCTCGGCCGCGCGCGAGAAGCGCAACTGATTGTCGACGGCGAACGCCTGGCCGCCCATCGCGATGCCCATGCCGAGATCGCCGCTATGGGCGAGCAGGCCCGCGAGCAGGCCGGCGAGCATCCCGGCGAGTGCGGCGTAGGAACTCTTTTCCTGCGTGCTGAGCATCCGCGCGATATGCCGCTGAAGGACGTGCCCCATTTCATGGCCGATGACCGACGCCAGCTCCGATTCCGTTTGCGTCGCGGCAATCAGCCCCGTGTTCACGCCGATAAAGCCGCCCGGCATCGAAAACGCGTTGATCTGCGCGTCGCGCACGGCGAAGAGATCGAAATCCGGCCGATAGCCGCCGAGATACTGCGTCGCCGCCGCCGCTGAAAGCTTCGACGAGATCGAGTCGAGATAGTCGCGCAGCAGCCAGTCGTCGAGATAATCGGGATCGGCGCGCACTTCGCGCATCATCTTCTCGCCGACCTTGCGCTCGGCCTGCGGCGTGAGGGAGCCGCCGGAGCCGTCGCCGAGATCCGGAAGCTGCACCGACGACAGCGGCGCGCGCAAACCGGACATCGTCCCGGGGCGGTTCGCGAAACGGCTTTCCGCGCCGCCGTAGACGCCGAACACGCCTTGCGCGATGTTGCCCGGCACGTCGCCGCTGGCGCTTTCCTGCGACGCGCGCAGTTGCGCGGCCGCGAGCGTGCCGGTCGAGCCCGCGGAAGGCGAACTGGATTGCGCCAGCGCCGCGGGCGGCATGACGAGGGCGACGCAAAGGAGGGAGGCGAGCGCGCGGCTCGGACGTGTGAAATGCATGGCGCGAAGCGCCGATAGTCGGCTCGAGAATCGAAACGGGCTTATCGTATCAAGTGTTGCGCGCGGCGCGTCTCAGGTCGGCGGTGCGTCGCGCCGGACCGTGGCGTTCTGCGGAAAATCGCGCGGATTCACGCTGGTATGATAGACGCCCATTCGAAGGAGACGCTATGTCCGGACTCACCCATTTCGATGCCGCCGGCGAGGCGCATATGGTCGATGTCGGCGCGAAAAACGAAACGCGCCGCGTGGCCGTTGCACGCGGCTCGATCGCGATGCTCGCGCCCACGCTCGCGCTGATCCGCGAAGGCCGAGCGAAAAAAGGCGATGTGCTGGGCGTCGCGCGCATCGCCGCGATTCAGGGTGCGAAGCGCACGGCCGATCTGATTCCGCTGTGTCATCCGCTGGCGCTGACGCGCGTCGCGGTGGATTTCACGATCGATGAAGCGCTACCCGGCGTGCACTGTGAAGTGCGCGTGGAGACGGTCGGGCGCACGGGCGTGGAAATGGAAGCGCTGACCGCCGTGCAGGTCGGATTGCTCACGATCTACGACATGTGCAAGGCGGTGGATCGGGGGATGACCATCACCAATGTGAAAGTGATGGAAAAGCACGGTGGGAAGTCGGGGGATTGGGTGGCGGACGACCAGCCGTCGCCCGCGCCCTGACCGCTCACTCTTCTTCCTCATCCTCCGAAGGCTCCTGATTCGGCAGCGGCACACCATACAGCTTCACCAGATCCGCCTTGAACGACGCCAGCGGCTTGCCCGCTTCGTCCGCCAGATCGTAGACGGCCAAAAGCTGCTTCGGCCAGTCGTGCAACTGCGTCGCGAAGATCTTCAGGCGCGCCATCGTGTCGAGCGCCTCGGCCTTCTGCCCGGCGAGCGCCTGCAACACCGCGTAGCGGCGCAGCACGGTCTCCCCCGGCAACAGCGCAATCGCCTTCCGATGCGCCGCGAGTTTCTCCTCGACGTTCTGCGCGTTGATCGGCAGCAAGGTCGCCGCACCGTATTCGCCCCACGCCGTGAACAGGAAAGACGGATTTTCACGATACTGCTCGGCCGGGCGCGAGCCGTAGTACAGCACTTCCGCGCGGTTGTAGTCGCGTAAGGTCGGATACAACGCCGCGAGCCCGCCGAGCACCAGCACGACATATACGCCATAAGAGAGCGGACGCGGAACCAGCCGCAAGGGACGCGTCTCCAGAAGGCCGATGACGAGCATCGCCGGCATCAGAAAGAACATGTACTGCTGCGGATACTCGACGAGCGCATGCATCATCAGGACGCCGAGCAGCGACAATCCGAAAATGCGCGCCGGCGTCTGCGGCGCGCGCAGCACGCGAATCAGCCAGAAGACGACGCTCGCGACCAGAATCGCGACGCCGAGCGCACCCGTTTTTGCGAGCAGATCGATGAAGATGTCGTGCGCGTTGTTCGCGATCTCGACGCCGCCCAGATCGCGCACGAGGTCGAACTGATAGCGCGGAAACTCGCCCCATCCGACGCCCAGCAGCGGATGCGTCTTGAACATCGTCCAGCCGTACTTCCAGAGCGCGAGCCGCGGCGCGATCTGACTCGCTTCCTGCATGCGCTCCGCCGCCGATTGCGCGAGCCCGAAATCGAAGCGCACGTTCGCCCAGCGCACGGCCGCGTTCACCGCGAAAAAGACGATTGCGAGCAGAATCGGGACGATCCACGCGCGCGCATCGCGGCGGCCGGGGCCGTCGAAGCCTTCCGACGCGACCGGCCGCCCGAGCACGAACGCCATCCAGAAGCCGGCGACGACTATCACCGCCGTCTGCAGCCACGGCCCGCGCGATACGGTCAACGCGAGCCCGAGCGAGTAGATCGCCGACAAGATCAGCCACAGAACGAGCGGCAGCCGACGCGCCTGCACGAAATAAAGCGCGCCCGCCAGCGCGAACGCGATCACGGTCGCGAGGTGATTCGCCTGCGCCATGTTGCCGAACGGGCGCCGTTCGATCATCACGTTGTACGCGACCACGAACGGCGTGAATTTCACTTCGAGATGCAGCAACTGCACGATCTGACAGAAGACCGCGAACAGTCCGCCGACCATCAGCGCAGCCGCGCCGATACGCAGCGTCTTCTCGCCGAGCCCCGCCCGCACGAGACCGAAGCCCGTATGCACCGCGAGAAACGAAGCGAGCAGATACGCGCCGCCGAGCCAGTTCATCGATGGCTGCGCGATCGGCAACAGCACCGTCTGCGCGACGAGCAACAGGCCGAACGCAAGCGGCATCAATGCGACGACCGGCGATGCGAACGGCACCTTCGGCTCGGAGACGCGCACGAGGAGCGCAACCGTCGCACCGAGCGCCAGATAAAGCGCGAGCGCGCTGTATTCGGCGTAGAAGGTCGGAATCGGATACGTGTGGTTGACGACCGCGAAGGGAAACGTCAACGCAAGGCACAGAACGGCGAAGCAGAGAAAGCGCGCGTATTGGGAAGGCATGAGGAACTGGGAACGTCGGCGACCGGCGCACTATACAAAACTTTGCCCCCGCTGTCCGTCGAACGGCCGGTTTTGCTACCAAATCGCCAACTTTCGCGCAAAAACGACGGCGCGACGGCGCGGCGGCGACGTAAATCCTCCCGCCGCGCTTCGCCTCAGTGCTTACGCGCGGCACTCCGGCGGTGCGAGATTGCCTGGCAATGTCGGCGCCTGCGCGGGCGTCGGACCGGCGCCCGGCGCGGGCAGCGACGACTCGGTCTTCTTGCCCGCGAAGCATTCCCACGTCACCGACCCCGATTGCACGGAACCGCGGCTGAGCGACACGCGCGCCGTAGGTGTATCGGCGTTGTCGGGTGTCGAAGGCACGAGCACGAGCGTGTTCGAACCCGCCGGCGCGACGCGCGTCGTATAGGCGATCGTGATCTGCCCGTTGTCGCTGTCGACGTGAATCGACTCGACGTTGCGCGTGCCGGGCGGCGACGCGAATCCGCCCGCCAGATCCGCGCCGCTCGCCGCGTTCTCCGCCACTGCGAGGCGCGCGGCCGCCGCGAGCGTCATGCCCTCGCCCACGCGGCTTCGGGCAAGATAATCCTGATACGCCGGTATCGCATACGCCGCGACCACGCCGACGATCGCAAGCACGATCATCAGTTCGATCAGTGTGAAGCCGCGTGTCAGCGCATCTTTCGTGCGCCCGAACCACCATGCGCGCCGTTCGCGCGGCACGTCCAAAACCGAAGCCTTCGTCGTCATTGCTACTCCCTGAAAAACAGAAAAGCGCCCTTCCGCGCAATGCGGTCAGGACGCTTCGATCGTATTCAGGGAGCCGCTCCGGCGGCAGTCAGCCGAACGGCCTAGGAGAAATCAACCCGCCGCGCGATTGCCGTCGGCGAGCGCGCGCCGCTTGAGCAGCCAGCCCAACGCGACGACAAGCAACGCGCCCGCCAGACGCGCCGCATATCCGACGAGTTCGGTATTGAGCGCGGGCCATCGGTCGATGAACGGATCGTCGATGATGAGGCCGCCCGCGATCCAGCCGAGCAGACCCGCGCCGAGCAGCACGACGGCGGGCAAGCGGTCGAGCAGCTTCAGCACCAGCGTGCTGCCCCAGACGATGAGCGGAATGCTCACGACCAGGCCGAAGATCACCAGCGTGAGCCTATGACGCGGATCGGCGGCTTCGGCCGCGCCCGCGATCGCGATGACGTTGTCGAGGCTCATGACGGCATCGGCGACGATGATCGTCTTCACCGCCGCCCACAGCCGGTCGGATGCGTCGATCTGATGATCGTCGTGGTCCGGCTGCATCAGCTTTACGCCGATCCACAGCAACAGCAAGCCGCCGAGAAACTTGAGAAACGGAATGTCGAGCAGAAAGACCGCGAACGCGATGAGCACGACGCGCAGGATGATTGCGCCGAGCGTGCCGAACACGATGCCGCGCGTGCGCTGCCGATCCGGCAGATTGCGGCAGGCGAGCGCGATCACGACGGCGTTGTCGCCGCCGAGCAGAATGTCGATCACGATGATCTGAACGACCGCGCCCCAATGGAGCGTCGAAAAGAATTCAAGCATGAGGCTGAAATGAAAAAAGCGAGGAAGCAGCGCTCCCTCGCTTTTCAATGGCTTTTACGAAAGGAATCAGTAAGAGTACCAAACCCTCGCGTAATTTGCCTGCTTCGATCAGAGAACCGACTTCAGCAGACGTGCCATCTCCGACGGATTCTTCGTGACCTTGATGCCGCACGCGTCCATGATTTCGAGCTTGGCGTCAGCCGTGTCCGCACCGCCCGAGATCAGCGCGCCTGCGTGGCCCATGCGCTTGCCCGGAGGCGCCGTCACGCCCGCGATGAAGCCGACGACCGGCTTCTTCATGTTGTCCTTGATCCAGTAAGCGGCGTTCGCTTCGTCCGGACCGCCGATCTCGCCGATCATGATGACGGCGTCCGTTTCCGGATCGTCGTTGAACATCTTCATCACGTCGATGTGCTTCAGACCGTTGATCGGATCGCCGCCGATACCGACCGCCGACGACTGGCCGAGGCCCAGCGCCGTCAACTGGCCGACCGCTTCATACGTCAGCGTGCCCGAACGCGACACGACGCCGATGCGGCCCTTCTTGTGGATGTGACCCGGCATGATGCCGATCTTCAGCTCGTCCGGCGTGATCGTGCCGGGGCAGTTCGGTCCGAGCAGCAGCGTCTTGCGATTTTCGCGGCGCATGCGGTCCTTGATTTCGAGCATGTCGCGAACCGGAATGCCTTCCGTGATGCAGATCGCGAGATCGAGGTCGGCCTCGACGGCTTCCCAGATCGCGGCGGCAGCGCCCGCGGGCGGCACGTAGATGACCGAAACGGTCGCGCCGGTTTCGGCCTTCGCTTCCTTCACGGACGCGTAGATGGGAATGCCTTCGAAGTCTTCGCCGGCCTTCTTCGGGTTCACGCCCGCGACGTACGCTTCGCGGCCGTTCGCGTATTCGCGGCAGGCGCGCGTGTGGAACTGGCCGGTCTTGCCGGTGATGCCCTGCGTGATGACCTTCGTGTCTTTGTTGATCAGAATCGACATGTAGTGACCTCTGTTCGTTTGGCGTCGCCATGCAAAAAGCCAGGCGCCGCCATTCGTATCTGGTGGAACGCTCTCTTAAGGCAACAAGCGAACGCGCTTACTTGCCTTCGGCCGCCGCGACGACCTTCTGCGCGGCTTCTTCCATGCTGTCCGCCGAGATGATCGGCAGGCCCGAGTCGGCCAGCATCTTCTTGCCGAGGTCTTCGTTCGTGCCCTTCATGCGCACGACGAGCGGCACCTTCAGGTCCACGGCCTTCGACGCAGCGATCACGCCTTCGGCGATCACGTCGCAACGCATGATGCCGCCGAAGATGTTCACGAGGATCGCCTTCAGGTTCGGGTTCTTCAGCATCAGCTTGAACGCTTCGGTCACTTTCTCGGTCGTCGCACCGCCGCCGACGTCGAGGAAGTTCGCCGGCTCGCCGCCGAACAGCTTGATGGTGTCCATCGTGGCCATCGCGAGGCCTGCGCCGTTCACGAGACAGCCGATGTTGCCGTCGAGCGAGATGTATGCGAGGTCGAACTTCGACGCTTCGACTTCAGCCGGATCTTCTTCGTCCAGATCGCGGTACGCGACGATTTCCGGATGACGGAACAGCGCGTTCGAATCGAAGTTGAACTTGGCGTCGAGCGCGATGACCTTGCCTTCGCCGGTCACGATCAGCGGGTTGATTTCCGCGAGCGATGCGTCGGTTTCGAAGAACGCCTTGTACAGGCCTTGCAGGATCGCGCGCGCTTGCGGGATCGATGCATCGGGAATGCCGATCTTGCGTGCGAGATCATCGGCGTCCGCGTCTTGCAGACCGGTCGACGGCTCGACGGCGAACTTGTGCAGCAGTTCCGGCGTCTTTTCCGCGACTTCTTCGATGTCCATGCCGCCTTCGCTCGACGCCATCACGACGATCTTCTGCGAAACGCGGTCGAGCACGAGGCCGACGTACAGTTCCTTCTTGATGTCCGCGCCTTCTTCGATCAGCAGGCGATTGACCTTCTGGCCTTCGGGGCCGGTCTGGTGCGTGACGAGCTGCATGCCGAGGATCTGGTTCGCGTATTCGCGGACCTGTTCGATCGACTTCGCGACCTTCACGCCGCCGCCCTTACCGCGTCCGCCGGCGTGAATCTGCGCCTTGACGACCCAAACCGGGCCGCCCAGCTCTTCCGCGGCCTTGACCGCATCATCCACCGAGAACACGGGTTTGCCGCGCGGGACCGCGACGCCGAATTTCCGCAGGATTTCCTTACCCTGGTACTCGTGAATCTTCATGCGTGATTCCTTCAGTCTGAGAGTTGGAGTGAACTTCTGTTTGCTTGAACCGCTGATTCTTTTCTTGTTTGAATTCCGTGCGTGAGCGCGAGCGCTGCTTGCGCGCTACGAGGCGGACTTTGTCTCCGGCCTGTCTTGCACCGTTGTTCCGGATCTGGATGGTTCGCCGGGCGCGTGGCCGAACCAGCGCGGGTAGTGTTCCCTGACCGCGGGTCCGTCGAAACGCAGCGCGTGGCATCGGCCGAGCTGAAACGGCGGCTCGTCGCGCTGCGCGTTGGCGTCGGCTTGCTTGAATGGATTGCCGTCCTCGATCTTCCAGACGTCGCCCGCGAATGCCTGAATGGCTGCGGTCGGCAAGACCCCGCACAACTCGGTGAGATGCGTGCAGCCGGCAGTGCCGCGCAGCAGCGTGTTGGCTTCGCGGCGAAAATTCTGGAGGAGATTGAGCCCGATGAGCTTGCGATAGACCGCATTGGACTCGGCGCACAAACCGCCATACGGCGCCCAGTCGGACGACGCTTCGACGTCGACGATGCTGAGTGTGCGATCGATGGTGATGCGCAGCCAGAGTTCATGGATCGGCAGGCCGTGCGGCCGGACGCCCGTCGCGAGCTGGAAGTCGCGCGGCTTCTCATCGGTTAGACAGGCTTCGATATCCCACAGGCCGTCGTCGCGTTCGAACGCTTCCACTCGAATCGCGCGGCTATGACGCAATTGTCGGGGAGCGGGAGGCGAGAGAGGCATGCTGGAGTGAGCCGGTACGGGGAAAACCGTGGAATTTTAGCATATCGGGTATTTCGAGCCGGGCATGTGCCTGACGAATGGAACGCGCGTGCGGATCAAGCCGAACGGGCGCTCAGTCGTCGACGATTTCCTCGCTCCAATCTTCGTCACCGCCCTTCAATATCTTGCCGATCGTACCGCTCGAAAAACCGCGCGCAGCCAGAAAGCGCGCCTGCTTGGCGCGCTCGGCGGGCGTCTCCGGCGGCACGCCGTATTTCTTTTCCCACACCGCCCTGGCGCGCGCGGTTTCGGACTGCGCGAGCTTGTCGGCGGTTTCGCTGATGAGCGTTTCGCCGACGGCATGCCGCTTCAGCTCGCTGATGATCCTGCTGCCGCCCATGCGCGACGCCCGCCGATGCACGACGCTCTCGACGAAGCGCTCGTTCGACAGCCAGCCATCGCGCTCGAGACTGTCCAACAGGGATTCGAGCGGAGCGGCTTCTTCGACGTACGGACGCAGCTTGCGCGACAACTCCGCGCGGCTGTACTCGCGACGCGACAGGAACGCGAGCGCGCGGCCCTTCAACGAGCGTTGCGGACGTTTGGGATTGTTGACTTCGTTTGCCGATGTCTTGCGGGTGCGCTGGCTGGAGCGGCTATAAACCGTTTCGCCGGAAACGGCTGGCGATGGCTCGGAAGGCACGCATTGTTCGAAGGGCTCGAATGGATCGGCGTCTTCGAATGGGTCCGGCGGGTTAGCGGACGGCGGGCTGCGATCGGCGGCAGGCGCCTTCGGCTGCGCTGTCGCCTGCTTCAGTAAGGCGCGAGCTTGTTCCAGGCGGGCCGCGCGATCATTCGCGTCTACGCTGCTTTCATCCCTTTTAACAGGCTCGAAAACGCGATGCGCCGACGCGAATGACTTCGCGCCGGCGCGTTCCTTGTTGCTGCGCCTGAAGCCGCCTGACTTCGACGATGCACCGCGCCGCTCGCTGCTTCGCTCGTAGCGATCGACGGAATCGGAATCGTCGCCGGTTCCGTTATCCGCCGGGTCTGCCTTGGATCCGAGCCGGCGCGTCTGCATCTTCCTTCAGGCTCGATGCTTACTCGTCGTCGGCCGCTGCGGCGCTTGCGACGACAGCTTCGCCCAATGCAGCGACGCCCAGCGATTCGCGGATCTTGTTCTCGATCTCGCGCGCGATGTCCGGATTTTCGCGCAGGAATTCCCGCGCGTTGTCCTTGCCCTGACCGATGCGATCGCCGTTGTAGCTGTACCAGGCGCCCGCCTTGTCGACCAGCTTCGCCTGCACGCCCAGATCGATGATTTCACCCTGACGCGAAATGCCTTCGCCATAAAGAATGTCGAAGATGGCTTCGCGGAACGGCGGCGAGACCTTGTTCTTCACAACCTTCACGCGCGTCTCGTTGCCGATGACTTCGTCGTTCTTCTTGATCGAACCGATACGGCGGATATCCAGACGCACCGACGAGTAGAACTTGAGCGCGTTGCCGCCCGTGGTGGTTTCCGGGTTGCCGAACATCACGCCGATCTTCATGCGGATCTGGTTGATGAAGATGACAAGACAATTCGTGCGCTTGATCGTGCCGGTGAGCTTGCGCAGCGCCTGCGACATCAGACGCGCTTGCAGACCCGGCAGCGAGTCGCCCATTTCGCCTTCGATTTCCGCCTTCGGCACGAGCGCCGCGACCGAGTCGATCACGATCATGTCGATGGAGCCGGAGCGCACCAGCGCGTCCGCGATTTCGAGCGCCTGCTCGCCCGTGTCCGGCTGCGAGATCAGCAGTTCGGGCACGTTCACGCCGAGCTTGCCGGCGTACTGCACGTCGAGCGCGTGTTCCGCGTCGATGAACGCCGCCGTGCCGCCGAGCTTCTGCATCTCCGCGATCACCTGCAGCGTGAGCGTGGTTTTACCCGACGACTCCGGACCGTAGATTTCCACGACACGACCGCGCGGCAAGCCGCCGACGCCGAGCGCGATGTCCAGCCCGAGCGAACCGGTGGAAACCACTTGAATGTCTTCGACCGCCTCACCTGCGCCGAGCCGCATGATCGACCCTTTGCCGAATTGCTTTTCGATCTGCGAGAGCGCGGCGGCCAGGGCCTTGCTCTTCTCCGCAGTCATGCCAGCCGGGCCTTTCTTGCTTTCTTCCATGAATCGTCCTTTGCTATGATGAACGGCGTCTGAGGCAGTGTTCACGGGGTTTTTCGCCGCTCGATCGAGCATACGAAACCGCCCTTCCCACTCACGCAGACACTGTATAAAAAAACAGTAGTTTTTGCAAGCCTGTCGCGGCGTGGCGCAGCTTTTTTTCCACGTCGCCCAAGCACGCAAGAACCACGAACACCTGGAGACCGCCGCGCCGGGCGACACACGGTGCCGGCAATGCCGATGCGCTTCATCGCGCATGCATGGCGTACAAAGGCGCACACGACGATGCGAATCCTCATTGCCGAAGACGACAGCATACTCGCGGACGGGCTCGTCCGATCACTCCGCCAATCGGGATACGCCGTCGACCATGTGAAGCATGGCGTCGAAGCGGACACCGCCCTTTCCCTGCAAACTTTCGACCTGCTGATCCTCGATCTCGGCCTGCCGCTGATGCCCGGTCTCGAGGTGCTGCGCCGCCTGCGCGCGCGCAACTCGCAGATGCCCGTGCTGATCCTCACCGCCGCCGATTCCGTCGACGAGCGCGTGAAAGGTCTCGATCTCGGCGCGGACGATTACATGGCGAAGCCCTTCGCGCTCAACGAACTCGAAGCGCGCGTCCGTGCGCTCACGCGCCGCGGCGCGGGCGGCGGTCCGACCGTCGTCCGGCACGGCTCGCTCGCCTTCGATCAGATCGGGCGCATTGCGACGATCGGCGATCAGGTCATCGATCTGTCCGCGCGCGAACTCGGCGTGCTCGAAGTGCTGCTGCAGCGAACCGGCCGGCTCGTATCGAAGGAGCAGCTCGTCAATCACCTGTGCGAGTGGGGCGAGGAAGTCAGCAATAACGCGATCGAGGTCTACGTGCATCGGCTGCGGAAGAAGATCGAACCGAGCGGCGCGAAGATCATCACGGTACGCGGTCTCGGTTACACGCTGGAGAAAGCGGCCGCCACGACGAACGGCGCGGGCGGGCCGCACGCCGGCGACTCCGCCAGCCATCACTATAAGTAGGCCGCATGGCGTCGCCCGTTTCCCACGAAACTCAGCGAAACGCACAAGCGAACGACGACTCCGACGCGCTGCGCGACGCGCGCTACGCGAATCCGTTCGCGCCGCCCGACGAGCTCGAGCCCGACGCCGAAACGCATCCACGCTCGCTCTTCGGCGAGATTCTCGATTGGATGCTCGCGCCGCTGCTGCTGCTCTGGCCGATGAGCATCGCGGTGACGTATCTGGTCGCGAAATCGATCGCGAACGGGCCGTTCGACCGCGCGCTCGAAGCCGACGCCTACGTGCTCGCGCGCCAGATTCAGCCGGTAAACGGCGTCGCGGAACTCCGCCTGCCCGACGCGACGCGCGATTTCCTGCGCGCCGATAACGTCGACAGCGTGTTTTTCCAGGTGCTCGGCACGCGCGGCGAACTCGTCGGCGGCGATCGCGACATGCCCTTGCCGCACGACGACGATCGTCCGCAGCCGGGCATCGTCGAGTTTCGCGACGATGTGCTGCGCGGCAACGATATCCGCGTCGCATACACGACGGTCGATCTGCCCGGCCTCGCGCCCGGGCGCGATCCGCACAGCGCGCAGCCGGTGCTCGTGCAGGTCGCGGAGACGCTCGACAAACGCAGCCAGCTCGCCAACGACATCATCAAGGGCGTGATCCTGCCGCAGTTCGTGATCCTGCCGCTCGCGATCATCCTCGTATGGTTCGGGCTTTCGCGCGGGCTCGCGCCGCTGCACGCGCTGCAGTCGAACATCCGCGCGCGCCGCCCCGACGATCTCTCGCCGCTGCAGGCCGGCAGCGCGCCGCCGGAGATCGCGCCGCTCGTCGCGTCGTTCAACGACCTGCTCACGCGCCTCGAACAGAACATGGAGTTCCAGAAGCGCTTCATCGCCGATGCCGCGCATCAGATGAAAACGCCGCTCGCGGGCCTGCGCATGCAGGCGGAACTCGCGATGCGCCAGGACGTCTCGACGGAAGTGCAGCGCTCGCTAGAACAGATCGCGATGAGTTCCGAGCATGCCGCGCGTCTCGTCACGCAATTGCTCGCGCTCGCGCGCGCCGAGAATCGCGCGACGGGGCAGATATTCACGCGCATCGTCCTGACCGATCTCGCGCGGCTCGCGGTGCGCGACTGGGTTCAGGCGGCGCTCGCGAAACGCATGGATCTCGGTTATGAGGAGCCGCCGTTTGCGGTCGAAGTGGAAGGCAATGTCGTGATGCTGCGCGAGATGCTGTCGAACCTGATCGACAACGCGATCCGCTACACGCCGGCGGGCGGGCGCATCACCGTACGCGTGCGGACCGACGACGACGATCTCGATCTCGTGCATCTGGAAGTGGAAGACACGGGACTCGGCATTCCGGCGGCGGAACGCGAGCGCGTGGTCGAGCGCTTCTATCGCATTCTCGGGCGCGACGGCGACGGCAGCGGACTCGGTCTTGCCATCGTCAAGGAGATCGCGGCGATGCACGGCGGCGCGCTCGCCATCGAGGATCACGTGTATCAGGACAGCCCGCGACTCGCCGGAACGCTTGTCCGCGTCAGTCTTCAGCGGGTTTTTCCTGCCCGGGACAAACCCTGAGCGCGAGCGCGGCAGATTCGCATTTCGCGCGCACGAAGCACGAGCATAGACGAATTTAGACGGTCGTTCGCATCACATATGCGCGGCTTCGGCGCAGATCGTCGTTTCGGACGTCACTCGCGTCCGGACACGCCGCGTCAGAACGCCGTAAGTTTTCGTTCCAATAATCCTTTGCACCGGGAGCCGCCTTATCGCGGACCGATGTAATCGAAAATCAGAACAGGAGACGATGCATGGCTACGGTCGAAGGGCGCGTGTCACACGCACCGATGACGGCGGAGGAGAAGAAGGTCATCTTCGCTTCGTCGCTCGGCACGGTGTTCGAATGGTATGACTTCTATCTGGCGGGCTCGCTCGCCGTCTATATCAGCAAGACCTTCTTCTCGGGCGTCAATCCGACGGCCGGCTTCATCTTCACCTTGCTGGGCTTCGCGGCGGGCTTCGCGGTGCGTCCGTTCGGCGCGATCGTGTTCGGGCGGCTCGGCGACATGGTCGGGCGCAAGTACACGTTCCTCGTGACGATCGTCATCATGGGTCTGTCGACGTTCCTGATCGGCTTCCTGCCGGGATACGCGACCATAGGCATCGCGGCGCCGATCATCTTCATCGCAATGCGGTTGTTGCAAGGCCTCGCGCTCGGCGGCGAATACGGCGGCGCGGCGACGTATGTCGCGGAACATGCGCCGTCGAACAAGCGCGGGGCGTGGACGGCGTGGATCCAGACCACGGCGACGCTCGGCCTCTTCATCTCGCTGATCGTGATTCTCGCGGTCCGCACGATCATGGGCGAAGAGCAGTTCGGCGCTTGGGGCTGGCGCATTCCGTTCCTCGTATCGATCCTGCTGCTCGCGATCTCGGTGTGGATTCGTATGAAACTGCATGAATCGCCGGTGTTCGAGCGCATCAAGGCGGAAGGCAAGACCTCGAAGGCGCCGCTCAAGGAAGCGTTCGGCGAGTGGAAGAACCTGAAGATCGTGCTGCTCGCGCTCTTCGGTCTGACGGCGGGACAGGCGGTCGTGTGGTACACGGGCCAGTTCTACTCGCTCTTCTTCCTCACGCAGACGCTCAAGGTCGATGGCACCAGCGCGAACATCATGGTCGCGGTTGCGCTGCTGATCGGTACGCCATTCTTCGTGTTCTTCGGGTCGCTGTCGGATCGTATCGGCCGCAAGCCGATCATCATGGCGGGCTGCCTGATTGCCGCGCTCTCCTTCTTCCCGCTCTTCAAGGCGCTCGCGCACTACACGAATCCGACGCTCGAAGCCGCGACGCAGAAGTCGCCGATCGTCGTCATCGCCGATCCGGGCGAGTGCTCGTTCCAGTTCAACCCGGTGGGCACGGCGAAGTTCACGAGCTCGTGCGATATTGCGAAGAGCGCGCTGTCGAAGGCCGGTCTCAACTATGAGAACGTGGCGGCGCCGGCGGGCACGCAGGCGCAGATCAAGGTCGGCGAAACGGTGGTGAACACGTACGACGGCAAGGCCGCCGACGCGAAGACGCAAGGCGCGGCGTTCGACAAGACGCTCGCCGGCACGCTGAAGAGCGCGGGTTATCCGGCAAAGGCCGATCCGGCGCTGATCAACTGGCCGATGGCGATCGTGGTGCTGACGATCCTCGTGATCTTCGTGACGATGGTCTACGGCCCGATCGCGGCGATGCTGGTCGAGATGTTCCCGGCGCGCATCCGCTATACGTCGATGTCGCTGCCGTATCACATCGGCAATGGCTGGTTCGGCGGCTTCCTGCCGGCGACCGCGTTCGCGATCGTCGCCGCGAAGGGCGATATCTACTCGGGCTTGTGGTATCCGATCGTGATCGCGTTGATCACCTTCGTGATCGGCATGCTGTTCGTGAAGGACACGCGCAAGTCGAATGTCTATCACGAGGATTAATCGACGGGCTTCTGCGCGATTTGTTAAATAAATCGCGCAGAAGGGGTTGACACCCGCTTCGACGCTCGCCATAATCTCGTCTTCTTTCGGCGAATTAGCTCAGTCGGTTAGAGCGACGGAATCATAATCCGCAGGTCCGGGGTTCGAGTCCCTGATTCGCCACCAGCTTCAAGAAAAAGCCGCTGTTCCACAAGGACAGCGGCTTTTTTGTTTTCTGCGCGCGACCGCTCTCCACGTCGCGCTCATGCTTAAATAGCGCGTCCGCTTCCTCAAGCATCCAGAACGTGCCCACCTTCGACCAACTCGCGGCGACGATCCGCGACCGCTTCCCCGATCTGAGCCCGCAATTCCAGGCCGGCGCCGCCTTCCTTCTCGACTATCCCGACGAAGTCGCCGTCCTCTCGATGCGCAAGGTCGCCGAGCGCGCCAAGGTCCAGCCCGCCGCGATGGTCCGTCTCTCCCAGCAACTCGGCTTCCCCGGCTGGAACGAGTTGCGCGAAATTTTCGTGAGCCGCGTACGCACGCGCCCCGAGCCGCTGACGACGCGCGCCCGTTCGCTCGTCAAAGGCGGCGCCGACAATCACCTGAGCCGCGATCTCGCACACGCGCAATCGCACAATCTCGAACTCACGCTCGCGCAAAACGCGCAGAGCGTCGTCGATACGGCGAAGACGCTCAAGAAAGCGCCGCATGTGCACGTCGCGGGCTTTCGGTCGTGCTATCCCGTCGCGTTCGGCCTGCTTTATGGATATCGCCTGTTTCGGCCGTCGGTGAGTTTGATCAGCGGCGAAGCGGGCACGCTCGAAATGCAACTGCGCGGCATCGAGAAAAAGCACGCGGTGGTCGTCGTCAGCTTTGCGCCGTATTCCGTCGAAGCCGTGCGCGTCGCGCAGGCGGCGATCGAGCGCGGCGCGAAACTCATCACGCTCACTGACAGCGCCGTGTCGCCCATCGCGCTGAACGCCGATCACACGCTAATCTTCGCGCACGAATCGCCGTCGTTCTTTCCGTCGCTCGTCGCGGCGTCGGCGCTGGCGGAGATGCTCGTCGCGCATCTGCTCGCGCTCGAAGGCAAGGACGCCGTCGCCCATCTCGAACAGGCCGAAGCCGCGCTGCACGCGCACGGCGCCTACGCGGCGAGCTAATCGGCCGAGCGTTGCGTCACACGCGATATGGACAACATATGTTGTTATCACGCTAGAATGCCACATCGCGTGTTGCACGCGCATTCCGCATTCGAAAGGCAGGCACCATGACCACGGTATTTCATCGCGCGCCGCGCGCCACGCTTCCGGTCGCCGTCCGCGGCGACGGCATCGAGATCGTCGATTCGACCGGCAAACGCTACATCGATGCATGCGGCGGCGCAGCCGTCTCGTGTCTCGGACACAGCCATCCGCGCGTGATCGAAGCCATCCAGCGGCAAGTGCAGCAGTTGCCGTACGCGCACACGTCGTTCTTCACGACCGAGCCCGCCGAAGAACTCGCCGACCGGCTCATCGATGCCGCGCCGACAAATCTCGGCCACGTCTACTTCGTGTCCGGCGGCTCCGAAGCGATGGAAGCCGCGCTCAAGCTCGCGCGCCAGTATTTCGTCGAGAAAGGCGAACCCGCGCGCCGGCATTTCATCGCGCGCCGGCAGAGCTATCACGGCAACACGCTCGGCGCGCTCGCGATCGGCGGCAACGCGTGGCGGCGCGAGCCCTTCCTGCCGATGCTGATCGAAGCGCATCACGTCACGCCCTGCTTCGCGTATCGCGAACAGCGGGCGAGCGAAACCGACGAAGCCTTCGCGCAACGTCTCGCCGATGAACTCGAAGCGAAGATTCTCGAACTCGGAGCCGAATCGGTGGCGGCGTTCGTCGCGGAAACGGTCGTCGGCGCGACGGCGGGCGCGGTGCCGCCTGTGCGCGAATACTTCCGCAAGATCCGCGCGGTCTGCGACAAATACGGCGTGCTGCTGATCCTCGACGAAGTGATGTCGGGCATGGGCCGCACCGGTCATCTGTTCGCGTGCGAGGAAGACGGCGTGTCGCCCGATATTCTCGCGATCGCGAAGGGTCTCGGCGCGGGCTATCAGCCGATCGGCGCGACGCTCGTCAGCAACGCGATCTTCGAGACGATCGTCGGCGGCTCGGGGTTCTTTCAGCACGGCCACACGTATATCGGTCACGCGACGGCGTGCGCCGCGGCGCTCGAAGTGCAGAAAGTCATCGCCGAAGACAAACTGCTCGACAACGTGAAGGCGCGCGGCGAACAACTGCGCGCGTTGCTGCGCGAGCGGCATGCGGATCATCCGTTCATCGGCGATGTGCGCGGCCGCGGCCTGTTCACCGGCGTCGAACTGGTTCAGGATCGCGCGGGCAAGATGCCGTTCGATCCGAAGCACAGGCTGCACGCGCTCATCAAGAGCGAGGCGATGAAGCGCGGCCTCATGGTGTATCCGATGGGCGGCACCGTCGACGGCCGCATCGGCGATCACGTACTCATCGCGCCGCCGTTCATCACGACAAGCGCGCAAATCGAGACGATCGTCGAGCGGCTCTCCGATTCAATCGATGGCGCGCTTTCCGTCATCCAGTGAGAACAAACATGAAGAAGCGACTTCCCGATTTCGACATCGCGCAGGCTTCCGATGCGCAAAGAGCCGTGTTGCAGGACATCGTGAGCGGACCGCGCGGCAATCTGAACGGGCCGTTTCTCGGTTGGATCTTCAGCCCGGAACTCGCGCAGCACGCGCAAAAACTCGGCGCGTTCTGCCGCTACGAGACCGGCCTGCCGCTGCGCCTTTCCGAGCTTGCGATTCTCGTGACCGCGGCGCGCTGGCGCTCGCAGGCGGAATGGCACATTCATCATCCGATCGCGCTCGATGCCGGCCTGCCCGCCGATCTCGCCGAAGCGCTGCGCACGGGAAAGACGCCGACATTCGCCGATGCCGACGACAAGCTCATCTTCGATTTCGCCAGCGAACTCTACGACACGAAGCGCGTGAGCGATGCAACCTACGACGCCGCCGTCGCACGCTTCGGGCACACGGTCGTCGTGAATCTCGTCGGCTTGCTGGGCTATTACGCGCTCGTCGCGATGACCCTCAACACGTTCGCGATGCGCGCCGAAGGGCAGACGGATCTGCCCTTCGCGGAATGACGCGCGCGCCGTCGCGCTATTCGAACGCCTTGTCGTTCGGTTCGGCGTAGAGCTTCTGCATCGCTTCGCTCATCGGAAAATCGAAGTTGATGTTCTTCGGCGGCACCGGCTTCATGAACCACTTGTCGTACATCGTCTTGATCTCGGGGCTTTTCATCACCTGACTCATGGCGTCGTCGACGAGCTTTTTGAACTCGGGATCGTCGCGACGCATCATGAAGCCGTACGCCTCCGACGACTGCGGCGTGCCGACGAGCACCCAGTCCGACGGCTTCGCCGTCAGCGAGCGCGTGCCGGCGAGCAGCACGTCGTCCATCATGTAGGCCACCGCGCGGCCGGTTTCGAGCGTCGCGCGCCCTTCGCCGTAATCCTTCGCGCTGATGATGCTCATGTTCATCTTCTTCTCTTCGTTCATCTTGCGAAGAATGCGCTCGGACGTCGTGCCCTGATTCGTCACGACGGTCTTGCCCGCGAGATCGGGAAAGTCCTTGATGCCGGAATCCTTTTTCGTCAGCAGACGCGTCGTCGCGACGAAGAACGTGTCCGAAAACGCAACCTGATTCTGCCGCGACGTGAGATTCGTCGTCACGCCGCATTCGAGATCGACCGTGCCGTTCTGCACGAGCGAAATCCGATTCTGCGATGTCACCGGAATGAAGCGCACGCGTAGATCCGGATGCTTCGTTTTCGCCTTGACCGCATCGATCACCTTGTTGCACAAGTCCTGCGAAAAGCCGATGACGTCGTTGTTCGCATCGACGTACGAAAACGGCACCGACGTCTCGCGATGCCCGATCGCGATGAGATTGGCGCTCTGGACCTTGGCAATCGTGGATTGGCCGTAGCTTGCGCCCGCAATCAGAGATAACGCGACAGTCGATGTGAGCAACGACGCAAATTTCATGACGTCCTCTTTGAGAGTGGAATGATACATATGTTGCCATCGACAAAATTAACACAACATATGTATTCACCCTAGGCCACATCGCACAGCGGCCTCTTGCGACTTTTACTTACAAATGTCACAGCACATGCGTCCACCGCCGTCGTCGCGCGGCGTTATAGCTGGCAGGCATCCGGCGGTTACGCGCCTTAAGACACAGCTAATTTTCCGGTGCGATGATGCTTTCAACGTCAAACGCATCCAAACGCATCCAACGCATTCGCGTCCCGGCGCGACAGACAGCACCGGCGTTAAGCGAACACCTTTTCGGGAGCACTGCCGTGAAGAAGAAATCGACGAACATGAAATCCGCCCGTCCCGCGATGTCGCCGCTTCTGCGCGCGCTGACCTACAGCCGCGCCGCCCGCGAACCGATGATCGACGCGATGCTGCTGCGCTGCTATGTGGCGCTCGACGCGTTTCATCGCGGACACGGATCGCAGCCGCTCTTCATGACGCTATGCCGTCACATGTTGGTCGCGGAAGAGTTGTGCCAGTTGGGCCACGCGGCGGAATGCGACCACGACATCACGCTTGCGCACGAAGCGCTCGTCGAACTGGACGCGCGTCATTCGGACGAAGGCGTCTGGACGCTCGATGCCGGTCAGCACGCACGTCTGTGCACGGCGCTCGCCGTTTTCGCGGCGCAACTGGAAGAAGCGACGCTCGAGCACATCGCGCAGGCGGAAGCGCGCATGGTCACGCAATCGCTCGTCGCGGCGAACATGCGTTCGGGTATCGGGCGTGTGGAAACGGTGTCGTCGGCCGACTGAAGATCGCTTCGCGGATCGGGACTTCCCCGCAGATGCTTATCAATTTGCGAATGTGTTTGCGAGCGTACATTCTTAGGAATGGCCATTTGCAATACTTTTTCCAGCGCACGGGGGGCAGCAGCAAAACGCGCTGAGAGACCGACAAACAGGATGGGCGGCACTCGATCAGGTCGTGGGTAAAAGCAAAGCGCAAGAATAAAAAAGCAAAGCGCGAGTTTTTGCCAACGGCGCGACGAGTCGCAGGCGAAAGAGGCCAGCGCCCCGACAAAGAAGCTCAAAAGCCGGCATTCGCCGGCTTTTTCTTTGATGCCGTTGGATCGGTCAGCGGACGGCCGCGAACACGGTGCGCGCGCACTCGCTGCACCAATGGCGCGACACCGCATCGGGAGTCGCATCCCAAACGTGACCGTACGCGCATCGCCAGCTCAAGGGCGTCACGGCATCGACATAGCGGTGCGAAAGCAGCGCGCCGCCGCGCGCTTGCGCGATGTCCTGCAGACGCTTCGTCTCCAATTCGCGCCGCTCGGTCGCGCAATTCATGCAGCGCACGTTCTGCGCGATGTCGAGCGTCTTGTCCCAGCGATGCCCGCGCCCGCAATCCCAGAGCACAAGCTGCTTTGCGCCGGCCTGGCGCGACGCCTGATCGCGATAGCGCGACGCTTCGTCCATCAGGCGAAGGCGCGTGTCGTATGTCACCGAATCACTCATCGTCGTCATGCCGGGAATCAGCGTTGACCGCCGCGGATCGCTTCGGAACGCGACGTCGTCACCACGGTGCCATCCGGACCGAAGTGCACGTTGAACATGGCGTCCTGATTCACGCCGTCTTCGAGCCAGTGCCAGCTCCAGACGCGCTCCTTCTTCAGCCGATACTCCGCGATTTCGGTCGGCTTGCCGAGCAGTCTGCGCACTTCGTCCATCGTCATGCCGAGGCGCACTTTCGCGAAGTTCTCGGCGGTCAGCACCTGCGTCACGGAAACGAAATGCCCGCGGGGGTCGAGATCGACCATGTAGGTGTTCGTGCCCGCCGGGCCGCGCGGATATTCGAGGCGCTTGCTTCCGTCGGTGAACGTGCGCTCCGTCTCGGGTTCGCCCATTTGGTCGCGGATCTGCGCCTCGGTCGTCACGCCGGGCTGCAGGTTCTTGAGCAGCAAGTTGTCCGGCTTCACTGCATTGAAAAATGCCTTGAGCTTGTTCAACGCTTCCTCGCTCTGCTGCTGCTCGCAGCCGGAAAGCAGCGACGTCAGCGACGCCGCGGTCAGCGCGGCGATCATGATCTTCTTCACCTTTCGGCTCCCTTCCCGCCCGGCCAGGAATCAGCCGCCGGCCGCGCCGAGCAACGGCATCGGATCGACCGCGGTGCCCGACTTTCTCACTTCGAAATGCAGCGCGGGCGTGCCGCCCGGGCCGGTGCCCATGTCGGCGATGGTCGCGCCCTGCTTGACGGAATCGCCTTCCTTCACGAGCAGCTTCTCGTTGTACGCGTAGGCGGTCAGATAATCGTTGCCGTGCTTGACGATGATCATGCGCCCGTAGGAACGCAAGCCGCTTCCCGCATACACGACCTTGCCCGACGCCGCTGCCTTGACTGGCTGCCCGACCTTGCCTTCGATGTCGATGCCCTTGTTGCCGCTCGCGCCGAACTTGCGCACGACGTCGCCGTGCGCGGGCCAGACGAAGGTGCCCTTGGATGCAGTCGCGGTGACTGCGGATTGATGTTCTTCGCTGGCCGCAGCGGCGGGCTTTTCCGCCGCTGGCTTCTGCGCCACAGATTTCTCCGGCGTCGGCAGAAGCGGCGGCTGCGCCATCTTCGATCCGGCGGTCGCCGAACTCACCGTCGTTGACGACGCACCCGGCGGCATCACGCGCAACACCTGGCCGACGTTCACCTGCCTGCTTTCCGGCAACGTGTTCCACTTGGCCAGATCAGCGGGCTTCTGCTTGAAGGTGCGCGAAATGCCGTAAAGCGTGTCGCCCGGCTTAACGCGATAAAAGCCCGGTTCGACGGGCGCGGGTGTCGTCGGCCCGAGCGGCACGACTGGCGCGGGCGTCACGATCGGCGACCCGCTCTGCACCACCGGCGGCGCGCTCAGCGCGGAACTTTCGACGATCGGCGCGGGCTCGCGCGGCGTCGATGAACATCCCGTCAATCCGGCAGCCAACCCCGCTGCGAGCGCCACGCCCGCGATCGCCCCGCGCGGGCCCGATCCGAAACCTTCCTTGTGCATCACCACCAGCTTTCTCATGCTTGTCGTCTTGAACTTTTTCAACCAATTCCGCCAGCATAAAACATTACAGATACAAATTCGCCTCAGTGACCTAAACGACACACTTCGCCCAAGCGCCGACCGAACCTTTTGGCAATCCAAATTTTTGACGTATTTTGCCCCGGCCATGTGTCATCTGTCGTCCGCGCTGTTTGCCGACGCTGCATCGACAATCCTTGACAGTTGACAATCCCCCGCCACGGTCATTTCCGCTACATTGCCCGCGCCCGATTGCAGGTCCCGCCTGCGTCCCGCATCTCTCAATTCGACTGGAGTCTCAACGCATGCAAATCATGCAACACGGAATCATCCTCAGCCTCATCATCGGCGGCGTGGCGGGCTGGCTCGCCGGCCTCATCATGAACGGCAGCGGCTTCGGCGTGATCGTCGACATTCTCGTCGGCATCGTCGGCGGCGTGATCGGCGGATGGCTCTTCAGCACGCTCGGCATCTCGTTCGGCGGCGGCATCCTCGGCACGCTGATCACCGCGGTGATCGGCGCGGTCGTGCTGCTTTTCGTGATCCGCCTGTTCCGGCGCCGTTAAGCGGTTTCGCGGCGTGAGCGAGGCCGGCATCCGACGGCCTCGCGCATCCCGCTTTTCCTCAAGCCTTCGAATTGCGACGGCTCATCTTCCATAGCGCGCCGATCGCCACCGGCACGATGGCCGCGCCGATCCCCACCAGCACGATCACGTTCAGATACTGCTTGATGAACGGAATGTTGCCGAAGAAATAGCCGAGCAACACGAGCAACAGCACCCAGATGAGCGCGCCCAGAATATTGAAGAGCTGGAAGCGCCCGTGACTCATCGACGACACGCCCGCGACGAACGGCGCGAACGTCCGCACCACCGGCACGAAACGCGCGATCACGATCGTCTTGCCGCCGTGCTTCTCGTAGAAGTTGTGGGTTTTCTGCAGCGCGGCGCGGTCCAGAAAGCGCTCGAGCACGGGAATGTTCGTATCGAAAACTTTCGGCCCGATGGCGCGGCCGATCCAGTAATTCACCGTGTTGCCGGTCACGGCCGCGATGAGCAGGAGCGCGATCAGCGCGAAGAGATCCATTTCGTGCGACGCGGCGAACGCGCCGCCGATGAACAGCAGCGAATCGCCCGGCAGGAACGGAAACACGACGAGCCCGGTTTCGCAGAACACGATCAGGAACAACACCGCGTACACCCAGGCGCCGTAATTCTGGATGAAGACACCGAGCGACTTGTCGATGTGAAGGATGAGTCCCAGGAATTGCAGCAACGTGTCCAAAAATCTTTCCTCAAAAAGTAAGCCGGCGCCGGAAAAGCGGCGCATCGGCAACAAATGCGGGAGTCGCGCCATGATACCGAAGTGGCGCGGCGCCGGGCTCGCTCACACGAATGTTCACCCGGAAGCGCGCGCAACCCGGGCGCCCGAAAGCCCCACAGGAAAGATCAGGCTCCGGCCGGGTCGCTAAATTGGCAGCGCCTTGTTATAGGCCGCGATTTTCCCAAAAAATTCCTCCAGCCACTCGAGCGTCGTGCTGCCGACCGGCTGCACGATGCCGATATGATCCACGCCGGCGATCGGAGGATGAACGTACCAGACGCCCTTCTTCGGCGGATGAGCGGGGTTGTCCCCGACGAACTCGTGCGCGTGCCCGATCGGGTACTGCGCCGACGGAACCGGGACGCAACCGTCATTGGGACGCCAGTTCAGGAATCCGCCCGCAAGATCCCTTTCATTGAGGCCGAGCGCCGCGCCGCCGCCGAGGAGCAACGGGTTCATGTTCGACATCGGAACACGCGTGTCGGCGAGGCCGGGCACCGTTCCGTCGGCGCAATACGACGCGTAATAAGTGTGCGGCGACGTCTTTACCCAGATGTTCTGCAGTCGGGCCGCGGCGAAGGAAAGATCGTAGATTGCGCTGTCAGTCGTCTTCCAGGCCTTGCTGAGCATGATCTTTTTGGCGTATTCGACCAGATCCTCGCCCTTCTCGCGGTGGATGCCCCACTGCTTCAAGTCGAAGTCGAAAAGCAGATCGCGGTTATCGGCGCCGCACAGGCTCGCCAGGCTCAATAGCAGGTCGGACATCGGCTCGCCGAGATCGTCTGCGACCGGGGTGCCGTTGTTGACGCCAGCGATGGACGTGATGCTATGTACCCATTGCTTGCCGCCCTTGAAGAGTTCGGAGGTGCCGGCTTCCCGCGAACTCGGCGCGAAGGCAATTTCATCCGGATCGCCATGTTCCAGCAATTGCACGAGAGTGCGGATGGTCGGGCCGCCCATGCTGTGCCCGATCAGATGAACCTTGTGTGCTTCGCTCCATTCGGGAAATACGCCGGGATACGAACGTCCATAACGTTCGTGGCCGTAACGCGCCGAATGTACCGCGCCGTAATCCACCACGCCGCCCTTCAAGAAATAATAAAGCTCGCAGGCCCGGTCCCAGTTGCTGGATAACGGTCCGACCGCAGCGGTGAAAGTCTGGTAACCCCTATTATTGAGATATTCCTGAATATCGCCTGTGCCGCCGAAATAGTGATAAATCTTGCTCGTCAGCGTTTCGCGACCCCAACCGCAAAACCCATGCACGAGCACATTCGGAAAGTTGTTTCCGCTTTTACCGTTTGCCGCCACACGACTTTTCTGAGTTTTTGCTTCCGCGTTCTTATGACTGGAATGCGCGCCTGCCTGCTGGCCTTTCGTCGGCGGCGCTTCGGTCACAGCATGATTTCCAGTCGGTTTCTTTTTTTCTGAAGCGATACGGGACATGAATTATCCTTTTTCTGAAGTTTCGAAAACATAACCCAATACATTTGGCCTCCGGCGGAATCCCGTGGCTGAATCGCTCCGCATTTGCGGATAACCGGCATGATCAAAATCGTCGCGGCCATACGAAAACTCTTAAACAATTAATGCCCGAAATGATTATTAGGCCGTGACGATTACCCGATTCAACGGTCGCGAACGCGGCATTCGGAACACAAACGAATTCATACTCAGCAGGAATCGCCGCCTCGATGGCAAACAAATTGGCGGTGCGAGCGAAATATTGCGTGAGTGAGATCGACGGATTGATTGCGCGCGGCCTGGCAGAACTCTCTTGCGGCGGCGTAATGCATTGTACGCGTGGACCCGAAAAAAACTCAGTAATGCAAATAAATTGCGGCGCAAGAAAGTCCCGCTCTGGCCCGCGCTCTTGGATACGTGCGCGCCCGGACCGATGCAGCCGGCCACCCGAAGCCCGAACGTTGCGAATCGTTATAATTTCGCCATGTCCGACCTAAACGAAACCTCCGCTGGCGCTTCGACAGCCGATGCCGGGCGCCGTCCGCGCGCCATCGCCCCGCTGCCCGATCAGCTCATCAGCCAGATTGCCGCTGGCGAAGTGGTGGAGCGGCCTGCGTCGGTCGTCAAGGAACTGCTGGAAAACGCACTCGACGCCGGCGCGACGACACTGCGCATCACGCTCGACGAAGGCGGCGTGAAACGCATCGTGATCGCCGACGACGGCTGCGGCATTCCGCCGAACGAGCTTCCGCTCGCGCTGATGCGCCACGCGACCAGCAAAATCCGCTCGCTCGCGGAACTCGAAGCCGTTGCGACGCTCGGGTTTCGCGGCGAGGCGATTGCGTCGATCGCGTCGATTGCGGAACTGTTCATCACGAGCCGCACCGAAAGCTGCCCGCACGCGACGCGCATCGACGCGCAAACCGGCGCCATCTCGCCCGCCGCGGGCACCGTCGGCACGACAATGGAAGTGCGCGAGCTGTATTTCAACACGCCCGCGCGCCGCAAATTCCTGAAGAGCGAGCAGACCGAGCTCGGGCATTGCCTCGACGTGATTCGCCGCACGGCGCTCGCACGGCCCGACGTCGCGATTTCAGTGATGCACAACGGCAAAGCCGTCGAGCACTGGAACGCGAGCGATCCGCAGACGCGCGTCGCGAAGATTCTCGGCGAGGTGTTCGAAACCGCGCATCTGCCGCTCGACGAACGCGCCGGGCCGGTTGCGGTCTACGGCTGCGCGGGTTTGCCGACCGCGAGCCGCGGGCGCGCCGATCAGCAATATTTCTTCGTGAACGGCCGCTTCGTGCGCGACAAGCTGCTCACGCACGCCGTGCGCGCCGCGTATGAAGATGTGCTGCACGGCAATCGCTATCCGGCGTACGTGCTGTTTCTCGATTTGCCGCCCGAATCCGTCGATGTGAACGTGCATCCGTCGAAGATCGAAGTGCGCTTTCGCGATTCGCGCTCGATTCATCAATACGTCTTTCACGCCGTGCAGCGCGCGCTGGCGCGGCATGCGGGCGCGTCGCCGGAAACGACGGCGGGCGGACACGCGGCGCAATTGCAGCCGACCGGCCCGGCTTCGTTCAGCGCAAAGCCTTTCGCCGGCACGCCGGATGCGCTCACGCTGAAAAGCGAGAACGGCACGAACTGGATGCGCCAGTCGCGCATGACGCAGGGCACGCTGCCCGTCGCGCAGCCGCTCGCGCTTTACGACGCGCTGTTCGGTCGCAAGGACATCGGCGCGGGTACGTCAGGCGCGACGACGACCATCGACACGCCGTATCCGTCGATGAACGAGCGCCCTCCCGCGCCGCTGATCGCCAGTGACAGTGCGGACAGTGCGCTCGATCACGCCGATGAACAGCCGCTCGGTTTCGCCGTCGGCCAGATTCACGGCATCTATGTTTTGGCGCAGAACGCGCGCGGCCTCGTGATCGTCGACATGCATGCCGCGCACGAGCGCATTCTTTACGAGCAATTCAAGCACGCGCTCGCCGATCGCGCGATCGCGGTGCAGCCCCTGCTGATTCCCGTGTCGATGACAGCGGAGCCGGTCGAGATCGGCATCGTCGAGGAAGAGCGCGCGACGCTCGATGCGCTCGGCTTCGATCTCGCGGTGTTGTCGCCGACGTCGATCGCGATCCGCGCCGTGCCCGCGTTGCTGAAGGACGCCGACCTGCAATCGCTCGCGCGCGCCGTGCTCGCCGATCTGCACGCCTATGGCGGCTCGCGCGTGCTCACCGAACGTCAGCACGAATTGCTCGGCACGCTCGCGTGTCATAACGCGGTGCGCGCGAATCGCCGGCTCACGCTCGACGAGATGAACGCGCTCCTGCGCCAGATGGAAGCGACCGAGCGCGCCGATCAGTGCAATCACGGCCGTCCGACGTGGTATCAGCTCACGCTCGCCGATCTCGACCGACTCTTCATGCGCGGACAATGAGCGCTTCCGCCTTGCCTGTTGCGTGTCTTCTCGGGCCGACGGCGTCGGGAAAGACCGCGGCCGCGCTCGCGTTCGCGGCGCTGCATCCGGTGGAAATCGTCAGCGTGGATTCGGCGCTCGTCTATCGCGAGATGGATATCGGCACGGCCAAGCCGAACGCCGAGGAGCGCGCGGCGGCGCCGCATCATCTGATCGATATCATCGATCCCGCCGAAACGTATTCCGCCGCGCAGTTTCGTGCGGATGCGCTGCGGCTCGTCGGCGAGATCGTCGCGCGCGGCAACGTGCCGTTGCTGGTCGGCGGGACGATGCTGTACTACAAGGCGCTGACACAAGGTCTGAACGATCTGCCGACCGCCGATGCCGACGTGCGCGCCGCCCTCGACGCCGACGCCGCCCGCGATGGCTGGCCCGCGCTGCATGCGCGGCTCGCGGCGGTCGATCCGCAAACCGCCGCGCGGCTTGCGCCGAACGACTCGCAGCGCATCCAGCGCGCGCTCGAAATCTTCATGCTGTCCGGCCAGCCGATGTCCGCGCTGCTCGCCGCGCCGCGCGTTCAGGATGCGGATGCGCCGTATCGCTTCGTGCCGGTCGCGCTGGAGCCGTCGGATCGCGCGGTGCTGCATGCGCGCATCGCCGCACGTTTCGATGCGATGCTCGCGCACGGCTTCATCGACGAAGTGCGCGCGTTGCGTGCGCGCGGCGATCTGGATCTTTCGATGCCGTCGATGCGCTGTGTCGGCTATCGGCAAGCGTGGGACTATCTCGACGGCACGACGGGTTACGACGAGATGCGCGACAAGGGCATTTTCGCGACGCGGCAGTTGTGCAAGCGGCAGTTGACGTGGCTGCGCGCGATGCCGGAGCGAGTCGTGGTGGATTGCTGCGCGGGGGACGCGACGGAGCGGGCGGTAGCAGCGATTAGGAAAACTTCGAAAGTCTGAAAAGTCATACTGAAATTTTGCACACGATCGTTCTATAAGCTCAGTATCAAAAGGCTTCGCTGAGCGGCGCCACTGCGCCACGGGCTTGCCAATGTCAGACAGTCACGGCCGCGGCCGAAAGCTTCCAAGGCAGGAAGGACACTTTAACGCTCCTGATGCCGCGGCTGTCGTTTCCGTCCGGCGATACAGCGTTGATGCCACCTGGCTCGAAGATGTACGTGCCGCGCTACGAGGCGCTTACGACGCTCCTTCGGGTCGATCTATCCGAAAAATACAGCGACCCACGCACGCTCGATCAATTGAGCGCGTGGTACAAGCGAGAAATCCAATCGTTTGGCGGCCATCGCTACATGTGGGTGCGGGGGACCTCTATCGGGCTGCTCACGGAGAGCGCGAACTGGATCGTCGAATACAACGGCGCGTTGTACAAGGGCGAGTTGCTTACACCCGGATTGCGCCCGCCTTACCTGCCCAACGGCGTTTCGCACGTCGATCCAAGACCGGCCTATAACAAGACAGCTATGGACTTCCTCCTCACGCAACTGGGGCCGAATCCGCAGCAAATTCGGTCGCCTTACGTGCGGCCGATGTAATCCCCAAACAAAAAACCCTCGCACTCCGCGAGGGTCTTTCTTATCAGCGCGACAACGGCACTATCAAACCACCACCGTCTGCGCCTCACCTTCCTTGCTCTCGCGCACGACGCCGATCTTCCACACCTGCTCGCCCGCGCCCGACAACAGGCCGGTTGCCGCATCGGCATCTTCCGCCGCAACGATCACCGCCATGCCGATACCGCAGTTGAACACGCGATGCATCTCCGCATCCGCGACGCCGCCGTGCTTCTGCAGCCACGCGAACAGCGGCGGCAGCGGCCACGCGCGATGATCCAGCTCCGCCGTCAGCCCATCGCGCAGCACGCGCGGAATATTCTCGACGAGACCGCCGCCCGTGATATGCGCCATGCCCTTCACCGTGACGCTTTGCATCGCCGACAAGAGCGGCTTCACGTAGATGCGCGTGGGCGCCATCAGCGCGTCGCCAAGCGTTCGGCCGTCGAAATCGGCGTTGAGATCCGGATTCGCGCGCTCGATGATCTTGCGCACCAGCGAATAACCGTTCGAGTGGATGCCGCTCGATGCCAGGCCCAGCACCACATCGCCCGGCTTGATCGTGCTGCCGTCGATGATCTTGCTCTTTTCCACCGCGCCGACCGCGAAGCCCGCGAGGTCGTATTCGCCGTCCGGATACATGCCCGGCATTTCCGCCGTCTCGCCGCCGATCAGCGCGCAGCCCGCCAGCTCGCAGCCCGTGGCGATGCCCTTCACGACGTCCGCCGCGGTGTCGACATCCAGCTTGCCGCACGCGAAGTAATCGAGGAAGAAGAGCGGCTCGGCGCCCTGCACGAGAATGTCGTTGACGCTCATCGCGACGAGATCCTGGCCGACCGTGTCATGCCGGTTCAGCGTGAACGCGAGGCGCAGCTTCGTGCCGACGCCGTCCGTGCCCGATACGAGCACCGGCTCCTTGTACTTCTTCGGCACCTCGAAGAGCGCGCCGAATCCGCCGATGCCGCCCAGCACGCCGTCGCGCAACGTTTTCTTGGCAAACGGCTTGATCCGGTCGACGAGCGCGTCGCCCGCGTCGATGTCCACGCCCGCGTCGCGATACGACAAACCTTGGGCGTCCGGTGCGGATTTCGGTTGATTCATGGAGGGAGGAGCAAGAAGGTCGGTAAAATGCGATTTTACCCGATGATGACCCGTCGACGGTCGGCCAGCCGGATTTTCCCGCGCACGCCAGAATCCGCGAAGGCGCTTTTTTCGAGATCGCAGACAATCTCAGAAGCGCCCGAGCCATTGGCGCGCAAGGCCGTCCGCCGCGGCTTTGCGCGTATACCCGCAGCTCATCCGGCAGTTTTCAAGATTCGCCCGACTCAAGGCCCGACGATACCGATCTCCCGTGCAACGCCAACTGACGCTCGATCTGGGCACGCCGCCGCCCGCCACCTTCGATAACTTTTTCGCCGCCGGCAATCACGAACTGATCGCGCGGCTGCGCGAACTCGAAGGCGCGCTCGCGGCCGGGCCGGTCGCCGACCGCACGTTCTACGTGTGGGGCGAGCCGGGCAGCGGCCGCAGCCACCTGCTGCAGGCGCTCACGCACGAGGCGAACGGCCATGCGCGCTATCTCGGCCCGCAGAGCGCGCTCAACGCATTCGGGTTCGATCCGCGCGTGACGCTTTACGCCGTCGACGATTGCGACCGCCTTTCCCCCGCGCAGCAGATCGCCCTTTTCAATCTCTTCAACGAAGTGCGCGCATATCCGGCGAGCGCGCTCGTGGCCACCGGCAACGACGCGCCGCTCGCGCTCACGGTCCGCGAAGACCTGCGCACGCGGCTCGGCTGGGGCCTCGTGTTCCATCTTCAGCCGCTTTCCGACGAAGCGAAGGCATCGGTGCTGAAGCACGCGGCGCGCGAACGCGGCATCGTGCTCGCCGACGACGTGCCCGCCTATCTGCTCACGCACTTTCGCCGCGACATGCCGAGCCTCATGGCCCTGCTCGACGAACTCGACCGCTTCTCCCTGGAACAAAAGCGCGCGGTGACGCGAGCGCTGCTGCGCACGATGCTCCAGCAAACCGGCCGGGCCGCGCCCCTCGTTCCCGTATCGGCGCCGGAAGAAACGCCCGCCGATCCGAACGGCCCCGAATCCGGCCCCGCCGCGCCGGACAACGATCCGACCCGCTTCAAGTAGAATGCGCTCCCATGAACCTTGCCCTCTTTGATCTCGATCACACGCTCATTCCCACCGACAGCGACCACGAATGGGGCCGCTTCATGGTGAAGCTCGGCATCGTCGAGGCGGAATCCTTCGCGCGTCAGAACGACGCCTTCTACGCCGATTACAAGGCGGGCGTGCTCGACATCAACGCGTATCTGCACGCGATGCTGGCCCCGCTCGCGAAATACTCGCGCGAACAGCTCACCGACTGGCACGCGCAATTCATGCGCGAAGTGATCAACCCGCGCATCGTGCCGGCCGCCGTCACGCTCGTGCGCGAGCATCAGGACGAAGGCGATCTCTGCTGCCTCGTCACCGCGACGAACGCGTTCATCACCGCGCCGATCGCCGAAGCCTTCGGCATCGAAACGCTGATCGCCTGCGAAGTCGAAACGGTCGACGATCATCCGCTCGGCGCGCTCACCGGCCGGCCGACGGGCACGCCGAGTTATCGCGAAGGCAAGATCGTGCGCGTCGAGCAATGGCTCGCGACGCTCGGCAAGACGCTCGACGACTTCAAGCACAGCTATTTCTACAGCGACTCGCACAACGACATCCCGCTGCTCGAGCGCGTCACGGATCCGGTCGCGACCAATCCCGACGACACCCTGCGCGCGCACGCGCAAGCCAAAGGCTGGCGCATCCTGAACCTGTTCGACACTCGTGATTAAAAAACTCATCCGCAAGCTGTTCGGGCAAGAAACCGCCTCTGCCGACGAAGGCCACGACATCCCCGCCGCTGCTTCCGAAGCCGCGCCGAAACCCGCTCGCAAGAGCACGCGCAAGAAAGCCGCCGCGCCCGTGAAGCGCGATCCGAACGTGCCGGTCATCCTGTCGTCGGAGATTCACGGCATCGATCCTTCGCTGATCTCGAAGAACGCGATACGCGTGACCGACGGCCTGCAGCAGGCCGGGCATCGCGCGTTCATCGTCGGCGGCGCGGTGCGCGACCTGCTGCTCGGCGTCGCGCCGAAAGACTTCGACGTCGCCACCGACGCCACGCCCGATCAGGTGCAGAAGCTCTTTCGCCGCGCGCGCATCATCGGCCGGCGCTTCCAGATCGTGCATGTGCAGTTCGGGCAGGAGATCATCGAGACATCGACGTTCCGCGCGCTCATGGACGCGCCGCCGGAGCCTTCCGCCGAACCGCCGCGACGCCTCAAGCGCGGCGAGCTCGATGCGCGCACGCACGCCGTCGATGCGAGCGGCCGCGTGCTGCGCGACAACGTCTGGGGCGAGCAGCACGAAGACGCCACGCGCCGCGACTTCACCATCAACGCGATGTACTACGATCCGGCCACGCAAACGGTGCTGGATTATCACGACGGCATGGCCGACATCCGCGCGCGCCTGTTGCGCATGATCGGTGATCCGGCCACGCGTTATCGCGAAGATCCGGTACGCATGCTGCGCGTCGTGCGTTTCGCGGCGAAGCTCGGCTTCGAGATCGATGAAGCCACGCGCGCGCCGATCAAGGATCTCGCCGACCTGATGAACAACGTGCCGGCCGCGCGTCTCTTCGACGAGATGCTGAAGCTGCTCTTGTCCGGCCATGCGCTCGCGTGTCTCACGCGGCTGCGTCAGGAAGGGCTGCATCACGGCGTGTTGCCTCTGCTCGATGTCGTGCTCGAACAGCCGCACGGCGAGAAGTTCGTCACGCTCGCGCTCACCAGCACCGACGAGCGCGTGCGCGCCGGCAAGGGCGTGTCGCCGGGCTTTCTCTTCGCGACGCTCCTGTGGCACGACGTGCAGACGCGCTGGCAGCAATACACCGCGAACGGCGACTATCCGGTGCCCGCATTGCATCGCGCGATGGACGATGTCCTCGATATGCAGACGGAGAAACTCGCGATCCACAAGCGCTACTCGTCCGACATGCGCGAGATCTGGGGTCTTCAGCATCGGCTGGAAAAACGCGGCCGCAGCGCGCTGAAGCTGCTGGAACACCAAAGATTCAGAGCGGGGTATGATTTCCTGCTGTTGCGTTGCGAATCGGGCGAGCTCGATGCGGCCATCGGCCAATGGTGGAGCGACTTCATCGACGGCGATCACGCCGAGCGCGAAGCACTCCTGTCGCAAGGCGGCAAGGATCGCAACGCACCGAAGAAGCGCCGGCGCCGCAGCAACGCGAAGCGTCGCTCGGGCGAACCCGGCGCGCAGGACGAGCAAGCCGCGCAGGCAGGCAATGACGACGCGGTATCGAGTGCGGCGAACAGGCGCGAAGCCGCCGACGACGAGTAACGCCGGATTTGGTTACAGTAGCGAAGAGCGAGCCTGTTCTCCCGCTTTCCGCTGTGACCCACGCGTAGGACTTCTGCCATGACGATTGCTTATCTGGGCCTGGGGGCGAATCTCGGCGATGCGCGCCAGACCCTGAAAGACGCAGTCGTGTGTCTCGCCCAGCAGCACACGATCACCGTGCTCGCGAAATCGAGCGTCTATCGCACCGCGCCGATCGATTCATCGGGCGACGATTACTTCAATTGCGTCGTCAAGCTCGAAACGAGCCTGCCCGCGCGATCGCTGCTGCGCCTGTGTCATCACATCGAGTTGCAGTTCGGGCGCGAGCGGCCGTATCGCAATGCGCCGCGCACGCTCGATCTCGACATCCTGCTGTACGGCGCATCGAGCATCGACGAAGCCGATCTCGTCGTGCCGCATCCGCGCATGACCGAGCGCGCCTTCGTGCTCGTGCCGCTCGTCGAGCTCGAGCCGGATCTCATCCTTCCTCAACGCGGTCGCGCCGATGCGTTCATCGACGGCGTCGCCGATCAGCGCATCGAGAAAGTCGCGACGTGTCAGTGCATGGTCGCGACGCAACCGCGCGGCTCCAACGCAACCGACACCCCTTCCACGAAGACAGACTGCCGATGAGCGTTCCGCCACTCACCGTCACCGCGCCTCAACTGCGGCCGCCGCATCGTTACATCGCGATCGAAGGGCCGATCGGCGTCGGCAAGACCACGCTCGCGACGCTGCTCGCCGAACGGTGGTCGATGCGCACGCTGTTCGAGCGCCCGCAGGACAATCCGTTTCTCGAGCGCTTCTATCGCGACACCACGCGGCACGCGCTCGCCACGCAGTTGAGCTTCGCGTTGCAGCGCGCATCGCAGACGCAGGAAGCCGCCGATATCGTCACGAGCGGCGCCGCGCTGATGACCGACTTTCTCACGCAGAAGAGCGAGCTCTTCGCGCGCCTCACCCTGCCCGACGACGAGTTCCAGCTCTACAAGGACATCGCCTCGCGCATTCATGCGAGCGCGCCCGCACCCGATCTCGTCGTCTATCTGCAGGCGAGTCCGGAAGTGCTTTTTTCGCGCATCCAGAAGCGCGCGCTGCCGATGGAGCTGCAAATTTCCGATTCGTATCTGCGCGCGCTCTGCGATGCTTATAACGACTTCTTCTATCACTACGACGCGACGCCGTTGCTCACGGTGAACGCGGAGCACCTGAACCCGCTCGCCTCGGATGACGACCTCGCGCTTCTGATCGAGCGCATCGGCGCCATGCGCGGGCGCAAGGAATTCTTTGTCAAAGGCGTATCGGTCTGAATTCGCAGCCCGGCCACGCTCTCTTCAGTGAAACGACCATGACGTATCTGCAGGAAACGAATCGCGCGACGATCACCGTCCCCAAGCTCCAGACCATGCGCGAAAACGGCGAGCGCATCGCGATGCTCACGTGTTACGACGCGAGCTTCAGCGCGCTGCTCGAACGCGCGGGCGTCGATGTCATGCTGATCGGCGACTCGCTCGGCAATGTGCTGCAAGGCCACAACACGACACTGCCAGTGACGCTCGCGGACATCGCGTATCACACGGCGTCGGTCGCGCGCGGCAATCGCAGCGCGCTGATCGTCGCGGACATGCCGTTCGGCACCATCGGCTCGAAGGAAGACGCCTATGCGAACGCCGTGCAACTGATGCGCGCGGGCGCGCAGATGGTGAAGATCGAAGGCGGCGAATGGCTCGCGGATACCGTGCGCTTTCTCGTCGAGCGCTCGATTCCGGTGTGCGGGCACGTCGGTCTCACGCCGCAATCGGTGCACGCATTCGGCGGCTTCAAGGTGCAGGGCAAGTCCGAAGCGGCGGCCGAGCAGATGAAGCGCGACGCCATCGCGCTGCAGGAAGCCGGCGCGCAACTGCTCGTGATCGAAGCCGTGCCGACGTTGCTCGCGCGCGAAGTGACCGCAGCGCTCGCGATTCCGACGATCGGCATCGGCGCGGGCGTCGACTGTTCCGGACAAGTGCTCGTGCTGCACGACATGCTCGGCATCTTTCACGGCAAGCGGCCGCGCTTCGTCAAGGATTTCATGCAGGGTCAGCCGAACATTTTCGCCGCCGTCGAAGCCTATGTGCGCGCGGTGAAGGACGGCAGTTTTCCCGGGCCGGAGCACACGTTCTGAGCGAATGCGGCCCCGCGCGGGCCGCGCTTCACGATCTGCGTTTTCTCGTACATACTGGCGAGCTTCTTGCGCATACGCTGCCGATAGTCACCAAAAAAGCGAGAACAATCATGTGGCAGGTCCTTCCCGATGAATACGTCCGTGCCCAGCTCGCGGTCGGCTCGCTCGTCGCGCTGGGCGTGGCGCGCGTGGTGGCCGCGGGAATCGGGGCGCAGCGCGGCTGGCGCATCGCGGCCGTGACGCGCTGGTTCATCGGTGCGGCGGTCGTGTTCTGCCTGCCGCAACTGGTCGAAGTGATCTTCGTCGGCGGTTCGCATACGGCGTTCGTCGAGTTGCAGGGCAAGATCATCGGCTGCGCGGTTGCGCTGTTTTGCGCGCCGATCGTCAGTCACAGGCTCGGCTACGAGTAACGCCGCGCGTCGCCGTTTTCATCCCGCGAGCGACGAACCCGGCACGCTGTGCGACAGCACCGCCGCCGCCACGAACACACCCGCCATCATCAGCGCTTCGACGCGCATCACGTTGATGACCGTATGCGCGTCCATCGTCGATGCCGAGCGCGACAGGCGCGGCAACGCCGACCAGCGGTTGAGCGCGCCGAGCGCGAGCGCCGCCGCAACCAGCAGCATCTTCACGATCAACGCATGACCCCACGCGCTCGCGGTCAGCACCGCGGCCGATCCGCCGATGCCGCGCCACGCGTTGAACACGCCCGTCAGCACGACGAACGCGACCGCGATCGACGCCGCTCGCGACATGCGCGCGACCGTGCGGATCAGATATGCGCGCGCAAGCGATGTATCGAGCGCCGGCAACACGAACGCACCCGCGATCACAATGCCGCCCCACGCCGCCGTCGCGAGCAGATGCAGCGTCTGAACCGCTTCGGCGAGCGAGAACGCGCCGGCATCGGCGGCATGGCCGATCGCCGATTTGCCCGCCGCGACGATCAGCGCGGCAACGAGCGCCATGCCGATCCGCGTACCGGAAAGCGCGCCGCCGCCCGCCGACGCGAGCAGCAACAGCACGCTGCCCGCCAGTGCCACCGACCAGCCGATGCCCGCGTGCGTGCCCGTCGCGACGAGCCACAACGCGCCGCCCGCCTGCACGATCGGCGCGCCGCTCATCGCCGCCGCCTGCAGCCACAACGAAGCGAAGTTGCACAGAACGAGCGCGATGGCTGCGATCGGACCGCCGCGCGCCGCCCGCAACCAGCCGCGCCGCGCGGGCGATACGGTCGCGAACGCCTGTTCGCGCGACAGCCACACGTTCAGCAGCAGCGCGCCGAGCACGCAGGCGAAGGCCAGATCGGCGAGCGCGGCGAAGGCCGTCTGCGCGAGCGAGAGAGGATCGTCGTTCATCATGCGGAACCGGGCGCGGCGTGAACGCGCATTGCTAAAGGGAAGGTCATCGAAGGAATTTTGCGGAGTCTGAATGAAGGTCCGCGGTGCAGCACAGCATCGAACACGAGCGAAACGCCTTGAATTTTTGCCGGACGCTTCCGAAACTGCATGAAGCACGTCGATCGGGCGTCTCGCATCGAGTCGAATATTTGTCGAGAGGCAATGAACCACACGCGCCTAGGAAGTTCGTCGCGGGTGGTCAATAGCCGCGCGGCATATTGTCGCGAATGCGCTGCAGCGGGACTTAGAGCGAGATTGTGTCAAATAGTCATCATCATGCATCGATGATAGAATGCCGCGTCGCATCAGAGGCTCGTCGAGCCGCTGTGGCCGTGGTCCGCCACCCACCGCCCCCTGCGTGGCCGTGGTTCGCCACCTTCGCACCGAGCCGCACGAAGCTCGGCAGGTCCCCGAATTTCATGGAGTGTCGCGTGTTTTCAAGACGCATTTTTCGTCCGCTGCTCGCTATGGCTTTTGCCTCGGCTCTGGTAGGCAGCGCTGGCGTTTTCAGCTCCGCCGCGCAGGCGCAGAACCAGCCGATCGCACCGGACACGATGGCCGCGCGCGTGCAAGGCTGTACCGCGTGCCACGGCGTTCACGGTGAAGGCACGGACAACGATTACTTCCCGCGTCTTGCCGGCAAGCCTGCCGACTATCTGTACAACCAGCTCCAGAATTTCCGCGAAGGGCGGCGCAAGTACCCGCCGATGAACTACCTCGTCACGTATCTCTCGGACGATTACCTTCATCAGATCGCGACGTACTTCTCGAACCAGCGCCCGCCGTATCCGACGCCCGTGAAGTCGAACGTGTCGGCCACGACGCTCGCGCGCGGCCAGCAGCTCGTGCTGAACGGCGATGCATCGAAGAACATTCCCGCGTGCGCGGCCTGCCACGGCAAGGGTCTGACCGGCATGCAGCCGGCCATCCCGGGTCTCGTCGGCCTGCATTCGGACTACATCAGCGCGCAAGTCGGCGCATGGAAGTCGGGCACGCGTCACGCGAAGGCGCCCGATTGCATGCAGCAGATCGCCTCGCGCCTGACGGACGACGACGTGACCGCCGTCGCCGCATGGCTCTCTACGCAAACCGCACCCGCCAACCCGGTGCCCGCGCCCGCTGGCTCGTTGAAGATGCCGCTCAAGTGCGGCAGCGAACCGCAATAAGGCGTCTGGAGCGACAACACAATGAAACGCAAGTCCCTGTTCGCACTTTCCTCGGCTGTCGTGGTGGCAGCCGTCGCAGCCGGCGCCGTCCTCTGGTCGGGCGGCGACAACCTGCATTCGGGCGGCGCCATCGCGGCGACGCCTGCCGACAAAGCCGCGCTCATCAAACAAGGTGAGTACCTCGCCCGCGCCGGCGACTGTATCGCGTGCCACACGGTTCGCGGCGGCAAGGAATTCGGCGGCGGCCTGCCGATGGCCACGCCGTTCGGCACGATGTTCACGCCGAACATCACGCCGGACGATCAATACGGCATCGGCAAGTGGACCTCCGACGACTTCTATCGCGCGATGCACACGGGCCGCTCGAAAGACGGTTCGCTGCTCTATCCGGGCTTCCCGTTCACGAGCTACACGAAGGTCACGCGCGCGGACTCGGACGCGATCTACGCGTATCTGCGCTCGGTGCCGCCGGTTTCCGAACCGAGCCGTCCGCATGAACTGCGCTTCCCGTTCAACAACCGCAACCTGCTGATCGGCTGGCGCACGCTGTTCTTCTCGGAAGGCGAGTACAAGCCGGATCCGACCAAGTCGGTCGAATGGAACCGCGGCGCGTATCTCGTCGAAGGCCTCGGTCACTGCGGCATGTGCCACACGTCGATCAACGCGATGGGCGGCCCGGTCAGCTCGGCGGCCTTCGCCGGCGGCCTCATCCCGCTGCAGAACTGGTACGCGCCGTCGCTGACGTCGAACAAGGAAGCCGGTCTGGGCGACTGGGACCTGAAGGACATCAACGATCTGCTGAAGACCGGCGTGTCGCAGCGCGGCGCGGTGTTCGGCCCGATGGCGGAAGTGGTTCACAACAGCCTGCAGTACATGACCGACGCGGACATCAACGCGATCTCCACGTATCTCAAGTCGATTCCGCAAAAGAAGGAAGCGCCGGAAGTCATGCAGCTGGAGACGTCCGAGAAGTTCGGCGGCGAACTGCTCACGCTCGGCAAGAAGGTCTACACCGAAAACTGCGCGAAGTGCCACGCGGAGAACGGTCTCGGCAAGCCGCCTGCATACCCGCCGCTCGCGAACAACCAGTCGATCCAGATGCAATCGGCCGTCAACCCGATCCGTATGACGCTGAACGGCGGTTATCCGCCGAGTACGGAAGGCAACCCGATGCCGCACGGTATGCCGCCGTTCGCACAGTCGCTGTCGGATACGGAAGTCGCCGCAGTCGTGACGTACATCCGTATGTCGTGGGGCAACCACGGCACGCCGGTGTCGCCGCAGCAGGTGAGCAACCTGCGTTCGGCGCCGCTCGACTGATGGCTTCATAGGTCCTTCGCCGGGACAGCGTACAATACGCATATGGGGCGCAGCCTTCGTGGCCGCGCCCCTTGTCTTTTGGTGAATTCGATATGCATGTCGGCGAGCGTTTCAACAGCATCAGCCATTTGATCGGCGCGCTGCTGTCGGTTGCGGGTCTGGCTGCGCTCGTCACGATGGGCGCGCTCGACGGTGACGCGTACAAGGTCGTGAGCTTCGCGGTGTACGGCGCGATGCTCTGCGCGCTCTACGTGATCTCCACGCTGTATCACTGCGCGCGCTCGCCGCGCATGAAAGCGATACTGCAGAAGTGCGATCACTCGGCCATCTACTTGTTGATAGCCGGCAGCTACACGCCGTATACACTAGTGACCTTGCGCGGTCCCTGGGGCTGGTCGCTCTTCGGCGTGAGCTGGGGGCTCGCCGCGCTCGGGATCGTGCAGGAACTCACGCTCGGGCGGCGAACCCGCAGCGTTTCGATGGTGCTGTACGTGTTGATGGGATGGCTCGCGCTCGTAGCCATTCATCCGCTCGTGACGGCGCTGCCGCCCGCGGGAACCGCGTGGCTGGTGGCGGGCGGCGTCGTGTACACCGCGGGCATCTGGTTTTTCATCAACGACGAGCGCATCCGGCACGGACATGGCATCTGGCATCTGTTCGTGCTCGCGGGCAGCCTGTGCCAGTTCGTGAGCGTCGCGCGCTATGTCGCGTGAGCGCCGGCTGGAACGGGTGCCGCAGCGTCGAAGTGTCCATCGATGCAACTAAGCGCCAGATGACGTGTCTTGATAGCACGTCGAACCTCGCGGCAACGCCCGGCGATCGCTGATCGCCAACTGGCCCGCCGCCCGATTTTCCTTCGAGCGATGCACATGCGCTCTGCCGGCCGAAACTTTTCGCCGTGGCCCATTCGCATGCGCGCCGTTCGACACAACGAATAAGCATCCAATTTATGTCCTTTGATTCACTCGGCCTGTCCGAACCTCTGCTTCGCGCCGTCAACGAACTCGGCTATTCCAGTCCCACTCCGATCCAGCTTCAGGCGATTCCTGCCGTTCTGAAAGGCGGCGATCTGCTCGCGGGCGCGCAGACGGGCACCGGCAAGACCGCCGGCTTCACGCTGCCTATCCTGCAGCGCCTGTCGCAACTCGCGCCCGTCACGGGTGGCGCCAAGCGTCCGGTGCGCGCGCTCATCCTCACGCCCACGCGCGAACTCGCCGCGCAGGTCGAAGAAAGCGTGCGCGCGTACGGCAAATATCTGAAGCTCAAGTCGACGGTGATGTTCGGCGGCGTCGGCATCAATCCGCAGAT
This sequence comes from Caballeronia sp. ATUFL_F1_KS4A, assembly GCF_023630905.1. Lineage (NCBI taxonomy): Bacteria > Pseudomonadati > Pseudomonadota > Betaproteobacteria > Burkholderiales > Burkholderiaceae > Caballeronia > Caballeronia sp. ATUFL_F1_KS4A. The sequence goes on along the minus strand of NZ_JALQEB010000001.1, from coordinate 560,915 downwards.
CGACGCGTTGAAGCGCGGCGTCGATATCGTCGTGGCGACGCCGGGACGTCTGCTCGATCACATGCAGCAAAAGACGATCGACGTTTCGCAGCTCGAAATTCTCGTGCTCGATGAAGCCGACCGCATGCTCGACATGGGCTTCATCCACGACATCAAGCGCGTGCTCGCGCGCCTGCCGGCGAAGCGCCAGAACCTGCTGTTCTCGGCGACTTTCTCCGACGAGATCAAGGCGCTCGCCGACAGCCTGCTCGATTCGCCCGCGCTGATCGAAGTCGCGCGCCGCAATACGACGGCTGAGACCGTCGATCAGAAGATCCATCCGGTCGATCGCGATCGCAAGCGCGAGTTGCTCACGCATCTGATCCGCGGCAACAACTGGTTCCAGGTGCTCGTGTTCACGCGCACGAAGCACGGCGCGAACCGGCTCGCCGAGCAGCTCACGAAAGACGGCATCAGCGCGCTCGCGATTCACGGCAACAAGAGCCAGTCGGCCCGCACGCGCGCGCTCGGCGAATTCAAGGCCGAGACGCTGCAGGTGCTCGTCGCCACCGATATCGCGGCGCGCGGCATCGACATCGATCAGTTGCCTCACGTCGTCAACTTCGATTTGCCGAACGTGCCGGAAGACTATGTGCATCGCATCGGCCGCACGGGTCGCGCGGGCGCGGAAGGCGAAGCGGTGTCGCTGGTGTGCGTGGACGAGCATCAACTGCTGAAGGACATCGAGCGCCTCATCAAGCGGCCGATTCCGCGCGAAGTGATTCCCGGCTTCGAGCCGGATCCGAACGCGAAGCCGGAGCCGATCCAGCGCCGCAGTCAAGGACGCGGCCAGGGACAAGGTCAAGGTCAGGGACGCCAGAATCCGCGTAACGGCGAGGGACGTTCGAGTGGCGAAGCACGCCGCGAAGGCGGCCGTCCGAACGGCGATGCACGCGGCGCGCGTCCGGCGAAGCCGAACAACGGCGGCGCGCAGCCTTCGCGCGATGCGCGCACTCACAGCAAGCCGAACGTGAACGCGGGTTCCGCGCCGCGTCGTCAGGAGCCGGTTCAGGCCGGTCAGGTCGCGAACTCGCGCAAGCCTGGCGGCAATCCCGGCGCATTGCTCGGCGGACGGCGCGACGCATTGCGATCGGGCGATCGCAGCCGTTGATGCATCTGTCGTGATTCAGGCGGCGACGCTCGCCGCCCGCTTCAGCCAGTCGAGTTGCTCGCGCCAGCGCGCGAGCGCCGATTGCGCTTCGGTCAGTTCGAAGGCGATTCCGTTCGTGAGTCGCGCATATCCCACCCGTTGAACCTCACCGCTCTCGATCGTGCCGACGAAGCACGCGAGCGGCACATCGTCGAGCGGCACGCGACGCACGTCCAGATGCACTTGATAAAACGCCTCATCGGATACGAAGGCGAGTGTCGCGCGTCCGCTCGCGGCGACAGCCTGCGCCGTCCGCGACGACGGCCACAACGCGAACGCGAGTCTGCGCGCATCCGGCGCGTACAGCTCACCAGCGCTCAACAAAGCGGTTCGCACGCGATGAGCCTCATCCGCCGCGCATAGCGAAACGGTGAAGCCGTCGTCGGCGCGAGCGAGCGCGCCGTCGAAGCGCGCGCGCAGCTCGGGCGGCCATTCATCGAAAACGGATTGCGACGAAAGCGACGGTCGGGGCGTGTTGTGATCGGTCATGAAAAGATGCCGGCTTTGCGCCGGCATCGTCGAACAAGGTTAGCGGAAGAATAACTGCGTCATCTTCGACAGCGGATAGTGCACGCCGGGTTGAATGCGCGCGGGCAGATCGAGCGGCTTGAGCAGCATCTTGATGGCCTGATCCGCCGACAGATTGCGCCGCACGAGCGCATTCACTCGCGCGGAGAGCTCGCGGTTGTACTCGACATCCTGCGCGCGCTCCGGATAACGAATCGCGAAGACGTGCCGCAGCGCGATCTCCGAATCCTCGCTTTTCAGTTCCACGACGCGCCGCACGAGCGCGCCGAGCACGGCCATGCGGCCATTGCCCTCGATCTTGTTCCACTTCTTGAAGAAATGGAAAAAGTGCTTGTAATGCCGCACTTCGTCCGTGCGGATGTTGTCGGTGATTTCCTTCAGCACCGGTTCATCCGAACAATCGTTGATCGCGCGATAAAGCGTGGCCGTTCCCGTCTCGACGACGCAGCGCGCAACCATCTCGAGCGCGCGCTTCTTCTCGAACTCCTCGTATGAACAAGTGAGCGAGTATTCGTCGAAGAAATTCCTGAACGCAGTGTCCCAGTCGAACTCGGGCCACACATGGTTGATGTAGGTCTTGAGCGCCCTGCCGTGCTGCATCTCTTCGGGCTCCCATTCGTTGTTGAGCCACGCCGAGATTTCGGGATCGTCGTGAAAATACTTGCTGAGATTGCTCGTATAGAGGTCCGTCCCGCTCTCGATGAACGAGCAGGCGCACAACAACAAGAGAAGGTGCTCGTTGGATGCCGCCTTCTGACGATCGATTCGCGTGAGATCGATGTCTTCGATGCGCCAAGGCATCACATGTGTACTGTCCGTATGCATATATCGCGCTCCCTGGCTGGACTGAACGCGCCATCGGCCGATGAGAAACGGCCGAGGTTCAGGCGACGCCGTGATTGGATCGACCCCGGCGCTGTTGACTTCAAGTGTCAGCGGCTTGTTTTCATCTTAGCCGCCCTGCAATGAGTTTGCAGACATGGGGACAGACTCACCCGCGGCCCGCCAGTTCCATGCGTTCCAAATTCTTACGATCTGGCTCGGTCGAGTCGTCGGTGCGCTGCAGCATTATTCATGCCGGTCGGCTCTGTATATGGTTGCGTCGTGTTCGAAATGCAAAAGGCGGCCGAAGCCGCCTCGATTGTTTCGCGCGATGCCGTCGCGCAGCGCGCCGTTACGTTGCGCGTCGTGCCGCGCGCATGCGCCAGGCGACGATCGCCAGCGAGATTCCCGACAAGACGGCAGCCAGCAACACGTAGTAACTCGGCGCGAGCTTGTCCCCCGTGACATGGATGAAGGCTTCCACGATGGTCGGCGCAAAACCGCCAAACAGCGTGACGCCGAGCGCATAGCCGATGGAAAGACCCGTCGAACGCACGCGAGTCGGGAAGATTTCGGACATAAGCGCGGGCATTGGACCGGAATACGCGGCCTTGAGAATGCCCGCGACCGATTGGAGAACGACCAGCGACGCGACTGTCGGATGCGCTTGCAGCCACGCAAACATCGGATAAATCGTGACGCCCATGAAAATCGATGTACCGAGCATGATGCGGATGCGCCCGAGCCGGTCGGAGAGCGCGCCCATCAACGGAGAGAAGATGAACTGAAGTCCGCCATTGAGCACCACGACGGCGAACGATGCGGTCGCCGGCAGGTGCAACTGCTTGACTGCGTACAGCGGCATATAGAGTTGCAGGACGTACACGCCGACCGTCGATTGCGCGACGATGCCCACGGCCAGCAAAAGATTCAGCCATTGATTCGCGAACGACACGCCTGGCGCGCTCGCCTTCTGCGCGGAGCGCGTCGCGAGAAACTCCGGCGTTTCGTCCAGATGCGAGCGGATGTAATAGCCAACCGGCCCGACGAGCAGACCGAAGACAAACGGAATGCGCCAGCCCCAGCTTTCGAGTTGCGGCTGCGGCAGCCAGGCGCTGAGTACCGAGCCGAACGCCGCGGCCATGATCGCGGCAAGCCCTTGGCTCGCGAACTGCCAGCTCGCGTAGTAGCCGCGCCGCGCTTCGCTGTGCTCGACCATGAACGCGGTCGCGCTGCCGAACTCGCCGCCGACCGCGAAGCCCTGCACGAGACGCGCGAGCAAGATCAAAAGCGGCGCGGCGATTCCGATGTGCTGATACGAAGGCATCACGGCCATGGTGAGCGTGCCGACCATCATCAGCAGAATGGCGAGCGTGAGCGCGGCCTTGCGCCCTTTGCGGTCGCCGTAGATGCCGAGCACGATCGCGCCGAGCGGGCGCATCAGGAACGAGATGCCGAACGTGCCGATGGCAAGCATCGTCGAGAGCCATTCGTCATTCGACGGGAAGAACGCCTTCGCGATGACCGTCGCGAAATAGCCATAGACGAGAAAGTCGAACCACTCGAGCGCGTTGCCGATCGACGACGAGAACACGATGCGGCGGATCATCGCCTTGGATGGCGCCGGGTGCGGCGCGGGCGTTTGCGCCTGCGTCGGAGCAGCGCCTTGATACACGCGTTCATTCATGATTTCTCCTATCCCGCTTCCATGTCGTGATGTCGGACCGAGGCCACGAGGCGCGGGCGCGCAGCCCCCTCGCCTGCACAATTGCGGCGATCGGATGCGTGGTTTTTTATCGACGGAGACCGGCCGACGGCGCGGCCTCCGATGGCAGCCTCAGAAGCCTGCGGCGAGTCCGTCGCGCCGGCTGTCGCTCGCCGCGACATAGCCGCGCTCCGGATCATTGCGATCCAGCTTCCAGATGTACTGGCCGGAGCCGAAGTCCATGTAGGGATCGTCGATGGACTTGATCGTGTGGCCGAGACCCTCGAGCGCGCGCGCGGTTTCGAGATCGAGCGTGGCTTCGATGTCGATCGTGAAGTCGCGGTTCACCTTCCAGCGCGGCGCGTCGCACGCGGCCTGCGGCTGCTGGCCGTAGTCGAGCATGCGTACGATGGATTGCAGATGGCCTTGCGGCTGCATGTCGCCGCCCATCACGCCGAAGCTCATGACGGCTTCCTGCCTGCCATCGACCTGCTGAGTGAGGAAAGCCGGAATGATGGTATGGAACGGACGCTTGCCGCCTTCCACGACGTTCGCGGACTTCGGATCCATCGAAAAGCCGCAACCGCGGTTCTGCAGCGCGATGCCTGTGTCGGGAACGACCACGCCCGAACCGAAGCCCATGTAATTCGACTGGATGAAGCTGACCATCATGCCGCGCTCATCGGCGACGGACATATAGATGGTGCCGCCCGCCTTGGGCATGCCGAAGTCGAAGTGCGTCGCCTTTTTCGGATCGATGAGCTTCGCGCGTTCGGTCAGATAGGCGTCGTCGAGCATCTGTTCCGGCGTGACTTCCATCGAGCGCGGATCGGCGACGTAGCGATAAACATCCGCGAAGGCGAGCTTCATCGCCTCGATTTGCAGATGCTGCGACTCGATGCGATCGACGTTCAAAGCGCTCACGTCGAACTTGTCGAGAATGCCGAGCGCGATGAGCGCCGCGATGCCCTGTCCGTTCGGCGGAATCTCGTGCACCGTGTAGCCGCGATAATCCTTGCTGATCGGCTCGACCCAGTCCGCGCGATAGTTGCGCAGGTCGTCCATCGTCAACGCCGCGCCGCCCGCGCGCGCGAACGCGGCGATGCGCTCGGCGATCTCGCCTTCGTAGAACGCGCGCGGACCTTGCTGCGCGAGCAGGCGCAGCGTTTTCGCGTGGCCGGGAAAGCGCACGAGTTCGCTCACGTCAGGCGCGCGGCCGTGCGGCATGAATACATCGGCGAAACCCGGCATGTCCTTGAGCTCCGGCACCGCCGCCGCCCACTTGTAGGCGACGATGCTCGCCACCGCATGACCGCGCTCGGCGATTTCGATGGCTGGCTCCATCAGATCCGCGAAGGGCAGCGTGCCGAACTTCGCGTGCAACGCTTCCCACCCGGCGATGACACCCGGCACCGTCACGGCGTCCCAGCCGCGCTTGGGCTGGCGCGCGAGACCGTTTTCCTCGCCGTACTTGCGCCGGAAATAATCGACGTTCCACGCCGCCGGCGATACGCCCGAAGCATTCAGCCCGTGCAGCTTCCGACCGTCCCAGACGAGCGCGAAAGCGTCGCCGCCCAGCCCGCATGACACGGGTTCCACCACGGTAATGGCCGCCGCGGCCGCGATGGCTGCATCGACCGCATTGCCCCCCTTCCATAGCATGCGCAGACCGGCCTGCGCGGCGAGCGGATGAGATGTCGAAACGATATTGCGGGCGAACACCGGAAGGCGCGGGGTGGGATACGGGTTTTGCCAGTTGAAGCGAGTCATTGAATGAAGTCCGAAATTCCAGCGGGCAGAACGTGCGGGCCGACCTTGTGGCCAATCCGGGCAAAGGGGGAATATTGCATTGTCCGCTTAATCCAAAACAAATTCATTTATCGTATAAATTAATGCGGATTGCGCATTAACCGGGCGATCAGGCGTCGCTGATTGCGTGTGCTCGCATGCCGATCCTTGTGTGCGCCGCCGCACGAACCTCAAGTGGATTCTTCGAATTCGCGTGAGCGATGAACCGCTTCTGCATTGATAAAAAGTCAAAGCCAAAATTTTCTCGGCAAATTTGGCACTTGTCAGACGCTTGCCTACAATCCCAATTCCCGGCATCCGCAGCACAAAATCGACGCGTTTGCCCGGCGATTTTTCAGTTTTCCCGTACAACGTTTCGAAGCAAAAAGACCCGGCTTACAAGGCCGGTTGCTTATGCCGTTCGGTCGTCATGGAGAACACAATGCTGAGTCCGCACGAATTCGCCACGCTGCTATTGGTTCAGGAAGCGCCTAATCAGGTCGACATGGAACGCGAAGAGCTCGACGCCCTGCTCGAACGTCAGCTCGTCCAACTCGAAAATCTCGCATCGGGACGTCAGCAATGGCGCCTCACCGCCACCGGCGACTCCACAGTCAAGGCTTTCAAGCGTTACTCGTAGCACGCGGCAGGACTCGGGACGCGGTGCAAGGCCGCGTCCGCTTCACTTTCCCTTCACCTAGCGTCAAGTCGCGTCAGCCGGCCCGCAGTGTCGGGTCCACTGCCGCACGCCAGCTCAACGCCTGCGCGCGCTGCTCCAGGAAGAACTTGGCCCACGCGCTTTGCGCTTCGGGGCCGGGGTTCGCGCGATAAGCACGATACCGTTCTGCAATCGCCGCCTGGAACGCGCAGAAGCGCTCCTTCTGCAACCCGCCGCGCCGTTCGGCCACATAGGCATCGTAGAAGGCTGAATAGACCGATTGCGCGTCCGCGCCGTAGTCGACGGGCGAGGTCCCGCACATGTCCTGCAGCGCGCTGAACGACGGCGCGCCCAATGAGCCGTCCAGGCTGGGCGTGCCCACGCAGCCCGTCAGAAGCGCCGCGCCCAGCACGCCGGAAATCAACAGCATACGCATCGCACTCACCCTTCAATCGGTTTCGTGCCGCCAGTATCGGACGAACACGAACGCCGCGCCACTCGGCCGAATGGCATAGGCCAAATCCGCATTCGAGCGGTCGATGTCGCGCGGCTTATGCCGTTCGGCCAGCTTGTCCGCGTCGCCTCGCTCCGATAGATTGCGCAAACGGACAGCGCCTTTGCTGCCCGAAACGTCGATGTCCGTTCGAACCGGAGGAGACCATGCAGGATCAGTACGTTCTCGCGCTCGATCAGGGCACCACCAGCTCACGGGCCATGCTGTTCGACCGGAACGGCAACATCGTGTCCTTGGCGCAGAAGGAATTCCAGCAGATTTATCCCGAGGCGGGCTGGGTCGAACATGATCCGCGCGAAATCTGGTCGACGCAGGCAGGCGTCGCCGCGGAAGCCGTCACGCGCGCCGGCGCGAGCGCTGCTTCGATCGCGGCAGTCGGCATAGCGAACCAGCGCGAGACTACGATCGTCTGGGATCGCGAGACGGGCGCGCCGGTCTATAACGCGATTGTCTGGCAGGACCGCCGCACGGCCGGCTTCTGTGACGAGCTCAAGTCGCGCGGCCTCGAAGCGATGGTGCGCGCGAAAACCGGTTTGCCTATCGACGCATACTTTTCGGCGACGAAAATCCGCTGGATTCTCGATAACGTAGAAGGTGCGCGCGACAAGGCGAAGCAAGGGCGGCTCGCGTTCGGCACCGTCGATAGCTGGCTCGTGTGGAATTTCACGCGTCACGGCTTGCATGTCACCGACGTCACGAACGCCTCGCGCACGATGCTCTTCAACATTCACGAACGCCGCTGGGACGACGAACTGCTCGACGCGCTCGACATTCCCCGCAGCATGCTTCCCGAAGTGCGGACGTCGTCGGAACGTTATGGCACGGCGCGAGGCACCGTGTTCAACGCCGATGTCCCGCTTGCAGCGCTTGCCGGCGATCAGCACGCCGCGCTCTTCGGCCAGATGTGCACGGATTCCGGCATGGTGAAGAACACCTACGGCACCGGCTGCTTTCTCGTCATGAACACGGGCGACAAGCCCATCGAGTCGCGCAACAACCTCGTCACCACGATTGCCTGGCAGATCGGCGATCACGTCAGCTATGCGCTCGAAGGCAGCATCTTCATCGCGGGCGCGGTCGTTCAATGGCTGCGCGACGGCCTCGGCCTCATCCGGCGCGCGAGCGAAATCGAGACGCTCGCGCGCGGCGTGCCGCACAGCGACGGCGTGTATCTCGTGCCTGCGTTCGCCGGGCTCGGCGCGCCGCACTGGAACGCGCGCGCACGCGGCACGCTCTTCGGCGTCACGCGCGGAACGACATCGAGTCATGTCGCGCGGGCGGCGCTCGATTCGATCGCCTATCAGTCCCTCGACGTCTTGAAAGCCATGGAAGCGGACTCGGGCATCCGCATCGGCGAATTGCGTGTCGATGGCGGCGCCTGCGCGAACGATCTGCTGATGCAATTCCAGGCCGACATTCTCGGCGTCGATGTCGCGCGTCCGCGCATCGCCGAGACGACGGCGCTCGGCGCGGCTTATCTGGCGGGGCTCGCGGTCGGCTACTGGAAGGACGTCGACGAACTCAAGGCGCAATGGCAACTGGAGCGCCGCTTCACGCCGTCGATGCCGAAACCGGAGATCGATTCCTGCCTCGCCGGGTGGCGCCGCGCGGTCAACGCCGCGAAGGCATGGGCGGACAGCTAACGGCTATGCATGGCGTATCGCACCCTTTCGCGTCATGCGGCGGTGCAAAAACCGCCGGCGTGCGGTATCCTAAAAAAGCTCGTGAGCCTTGCGGCTTGCCGGCATCGAGTACGTCTTCAGGGCGGGGTGCAATTCCCCACCGGCGGTATGTGGCGAGGCTTCGCGGCCGGACCACGAGCCCGCGAGCGCCCGCGCAGGATTCACGCGCGGGGTCAGCAGATCTGGTGAGATGCCAGAGCCGACGGTCATAGTCCGGATGAGAGAAGATGTGCAGATGGTCATGTCCGTCCCCTTGGCGATTTCCGCATCGTGCCGAACCGGACGCCGCCGCGCCTCTTGGCGCGTCGCCGTGGGGTGCCGTTCTGTCTGTTTGCAATGCCCTGAAACGTTTTTCGCTTACATTTCCTGCGAGAGCGTTTCACATGTCCCAGTCCCAAGCTGCCAACCTGTCGTTCGCCACACCGGCCGTCATCGCCGATGACGCTTCTGCCGACCTTCCCCAGCTCGCTTCGTTCGACGTTCCGCCGCGCATCGCCGCCGCGCTCGACGCCATGCGCGAAGGCCGTCCGGTCGTGCTTCAGGACGACGACGATCGCGAGAACGAAGCCGATCTGATCGTCGCCGCCGAAAAACTCACCGACGCCACCATGGCCCTTCTGATCCGCGAATGCAGCGGCATCGTGTGCCTGTGTCTGCCCGACGACAAAGTACGCGCGCTCGAACTCCCGCCGATGGCCGCCGCGAACGGCAGCCGCTACGGCACGGCGTTCACCGTATCGATCGAAGCGCGTGAAGGCGTGACGACGGGCGTATCGGCGGCGGATCGCGTCACGACGATCCGCGCGGCGATCGCCGAAAACGCGAAGCCGGCGGACATCGTGCGGCCCGGCCACGTCTTTCCGCTGCGCGCGATGCCCGGCGGCGTGCTCGCGCGGCGTGGTCACACCGAAGGCACGGTCGACCTGGCGATCCTCGCCGGCCTCAAGCCTGCCGGCGTACTCTGCGAACTGATGAACGCCGACGGCACCATGACGCGCGGCGCGCAAGTCGAGCGTTTCGCGCAGGAGCGCGGCCTGCCGATGCTGACCATCGCGGAACTGGTGGAATTCCGCGCGGCGCTTGCGGCCGCACGTGAATCCGTCGAGGAAGCGGCGTAAGGATCAGGAGAGCACGTCGCCGAAATCCCCGCGCACGCCCGCCGCGACGAGCGCGGGCAGCTCGTCCATGTGCTCCATGATTCGCGTGATGCCGGTTTCGCGCAGCACTTGCGCGTAGCCGGACGGAATATGGCTCGCGCCGACGAACGCGATGGTCTTCATGCCCGCCGCGCGCGCCGCCGTCAGTCCGGCGACGCTGTCCTCGACGACGAGGCAGCGCTCGGGCGCGACATCGAGCGTGCGCGCCGCGAGCAGATATACGTCGGGATAAGGCTTCGGCCGCTCGACTTGCTGCGCGCTGAACACGCGCGCGCCGACGATCTCGGAGAGCCCCGCCCGCCGCACCGACGCGCGCACGCGCTCCATCCGGCTGTTCGACACGACCGCCACCGGCAGGCCGCAGCCTTCCAGCGCGGCGCGCACGCCGGCGATCGGTCCGACCGAGCGCGCGAGTTCCACCGAGACGCGCGCCTCGATCGTATCGACGAAATCGGGCGGCATCACGATGCCGAACTTCGTCTCCAGATGAGTCAGGAAGCGCGAGGTCTGCTGTCCGAAAGCCGTCTTGACGACCGGTCTGAAGTCGATGCCGGGAAACGTCTCGGTGAGCACGTCCAGCATCACGCGATCCGCGATGACTTCACTATCGACGAGCACGCCGTCGCAATCGCAGATGAGATGATCGATCATGTTGGCTCGAATTACGTTGAGCCAACATGATAAGCGCTCAGCAAGCGTCGGCTGCTTTTATGTCCGAGGTAACGCGCGGGACATCCAGGCGCGCGGCGAACCACGTCACCGCGAGCGCGGCCAGCGCGACCGCCGCCGCGGCCCACGGAAGCGCGTCGAGACCGTGACCGTGCGTCAGCACCGCGCCGCCGAGCCACGCGCCGCCCGCATTGCCGACGTTGAACGCGCCGATATTGAGCGTCGAAGCGAGATTCGGCGCGTCCTTCGCTTTCTCGACGACGCGCGTCTGCAACGGCGGCACCGTCGCGAACGCCGCGATGCCCCAGACGAAAATCGTCAGGATCGCGCCGGTCTGGCTGTGGCTCGTCTTCGCGAACACCGCCATCACGACGGCGAGCGCGAACAGAATGCCCATCAGCGACGGCATCAGCGCGCGGTCCGCGAGCTTGCCGCCGATCGTGTTGCCGATCGTCAGCCCGACGCCGAACAGCACCAGGATCAGCGTGACGGCGCGCGGCGAGAAGCCGCCCACCTGTTCGAGAATCGGCGCGATGTACGTGAACACGACGAACACGCCGCCGAAACCGAGCACCGTCATCGTAAGCGCGAGCCAGACCTGGCCGTCGCGCAGCACGCGCACTTCCCGGCCGAGCGTGCTCGGCGCGGCGTCGTGGCGGTTCGGCACGAGCGCGGTCACGCCGAGCGCGGACAATACGCCCAAGCCCGCGACGATCCAGAACGTCGCGCGCCAGCCGAGCTCCTGCCCGATGAACGTCCCGAACGGCACGCCCAGCACGTTCGCGAGCGTGAGCCCGGTGAACATCAGCGCGATGGCGCTCGCGCGCTTTTCCGCCGGGACGAGCGACGCGGCCACGACCGCGCCGATGCCGAAGAACGAGCCGTGCGCGAACGACGTCACGACGCGCGCGACCATCAGCAGGCCATAGCCCGGCGCGAGCGCGCACAGCACGTTGCCGACGATGAACACGAGCATCAGCAACTGCAGCGCGAGCTTGCGCGGCAGCTTGCTCGTCAGCACGGCGAGCAGCGGTGCGCCGACCGCGACACCGAGCGCGTAGCCCGTGACGAGCAGCCCCGCCGATGGAATCGTCACGGAGAGATCGTGCGCCACGTTGGGCAAGAGGCCCATGATGACGAACTCCGTCGTGCCGATGGCGAATGCGCTGATCGCAAGCGCGAGAAGTGGAAGAGGCATGATGAGGTGGAAGGGTTTACACGTAGCGCATTGTGCAAGCCGCGCAGCGATTTGAGAATTGGCCTACCCTTTGAATTATTCTCAAACCGGATTTGAAAATGACGATGGATCGGCTCGGCGACATGCGCCTGTTCGTGGAAGCTGCGTCGGCGGGAAGCCTGTCGGCGGCGGGCCGCAAGCTGGGCCTGTCGCCGGCGGCGGCGAGCGCGCGGCTCATCAAGCTGGAAAAAGCGCTGCACACGCGGCTCTTCGAGCGCACGACGCGCCAATTGCGCGTAACCGACGAAGGCCGCGTGTATTTGCAGCATTGCCGGATCGCGCTGCAGGCGATCGACGATGCCGAAGCCGCGCTGCAGGCCGGCCAGAACGTCGTGCGCGGCAAGGTTCGCATTTCGGCGACATCGAATTTCGGTCGCTCGATGCTGAACGGCTGGCTCGACGGATTCAGCGCGCTGCATCCGGACGTGAAATTCGCGCTCACACTATCGGATTCGGTGTCGAATCTTTTGCTGGAAGAGATCGATCTCGCGATCCGCTTCGGCGCCCCGCCCGACAGCGGCCTCGCCGCCCGCGCGCTCGCGCCGAATCGCCGCGTGCTGTGCGCGTCGCCCGCGTATCTCGCGCGCATGGGCGTGCCCGAAACGCCCGCCGATCTGACCGGGCATGACTTCCTCGTCGTCGTTACGGCGAACGGGCCGCTCAACGAGCTCGTCTTCGTGCGCGGCGACGAGCGTTACGCGTACACGATTCCGCTCGCCGACGCCTGGGAAACCAACGACGGCGCGCTGCTGCGCGAATGGGCGCTCGCGGGCCACGGCATCGCGCATAAATCGATCTGGGATATCGCCGCCGACGTGCGCGCCGGCACGCTGCAGATGGTGTTGCCCGACTGGTGTACGCACGAAGCCGCCGTGCACGCGCTTTTTCACGCCAATCGCTACATGGCGCCGCGCGTGCGGGTGCTGCTGGACTTTCTCGTCGAGCGTTTCGAAAAAACGACGAACGACCTGCTCGGCGACCTGGCGTATCCGCCCGACGCGCGCGGGAAGCGTCGGGAATGGCGGCCAGAGCTATAATATTGGGTCAAATACAGTAAAAAGCGGTGCAGATCAGTGTAATTGCGCCGCAAATTCCCTCTTTAATCTCTTTTACAGCGCCCCCAGGTTAACCACTGCGACCGGCGACGATTCATGACCAAGAAAGTTTATGTAAAGACCTTCGGCTGCCAGATGAACGAGTACGACTCCGACAAGATGGTCGACGTGCTCGGCGCGGCGGAAGGACTCATCAAGACGGATACGCCCGAAGACGCGGACGTCATTCTGTTCAATACGTGCTCGGTGCGCGAAAAAGCCCAGGAGAAGGTGTTCTCCGATCTCGGCCGTGTGCGCGAGCTGAAGGAAGCGAACCCGAATCTGCTGATCGGCGTCGGCGGTTGCGTCGCGAGTCAGGAAGGCGCGTCGATCGTCGCGCGTGCGCCGTATGTCGATCTCGTGTTCGGTCCGCAGACGCTGCATCGTCTGCCCGCGATGATCGATCAGCGCCGCGCGACCGGCCGCGCGCAGGTCGACATCACGTTTCCGGAAATCGAGAAGTTCGATCATCTGCCGCCGGCGCGCGTCGATGGCCCGAGCGCGTTCGTGTCGATCATGGAAGGCTGCTCGAAATACTGCAGCTACTGCGTCGTGCCGTACACGCGCGGCGAGGAAGTGTCTCGCCCGCTCGACGACGTGCTCACCGAAGTCGCCGGTCTCGCGGACCAGGGCGTGCGCGAAGTCACGCTGCTCGGCCAGAACGTGAACGCTTATCGCGGCGCGCTGACGCTCGGTTCGAGCGAGATCGCGGATTTCGCGACGCTCATCGAATACGTCGCGGACATTCCGGGCATCGAACGCATCCGCTATACGACGTCGCATCCGAAGGAATTCACGCAGCGCCTGATCGACACTTACGCGAAAGTGCCGAAGCTCGTCTCGCATCTGCATTTGCCGGTGCAGCACGGCTCGGATCGCATTCTGATGGCGATGAAGCGCGGCTACAGCGTGCTCGAATACAAGTCGGTCATCCGCAAGTTGCGCGCGATCCGCCCGGATCTGTCGCTGTCGACGGATTTCATCGTCGGCTTTCCCGGCGAGACCGAAGACGATTTCAACAAGATGATGGCGCTCGTCGACGAGATGAGCTACGACACGAGCTTCTCGTTCATCTACAGCCCGCGCCCCGGCACGCCGGCAGCGAATCTGCACGACGACACGCCGCGCGAAGTCAAGCTGAAGCGTCTGCAGCATTTGCAGGCGACGATCGAGGAAAACGTGCAGCGCATCAGCGAATCGATGGTCGGCAAGGTCGAGCGCATTCTGGTCGAACGCCCGGCGCGCAAGGATCCGAACGAACTCGCGGGACGCACGCAGAACAATCGCGTCGTCAATTTCCCGGCGCCGGCAGAATCGCACGCGCGGCTCATCGGCCAGATGATCGACGTGAAGATCGTGCATGCCTATCCGCACTCGCTGCGCGGCGAACTGGTCATGGCGCCCGAGCTTGCGCACTAAAGACAGGAACTCAAGTTCACTTTGAAGAACGCTCCCACGCAGCATCTGGAATTCACCGCTCCGCGCGACGACAACGCGCGGCTCGCCAACCTCTGCGGCCCGCTCGACGAAAACCTGCGGCAGATCGAGCAGGCGCTCGATGTGACGCTTTCGCGACGCGGCCACAAGATCGCGATTCGCGGACGTGGCGCCAAAGTCGCGCTCGCGGCGCTCGAAAACTTCTACAACCGCGCGCGGGATCCGATTTCCGTCGACGACATTCAGCTCGCGCTCGTCGAAGCGCGTCATGCGACGCGTCGCGCGAAGGATGCGCGCGACGCTAACGGCGAAGAAGGCGAAATCGATCCGCGTTTTCGTGGCGATCCCGATCATCCGTTCGATGAACCGAGCGCGACGATCGATCTCGGCGAAGACGAAGACCACGGTCCGAAGCTCTACACACGACGCGCCGATCTGCGCGGACGCACGCCCGCGCAGCGCGAGTATCTGAAGCAGATCATCGCGCACGACGTGACCTTCGGCATCGGGCCGGCGGGCACGGGCAAGACGTATCTCGCGGTCGCGTGCGCGGTCGATGCGCTCGAGCGCGATCAGGTCAAGCGCATCGTGCTGACGCGCCCCGCCGTCGAAGCGGGCGAGCGGCTCGGTTTTCTGCCGGGCGATCTCGCGCAGAAGGTCGATCCGTATCTGCGTCCGCTTTACGACGCGCTTTACGATCTGCTCGGCTTCGACAAGACCGCGAAGATGTTCGAGCGCCAGATGATCGAAATCGCGCCGCTCGCGTACATGCGCGGGCGCACGCTGAATCACGCGTTCATCATCCTCGACGAAGCGCAGAACACCACGCCCGAGCAGATGAAGATGTTCCTGACGCGGATCGGCTTCGGCTCGAAGGCGGTCGTCACCGGCGATACGACGCAGGTCGACTTGCCGCGCGGCCACAAGAGCGGCCTGATCGAGGCGCAGCATGTGCTGTCGGAAGTGCGCGGCATCGCGATCACGCATTTCACGTCGGCGGACGTGGTGCGGCATCCGCTCGTCGCGCGCATCGTCGAGGCTTACGACGCGCAATCGCAGAAAGACGCCGCGCTCGCCGAGGCCGCGCGCGCTGCGCAACAGCAAGCGCAGAAGCCCGAATAATGCCGCGCCTCACGTTGACCCTGCAGTTTCCAGCGGCGAAGGCGTATCCGTCGCACAAGGCGATCCTGCCGCGCGCGACGGTCGCCCGCTGGATCAAGGCGTCGCTGTTCGCGGACGCCGAACTGACCGTGCGCTTCGTCGACGAAGAAGAAGGCCGGATGCTCAACCGCACGTATCGGCAGAAGGATTACGCGACGAACGTGCTGACTTTCGCGTATGCAGAATCGGAGGACGATCCGGTCGCGGGCGATCTGATTCTGTGCTGCCCGGTCGTCGAGCGCGAGGCGGCCGAACAGGGCAAGCCGCTCGCCGCGCATTACGCGCATCTGATCGTCCACGGCACGCTCCATGCGCAGGGCTACGACCATGAAGTCGAGAGCGAAGCGCAAGAGATGGAATCCATCGAGACGGATATCATGCAGTCTCTGGGATTTTCCGATCCTTACGTGCCTTCGACCTGAAGCCGGTCCGATGTCCCCGATGTTCCCAACGCGCCGTGAACGACAAGCTGCCCGAACCCACGCATCCCGAGTCACTTCCTGACATCGCGCCCGAGCCGTGCGCCGGCTATCCGCCCGCGCTCGGCGAATCCGCATTGTGGACGGATGCCGAACTTGCGGCATCGCGCGAGGCGGCGTTCGCGCATTGGGACGGCGAGTCGGACGTGTGGCTCTTCGGCTACGGTTCGCTGATCTGGAACCCCGGGCTGCCGACAGTCGAAGCGGTGCGCGGCAAAGTGCATGGCTATCATCGCGGGCTTTATCTGTGGTCGCGCGTGAATCGCGGCACGCCGGAGCAGCCGGGTCTCGTGCTTGCACTCGATCGCGGCGGCTCGTGCACCGGCATGGCGTTCCGGCTCGCGGGCGTCGGAGCGATCGAGCATCTCGACGTGCTGTGGCGCCGCGAAATGGCGATGGGTTCGTACCGCCCCGCGTGGCTGCCCTGTACGCTCGCGGACGGACGGCGCGTCGATGCGCTCGCGTTCGTCATGCGGCGCGATGCGGCGTCTTATACCGGCAAGCTCGCCGATCCGGTCGTGCGAACGGTGCTCGGCTGCGCGAGCGGCCGATATGGGACGACGCTGGATTACGTCAGCCGGACGGTGGAGGCGCTGCGCGAGAGCGGCATGCCGGATCGGGCGCTGGAGGCGTTGTTGAAGCGTTGCCAGGCGCAGGGCGGACGCTGACGTTGGCGCTTTTTGCCTCCATATGATTTTCGCGCCTGATATCGTCCATTCGGCCAACGCTTTCCGCTGGACATACTTCTCGCACATTTATCGGCTAGCATGGCTGAAGTCATGCGCGCCGCGCCACGCAGCCCGCTTTTTGCCTTGGTGTATGCTTAACTTTCCGCTAACCTGCGCCCGGGAACTCCCGGGCGCTCCGCTATGAACGATCCCTATCCCAGTCGACGCCACACCGACAAACCGCAAGAAAAGCGCTCGCTCCTCGAACGCCTGACCGATTTCATCTCGCACGAGCCGGAATCGCGCGACGAACTTCTCGAAGTGCTTCAGGACGCGCACGAGCGCAACCTGCTCGACGCCGACTCGCTCTCGATGATCGAAGGCGTCTTTCAGGTGTCCGACCTCTGCGCGCGCGACATCATGGTGCCGCGCGCCCAGATGGACGCCATCAACATCGCGGAAACGCCCGCGGAATTCATCCCCTTCGTGCTCGAAAAAGCACACTCGCGCTATCCGGTGTACGAAGGCAATCGCGACAACGTCATCGGCGTGCTGCTCGCGAAAGACCTGCTGCGCTACTACGCCGAAGAAGAATTCGACGTGCGCGGCATGCTGCGCCCCGCCGTCTTCATCCCCGAATCGAAGCGTCTGAACGTACTGCTGCACGACTTTCGCGTGAACCGCAATCACATCGCGATCGTCGTCGATGAATACGGCGGCGTCGCCGGCCTCATCACGATCGAGGACGTGCTCGAACAGATCGTCGGCGACATCGAGGACGAATACGACTTCGACGAGGAAGCCGGCAATATCATCGCGACGCCCGACGGCAAGTATCGCGTGCGCGCGCTCACCGGCATCGAGCAATTCAACGAGGAATTCGGCACCGATTTCTCCGACGAAGAAGTCGATACCATCGGCGGACTCGTCACGCATCGCTTCGGGCGCGTGCCGCATCGCGGCGAAAAAGTACGCATCGACGATTTCGTGTTCGAGATCCTGCGCGGCGACGCCCGCCAGATTCACGTTCTTCTCGTGCGGCGCGTGCCGAATCTCGCGCAGCAACATCACCACGCGGGCGACGACGAAGACGAACTGCGCGACTAAGCGCTTCGCGGGCGCCGCAGCCGAACGGCGCCCGCTGTCAGTCCTACACTCGCTTTTGCCGTTTCATCTCGACCGTCATCAATGGCCGATTCATCGTTTCGCTTTCTCTCCCGTCAACGCGACGTCTCCGTGACACCCGATACGCGTCGCGCATTGCCGTTCTGGCATTACCTCGTCGCGGCCGTGCTCGGCGCGATCAATACGCTCTCCTTCGCGCCGACGCCGCACGGCGGATGGATCGAGCTCGCCGTGTTCGCGTTGTTCTTCTCGTGGCTCTCGCGCACGAACGGCTGGAAAAGCGCCGCCGCGACCGGCTGGGCATTCGGCTTCGGCAACTTCGTGACGGGCGTGTGGTGGCTCTACATCAGCATGCATGTCTACGGCGGCATGGCCGCGCCGCTCGCCGCCGCCGCCGTCGCACTGTTCTCGCTGTATCTCGCGATCTATCCGGCGTTGTCGAGCGTGGTCTGGTCGTTCGTCGCGGGGCGCGCGCGCTTCGGCGATGAAGACGCCGCCACCGCACGCGACATCGAAGCATCGCCGCGCTATGCGCCGACATGGCACGGCGCGTTCGCGTTCGCGAGCGCCTGGGCGCTCGGCGAATGGCTGCGCGGCCTCGTGTTCACCGGCTTTCCCTGGCTCGCGAGCGGTTATGCGCAAGTCGACGGTCCGCTCAAGGGCTTCAGCGCGATCGTCGGCGTGTACGGCGTCGGCTGGGTGCTCGCGCTCGTCGCCGCGCTGATCGTGCAGGCCGTCTATCACTTGCGCAAGACGCGGCGGCTCGCGTTCGCGCCGGGCGTCGTCGCGGTTGCGCTGATCGTCGCGGGCATGCTGCTGTCGCTCGTTCAATGGACGACGCCCGCCAACGCACCGCTCGACGTGCGTCTCTTGCAAGGCAACGTGAAGCAGGAAATGAAGTTCGAGCAGTCGGGCGTCGATGACTCGCTCGCGCTCTACAAGCGCCTCATCACCGAGAAGCCCGCTGATCTGATCGTCACGCCGGAAACCGCGCTGCCGGTGCTGTCGGTGCAGATTCCGCAGGATTTCGCCGTCGCGATCCGCAATTTCGCCGACGACACGAACTCGTCGATTCTCTTCGGCGCGATCGGCGTCACGATTCTGCCCGATGGCCGCGCAACCGATTTCACCAACAGTCTCTTCGGCGTCACGCCGCATGTGAACGGCGTGTATCGCTACGACAAGCATCATCTCGTGCCCTTCGGCGAATTCGTGCCGCCCGGCTTTCACTGGTTCGTGCGCATGATGGGCATTCCGCTCGGCGATCTCGCGCGCGGGCCGATCGCGCAGAAGGCATTCGTCGTGCACAACCAGCCGGTCGCCGTCGATATCTGCTACGAGGACATCTTCGGCGAAGAGATCGCGCGCACGATCCGCGAGCAGGAAACGCCCGCGGGCATTCTCATCAACTCGACGAATCTCGCGTGGTTCGGCAATACCATCGCGCTCGATCAGCACTTGCAGATCGCACGGATGCGGTCGATGGAAACCGGCCGGCCGATGCTGCGCGCGACCAACACCGGCATGACGGCGGCGATCGCGGCCAACGGCGATGTCATCTCGAAGCTGCCGACGTTCGCCACGGGCGTGCTCGAAGCGCGCGTGCAAGGCACGTCGGGCAGCACGCCGTATGTGACGAGCGGGAACATGACGGTGATCGCGGTATCGCTGATTCTGCTGGCGTTCGCGTTCGCATTCGCGCCGAATCGGAAACGTTCGGGCGAGCGTTGAACATCGGCTGAAACAAAGCCGCGTCGCGCGATGCGACGCGGCCCGCCTTCTCCCAAAAAGCCGCACCCGCCCGTCCGTTCGGCTAAAATTCTCCGTTTAAGTACTTCGGCCGAGCCTCCGAGTCGCGTCGTCACGACGATGGCCGCGCCGCGTTCGCCCGCAAAAGGCAATCATGCTCACTTTCCAGCAAATCATTCTGACGCTGCAGTCCTACTGGAACGAAAAGGGCTGCGCGCTCCTCCAGCCGATCGACATGGAAGTCGGCGCAGGCACCTCGCACGTCCACACGTTCCTGCGCGCGATCGGCCCGGAGCCGTGGCGCGCGGCCTACGTTCAACCGTCGCGCCGCCCGAAGGACGGCCGCTATGGCGAGAATCCCAACCGCCTGCAGCACTACTATCAGTATCAGGTCGTGCTGAAGCCCGCGCCGGAAAACATCCTCGATTTGTACCTCGGCTCGCTCGAAGCGCTCGGCTTCGATCTGAAGCAGAACGACGTGCGCTTCGTCGAGGACGACTGGGAGAACCCGACGCTCGGCGCCTGGGGACTCGGCTGGGAAGTGTGGCTCAACGGCATGGAAGTGACGCAGTTCACGTACTTCCAGCAAGCGGGCGGCATCGACTGCAAGCCCGTGCTCGGCGAAATCACCTACGGTCTCGAACGCCTCGCCATGTACCTGCAGAAGGTCGAGAACGTGTACGACCTCATCTGGACCGAATGGGAAGAAGACGGCCCGAACGGCCGCGAACTGCGCCGCCTCAGCTACGGCGACGTGTATCACCAGAACGAGGTCGAGCAGTCCACGTACAACTTCGAGCACGCGAACGTCGATCTGCTGTTCACGTTCTTCAAGAGCTACGAAGAAGAAGCGAAGAAGATGATCGATGCGAAGCTCGCGCTACCCGCGTATGAGCTCGTGCTGAAGGCCGGCCATACGTTCAATCTGCTCGATGCGCGCGGCGCCATTTCCGTGACTGAGCGCGCGGCGTATATCGGCCGCATCCGTGCGTTGTCGCGCCTCGTGGCGCAGGCTTATTACGATTCGCGCGAAGCGCTCGGCTTCCCGATGCTCGGCAATCCGGTCAAGGGCGATCGCGATCTCGTCAGCGACGAGCAGGAAGCGCAGCGTCCGGCATGGGCGCCGCCGCTCAAGGTGGAAAGCACGCCGCCGGGCGAACCCAGCAACAACGAACAGGCTTGACGAGGCTCGCTAGAACAATGACGCAATCCAACCACGCTTCGCTCCTCGTCGAGCTGCTCACCGAAGAACTGCCGCCGAAAGCGCTTGCGCGTCTCGGCACCGCTTTCGCCGATGGCATCGTCGAGCGTCTCGCCGCGCGCGATCTCATCGACGGCGCGCCTTCGTTCGAAAAGTACGCGACGCCGCGCCGCCTCGCCGTGCTCATCCGCAATGTGCGCGATGTCGCGCCGGAAAAGCAGGTGCGCGAGAAAGTCTTGCCGGTAACGGTCGCGCTCGATAAGGAAGGCAACCCCACGCCGCCGCTCGCGAAGAAACTCGCGGCGCTCGGCTTCCCCGACTTTCCCATCGCCGAACTCGAACGCGCGCAGGACGGCAAGGCCGAAGCCTTCTTCCTGCGCTACGCCGCGCCCGGCGCGACGCTCGCCGACGGCCTGCAAGCCGCGCTCGACGAAACCCTCGGCAAGCTGCCCATTCCGAAGGTCATGACGTATCAGCGTCCGGACGGCACCAGCGTGCAGTTCGTGCGTCCGGTGCAGCGCCTGATCGCGATGCACGGCCGCGACGTCGTGCCGGTCAGCGCGCTTGGCGTCGATGCGGGCGATACGACCATCGGGCATCGCTTCATGTCGGAAGGCTTCGTCGCGATCGCTCATGCCGACGACTACGCCGACACCCTGCTCGACAAAGGCCGCGTCGTCGCGAACTTCGACGATCGCCGCGAATCGATCCGCACGCAACTGCAGGCGTTTGCGGGCGAAGATCGCGTCGTGATGCCCGAAGCGCTGCTCGACGAAGTGAACGCGCTCGTCGAATGGCCGGTCGTCTACGAATGCCGCTTCGACGAGGAATTCCTGCAGGTGCCGCAGGAATGTCTGATCCTCACGATGCAGACGAACCAGAAATACTTCGCGCTCACGGACCAGAACGGCAAGCTGCGCTCGCGTTTTCTGATCGTGTCGAATATCGATACGAAGACGCCCGGCGAGATCGTCGAAGGCAACGAGCGCGTCGTGCGCCCGCGCCTCGCCGACGCAAAGTTCTTCTTTACGCAGGACAAGAAGAAGCGCCTCGAAGATCGCGTGCCGCTGCTCGCGAACGTCGTCTATCACAACAAGCTCGGCTCGACGCTGCAGCGCGTCGAGCGTCTCGAAGCGCTCGCGGGCGAAATCGCGCCGATGGTCGGGGTCGATCCCGCGCTGACGCGCCGCGCCGCGCGTCTCGCGAAGGCGGATCTGCTGACCGACATGGTCGGCGAATTCCCCGAGCTGCAAGGCACGATGGGCACGTACTACGCGCGTCACGACGGCGAGCCGGAAGAAGTCGCGCTCGCGTGCTCGGAGCATTATCAGCCGCGCTTCTCGGGCGACGAAACGCCGTCGACGGGCGTCGGTGCCGCGGTCGCGCTCGCGGACAAGCTCGAAACGATCGTCGGCATCTGGGGCATCGGGCTCGCGCCGACGGGCGAGAAAGATCCGTTCGCGCTGCGCCGTCACGCGCTGGGCGTGCTGCGCATCCTGCTCGAAAAGAAGCTGCCGGTCGATCTGCGCGATCTCGTCGGCGCGGCGCAACGTCAGTTCGCGGGCATGCCGCAAGTCGCCGATTCGACCGAAGCGGTCTACGCCTTCTTCCTCGATCGTCTGCGCGGACTGTTGCGCGAGCGCGGCTTCGAAGCGAACGATATCGAAGCGGTCCTGAGCCTGAACCCGACGCGCCTCGACGACATCGTCGCGCGCCTCGACGCCGTGCGCGAATTCGCGGCGCTGCCGGAAGCCGCGGCGCTCGCGGCGGCCAACAAGCGCATCTCGAACATTCTGAAGAAGTCGGAGCAAGGCGCGCCTTCGGTGGTCAACAAGGAACTGCTCGTCGAAGCGGCCGAGAAGGATCTGTACGCGCAGATCGAGCAAGTGACGCCGCGCGTGCAAAGCCAGCTCGCCGCGCGCAACTATACGGAGGCGCTCACCGCGCTCGCCGCGTTGCGCGAATCCGTCGATACGTTCTTCAACGACGTGATGGTGAACGCGGAAGACCCGGCGCTGCGCAACAATCGTCTTGCGCTGCTCAACGCGCTGCATCAGCAGATGAACTGCGTCGCCGACATCTCGAAGCTCGCTGCTTAAGAAACGCCGCCCATGGTCATGAACCGCAAACTGGTCATCCTCGATCGCGACGGCGTCATCAACGTCGATTCGGATGCCTTCATCAAGTCGCCGGACGAATGGGTCGCCATTCCCGGCAGTCTCGAAGCGATCGCGCGGCTGAACCAGTCGGGCTATCGCGTGGCGATCGCGTCGAATCAGTCGGGCATCGGGCGCGGTCTATTCGACATGGCCGCACTCAACGCAATGCATCAGAAGATGAATCGCGCGGTCGCGGCCGTCGGCGGGCGCATCGACGCGGTGTTTTTCTGCCCGCACACGGCCGAAGATCAGTGCGATTGCAGAAAGCCCCGGCCCGGCATGCTGCAACAGATCATCGACCGCTTCGAGATCGATCCGGAAGATACGCCGGTCGTCGGCGATTCTTTGCGCGATCTCCAGGCGGGCGCGGCGCTCGGCTTTCCCACGCATCTCGTGCTGACCGGCAAAGGCGAAAAGACGCTCAAGGAAGGCCAGTTGCCCGAAGGCACCCTCGTTCACAAGGACTTGCGCGCATTCGCGCTCGATTTCCTCGCGCGGCATCAGGATCGCGCCGCGGCTCAGTAACAGATATTCCATGCGCTTCATCCGTTCGTTGCTGTTGATGCTTTACTTCGTCGTGTACACGGTGCCGTACGCGATCGCCTGCTTCATCGCGTTTCCGTTCATGCGCGCCGACAAGCGCTACTGGATGGCCGCCGGCTGGTGCAAGTCGACGATCGTCGTGCTGCGGCATCTGATCGGCATTCGCTACACGATCGAAGGCATGGAGAACCTGCCGAATGGTCCGGCCGTGCTGCTGTCGAAGCATCAGTCCGCATGGGAGACGCTCGCGTTTCCCGCGCTGATGCCGCGGCCGCTCTGCTACGTGTTCAAGCGCGAGCTGCTCTATGTGCCGTTCTTCGGCTGGGCGCTCGGACTCCTGAAGATGGTGCACATCGATCGCAAGCAGGGCCGCGACGCCTTCGTCTCCGTCACCAGACAAGGCCGCGCGCGCATGGACGAAGGCGCGTGGATCATCATGTTCCCCGAAGGCACGCGCACACGCGTCGGCAGCCAGGGCAAGTACAAGACCGGCGGCGCACGCTTCGCGGTTGCAACCGGCGCGCCGGTCGTGCCCATCGCGCACAACGCCGGTCACGTGTGGCCACGCAATTCGTTCATCAAATATCCGGGTATAGTCACGGTGTCGGTCGGCAAGCCGATCGATACGGCCGGTCTCACGCCCGAGGAAGTGAACGCGCGCGTCGAAAGCTGGATCGAGACGGAAATGCGCCGCATCGATCCGCACGCTTACGCCGTGCCGAACGCGCAGCCGGCCAAAGCCGGCGCTGCGGGCGCGGGCCGCTGACGCGGCGGCGTTCGATTCGAGCCGAGGCGTGCCCTACTCTTTCTTCTCGTCATTCCTGCGCCGTGAGCGCAAAGCGGAGCCGATGCAGAAAGCCCCTTCGCGACAGCGCCCCGCCGTCGCGCTCGATACCCTGCAACTCGATCTGCCGTTCGAGCATGCGCCGGCTTACTCCGGCGCGCCGCCCGCGAACGGACCGGCTCCGCTGCGCGGCGATGTCCCCCCCGCCGATCCCGTTCCCGTCCTCACGCCCGCTGCACCGAACGCGCCCACCGCACCGCTGCCCGATGGCGTGCGCCTGCGTCGCATCGTGCTCAAAGCGGGCGCGCTCGAATACCGGTTGCGTCGTTCGTCGCGGCGCACGATCGGCTTTTGCATCGACGGAACCGGGCTCGCGATCACCGCGCCGCGCTGGGTGACGATCGCCGATATCGAAAGCGCGATTCTCGACAAGCAGAACTGGATCGTCAGGAAGCTCACCGAATGGCAGACGCGCGTGGAGCAGCGCGCGCTGCCGCGCATCGAATGGAAGGACGGCGCGCAGTTTCCGTTTCTCGGCAAGACGATCAGCGTGTCGCTCAACTCTGCGAGCGCGCTTTCGTTCGATGACGAAACCAGCGTGCTCACGCTTCCGCTGCCAGCATCCGCCGACGCGCAGCAGATCAAGGATCGCGTGCAAGGCTGGCTGCAAAGCGAAGCGAAGCGCATCTTCGGTGCGCGGCTCGCGGTCTATGCGGCGAAGCTCGGCGTCGAGTACCGCGCGTATGCGCTGTCGTCGGCGGCGACGCGCTGGGGCAGTTGCTCCAGCGACGGCAAGATTCGCCTCAACTGGCGGCTCATCCATTTTCCGATGTCGATCATCGATTACGTCGTCGCGCACGAGCTCGCGCATCTGCGCGAGATGAATCACAGCCCGCGTTTCTGGCAGACGGTGGAATCGATCTTCCCCGAGTTCCGCGAGGCGCGGCATACGCTCAAGCATCATCCACCGGACTTGCTGCCGGCACTGTGAGCGCGGTCAGCGCGTAAAAAGCGCCGACGGTACAATTTCATTCCTGTCCCCGCAAACCTACAAACAGGAATCCCACCATGCGACTCCTCCACACGATGCTGCGCGTCGGCGACCTGCAGCGTTCCATCGATTTCTACACGCGCATTCTCGGCATGCATGTGCTGCGTCAAAGCGAAAACACCGAGTACAAGTACACGCTCGCGTTCGTCGGCTACGGCCCGGAAAGCGAGAACAGCGTGCTCGAACTGACCTACAACTGGGGCACCGACAAGTACGATCTCGGCACGGCTTACGGCCATATCGCGCTCGAAGTCGATAACGCCGCCGATGCGTGCGAGCGCATCCGTCAGGCGGGCGGCAAGGTGACGCGCGAAGCCGGTCCGGTGAAGGGCGGCACGACGGTGATCGCGTTCGTCGAAGATCCGGACGGCTACAAGGTCGAACTGATCGAAAAGCATTCCTGAACCGCGCTCAATCCACGCTTTCAAAGCGCGCGCCGCACGCTCGTCGCGGCGCGCAATCTCCACGGGCTCGTCCCGACCTTTCGTTCATCGCAGCGGTTCGCTGGCACAATCGACGCTCCAGATCAGTGCACGCTTAACCGACAGCCGATGAGCTCGCCATCCCTCTCCCTGCGCCGCGCCCCCGACGCCACCGCCGTCATCGTGATGATCGCCCTCTGCGGCGCGTGGGGATTCCAGCAAGTCGCGATCAAGGAAGCCAACGCCTCGATTCCGCCGATGCTGCAGGCCGGCATCCGCTCGCTGATCGCGACATTGCTCGTATGGATCTGGACGCGCACGCGCGGCGTGCCGCTCTTTCAGCGCGACGACACGCTGCCCGCCGGACTGCTCGCGGGCGTGCTGTTCGGCGGCGAATTCGTCTGCATCTTCTTCGGCCTGAGTCTCACGACGGCCACACGCATGGCCGTGTTTCTCTACACCGCGCCCTGTTTCACCGCGCTCGGGCTGCACTGGTTCGTCGCGGGCGAGCGGCTTTCGCGCACGCAGTGGAGCGGCATCGTGCTCGCGTTCTGCGGCATCGCGCTCGCGTTCGCGGACGGCTTTCTGCACGGCAATCCGAATAGCGCATCGACGTTGCAAGGCATCGCTGGCGATGCGCTCGGCATCATGGCCGGCATCTTCTGGGCCGCGACGACGGTCGTCGTGCGCGCGTCCGCGCTCTCCCATGCGAGCGCGAGCAAGACGCTGTTCTATCAGCTGGCGGTATCGGCGGTTCTGCTGCTCGTGCTCGCGGCGGGCATCGGGCAGACGCACGTCGAAGCCGTGTCGCCCATAGCGATCGCGAGTCTCGCGTATCAGGCGATCGTCGTCGCGTTCATCAGCTATCTGACGTGGTTCTGGCTGCTCACGCGCTACATGGCGTCGCGGCTTTCCGTGTTCTCGTTTCTCACGCCGATCTTCGGCGTCACCTTCGGCGTGCTCTTGCTCGGCGAGCATTTCACCGCGCGCTTCATGGTCGCCGCCGCGATGGTCCTCGCGGGCATCGCGCTCGTGAACCGGCCGGCGCGCCGCAGCTAGGGTCGGCTCATTCCGGCGCGGTCGCGCGGATCGTCACCATATCGTGATCGATGTCGTCGTGATCGGCGGGCGCGCGCAAGTGCTCGGGCGGAATCGGCTCGGTCGGATAGCCGTGCTTTTCCCACGCATCGAGCCCGCCCTTCAGCGGCC
Source organism: Caballeronia sp. ATUFL_F1_KS4A (assembly GCF_023630905.1). Taxonomy (NCBI): domain Bacteria; kingdom Pseudomonadati; phylum Pseudomonadota; class Betaproteobacteria; order Burkholderiales; family Burkholderiaceae; genus Caballeronia; species Caballeronia sp. ATUFL_F1_KS4A. The sequence continues at coordinate 533,884 of NZ_JALQEB010000001.1, read as the reverse complement.
GCACGTGTCTGAAGCCCTTCGCCCGCAATTGACGCGCGATGGTCTTCGCCGTCGCCTCGTTCGGACACACGCAATACACGACGACCTCGTGCTCCGCATACAACTGATCGACGCGATCCGGCGAATCGAGATCGAGCGCGATCGCGCCCGCGATGCGATACGGCTCGCGACGGCGAATGTCCGCCGGACGCGCGTCGTAGATCACGGGTGGCGTGTCGGAGTGCATCATCGCGTCGAGCTGATCGGGCGTGATGTGATACTTCGCGAGCCACTGACGAAACTGCTCGCGCCGGATCCATCGATACAGCACGAAGCCGAGCGCGATGATCACGAGCACGTCGATCAGCGTCGTGCCGTTCGCGCGCACCAGTTCGATGAGCCGGCCGATCTGCGCCTCGAGCGCCGCGCCGCCGAGCATCCAGAAGCTCGCCCAGGCCGTCGCGCCGATCAGATCCCACAACACGAAGACGCGCACTTCGATCTGCGTGGTGCCGAGCAGCGGCGCCGACACGAGCCCGAGCCCCGGCACGAACTTCGACAGCGCGAGCAGCGGCACGCCGAAGCGCTCGAACCATCGGCGCGCGGTGCGCAGCGTGGTATCGATCGACAGCGAGAAGCGCACGAGCGAATTGAGAAAGGTTCGGCCGTAGAGACGGCCCGCGGTGAACCACAAGGAATCGGCGATGAGCACCGCGAGCACTGCGGCCACCAGCATTTGCCAGAACGGCACGTTGCCGGCGGCGACGAGCGTGCCGGCGAGAATGAGCATCGGCGCGGCGGGGACCGGCACGCCGAGCTGCGTCGCGAGGACGCTGACGAACACGGCCCACGCGCCCCAGGACGACGCGAGCGCGGTCGGGACGTGCGGCATTCAAACCTCTCGATGGAGCTTTCGCGAAGACGACGGCCGGCGCATCGATGCCCGGCGCAAAGGGTTACACTGTATCGCGATCCTGACAAACACGCCCAATCCATCCGGGCCGCAAAAGCACAGGATCGCGTGACGCACCGGGGGAATCAACGTGCAAGCGATCATTCAGCCCTTCTTCGACATCAACACCGGCACGATGACGTACGTCGTCTACGAAGCGCCCGGCTCCGCCGCGGCTATCGTCGATCCGGTGCTCGACTACGATCCCAAAGCCGCCCGCACATCGACGAAATCCGCCGATGCGGTCGTCGCGTTCGTGCGGGACCAGCGGCTTTCCGTCGAATGGATTCTGGAGACGCACGCGCACGCCGATCATCTCTCGGCGGCGCCGTATCTGAAACGCACGCTCGGCGGGAAGATCGGAATTGGCGAGTCGATACGCACGGTGCAGGGCGTGTTCAAGAAGATCTTCGATCTCGAACCCGAGTTCCAGCTCGACGGCTCGCAGTTCGATCATCTGTTCGCCGACGGCGAGCGGTTCATGATCGGCGCGCTCGAAGCAACCGCGCTCTTCGTGCCGGGACATACGCCCGCCGACATGGCGTATCGCGTCGGCGATGCGGTGTTCGTCGGCGACACGCTCTTCATGCCGGATCTGGGCACCGCGCGCTGCGATTTCCCGGGCGGCGACGCCCGCGCGATGTATCGATCGATTCAGCGCCTGCTCGCGCTCGATCCCGACACGCGGCTTTTCGTGTGTCACGACTATCCGCCGGAGACGCGCGCTCCGCAATGGCAAGCCACGGTGCGCGAGCAGCGTGAGAAGAACATCCACGTCGGCGGCGGCAAGACCGAGGACGAGTTCGTCGCGATGCGCGAGGCGCGCGACGCGACGCTCGGCATGCCGACGCTCATCTTGCCCGCCATTCAGGTCAATATCCGCGCGGGCCACTTTCCCGACGCGGCGAGCAACGGCACGACCTATCTGAAGATTCCGCTGAACGCGTTCTAGCCTTCAATCCGGCCGCGTGTCACACCAAGCAGACCGGCCATCGCGCGGCGCGCGCCGTTCGAATCGCGCGCGATGATCGCTTCGAAAACCGCCGTATGTTCCGCGAGCGACGCGTTGTAGACGTCGGCGCGCTTCGCGTTCAGGCGCAACTGGCCTTCGAGCGTGCGCTCGATCAGCGCGCCGAGCGGAATCAGCAATTCGTTGCTGCACGCGGCGAGCACGCCCAGATGGAAGTCGAGATCGGCGCGCACCCATTCATCGACGTTCTGCGCGTCCGCCATCGCCTGATGCGCGCGCGTGAGTCGTTCGCGCGTGCGTTCTTCGTGGTTGTCGGCGGCGAGCGCGGCGGCGTACGGCTCGATCATCTCGCGCATTTCCTGAAGCTTGAGTGCGAATTGCAGCGGCGGCGCGACGCGCGAGTACCAGTCGAGCATGTCGGCATCGAGCAGATTCCACGCGTCTTGCGCGCGCACGCGCGTACCGACTTTCGGCCGCGACTCGATCAATCCTTTCGATGTCAGCGTGCGCAACGACTCGCGCAACACCGTGCGGCTCACGCCGAAGCGCTCCATCAGTTCCGCTTCGCGCGGCAATGGCGAACCCGGCGCAAAGTCGCCGCGCAGGATCGCCATGCCCAGTTCATGCGTCACACGGCCATGCAGATCGCGGTAAATGATGGTCTCCCTTCATATTTTGAGCACGATTATCGGGCATTCGACTGATGTTTCGTAAGTCCCGATCTTTACGCGAATAATACTATTAATATGCCCAGACATCGCCTTTTTGCTACCATGTAAAACCCTTCAGGAGACGCTCAATGAAAATCACGAAACTCGAGACCTTCATCGTTCCGCCGCGCTGGTGCTTCCTCAAGATCGAAACCGACGAGGGCGTCACGGGATGGGGCGAGCCGGTTGTGGAAGGCCGCGCGCATACGGTCGCCGCAGCCGTCGATGAACTCGCCGACTATCTCGTCGGCAAGGACCCGCGCCATATCGAAGACTTGTGGCAGGTCATGTACCGCGCGGGCTTCTATCGCGGCGGCCCGATCGGCATGAGCGCGATCGCGGGCGTCGATCAGGCATTGTGGGACATTCTCGGCAAGCATCACGGCGTGCCGGTGCACGCGCTGCTCGGCGGCCAGGTGCGCGACAAGATCAAGGTGTATTCGTGGATCGGCGGGGACCGTCCGAGCGACGTCGCGAACAACGCGCGGGCGGTGGTCGAGCGCGGCTTCAAGGCCGTGAAGATGAACGGCTCGGAAGAGCTGCAGATCATCGATACCTTCGACAAGGTTCAGGGCGTGATCGACAACGTGCAAGCGGTGCGCGAAGCGGTCGGGCCGAACGTGGGCATCGGCGTCGACTTTCACGGACGCGTGCACAAGCCGATGGCGAAAGTGCTCGCGAAGGAGCTCGATCCGTTCAAGCTGATGTTCATCGAAGAGCCGGTGCTTTCGGAAAACGTCGAGGCGCTGCGCGATATCGTCAACCAGACGAGCACGCCGATCGCGCTCGGCGAGCGGCTCTACTCGCGCTGGGATTTCAAGCACATTCTGGCGGGCGGTTACGTCGACATCATTCAGCCGGACGCGTCGCACGCGGGCGGTCTCACCGAATGCCGCAAGATCGCGACGATGGCCGAAGCCTACGATGTCGCGCTCGCGCTCCACTGCCCGCTCGGTCCGATCGCGCTCGCAACCTGTCTGCAGATCGATGCGGTCAGCTATAACGCGTTCATCCAGGAACAGAGCCTCGGCATTCACTACAACAAGGGCAATGACCTGCTCGATTACATCAGGAATCCGGAAGTCTTCAAGTACGAAGACGGGATGGTGTCGATTCCGCAAGGGCCGGGCTTGGGAATCGAGGTGAACGAGGAGAAAGTGCGCGAAATGGCGAAGGTCGGCCATCGCTGGCGCAATCCGGTGTGGCGTCACGCGGATGGCAGCGTCGCCGAGTGGTGATTCTGGCTAACGCTTGAGGCGCGCTTCGACCGCGCCGCGCAGGGCGTTGCTGATCAGCAGGCTCTGCGCGTTGTCGAGTTCGTTCGGCGTAAGCGCGCGTTCGCGCGCGCCGAGTTCTTCCATCAACACCGCGCGCATCACGCCCGGCAGCACGCCGGCATCGATGGGCGGCGTGAACCACTCGCCGTCGAGCTTCACGAACACGCTCGAGCGGCCGCCCTCGGTCAACTCGCCGCGCTCGTTGACGAACAACATGTCGAACGCGCCTTCGGCTTCGGCGGCTTTCCACGCACGATCGTAATCCGCGCGACGCGTCGTCTTGTGTCTGAGCAGCGGATCGGCCGAGCTTTGCGGCGCGAATCCGCGCTCCGAAGCGAGCAGCACGTTCACCGTATCCGATGGCAACGGCGCAAGCGGCGCGCTCGTCATCGTGATGCGCCCGCTCTTGGCCAGCGCGATACGCATTCGATACGGTTTCTGGCCTTCGAAGTCCGCGATATGTTGCGCAGTCTGCTCGTGCAACGAAGCTTCGTCGAACGTGAAACCGAGATACGCCGCGCTCGCCTTCAACCGCGCGACGTGGCGCGCGTAATGGCGCACGCCTTCATCGCGTGTCGCGTATGTCGTCTCGAAGAGTTCGAAGCCGGGATCCGCGCCCGTCAGAAAACGCGCTTTCAACAGACACTCCTCGTATTCGTCGGCGGCGACACTATCGAGCACGATGCCCGCGCCGATGCCGAGCACGCCGTGCCGCGCGGCCGCATCGATGACGAGCGTACGAATCGCCACCGACATGCAGAAGTCGCCGCTCGCATCGAGCCAGCCGATCGCGCCGGTGTAAAGCCCGCGCGGCGTGCTCTCGATTTCGTCGATCAGTTGCATCGTCCGATACTTCGGCGCGCCGGTGATCGAGCCGCACGGAAAGAGCGCGCGCACGATGTCCGCGAACGACGTGCCCGGAATGACGCGCGCTTCGATCGTCGACGTCATCTGCCACACCGATGCGTACGGCTCGACCGAGAACAGCGCGGGTACGTTGACCGAACCCGTGACCGCCACGCGCGACATGTCGTTGCGCAACAAGTCGACGATCATCACGTTCTCGGCGCGATTCTTCGGGTCGAGGCGCAGCGATTCGGGATCGGCATCCCGCGGCGCGGTGCCTTTCATCGGCCGCGCGCGCAACAGATCGCCATGTTTCTCGACGAACAATTCCGGCGAGCACGACACGACTGACCTGCCGTCCGGCAACGCGATGAACGCGCCGAAATGCACGGCTTGCCGCTCGCGCAATCGCCGATACAGCGCGAGCGGCGTGCCGAATACATCGAAATTCAGCCGATACGTGTAGTTGATCTGATACGACTCCCCTTCCTTCAACGCCTCCTGAACCGTGGCGATGGCCTTGTCGAACTCGTCGCGGGTGACGCTCGGCGCAATGCCCGCGACGCCTGCAACCTCGTCATCGGCGAGCCAGGCGCTCACTTCCTTACGCGACAGAAACACGCACGAGCGAAACATCAGCACGCGAAGCGCCTGATCTTCACCACGCCCGATTTCACCGAACTGGAGATTGCGTCCGAACTCGTAATCCGCGACGACAAGCGCATGCAGGCCGCTCTGCAGATCGCGCTCGATTTCGGCGCAAACGGCATCGAGATCGCGCGCGTTCACGCACACGCGTTCGCGCACGAAGTCCGTGTACAAACGACTCGACCGCCTTTCGGCGGTCGCATCGCAATCGTCGAGCAGCGCGAACACCGCGCTGCGCTCTTCGGTTTTCATCGTCATACCTGCCCGACGTACGACGCACTCGACCGCATCAATCGAAGAAGCTCTTCACGCGGTCGAACCAGCTCTTGCTTTGCGGACTATGCCGCGCGCCACCCTCGACGAGCGACTTCTCGAACTGCTTGAGCAAATCGCGCTGCGCGTCGGTGAGCTTGACCGGCGTTTCCACCTGGACATGCACATACAGATCGCCGGCGATGCTCGAACGCAAGCCCTTGATGCCCTTGCCGCGCAAACGGAACGTCTTGCCCGACTGCGTGCCTTCCGGCACCGTGAAGCTCGCGCGGCCCGCGAGCGTCGGCACTTCGATCTCGCCGCCGAGCGCCGCCGTCGTGAACGGAATCGGCATCTGGCAATGCAGGTCGTCGCCGTCACGCTCGAACACCGAATGCTGCTTGATGTGGATTTCCACATACAAGTCGCCGGCCGGACCACCGTTGATGCCCGGCTCGCCATTGCCCGCCGAGCGGATTCGCATGCCGTCGTCGATGCCCGCCGGAATCTTCACTTCCAGCGTCTTCGTTTCCTTCACCTTGCCAGCGCCGTGGCAGTTCGCGCACGGATCGGGGATGTAGCTGCCGCTGCCGTGACACTTCGGGCACGTCTGCTGGATGCTGAAAAACCCTTGCGACATGCGTACCTGGCCCTGACCATGACAGGTCGGGCAGGTTTCGGGCTTCGTGCCCGGCTTCGCACCGGAGCCGTGGCAGACGTTGCAGTTCACCCAGCTCGGCACGCGAATCTGCGTGTCGTAGCCGTGCGCCGCCTGCTCCAGCGTGATTTCCATGCTGTAGCGCAAGTCCGCGCCGCGATACACCTGCGGACCGCTGCGGCCGCGCGCGCCGGCGCCACCCGCCGTCTGTCCGAAGATGTCGCCGAAGATATCGCCGAAGGCATCGGCGAAACCGCCGAAACCTTGCGCGCCCGCGCCCGCCATGTTCGGATCCACGCCCGCGTGGCCGTACTGATCGTAGGCGGCCCGCTTCTGCTGGTCGGAGAGCATTTCGTAGGCTTCCTTCGCCTCCTTGAAATTCTCTTCCGCCTTCTTGTTGTCCGGGTTGCGGTCAGGGTGATACTTCATCGCGAGCTTGCGATACGCCTTCTTGATCTCGTCGTCGCTCGCATTTTTCGCGACGCCCAGAACGTCGTAGTAATCCCGTTTCGCCATGTCGGTTCGATGCCGCCGCGCTTGAGCGCCGCGGTTCCTGTCAGATGCTGCGAGATGCTGCGGATGTCGCTCGCAACCCGCGCGTAAAACTTTTTGCGCCTCGCCAGAAGCAACGCGCCTCTAAAAACAACGTGCCCGGAGAGCCGAAAGGCTCGCCAGGCGCGCTCCACGTCAGACGCCAACGCGTCCCGGTGATACCACCGAAAAGCGCGTGAATGTCGCCACTCACGCGCCCGATTCGGCGTTAGTCCTTCTTCACTTCCTTGAAGTCGGCGTCGACGACGTCATCGTGATGCTGGCTCGCGCCCGCATCCGCCGACGCGCCCGCGCCTGCCGCACCCGCGGCCGCGCTCGCCGCGCCTTGCTGCGCCTGCATGTCGGCGTACATCTTTTCGCCGAGCTTCTGCGAAGCCTGAGCCAGCGCCTCGACCTTTGCTTCGATCGTGGCCTTGTCGCTCGAGCTGCTCTTCAGCGCCTCTTCGAGGTCCTTCAGCGCCGCTTCGATCTTTTCCTTCTCCGAAGCGTCGACCTTGTCACCGTACTCCGCGACCGCCTTCTTCGTGCTGTGAACCAGCGCATCGCCCTGGTTGCGCGCGTCGGCCAGCTCACGCAGCTTGTGATCTTCCTCGGCGTTGGCTTCGGCGTCCTTCACCATCTTGTCGATTTCCGCGTCCGTCAGACCCGAGTTCGCCTTGATGGTGATCTTGTTTTCCTTGCCCGTCGCCTTGTCCTTCGCGCCAACGTGCAGAATGCCGTTCGCGTCGATGTCGAAGGTCACTTCGATCTGCGGCACGCCGCGCGGTGCGGGCGGAATGCCTTCGAGGTTGAACTCGCCGAGCAGCTTGTTGCCGACGGCCATTTCGCGCTCGCCCTGGAACACCTTGATCGTCACGGCGCCCTGGTTGTCGTCCGCCGTCGAATACACTTGCGAGTGCTTCGTCGGGATGGTCGTGTTCTTGTTGATCATCTTCGTCATCACACCGCCGAGCGTCTCGATGCCGAGCGACAGAGGCGTCACGTCGAGCAGCAGCACGTCCTTGCGGTCGCCCGACAGAACCTGGCCTTGAATCGCGGCGCCCACGGCGACGGCTTCGTCCGGGTTCACGTCACGGCGCGGATCCTTGCCGAAGAATTCCTTCACCTTCTCCTGCACCTTCGGCATACGCGTCATGCCGCCGACGAGAATCACGTCGTCGATGTCGCCGACCTTCACGCCCGCATCCTTGATCGCGATGCGGCACGGTTCGATCGTGCGCTCGATGAGCTCTTCGACGAGCGCTTCGAGCTTGGCACGCGTGAACTTGAGGTTCAGGTGCTTCGGACCGGACGCGTCTGCCGTGATGTACGGCAGGTTGATGTCGGTCTGAGCCGTCGACGACAGTTCGATCTTCGCCTTTTCAGCGGCTTCCTTCAGGCGTTGCAGCGCGAGCACGTCCTTGGACAGGTCGACGCCCTGCTCTTTCTTGAACTCGCCGATGATGTAATCGATGATGCGCTGGTCGAAGTCTTCACCGCCGAGGAACGTATCGCCGTTCGTCGACAGCACTTCGAACTGCATTTCGCCGTCCACGTCCGCGATCTCGATGATCGAGATGTCGAACGTGCCGCCGCCCAAGTCGAACACGGCGATCTTGCGGTCGCCCTTTTCGGCCTTGTCGAGACCGAACGCGAGCGCGGCCGCGGTCGGCTCGTTGATGATGCGCTTCACTTCCAGACCGGCGATGCGGCCCGCGTCCTTCGTTGCCTGACGCTGGCTGTCGTTGAAGTACGCCGGAACCGTGATGACGGCTTCCGTCACCGGCTCGCCGAGGTAGTCTTCAGCGGTCTTCTTCATCTTGCGCAGGACTTCAGCCGAAACCTGCGACGGCGCGAGGTTCTTGCCGTGCGCTTCGACCCATGCATCGCCGTTGTCGTGCTTGACGATCTTGTAGGGCATCAGGTTGATGTCCTTCTGCACTTCCTTCTCGTCGAAGCGGCGGCCGATCAGGCGCTTGACCGCGTACAGCGTGTTCTTCGGATTGGTGACCGACTGGCGCTTCGCAGGCGCGCCGACGAGGATCTCGTTGTCATCCATGTACGCGATGATAGACGGCGTGGTGCGCGCGCCTTCCGAGTTCTCGATGACCTTGACCTGATTGCCTTCCATCAGCGCCACGCACGAGTTCGTGGTGCCGAGGTCGATACCGATGATTCTGCCCATTTTTTATCCTCTCCTAGCTTTGATCGCAGTGGCGTTGCGGCCGGCCTTTCGATGCCGGCTTTTGCCGATTTACCGGGCCGAACGCCCAAAATTCATACCTGTACGCAAGATAAGAGCGTCAGTTTCGATTTCAAGACCCTGCAAACGATGCGGTCTATAAGTTTTTTTGTGCGGCGACCGACACGGCCGGCACGTACGCCGCGAGACCGATTACTTCGGCGCGGCGACGGTCACGAGCGCCGGACGCAGCACGCGGTCGGCGATGACGTAGCCCTTCTGCAGCACCGTGACGACAGTATTCGGGTCTTGTTCCGCCGGAACCATCGAGATGGCCTGATGGCGATGCGGATCGAATTTTTCGCCGACCGGGTTCACCGCGATCACGCGGCCTTTCTCCAACGCGCCCGTCAGTTGACGCAGCGTCAGTTCGACGCCTTCGCGAACCTTGGCGACATCCGTCGACTGGTCGGCGAGCGCGGCTTCCAGGCTGTCGAGCACCGGAAGCAGGTTCTCCGCAAAATTTTCGATGGCGAATTTATGCGCCTTCGCGACATCTTCCTGACTGCGGCGGCGCACGTTCTCGGTTTCGGCCTTCGCGCGCAGGAAGTCTTCCTTGAGCGCGGCGATGGTGGCCTGCGCTTCGGCGAGCGCAGCTTCGGCCTCATTCGGCGCGGCTTGCGGCGCGGCGGCGGCATCAGCCGGTGCGCCTTGGGACGCGGGAGCCGCCGCGCTGGTCGGGTCGGCGGACTGGCGCGCGTTATCGTCGGCGGGCGTTGCGTTCTGGCTCGCTGGATTCTCTTGCGTGTTTTCCATGTCGCTGAATATGTATTGCAGTGAGTTGAATCGGCTGCGAAAGCGGCCAGACCGGAAGTCGGACGCATTTTTCGCACTAACGGCCGAAATGAGGGCGCCGAAAGCTTTTTCAAGCCTTCGAAACGGTTTTTCGGACAAATCTCGACAGCAAGATGGCGCCGCAATGGCTCGTAATACAGACTTCGCCGCGGCGCGCGATTTTCGGATTGAGGGAAAGCCCTGAGTCGCCTACACTTCAAAAAAGCAGCGCAGGACGCACGTTAACCCTAATCCTACGAATTGCTTCAAACCGCTTTCAGCCCTTGCCCGTTTCCTGATCCGGCCGCCTTCTGACCGGGCAACCCGCTTCCCGGGGATACCATGAAACTGACCTTTGCTATCGCGGTGGTCGCCCTGGTACTCGTCGCGGGAACGACCACCATCTGCATGTCCGGCGTCGTGACCGAACGTACCACCGAGTACGGCGGCGTTCACGCGACCATCGAAAGCTACTTCAATCCGAACGAGAAAATTTGTCGATAGTGCGCCGGTCGCGCTTCGTCGGCCTTCCCTGCAGTTCCGCTGCGGGCTCGCGGAAATTCTTGCGGCGCTCGGCCTCGGCCATGCGTTTCGCACGGCCTTCCTCGGTTTCGGCATAGAGCGTCTGGGCGACCGGCGCCGGGCCGCGCACATCGCATATCCCGAGCACTTCAACCTGCCACACCAGCCGTTCGATATCGATCTCGACGATATCGCCGACGCGCACGTCCTTAGACGGCTTCACATTCGCCCCGCCGATCTTCACGCGGCCTTTCTCGACCGCATCGCTCGCGAGCGAACGCGTCTTGAAGAAACGCGCTGCCCAAAGCCACTTATCGATGCGCAAACGCGCGCCAGGTTCCGTCGAAATCTTGTAGTTCATGGGTAAATGCCTGAAAAAGCCGCGCTCAGGCCACTGCGCTGAGCGGCTGCACAGTCTGCACGGGCCATCCCTGAAGATGTTGCGCGGCGATCTCGCCCAGTGCCTTGATCCACGCGGGCGCTGAGTTCAGGCAGGCAATCCGGTGAAAATGCTTGCCGCCCGCCTTCAGAAATTCGTCGCGCACCTCGATGCCGATTTCCTCGATCGTCTCGAGACAATCCGCCGTGAAGCCGGGACAGAACACGTCCACACGAGAAACGCCGCCCGCGCCGAGCTCCGCGACCGTCGGCGCGGTGTACGGCTGAAGCCACTCCGCCCGCCCAAAGCGCGACTGGAACGTCACGCGGCATTCAACCGGCGTAAGCCCGAGCGCGGCCATGAGCAACGAACCGGTCAGCTGGCACTGGTCGTGATACGGATCGCCGAGATCCATCGTGCGCTTCGGCACGCCGTGGAAGCTCAGCACAAGCTTGTCGCCCGCGGCGAAATCCGGCTGGCCGTGATGCCGCCAATAGTCGCGCACCTGCTCCGCGAGCGCCGCGATATACGCCGGATGATCGGCGTAATGGCGGATCGTGCGGATTTCCGGCTGATTGCGCACGCGCTTGAGCGCGGCGAACGCGTCGTCGAATGCGGTGGCCGTCGTGGACGACGAGTATTGCGGATACATCGGCAACAGGAGAATGCGGTCGGCGCCTTCGAGCTTCAGCTGATTGAGCATCGCGCCGATGCCCGGCGTGCCGTAGCGCATCGCATAGTCGACGATGACGTGATAGTCGTTCGCCGCGAAGAGCCGCCGCAAGCCGTCGACCTGCTTTTCCGTATGCACGCGCAGCGGCGAGCCTTCGGGCATCCACACTTGCGCGTACTTCTTCGCCGATGCGCGCCCGCGAAACGGCAGGATCAGGCCGCGCAGAATGAATTGCCACACGAATGACGGAATTTCGACGACGCGCGGATCGGACAGGAATTGCGCCAGATACTTGCGCACCGCCCGCGGCGTGGGCGCGTCCGGCGTGCCGAGATTGATCAGCAGCACCGCGACGCGATGCGAAGCGCTGGGCTGCGAGGGCAACTCGAGGTCGAAACGCATAAGGGAAGCGAGCCTGAAGATGGTCGTCGGAAAAGTTGAGGACCATTATAGCGGCGCGTTTCCGGACGCATCATTGGCCGAACGGCCTAGCGGCGCGCTCTTTCGCGGCGCGCCAAGATGGCGTCACTGATGACTGAGCGACATCGACAGCAAACGCGCGGTGATATCGACGATCGGAATCACGCGGTTGTACGCCATGCGCGTCGGGCCGATCACGCCGAGCGTGCCGACGATTTTCCCGTTGACCTCGTATGGCGCCGTCACGACGCTCATTTCCTCGATCGGCACGAGATTGCTTTCTCCGCCGATGAAAATCTGCACGCCTTGCGCGTGACTCGATACATCCAGCAATTGCAGGAGGCTCGTCTTTTGGTCGAACAAATCGAAAAGCTTGCGCAGCCGCGCCATGTCGGACGAAAGGTCCGCCACTTCGAGCAGGTTGCGCTCGCCGGAAATCAGCACGGTGTCAGTGGGGTCCGTCTCGGCGGTGCTCGCGACCACGGCCGCCTGCATGAGCGCGGTCATGTCGCCGCGCAACTGATCGATTTCCTCGCGCAAACGGCGGCGTACTTCGTCGAAGGACAGGCCCGCGAAATGCGCGTTGATGTAATTGGAGGCTTCTACGAGTTGCGAAGGCGAATAGTCGCGTTGCGTGGCCATCATGCGGTTCTGCACGTCGCCTTCGGGCGTCACGATGATGAGCAGAATGCGCTTGTCCGACAGCCGCATGAACTCGATCTGCTTGAACATGTGGCTCCGGCGCGGCGTGAGCACGACGCCCGCGAACGAAGACAGATTGGACAGCACGCTCGCCGCCGCCGCGACGATCTTCTGCGGCTCCTCGCCTTGCAGGCGAGTCTTGACCGCGGTGGTCATGGCCTCGTCTTGCGGTGCTTCTACAGTCAGCATCGTGTCGACGAAGAGCCGGTAGCCGCGCGGCGTGGGAATGCGTCCCGCCGACGTATGCGGGCTCGCGACCAGCCCGAGGTCTTCGAGATCCGACATGACGTTGCGGATGGTCGCGGGGCTCAGTTCGAGGCCGGAATGACGTGATAACGTGCGCGAACCGACCGGCTGACCTTCGGCGATGTAGCGCTCGATCAACGTTTTGAGGAGGGTTTGTGCACGTGGGTCTAGCATGGGGAAATTTTAGCTCAACGTGTCGGATAGCGGCGAGCCGCGCCGGGTGGTCGGCATTCAACGTCCGCTCCATTCTAGCGACAAACGGCGAGCCTGCCCGCGTCATGCCGCACGGTCTCGTCGCGGCGCGCCCGGCGGCCATCGCCCACGGTTCTTTTCGCTCTCTGACTATGGTGTAATGCCGGCATGGAAATTGGCCAATTCAAGACCGTCGCCCTCGTGGGGCGCACCAACACGCCGGGCATCGAGGCGCCGCTGAGATCGCTCGCCGATCTCCTCAGGAGCCAGGGCTTCGAGGTCGTCTTCGAGGCGGGCACCGCGAAAGACGTCGGCGTGACGGAGTTCCCGGCGCTCTCCATCGCGGAGATGGGCGCGCGCGCGGACGTTGCAATCGTGCTCGGCGGCGACGGCACGATGCTCGGCATCGGACGGCAGCTCGCGCCGTATAAAACACCGCTCATCGGCGTGAATCATGGCCGGCTCGGCTTCATCACCGACATTCCGCTCAAGGCGATGCAGGAAATCGTCCCGCAAATGCTCGCCGGCCAGTTCGAGCGCGAGGAGCGCAGCCTGCTCGAAGCGCGCATCGTGCGCAACGACAAGCCGATCTACCACGCGCTCGCGTTCAACGACGTCGTGGTGAATCGCAGCGGCTTCTCCGGCATGGCGGAGCTGCGCGTGTCGGTGGACGGCCACTTCATGTACAACCAGCGTTCCGACGGACTGATCGTCGCGACGCCGACCGGCTCGACCGCCTACGCGCTGTCGTCGGCGGGGCCGATCCTGCATCCGCAATTGCAGGGCTTCGTGCTCGTGCCGATCGCGCCGCATTCGCTGTCGAACCGGCCGATCGTGCTGCCCGACGATTCGAAAGTGACCATTCAGATCATCGGCGGTCGCGACGTCAACGTGAACTTCGACATGCAGTCGTTCACCGCCGTCGAACTGAACGACGCGATTGAAGTGCGGCGCTCGAAGCATACGGTGCCGGTGCTGCATCCGGTCGGCTACAGCACGTACGCCACGCTGCGCAAGAAGCTGCACTGGAACGAGCATCCGTCGCAGGATTCGTCCGCTCTCTGATCTGCCAGAACTTCCTTCCCCGAAGCGTCCATGCTCCGTCATCTTTCCATTCGAGATTTCGTCATCGTCGCCACGCTGGATATCGATTTCGATCCAGGCTTCACGGTCTTTTCGGGTGAAACCGGCGCGGGCAAGTCGATCCTCATCGACGCCCTCGCGCTCACGCTCGGCGCGCGCGGCGACGCGAGCGTCGTGCGCGCCGGTCAGGCGCGCGCCGACATCACCGCCGAATTTTCGACGCATCCGCTCGTCGTGCGCTGGCTGGACGAACACGCGCTCACGCAGGACGCCGATTCGGTCATGCTGCGGCGGGTGATCGATTCGGGCGGCCGCTCGCGAGCGTTCATCAATGGCACGCCCGCGACGCTCGCGCAGTTGCGCGAAGTCGGCGAAATGCTCGTCGATATCCACGGCCAGCACGCGCATCAATTGTTGATGCGACCGGACGCGCAACGCGAACTCTTCGACACGCACGCGCAGTTGCTCGACACGGCCGGCGCGGTGAATCGTGCCTGGCGCGCGATGCGCGACGCGCAGCAAGCCGTCGAGACCGCCCAGAATCGCGACCGCGAGCTGCAACTGGAACGCGAGCGTCTCGCGTGGCAACTGAGCGAGTTCGACAAGCTCGCGCCGCAGCCCGGCGAATGGGAAGAAGTGAGCGCGGAGCATCATCGGCTGTCGCATTCGGCGAGTCTCATCGACGGCGTGCAGGGTGCGCTCGGCGCGCTCTCCGAATCCGACGAAGCGATGATCTCGCAGCTCGGCGCCATCATCTCGAAGCTGCGCGGCCTGTCCGATATCGATCCCGCGTTGAACGACGTGCTCGCGTCGCTCGAACCGGCGGAAATCCAGTTGCAGGAAGCGTCGTATTCGCTATCGCACTACGCGCAGCGGCTGGAGCTCGATCCTGACCGGCTCGCGCAAGTCGAAAAACGCATGGAGCAACTGCACTCGACCGCGCGCAAGTTCCGCCTTCAACCCGAAACGCTGCCGGAAGAACACGACGCGCGCCGCCGCCAGCTCGCCGAACTCGATGCCGCCGCCGATCTCGATGCGCTCAACGCCGCCGCCGAGAAAGCGAAGAGCGAATATCTCGCGCAAGCCAAGGTGCTGTCCAAGGCGCGCGCGAAGGCCGCGAAAAATCTGTCGAAAGCGGTCACGGAAGGCATGCAGGAGCTGTCGATGGCAGGCGGCAGCTTCGAGGTCGCGCTCGTGCCGCTCGCCGAAGGCGGCGCGAACGGGCTGGAGCAGATCGAATTCCGCGTCGCGGGACACGCGGGCGTCGCGCTGCGGCCGCTCGCGAAAGTCGCGTCGGGCGGCGAACTGGCGCGCATCAGTCTTGCGCTCGCCGTCATCGCGAGCACGGCGAGTCCGACGCCCACGCTCATCTTCGACGAAGTGGACACGGGCATCGGCGGCGGCGTCGCGGAAGTGGTCGGGCGTCTGTTGCATCAGCTCGGCCGCGACCGTCAGGTGCTGTGCGTCACGCACTTGCCGCAAGTGGCCGCGCGTGGCGATCAGCATTTCCAGGTCGCGAAATCGTCGGACGATGCGGGCGGCACGGTGAGCACGGTAAAGCAACTCGATCGCGCAAAACGCGTGGAAGAAGTCGCGCGCATGCTCGGCGGTCTCGAAATCACCGCGACCACCCGCAAGCACGCGAAGGAAATGCTGGCGGCTTAAGCATCCGCGTCAGCCCGCCGACGCCACTGCGAACACGCGGTCCCACAGCGCCGTCACCGCGTCGCGTTCGGTCTGAACCGTGGCCGGATCGACGCGCGCCTTTTCCATACCGTCGAGCCGCAGCGTGTGCTGCAGCTTGCGGTACTGGCGATACGCCGCGCCGATCGCATCGGCTTCTGCTTCGGCGATCAATCCGCTTTTCGCGGCGATCTTCAACAGCGTGATATTCCCCGCGTTGCGCAGAAACTCGCGATGCTCGCGCGCGTGCAGCAACACCCAGTACTGAACGATGAACTCGATATCGACCATGCCGCCGCGATCGTGCTTCAGATCGAACAGGTCGCTGCGATTCGGATGGCCATCGGCGACGCGCTGGCGCATCGACACGATCTCGCGCGCGAGCGCGGCCGCGTCGCGTTCCATGACGAGCACGTCGGCGCGAATCTGCTCGAACTCCGCGCCGATTTCGGCATCGCCCGCGCTGTAGCGTGCGCGCGAAAGCGCCTGATGCTCCCAGACCCACGCCGTGTTCGCCGCGTCGCCCTCGCGAATCTGATAGCGGCGAAACGATGCGAGGTCGGTCACGAGCAGGCCCGATTCGCCATTCGGCCGCAGACGCAAGTCGACGTCGAAGAGCGTGCCCGCGCCCGTCGCCGACGTGAGCCACGTAATGAGGCGGCGCGTGAACATCGCGTAGATGTCGGAGGCCGCGTCGTCGGGATCGTCGTACAGAAAGATGAGGTCGAGGTCCGACGCGTAGCCCAGTTCCTTGCCGCCGAGCTTTCCGTACGCGATGACCGCAAAGCGCGGCGTCTCGCGATGCCGCTTCGGGAACTGCTTCCACACGGTCTGCACGGTGACGTCGAGCACGGCGTCGGCGAGTTCGGAGAGACGGTCGCTCACGTGCTCGACGCTCAGATGCCCGGCGAGATCGATCAGCAGAATGCGAAATACTTCGGCCTGATGCGCGTGACGCAGCAGATCCATTTGATGTTCTGCGTCCTCGGCGGCATCGAGCCGTGCGATCAGCGAGCGTTTGAACGCGGCCCAGTCGAACGGGCTGGCGATGGCTTCGTCGTCGAGCAATTCATCGAGCAATTGCGGATGGCGGATCAGATAGCCCGCCGCCCAGCGCGACCCCGACAGCACCGAGAGCACGCGCGCGAGCGCCGCCGGATATTCGGTCAGCAGCGCGAGATACGCGCCGCGCTTGGCCGTCGCTTCGAGCAGATCGAAAAGCCGCATGATGGTGTCGGCGCGGCGCGGCGCATCGATCGACTGCACGGCTTCTATCGAGCGTTGCGCGACGATATCGAAGCGTTCGCGGCTCTGCGACGGCAAGCCGGCGTAACGCGCCGAATTCCACACGCCCGTCAGACGTGCGAGCACCGGCGCCGGGTCCGCGAAGCCGAGTTCCATGAGGCGCGCGGCGAGCTCTTCCTGCGCGGAATCGTCGGCGAGCGCGCCGCTCCAGATCCACGACGCCACCGAATCCTCCGCGACGCCGCAGCCGCCCTGCCCGCTCACCTTGTCGGCGAAGATCGCGTCGAACTGCTGCTCGACGAGCTCGCGATGCGCGTCGAGTGTTTCCATCAGCGCGGCGTAGTCCGCGAAGCCGAGCGATTTCGCGAGCAACGCGCGCTCGTCGTCGGCGACGGGCATCGCGTGCGTCTGTGCATCGTTGCGGTATTGCAGCCGGTGCTCGACCGTGCGCAAAAAGAGATAAGCGTCGGACAGCGCCTTGCACACCTGCGGCGCGAGCAGGCCATGCGCAGCGGCGCGTTCGAGCACCGCGAGCGTCGGACGAATGCGGAAATCCGCTGCCTGTCCGCCGCGAATCAACTGAAATACTTGCGCGCTGAATTCGATCTCGCGAATGCCGCCGCGCCCGAGCTTGATGTCGTCGGCCTTGTCGGGGCGCATCGACGCGCGCCGCCGCGCTTCCTGCCGAATCTGCTGATGCAGCGAGCGGATCGCGGCGATCACGCCGTAATCGAGATAGCGCCGGTAGATGAAGGGCGTCGCGATGGCTTCGAGCTGCTTCGCGAGACGCTTCGCCGAATCGCTCTTCGTCTCCGAGATGAGCCGGCCCTTGATCCACGCGTAGCGCTCCCATTCGCGGCCCTGCACGTAGAAATACTCTTCGAGCATGCCGAGACTGCACACGAGCGGGCCGGAGTCGCCGTTGGGACGCAGCCGCATGTCGACGCGAAAGACGTAGCCGTCTTGCGTCATTTCCGCGAGCGCGCCGATCAGCCGCCGGCCGAGCCGTGTGAAGAATTCCTGCGTCGGGAGTGCCGAGCGCGTGCCGCCCGAGGTTTCGCCGTCCTCTTCGTAGACGAAGATCAGATCGATATCCGACGATGCGTTCAGCTCGCGCCCGCCCAGCTTGCCCATGCCGACGACGCCGAGCGTGAGCCGCTCGCCGTCCGGTCCGCGCGGCTCGCCGAAGAGCGCTTCGAGATCGGCCGACAGCACCGCCAGCGCGCGCTGCACCGTGACTTCGGCGAGATCGGTCATCGCGCCGGTGACTTCGGCGACATCGGCGGTGCCCGCGAGATCGCGCTCCATCACCGTGCAGAACACTTCGGTCCGCAAGCGGCGCAACGCGGTCTTGAGCGCGGCTTCATCGAGCACGCCGCTTTCGGTGCAAGGCGTGCAGTGCGCGTCCAGCCGCGCTTCGATCCACCCACGCGTGATGCGCGTCTGCGCCCATTGCGCGACATTCGACGCCAGTTCGGGACGCGCCGAGTACGCGCGCGCCGCATAGTTGGAATAATCGGAACTGAGAAGAGTTGCGTCGGTCATGAAAGGTTAGGTTCGCTCATTGCTTCCGGAAAGGCATCGCGGTATAACACCGCGCCGCAAGTCTTGCCGGGCGCGGCTCAGCGAGCCTCCACGAGTGCGCAGGCAGCGGCCGTCGCCGCAATGCCCGTGTTACATTTCAGCGTCAAACACGCAAAACTACCATATCGCCGAACAGCAGCAGCATGTCCGACAGCAGACGATCCGTCGACCCGACCGAAGTTGGACAAGCCAGGCCCAGCGGCAACGCCGAGCGCGTGCTTGCGCGCGTCTTCAAATTCCTTCTCGTCATTGCGGCCATCGCGTATTTCGCGGTGGCGGGCGTGTATGTCGGCCTGCGCTATATCGTCATGCCGCAGGTCGATTCGTTCCGGCCGCGGATCGAGCAACTCGTCTCATCGCAGATTCACGCCCAGTTGCGCATCGGCAGGATTTCCGCGAGATGGTCCGGGCTCTCGCCGACGATCGATATCGACAACCTGCGCATCGACGCCGCCGATGGCTCGCCGGGCCTCGCCGTGCCGCACGCGAGCGCGAGCATCGCGTGGGGATCGCTGCTGCATCTGCGGCCCAAGCTCGCCGATCTGACCGTCGACGGACCCGATGTCATCATCGCGCGCAACGCCGATGGCGCGGTTACTGTCGCGGGCGTGCCGATTCCCACGCATCGCACCGGTTCGAACGCATTCACGACCTGGCTGCTCGGCCAGGACCGCATTCTTCTGCGCGATGGCACGCTGCGCTGGCGCGACGCGCAGCGCGCCGCGCCCGAGATCGCGTTCAAGCGCCTGCACCTCGCGATCGTCAACGACGGCGCGCGTCATCGGCTTGCGCTCAAGGCGCCCGCCGATGGCGACGTGCTGCACGGCCCGCTCGATTTCCGCGCGGACTTCCGTCATCAACCCTTCTCGGCGATGGGCGCGCCCGCGAACTGGACCGGCCGTCTCTACGTTTCGACCGGTCCCGTCGATCTGCCGACGCTCGCGCGCTACGTGAAGCTGCCGTTCCAGATGTACAGCGGCCGCATCAACAACCAGATCTGGCTGAACTTCGCGGGCGGCCAATTGCAGAACGCGACCGGCGACCTGACCGGCGCGAACGTCGCGCTGCGCACGCGCCCGACGCAGCCGCGCCTCGATCTTCCGATCGCCAGCTTCAACTGGAACATCGACAAAAGCGACAACGCGTACACGCTCGATCTGCGCGACCTGCACGCGGAGTTCGGCCAGTTGCCGCTCGACGACGGCACGCCGGTCGCGCGTCTGCTCGTGTCGCGCGCGCTGACGGCCACGTACCGGCTGCCTTCGGTCGGCAAGGGGCAATTGCTGCGGCTGACGGGCGATAGCGTCGATATCGGCATCCTCGCGGAATTCGCGCGTGCGCTGCCGCTGCCGGCGAAGCTCCTCAACGAGCTCGTGCGCTTCAATCCGCGCGGCCAGGTGTCCGATTACACGATCTACACCGAGCGCGCCGCGCCGAAGACCGAGGAAGAAGCGCAGCAGCAGCGCAAGAAAGGCGACGCGCCGCTTCTGCACTACGCGTTCAAGGGCGATCTCAACGGCCTGAGCGTGCAGGCGCAGGAGCCGCCGCCCGGGCTCACGATCAACAACCATCCGCGCGCCGGCATTCCGGGCGTCGAGAATCTGTGGGGCAGCGTCGACGCGAACGAGAAAGGCGGCCACATCACGATCGACACGAAGAACGTCGCCGTCACCGTTCCCGGCGCGTTCGACGATCCGCGCCTCGTCTTCGATTCGCTGCAAGGCCGCGCGCGCTGGACCGTCGCCGATGCGATCGCGCCCGGCGAACTGCGCCGCGCGTTCACGCTGCATCTGGAGACGCTGCGCGTGAAGAACGCGGATGCCGAAGGCGAGGCCACCGCGGACTACTGGAATCAGGGCCACGGGCGCGGCAATCTCGATCTGAAGGCGAAGGTCTCGCATCTGAAAGTGACGAGTCTCGTGCGCTATCTGCCGACGAGCCTCAACGAGCGCGTGCGCGTCTATCTCGGCCATGCGCTGCAGGCGGGCGTCGCGAAGAACGGGACGATCGAAGTGCACGGCGATCTCACGCGCTTTCCGTACGCGAAATTTCCCGATGCGGGCATCTTCCGCATCGAGGCGCCGTTCACCGGCGGCAAGTTCGATCCCACGCCCTTCCCGCCGCGCAAGATGGCCAACGGCCTGCCGAACTTCTGGCCGGCGTTCGAGGGTATCGACGGGACGTTCACGCTCGCGCAGAACAAGCTCGGCTTCGTTATCGGCCGCGGGCATTATCGTGGCGTCAAGGTCTCGAAGGTCGTCGGGCGCATCGACGATACGGGCAATCGCGAAACCAAGCTGTGGATCGACGGCAAGGCGCGCGGCCCGCTCGCCGACATGCTGAAGTACGTCGACGACAGCTCGCTCGGCCTGATGGCGAAGCACGCGACCCGCAAGATCGACGCAAAAGGCAACGCGGATCTCGCGCTCACGCTCGGCATTCCGCGCTATCGGCCGCCCGCGCCGCAGCCGCCGATCAAGCCGGAGTACAAAGGCTCGCTCACCTTCGCCGACAACGAAGTCAGGTACGCCAATCTGCCGCCGCTCTCGCATCTGCGCGGCCGTGCCGATTTCGCCGCGAAAACCGTCACGCTCAATGGCCTCTCGGCGCAATTGCTCGGCGGCGATGTGCGCGCCAAGGGCGGCGTGCAGGCGGACGGCAGCTATGCGTTCGACGTGAACGGACGCATCGGCGCGGATGCCGCGGGCCGCCTCAACAAGCCGATGACGCCGCAAGTCGCGGCTTTCATGAAGCGCATCGACGGCGCCGCGCCTTACGAGATGCACGTTCACGGCGTCAAGAACGCGCTGCCGGTCGTGCAGGCGAGTTCGGATCTGACCGGACTCGGCATCGATCTGCCCGCGCCGTTCGGCAAGGCGAAAGGCGCGCCGATGCCGCTCACCTTCAGCTTCCAGCCATCATCGGGCGGCGCGCCGGATCTGCATGACGCGCAGTTGAACGTCGGCCCGGTGGCCGCGCATTACGTGTTTCAGCAGATCGGCAAGGCTCAGGTCAAGATCGATCCGCAGAACGTCGCCGAGCCGATGAACATGCGCGCGCGCGTGAAGGTCGTGCGCGGCGCGATCGGCCTGAACAAGCCGGCGGATTTGCCGGCCGAAGGCGTGAGCGCGACCGCCGATCTGAACGAATTCGATGCCGATGCCTGGCGCAAGACTTTCGCCGAACTCAGCGCCGCGATGCCTGACTCGCCCGCCGACTCGCCCGCCGACGCGAACGCGCCGCGCGCACCGATGAGCGAGAACGTGAAGCAATTCATCCCAACGCGCGCCGCCATCCATTTCACGACGCTCAATCTGCTCGACCGGCGCTGGGAGAACGTCGCGATTGCCGCGAGTGAAAGCGAGACCGATCGCACATGGCAAGCGAACATCGCGTCGAATCAGATGTCGGGCGATGTCTCGTGGACGCCCGGCGCGAAGAAGGAAAGCCCCGGCGCGTTGCAGGCGCGCTTCGCGAAGATCGTGATTCCGGAGAAGAAGGAGCACGATGCCGCCGGCAAGCTCGTGATGAAGCCGCCGCGCAACATGCCGACGATCGATCTCATCGTGAACGAGATCGTGTTCCGCGACCACGACCTCGGCCGGCTCGAAGTCGACGCACATAACGAAGTCATCGCCGATGAGCCGATCTGGACGCTCGACAAACTCGAACTCGCGAACCCCGACGCGACGCTCACCGCGAACGCGACGTGGCGCACGCTGCCGGGCGGCGTCGTGCAGGCCGCCGCGCAACCGGACGCGATGCGCAGTCAGGCCGATGACGTCACTCCGCGCCGCACGTCGCTCAACTTCAAGCTCGACGTGAAGAACGGCGGCCAGTTGATCGACCGTTTCGGCGCGCCGCACGTGGTCGGTTCGGGCAGCGGAACCGTGTCGGGTCACGCGGCGTGGAACGGCGGGCCGACTGCCGTCGACGTGAACACGCTCGATGGCAACGTCGCCGTCGATCTGCGTCACGGGCAGATTCTGCGTGCGCCGGGCTCGGCGAAGTGGCTCGGCGTCTTCAGCCTGCGCAGTCTCGCGAGCCTGTTGACGCTGCATTTCGAGGATGTCGTCGGCAAGGGCCTGCCGTTCGAGAAGATCACCGGCAACGCGACGATCGTCGATGGCATCAGCCGCACGGACGACTTCCTGATGGTCACGTCGCCGGCGCGCGTGCAGATGCAGGGCATCGTCGATATGCCGAAGCAGACGCAAGACCTCCACGTCAAGGTGATTCCGACCGTCGGCGCCGGCGCGGTCGCACTGGGCGCGGCGGTCATCAATCCGCTGCTCGGCCTCGGCGCGCTCGCCGCCGATCTCGCGCTGTCGGCGTCGATTCAGAAAGCGTTCGCGCTCGACTATTCGATCACCGGCTCGTGGAGCAAACCCGTCGTTAAGCGGCTCACTGGCGATCAGGGTAAGATCGAAACACCCCCCGCCGCCGTGGCTCCGGCCGCTGCCCGCTGAAAACGGGCGTTCGGCGGCGCGGTTTTCGTCCCCTTTTTAGACAGCGCACCCAAGACATGAGCGAAAGATCGAGCGAAAGCGCGGCCCCGTTTCAGGTCGCCGCGCTGCAGATGGTCAGCGCGCCGGACCGCGACCGGAATCTCGCGGACGCCGGACGGCTTATCGCCCAGGCTGCGCGAAGCGGCGCGCAACTGGTGCTCCTGCCCGAATATTTCTGCTACATGGGTTTCAAGGACACCGATAAGCTCGCGATCCGCGAAACGCCGGGCGACGGGCCGATCCAGCGGTTCCTTTCCGACGCGGCGCGCGAACACGGCGTATGGATCATCGGCGGGACGTTGCCGTTGCAGTCGCCGGAACCGGATCGCGTGATGAACACGACGCTCGTCTTCGATCCGCGCGGACAGCAGGTCGCGCGCTACGACAAGATTCATCTGTTCAATTTCGAAAAGGGCGAGGAATCGTTCGACGAAGCGCGCACGATCTGTCCGGGGAACGAAGTGCGCTCATTCGACGCGCCGTTCGGACGCGTGGGATTGTCGGTGTGCTACGACCTGCGCTTTCCGGAGTTGTATCGAAAGCTCGGCGATTGCGCGCTGATGGTCGTGCCATCCGCGTTCACTTACACGACCGGCCGCGCGCACTGGCAGACGCTGCTCACGGCGCGCGCCGTCGAGAATCAGTGTTATGTGCTCGCGGCGGCGCAAGGCGGCAATCACGAGAACGGACGGCGCACGTGGGGTCACAGCATGCTGATCGATCCGTGGGGCGAAATCGTCCATGTGAAGGATGAAGGACCGGGCGTCGTGATCGGCGGCATCGATCTGCAGCGCATCGCCGCCGTGCGACAGAGTTTGCCGGCTTACCGGCATCGCGTGCTCCGTTGAAGCGCGCGCGAACTTGAAGACGCGGGTTTCTCCCCGCACATGATGTGAGCGAATCGGAACGTAGAATAGGCTGCAAATCGTCTGCAAATATCATCGAACTCGTCACAGAACACGCAATAGGCACCGCATGAATATCATCGAACCCGGCATTCGTAACCTGGTCACGGCGAAGGACGTTTTGCTCACGCCCTACGGCCTCGACGAAGGCCTGATCACCCGCACGCTGGCGGAAATCTTCACGCATCGCGTCGATTACGCGGATCTCTATTTCCAGTCCACGCGCAGCGAAGCGTGGAGTCTCGAAGAAGGCATCGTCAAATCGGGCAGTTTCAGCATCGATCAGGGCGTCGGCGTGCGCGCCGTGTCGGGCGAGCGCACCGCGTTCGCGTATTCCGATGACCTCTCGCCCGAATCCATCCGTCAGGCCGCGATCGCCACGCGCGCGATCGCCAAGGCGGGCGGCGGCAAGCACAAGATCAAGCCGGCGAGCACGCTTACGGGCGTGTCGGGCCGCGATCTTTATCTCGCCGCCGATCCGCTGCATTCGCTCGACGCCACCGCCAAGGTGAAATTGCTGGAACGCGTCGAGCAAATGGCGCGGGCGAAAGATCCGCGCATTACGCAAGTGATGGCCGGCATGGCCGGCGAATACGATGTCGTGCTGGTCGCGCGCAGCGACGGCGCGCTCGCGGCGGATGTGCGCCCGCTCGTGCGCGTCTCCGTGACGGTGATCGCCGAGCAGAACGGCCGGCGCGAAATCGGCACCGGCGGCGGCGGCGGGCGTTTCGACTACGGCTATTTCACCGACGCGATCCTCCAGAAGTACGTCGACGATGCCGTGCATGCCGCGCTCGTCAATCTCGAAGCGCGCCCTGCTCCGGCCGGCGCGATGACCGTCGTGCTCGGGCCGGGCTGGCCCGGCGTGTTGCTGCACGAGGCGGTCGGACACGGCCTGGAGGGCGATTTCAACCGCAAGGGCTCGTCGGCGTTCGCGGGACGCATCGGCGAGCAGGTCGCGGCGAAGGGCGTCACCGTCGTCGATGACGGCACGCTGCCGAATCGGCGCGGCTCGCTCAATATCGACGACGAAGGCAATCCGACGCAGTGCACGACGCTGATCGAAGACGGCATTCTCAAGGGCTACATTCAGGATTCGCTGAACGCGCGCCTGATGAAGATGCCGGTGACGGGCAACGCGCGCCGCGAATCGTACGCCGCGCTGCCGATGCCGCGCATGACCAACACGTACATGCTCAACGGCGACAAGGATCCGCAGGAGATTCTGGCGTCGGTGAAGAACGGCCTGTATGCGGTGAACTTCGGCGGCGGTCAGGTCGATATCACCAACGGCAAGTTCGTGTTCTCGGCGTCCGAGGCGTACATGATCGAGAACGGCAAGATCACGTATCCGGTGAAGGGCGCAACGCTGATCGGCAGCGGGCCTGAGTCGCTCAAGTACGTGACGATGATCGGCAACGACATGTCGCTGGATAGCGGCGTCGGCGTCTGCGGCAAGGAAGGACAGAGCGTGCCGGTGGGCGTCGGTCAGCCGACGTTGCGTATCGAGAAGATGACGGTCGGCGGCACGGTCTGATGGCCCACCGCGTGCATGCGGGATTTCCGCATCGATCGGGCGTGGATGTACCGTCTTTGTTTCGTTCGATGCGGATTGTCCGCGTTCTCGTAGCTGCGGGGTTGTCAACGCCGTGCGTTTGAGGTTATAAAAGCAGTCACAACTTTTTTGACACGCCTTCGATCCATCATGTCCGCCAAGTTTTATTTTTATTTTTTTTGGCATCTCAGACCGCTGGCGGATCGAGAGGGTGAGTCGTACACAGGTTGAAAGACCGAATTCCCGAAAAAACCGCCAGCGAGTCTGGCGGTTTTTTTTCGTCTCATAGTTTGATTAGAACGCTGCCGTTGGAGAACCGACATGCCCCCGCACAACACCGATGACGTTCGTATCCGTGAACTGAAAGAGCTGACCCCGCCCGCGCATCTGATCCGCGAATTCCCCTGCGCCGAGCCGGTTTCGGAGCTGATCTATAACGCGCGGCAGTCGATGCACCGCATTCTTCATGGGATGGATGACCGGCTGATCGTCATCATCGGGCCTTGCTCGATTCATGATCCCAAGGCCGCTATGGAATACGCGGGGAAGTTGATCGAGCAGCGTAAGCGTTTTGCGGGTGAGCTGGAAATCGTGATGCGCGTGTACTTCGAAAAGCCGCGCACGACCGTCGGATGGAAGGGGCTCATCAACGATCCGTATATGGATAACAGCTTCAAGATCAATGATGGATTGAGGGCTGCGCGGGAACTGCTCATGCATGTCAATGAGCTTGGGCTTCCGGCTGGGACTGAATACCTCGACATGATTAGCCCGCAGTACATCGCCGATCTGATTTCTTGGGGAGCGATCGGGGCTCGAACGACGGAATCGCAGGTTCATCGGGAATTGGCTTCGGGGCTGTCGTGTCCTGTTGGGTTCAAGAATGGCACTGACGGAAATGTAAAGATCGCCGTCGACGCGATTAAGGCGGCTTCGCAGCCGCATCATTTTCTTTCAGTGACCAAAGGCGGGCATTCCGCGATTGTTTCCACTGCGGGGAATGAGGATTGCCATATTATTTTGCGCGGAGGGAAAGCGCCTAATTATGATGCTGCGAGTGTGGATGCGGCTTGCTCGGATATCGGGAAGGCGGGGTTGGCGGCGCGTCTGATGATCGATGCGAGTCATGCTAATAGCTCGAAGAAGCATGAAAATCAGATTCCGGTCTGTGAGGATATTGGTAAGCAGCTTGCGGCTGGAGATGAGCGGATTGTCGGCGTGATGGTGGAATCGCATCTCGTTGCCGGGCGGCAGGATTTGAAGGAAGGGTGCGAGTTGACGTACGGGCAGAGTATTACCGATGCCTGTATCGGGTGGGATGAGAGTGTCGGCGTGCTTGAAGGACTGGCGGAAGCGGTGAAGCAGCGGCGGGTTGTGAGGGGTGGAGGAAACTAGTAACTCTACTCTTGCGGAGGTGCGGAAAAAGATAATTCGCACCTCGCCTAAAGATCCTTTTTCAAAACGGGATCTGATGCCTCAATCGCGCCTTAAAGTTAGTTAAATAAATCGCATGATCTTCGTACAGTTTGATTTTTATGCGCGACTCAACTGTCCGGAGAGTTGATTTTCGGCAATCTTGGCAGAGTGCAACATTAATATTTGCCTTCAACGATACAAGGACGAAGAATTTTTCTTGACTGAGCAAGACCCAGCCAATCTGAAAAAACGCTCACTGCCCCGCGAAGCTAACATGCCAAGTATTTCCGCATAGGTGAAGCGCAAATCAGCATGCAGTTGATTCGCCCGCTCCGCTTCATGAATCGATAGATGAACTGGTAACGAGGTACGTACATGCTCAAGACCTAGCGCCGCCACAACGCATCCTCGCCACCGTCAGCACGGTTTAAGATCCTCGCCAGTACGAACATCAAATCCGACAACCGATTCACATACCTCCGCGGCGCCTCATTAACCCCAGCAGTTTCAATGCGCCCCAACGCGACAATAGCCCTCTCTGCCCGACGGCAGACAGTGCGCGAGACATGCGCCAGCGCCGCCGCCCTTGACCCACCCGGCAAAATAAATTCCTTGAGCGGCGGCAATGTCGCGTTGTACTCCTCCAGCCATGCGTCTAATTGAGCGAGATGCGATTCCTGAATCATCGAATGCCCCGGAATCGACAACTCCCCGCCCAAGTCAAACAAATCGTTCTGGATCCGAGTTAAAGCATCGCGCACATCTGAAGGCATCGGCTCACACAGAAGGACGCCGATACACGAATTCAACTCATCCACATCCCCGATTGCAGCAATTCTCGCATCGTCCTTGGAAACGCGGCTTCCATCGCCCAGCCCGGTCGTTCCATCATCGCCGGTACGCGTGGCGATCTTGCTCAAGCGGTGACCCATCATCGACTCCTGAAAAGCGGACAAAAACCCCGACCCATTATAGGCACGCGCCTCCGCGCGAAGCCCGCGGCGCCGACCGGCTCCCCGACGGCGTAAAATGAGATACAAAGCCACGCCCAGAACAGAAACCAAAGCCGCACCGCCCGGAGACACGCACGTGAATCACCCGACCGAACATCAGGCGCTTCAGAAACGCCCCTTCCCCGCCGCGCTTCTCGATGCCCTGAAGCAGCAATTCGCCGACCGCGTCTCCACTGCGCAAGCAGTACGCGAACACCACGGCCGCGACGAATCGCCGTTCGATCCGCAACTTCCCGACGCCGTCGTCTTCGCGCGCAGCACCGACGAAGTGCAAACCATCGTCAAGCTCTGCGCCGAACACGACGTCCCGATCATCCCCTACGGCAACGGCTCGTCGCTCGAAGGCCATCTCCTCGCGGTGCAAGGCGGCGTCTCCATCGATTTGTCGGAGATGAACCAGGTCGTCTCGATCAACGCCGAAGACCTCACCGTCACCGTGCAGCCCGGCATCTCGCGCAAGCAACTGAACGAAGCGCTCAAAGACACCGGCCTCTTCTTTCCGATCGATCCGGGCGCGGACGCGAGCATCGGCGGCATGTCCGCGACGCGCGCCTCCGGCACCAACGCCGTGCGCTACGGCTCGATGCGCGAAAACGTCCTCGCGCTAACCGTCGTCCTCGCCGATGGCCGCGTCATCAAAACCGGCACGCGCGCGCGCAAATCGTCGGCGGGCTATGACCTCACGCGTCTTTTCGTCGGCTCGGAAGGCACGCTCGGCGTCATCACCGAAATCACCGTGCGCCTCTATCCGCAACCCGAAGCGATTTCGGCGGCCGTGTGCGCGTTTCCGTCGCTGGGCCACGCCGTGCGCGCCGTCATCGAAACCATTCAGATGGGCGTGCCGATCGCGCGCGTCGAATTCGTCGACAAGCTCGCCGTGCGCGCCATCAACAAGCATTCGAATCTGACGCTACGCGAATCGCCGATGCTGTTCTTCGAATTCCACGGCACCGAATCCGGCGTCGCGGAACAGGCGCAGACGGTGCAGGACATCGTCGCGGAAAACAAAGGCGAGGACTTCGAGTGGGCGACGCGCCCCGAAGATCGCAGCCGTCTCTGGAACGCGCGCCATTCCGCCTACTTCGCGATGCTGCAACTGAAGCCCGGCTGCCGCGCCGTCACGACCGACGTCTGCGTGCCGATCTCGCGCCTCGCCGAATGCGTCGAGGAAACGGAGAAGGACCTGCAAGGCTCGTACTTGCCGAGTCCGATCGTCGGGCATGTGGGCGACGGCAATTTCCACGTCGCGATGCTGCTCGATCCGGCCAAGCCCGAAGAGCTCGAAGAAGCCGAGCGCATCAATCGGCTCATCGTCGGACGCGCGCTGAGGATGGGCGGCACCTGCACCGGCGAACACGGCGTCGGGCTGCACAAGATGGGCTTTCTGATCGACGAACACGGCGAGGACGCCGTCGACACGATGCGTGCCATCAAGCAGGCGCTCGATCCGAAGAATCTGATGAATCCGGGAAAAATCTTCGCTTTCGAAGGCTGACGAAGTCGCGCAAGATGCACGCATGAAGACGCGGCGCCGACCGCGCGGTCATCGAACAAGGAGGAGACGTGAACGCACCCGACGAGCTCAAAGCCGAGCAGATGTCGCCGAATCTGCCGCACGAAGACGCGCCCGCGCTGACCGAAGATCAGCTCGCCGCGCGTCAGCGTGAAGTCGTGCAGGCGCTGATGGCCGTGCTGCCGACGCACTGTCTGCTCTTTCGCGAGGAAGACACGGCCGCGTACGAATGCGACGGCCTCGCCGCGTATCGGCGTTTGCCGCTCGCCGTCGCGCTGCCTGAAACTGAAGCGCAGGTGCAGCGCGTCGTGCAGATCTGCGCGCGTCTCGCCGTGCCGATCGTTCCGCGCGGCGCGGGCACCGGCCTCTCCGGCGGCGCGATGCCGATCCGCCACGGCATCGTGCTGTCGCTCGCGCGCTTCCGGAAGATCATCGAGGTCGATCCGTACGCGCGCACGGCGACCGTGCAACCGGGCGTCCGCAATCTCGCCATTTCGGAAGCCGCCGCGCCGTTCGGCCTCTACTACGCGCCCGATCCGTCGTCGCAGATTGCGTGCACGATCGGCGGCAACGTCTCCGAAAACTCGGGCGGCGTGCACTGCCTGAAATACGGGCTCACGGTTCACAACGTCCTGCGCGTGCGCGCGGTGACGATGGACGGCGATGTCATCGAATTCGGCTCGCTCGGCCCCGATGCGCCCGGCCTCGATCTGCTCGCGGTGATGATCGGCAGTGAAGGCATGTTCGCGATCGTCACGGAGATCACCGTCAAGCTGATTCCGAAGCCGCAGACCGCGCAAGTCATCATGGCGAGCTTCGACGATGTCGTGAAAGGCGGCAACGCGGTTGCCGCGATCATCGCGGCGGGCATCATCCCGGCCGGACTCGAAATGATGGACAAGCCCGCGACGCGCGCCGTCGAGGAATTCGTCAACGCGGGCTACGATCTCGACGCCGCCGCGATCCTGCTATGCGAATCCGACGGCACGCACGATGAAGTCGCCGAGGAAATCGTCCGCATGACGGCGGTGCTGCGCGAACACGGCGCATCGCGCATCCAGATCTCGCGTTCAGAAGCCGAGCGCCTCAAGTTCTGGTCGGGCCGCAAGAACGCGTTTCCGGCGGCGGGCCGCATCTCGCCGGACTATTACTGCATGGACGGCACCGTGCCGCGCCGCGCGATCGGGCCGCTGCTCGCGCGCATCGAAGAGATGGAGAAGAAGTACGCGCTGCGTTGCATCAATGTGTTCCATGCGGGCGACGGCAACATGCATCCGCTGATTCTCTTCAACGGCAACGATCTCGACGAGTGGCATCGCGCGGAAGCGTTCGGCTGCGACATCCTGGAGGCGTGCGTCGAACTCGGCGGCACGGTGACGGGCGAGCATGGCGTCGGCATCGAGAAGATCAATTCGATGTGCGTGCAATTCTCGCCCGAAGAGCGCGACGCGTTCTTCGCCGTGAAGCGCGCGTTCGATCCGCCGGGTCTGCTCAACCCCGACAAGGGCATTCCGACGCGCGCGCGCTGCGCCGAATACGGCAAGATGCACGTGCGCGGCGGCCTGTTGCCGCACCCCGAGTTGCCGCGCTTCTAGCCGGGAGAACGCGTTCCGCTATCCACGTTTCCCCGCGTGTGGCGCCGTTAAGCGGCCGGTACAATCGACCGGACTGCCATAGAAAACCAGAATTCGAGAGCGGAACACCCATGGAACAGGACGACGTCGTCGCCGGCTGGTCGGAGAGGATCGCCCGGGCCACAGAAACCGGCACGCTGCTGCGTATTCGCGGCGGCGGCACGAAGGACTGGTACGGTCAAACGCTCCAGGGAGAGATCCTCGACACGCGGGCGTATCGCGGCATCATCGCGTACGATCCGGCGGAGCTCGTCATCACCGCTCGAAGCGGCACGCCGCTCGCCGAAATCGAAGCCGCGCTGCGTGAGCACAATCAGATGCTGCCGTTCGAGCCGCCGCATTTCGGGCGCAACGCGACGCTCGGCGGCTGCATCGCCGCGGGGCTTGCGGGCCCGCGACGCGCATGGACCGGCGCGCCGCGCGACTTCGTGCTCGGCGCGGTCGTCATGAACGGCCACGGACAAGTGCTGCACTTCGGCGGGCAAGTCGTGAAGAATGTCGCGGGCTATGACGTGTCGCGCCTGCTCGCCGGATCGCTCGGCACGCTTGGCCTGATTCTCGAACTGTCGATCAAGGTGCTGCCGCGCCCCGTCGCCGAAGCCACGCTGAAATTCGACATGCACGCGACAGACGGCGTGCGCAAGCTCAACGAATGGGGCGGGCATCCGCTGCCGATCTGCGGCAGCGCGTGGCGCGACGGCACGCTCGCGCTGCGTCTCGCGGGCGCCGAAGCCGCCGTGAAAACCTCGCGCAACACGCTCGGCGGCGAGGTCGTCGATGCGGTCGAAGCCGACCGATTCTGGATCGGCATGCGCGAACAGACCGATCCGTTCTTCGCTGTCATCGAACCGCGTTCGGCGCTGTGGCGGCTCGCCTTGCCGTCGATCGCCGAGCCGCTGCATCTGCCGGGCGCGCAACTGATGGAATGGGGCGGCGCGCAACGCTGGTGGATCACCGACACCGATCCGCAAACCGTGCGCATCAGCGCGAAACAGGCGGGCGGCCACGCGACGATCTTCCGCGCCGGCTCCGCCTACGATCGCAATGCAGGCGTTTTCACGCCGCTGCCCGCGCCGCTCATGAAAATTCACCGTGGATTGAAAGTTGCGTTCGATCCGGCGCGCATCTTCAATCGCGCGCGTTTGTATCCAGACTTCTAGGCGCATCGATGCAAACCAATCTCGCCGATTTCATCCGCGGCACGGCCGATGGCGACGAAGCCGACGCCATTCTGCGCAAGTGCGTGCACTGCGGCTTCTGCACGGCGACCTGCCCGACGTATCAGTTGCTCGGCGACGAGCTCGACGGGCCGCGCGGGCGCATCTATCTGATGAAGCAGATGTTCGAAGGCGCGCCCGTCACGCGCAGCACGCAACTGCATCTGGACCGCTGCCTCACCTGCCGCAATTGCGAAAGCACGTGTCCGTCCGGCGTGCAATACGGCAAGCTCGTCGAGATCGGGCGCAAGGTCGTCGAAGAAAAGGTCGAGCGGCCGATGCGTCAGCGTCTGCAACGGCGTCTGCTCGCAAGCTTCCTGCCGAACAGCACGCTCTTCACGCCCGCGATGAAGCTCGGTCAGCAGTTCCGCGGCATTCTTCCGCGCAAGCTGCGCGCGAAGATTCCGCTGCCCGAGCGCCCGCTCGCCGCGCCGACCAACAAGCACGAACGCAAGATGCTGATGCTCGCCGGATGCGTCCAGCCGGCGATGATGCCCAACGTCAACACCGCGACGGCGCGCGTGTTCGACGCGCTCGGCATCGAGATCGTCACGGCGCCGGGCGCGGGCTGCTGCGGCGCGATCCGCCTGCATCTCGGCTACAACGACGACGCGCTCGACGACGTGCGCAACAACATCGACGCATGGTGGCCGTATGTCGAAAACGGCGTCGAGGCGATCGTGATGAACGCGTCGGGCTGCGGCGCGACCGTCAAGGAATACGCGCATCTGCTGCGCAACGATCCGGCGTACTCGGCGAAGGCGCAAAAGATCGTCGATCTCACGCGCGATCTCGCCGAAATCCTGCCGATGTACGAAGAAGAGCTGGTCGCGCTCGCGCGGCGGCGCGGCGTGCATACGGTCGCATTTCATCCGCCGTGCACGCTGCAGCACGGGCAGCAGATTCGCGGACGCGTCGAGCATCTGCTGACCGCGCTCGGCCTCGAAGTGCGCCTGCCTGCGGACAGCCATCTGTGCTGCGGATCGGCGGGCACGTATTCGGTCTTGCAGCCGAAGCTCTCGTACACGCTGCGCAATCAGAAGCTCGACCGGCTGGAAAAGCTGGAACCGCAGATGATCGTGTCGGCGAATGTCGGCTGCATCGCGCATCTGCAAAGCGGCACGTCGACGCCCGTCACGCACTGGATTCAACTGCTGGAACATCTGCTGTACGGTTGAGGCCGCTTCGTATAATGAGCGGCTCGACCGTCCCGAGCCTCAAGCATGTCCATCGCCCAACATCTCGAAGAAGTCCGGCAACGCATCGCGAAGGCGGCGCACGAAGCGTCGCGCGATGCGGATTCCGTCAAGCTGCTCGCCGTGTCCAAGACCTTTCCCGCCGACGACGTGCGCGCCGCCTTCGAAGCCGGCCAGCGCGCGTTCGGCGAGAACTACGTGCAGGAAGGCATCGCGAAGATCGCCGAGCTCGCGGATCTGCGCGGCGAAATCGAATGGCATTTCATCGGGCCGCTGCAATCGAACAAGACGAAGGTCGTCGCCGAGCAGTTCGACTGGGTGCATTCCATCGATCGCCTGAAGATCGCCGAACGTCTTTCCGCACAACGTCCGCCAAGCGCGCCCGCGCTCAACGTATGCGTGCAGGTGAACGTGAGCGGCGAGGCATCGAAGAGCGGCGTCGAACCGGATGAGGCCGCCGCGCTCGCGCATGCGGTCGCCGCCCTGCCGGGCTTGCGTCTGCGCGGCCTGATGGCGATTCCCGAACCCGCCGAAACACTCGACGCGCAACGCGAACCGCACGCGCGCCTGCGCGAACTGATGAACGCGCTGCGCGCCGACGGCCTCGATCTCGACACGCTGTCGATGGGCATGTCCGCCGATCTCGAAGCGGCCGTGCTCGAAGGCGCGACGATGGTCCGCATCGGCACCGCGATTTTCGGCGCGCGCAATTACACCAACTGACTTCGTCATCAACCATGAAAATTGCATTCATCGGCGGCGGCAACATGGCCGCGGCGCTCATCGGCGGTCTCATCAAGCGCGGCACGGCGCCCGCTGACATCTATGCCATCGACATCAACGACGAAGCGCGCGCGCGCACGGCGAAGCAGTTCGGCATCGCGACGGGCGCGGCTGTCGACGAAGCGCTCGCCGGCTACGACGCGATCGTGCTCGCGGTGAAGCCGCAAGTGCTCAAGAGCGTGGCCGAAGCGCTCGCGCCGCATCT
Source organism: Caballeronia sp. ATUFL_F1_KS4A (assembly GCF_023630905.1). Lineage (NCBI taxonomy): Bacteria > Pseudomonadati > Pseudomonadota > Betaproteobacteria > Burkholderiales > Burkholderiaceae > Caballeronia > Caballeronia sp. ATUFL_F1_KS4A. The sequence goes on along the minus strand of NZ_JALQEB010000001.1, from coordinate 499,371 downwards.
GTCGAAGCAGACGATCATCAGCATCGCGGCCGGCATTCGCGCGACGGATCTTTCGCGCTGGCTGAACGGCTACGCGCAGATCGTGCGCACGATGCCGAACACGCCCGCGCTGATTGGCATGGGCGTGACGGGGCTCGCCGCGCTGCCTGGCGTCGCCGATGCGGCGAAGGCGCTCGCGTCGCAAGTGCTGGAAGCGGTCGGCACGGCCGTCTGGTTCGACGACGAAGCGAAGCTCGACGCCGTCACCGCGATCTCCGGCAGCGGCCCGGCCTACGTGTTCTATTTCATCGAAGCGATGCAGGAAGCCGCGCGCCAGCTCGGTATGGATGAGGAGCAAGGGCGCGCGCTCGCGGTCGCGACCTTCACCGGCGCGGCGCAACTCGCCGCGCAATCGGGCGAGCCGGCGAGCGTGCTGCGCGAGCGCGTGACGTCGAAGGGCGGCACGACGGCGGCGGCGCTCGCATCGTTCGAGGCGCAAGGCGTGAAGGATGCGATCGTGCGCGGCGCGCTCGCGGCAGAAGCGCGGGCGAGAGAGATGGGGGATGAGTTGGGCGGGGCTTGAGGGCGCCGCGCTCTCAAAGTTTCTGCACGACGAATTCTATGCCGCATTCCGAGAATGCGGTGCGCGTCTGATCGTAGCGCTCCATGCCGTGCAGGAAACTGTGATCCAGAAGCTCGATCTTCTTGATGCTGACTTCGCGCTCGAAACTGCGCAGCAAATCCACAACGTTGATCGAAACGGGCGACCAGCTTTCCCGCTTGTATAGGGTGAACGTGTGCTTGTGGTCGCCGTTGAACGTTGACGGCCACATGCCCTGCTCGTAGAGATCCTCGTCCGGCACGGTGATGACGAGATGGCCGCCCGGCTTGAGCACGCGCAACCAGTGGCGCATCGCGACACGCGGGTCGATCATGTGTTCGAGGCAGTGCCCGGAATAGACGAAATCGAAGCTGTCGTCCTGAACGTTCTCGAGATATTGCGCGTCGCCCTGCTCCCACTCGTAGACCGTCACCCTGTCGATACGCGGAAACAACGATCGATACAGCGCGATGCTGTCATTGCCGCCGCCGATATCGAGCCCATTGCCCACGAGCCAGCGATTGCTGAAACGAGCGTCGAGCAAGCGGCGGTTGACCGAGATGCAGGTCGTGCCGGGAACGCCTAGGGTGAGCGCGAACGGCTGCGTCTGGTCGCCGGGCATCACCCATTTTTTCAGCGCGTATTCGCCCCAAGCGCGCGGCCACAGGACCGCGTAGCCCGTATCCTCGGAATGCCAGTGCAGCGTGTGCGAGGAGTCGAACGACGCAAGCAATTCGAGAAACGCCGCTTCCTGATCGAAGCCGTTTTCGGCCCAATCCGGAAGCGTCCCGCAGCTTGTCTGAAACTCGCGCCGGTAGATGCGTACATCGTCCAGCACGATAAGCGCGTCACTGGCCCGCCCGCGCATGAGTTCAAGTTCCGCGAGCAACGGCAGGCGCTCGGTCGGAGAGTGTTCCTGACTCATGTAACTCTTGCCGCCATGGTCCGCGCCCGGATAGTGTGCGTCGAGAAACACGAGGCAGCGCTGTTCGGCGAGCACGCCGGTCACCGAATCGGAGCGCAGGAAGGTGAGACTGTCCGCGTTCACCACATTGAGCCGCTCGCTTTGTTCCGCTTCGGCGAAGAGCGGTTCGAAGATTTCGCAGGACAGCGCTTTCGCGAAACCCGCGCCCAAGGCGGCACGGCACGAGTCGCCTCGTCCATAGCCGGTCTCGATGAGATGCGTGACTCCGTTTCGGGATGCGAGTCCGGCTAGATCGAAGCGAGCGAGAAAACCCATGACTGACACATTGGAAGTAAAGCAAACGAACGAATGCAGCCGCGCGGAAATACCCCGCGGCGTTCGGTTGGCTTGTCGAAGGAAGGCCGGCGCGTTCGCAATCGAATTGCCGGGCGGTGTATAACGCGTCTTTCAGACGCGCCCAAAGGATTAGCTAGTTGCCTAACTTGGCGAACTTATCAAAAGATAAGACCGCGAGACTTCAATGTGAACAAATTTGTCGTTCTCAGACCATTTCGCAGGCCGGAATAAAATAGCGGGCGGCGCGATGTCGCAACGTGCGTTGCACACGTTGCGGCACCCGATCCACGCGAACGGGATCAGTTCGACAGTGCATACTGCAATGCAATCCCCGCAAACAACATCCCGCCGAGCCAGTTGTTATGCCTGAACGCGGCGAAGCACGCCATGCGCTCACGATTGCGGATCAGCCCGTAGTGATAAACCGCGCAGCCCGCCGCTGCGAGCCAGCCGAGCCAGTAGGGCCAGCGGAAGCCCAGCGCGACGCCGATGCCCGCGTAAATCGCGAGCGTTATCGCGTAGCAGAGCATGACGGCAAGCACGTCGTATCGCCCGAAGGTGAGCGCGGACGTGCGAATGCCGATCTTGATGTCGTCGTCGCGATCGACCATCGCGTATTCGGTGTCGTACGCGACCGACCAAAACACGTTCGCCGCGAGCATGATCCACGCGAGCATCGGCACCTGGTTCTGCACGGCGGCGAAGGCCATCGGAATGCCGAAGCCGAACGCGATGCCCAGATACGCCTGCGGGATCGCGAAGAAACGCTTGGTGAACGGATACGAACCCGCCACGAACAGCGCGAACACCGACAGTTCCTTCGTGAGCGTGTTGAGCGGCAGGATCAGCAGGAACGCGACGAGCGAGAGCGCCGCCGCGAGCGCCACGGCTTCCCACGCCTTGATCTTGCCCGATGTGATCGGCCGCTCCGCCGTGCGCTTCACGTAGCGGTCGAAATCGCGATCCGCGTAGTCGTTTATCGCGCAGCCCGCCGAGCGCATCAATATCGTGCCGACGATGAAAATGACGAGCAGCATCGGCGACGGATGGCCGCTCGACGCGATCCACAACGCATTGAGCGTCGGCCACAAGAGCAGCAGGCTGCCGATAGGCTTGTCGAGGCGCACGAGGCGCATGTAGAGCGGAAAACGGGCGAACATGGCGGACCCTGGGAGCGAAATTCACGACGAGCTATTTTAGATCAGCCCGAAAAGCAAAAACCCCGCGTGAAAGCGGGGTTTCGTCATGTCGAGGCCGAGCGCTTCAGGCCAGCATCGCGCGCAGCATCCACGCGGTCTTCTCGTGCGTCTGCATGCGTTGCGTGAGCAGGTCGGCGGTCGGCTCGTCGTTCGCGGCTTCCGTCGCCGGGAAGATCTCGCGCGCGGTGCGGACGACGGCTTCCTGGCCTTCCACGAGTTGGCGGATCATGTCTTCGGCGGCCGGCACGCCGTCCGCTTCCGGAATCGACGACAGCTTCGCGAAGTCCTTGTAGCTGCCCGGCGCGTGCACGCCCAGTGCGCGAATGCGTTCGGCGATCGAATCGACGGCGAGCGCCAGTTCGTTGTACTGGGTCTCGAACATCAGATGCAGCGTGTTGAACATCGGACCCGTGACGTTCCAGTGAAAGTTGTGGGTCTTCAGATACAGCGTGTACGTGTCGGCCAGCAGGCGGGACAGCCCGTCGGCGATCTTCTTGCGGTCTTTGTCGCTGATGCCGATATTGACGGCGGGTGCAATGCCTTTCTTCGCCATGATGACTCCGAGAGAGAGTTGATTCGAAAGGTGCGAACGCCGCGCGCAAGAGCTTGCCGCGCGGCGTTTCGAGCGTTCGACAGTTTATCGTATAAACGGGGAACGATTCATTGCACGGCGACGCTATCACGCGCCCGCGACACCGCCCGCGACGATCAGCCCGTATCCCGCCGCGACGATCCCGAACGCGATCGCGACGCGCACGCCGCGCGATGCCCGAACGCTCGTTGCGTCGATCTGCTCGACGGCCTGTGCGATGTGATGCAACGCCTGAGACATGATGTGTTCTCCCGTGTTTCCGAAAGCGCCGCCGTCAGACGGCTGCGGTGTCCTGCTCTTCGATCGTCTGCCCGAGCTTCGCGAGCGCATCGATCACGCCTTGCGCATACGCCGGATCGATACGGCGGAAATGCCCGATCTGCCGCGCGACGATCTCGTTCGGCACGCCATGAATGTGCCGCGCGATGTTGCCGAAGAAGCGTTCGCGCTGGGCTTCGTCGAAGAGTCTGAAAAGCGCTGCCGGCTGGCTGTAGTAATCGTCGTCCTCGCGATGGTCGTAGCGATGCACCATCCCGCCCGCTTGCGGCGGCTCGTTTGCGTTCACGTCCTGCGCGAATTCGCCGTAACGGTTCGGCTCGTAGTTCACGCGGCCGCCGAGGTTGCCGTCGGTCCGCATCGCGCCATCGCGATGAAACGTGTTCGCGACCGACGTACGCGGCGCATTCACCGGAATCTGATGATGGTTGACGCCGAGCCGATAGCGCTGCGTGTCGCCATAGGAGAAAAGACGCCCCTGCAACAGCCGGTCCGGCGAGAAGCCAATGCCCGGCACCACGTTCGCCGGCGTGAAGGCGGCCTGCTCGACGTCCGCGAAGTAGTTCTGCGCATTGCGATTCAGCTCGATCACGCCGACGTCGATCAGCGGATAGTCCTTGTGCGACCACACTTTCGTGATGTCGAACGGATTCACCTTCGACTTCGCAGCCTCGTCTTCCGTCATCACCTGAATGCGGAAATTCCAGCGCGGGAAATTGCCTTTGTCGATGTTGTCGACGAGATCGCGCTGCGCGCTCTCGCGATCGGCGGCGATCACGGCGGCGGCTTCGGCGTCGGTATAGTTCTCGAGCGGCTGCTGCGACTTGAAATGGAACTTCACATAGAAGCGCTCACCGTCGGCATTGATGAACGAGAACGTGTGCGATCCGAAGCCGTGCATTTGACGGTAGTTCTTCGGGATGCCGCGGTCGCTCATGAGAATCGTCACCTGATGCAGCGATTCCGGATGACGCGACCAGAAGTCCCACGCCGCGACATTGCTGCGCATATTCGTGTACGGATCGCGCTTTTGCGTGTGGATGAAGTCGGGAAACTTCAGCGGATCGCGGATGAAAAATACCGGCGTGTTGTTGCCGACGACGTCCCAGTTGCCCTCTTCCGTGTAGAACTTGATCGAGAAGCCGCGCACGTCGCGTTCGGCGTCCGCGGCGCCGCGCTCGCCCGCGACTGTGGAAAAGCGCATGAAGATCGGCGTTTCCTTGCCGATGTCGGCGAACAGCTTCGCCTTCGTGTAGCGCGAGATATCGTGGGTGACGCAGAACGTGCCGAAAGCGCCCGAGCCCTTCGCGTGCACGCGGCGCTCGGGAATCACTTCGCGGTCGAAGTGCGCGAGCTTTTCGACGAGCCAGAAGTCTTGCAGCGTGACCGGGCCGCGCGGACCTGCGGTCTGCGAGTTCTGGTTGTCGCCGACGGGTGCGCCTGCTGCGGTCGTGAGTCGTTGAGTCGTCATCGTGATGCTCCTGTTTTTGAGGTTCGGCGTGAGATGAATGCGGATCGGCCGCGCGTCATGCGGCGCTTGCGAAATCGGCGAGGATCGAGACCGCCATCTGGCGAAGGTCACTCCAGCGGTCGAAGAAGGTCGCGGCGGTCATGAAATCCTCTCTGTGTCGTCATCTGAGAAGGATCGTAACGCAAGCTATCGGCTTTTATAATTCGATTAAATTTATATATGCGATAGATCAAGCGAAGTGCCGGTTTCGCTTGCGCGCGCTACCGCAAAAAAGAAAACGCCGCGCTCCGTTGCCAGAGCGCGGCGTTTCGTGGGGACAGCCGAGTCAGTTCACGGCGACCGGCATATCGAGCTTTTTCACGCCCGGCAGATCGCAATTGGCGATTGCGTCGCAGATGGCGTCGATCGCGGGCATGCGCGTGAAACTCTTGCGCCACGCGAGCACGACGCGCCGGTCCGGCACGGGTTCGTCGAACGGTACGTAGCTGAGCAGACCCGAATCGATGCCCGCCGCGTGCGGCTTCACCTCGCTCACCGACATGCGCGGCAACACGGTAATGCCGACGCCGCTCGCGACCATATGGCGGATCGTTTCCAGCGACGAGCCTTCGAACGTCTTCTGGATGCCGTCCGCGTTCTGCGAGAAGCGCATCAGTTCCGGGCACACGCCGAGGACGTGATCGCGGAAGCAATGGCCGCTGCCGAGCAGCAGCATGGTTTCCTGCTTGAGATCGTCCGGATCGATCTTCGCACGGTTCTCCCACGCGTGCCCCGACGGCATCGCGACGACGAACGGCTCGTCGTAGAGCGCGCGCACCATCAGGCCGGTTTCAGGGAACGGCAGCGCCATGATCGCGACATCGATTTCGCCTTGCTTCAGGAGCTCGATCAGTTTGAGCGTGTAGTTCTCCTGGAGCATGAGCGGCATCTGCGGAACCGACTTGATCATCTGCTTGACGAGCGTCGGCAGAAGGTACGGTCCGATCGTATAGATCACGCCCAGACGCAGCGGTCCGACGAGCGGATCCTTGCCCTGCTTGGCGATTTCCTTGATGGCGAGCGTCTGTTCGAGCACGCGCTGCGCCTGCGTCACGATCTGCTCGCCGATCGGCGTTACGCTGACTTCGCTCGTGCCGCGCTCGAAGATCTGCACGTTCAGTTCGTCTTCGAGCTTCTTGATTGCCACCGACAAGGTCGGCTGGCTGACGAAGCACGCCTCGGCCGCGCGGCCGAAATGCCGTTCACGCGCGACCGCGACGATGTACTTCAATTCGGTGAGGGTCATTGGAGGCCAATGAAATACATTGATTCGATAGGTTTGAGTTATACACCCGCCGGCTGCCGTTCGACAACTTTTGCCGATTCGCCGGTCCGCGCAGGTTAAATAGGGACCGACATGGCCCGCGCGAGTTCAGTCAAGCCTTCAAATAGTGCTCCCGCGCGCCGAGCCAGCGCGCCAGATGGCGCGTGACGGCGTCGGGAAACTGCGCAAGCATCTGATCGGCGGCGGCGCGCGCCGGTTCGATCAGCCAGCCGTCGTTTTCAAGACTCGCGAATCGCAGCATCGCTTCGCCCGATTGCCGCGCGCCGAGAAACTCGCCGGGACCGCGAATTTCCAGGTCGCGCCGGGCGATCTCGAAGCCATCGGTCGTTTCGCGCATCGTTTGCAGCCGCGCACGCGCCGTCTGCGACAACGGATTCGAGTACATCAGCACGCAGATGGACGCCGCGCTGCCCCGCCCCACGCGTCCGCGCAACTGATGCAACTGCGCGAGGCCGAAGCGCTCGGCATGCTCGATCACCATCAGCGATGCGTTCGGCACGTCCACGCCGACTTCGATCACCGTCGTCGCGACGAGCAATTGCACTTCGTTGCGCGAGAACGCGTCCATCACGGCGGCTTTTTCGGCGGGTGCGAGCCGGCCATGGACCAGCCCGACGCGCAGTTCCGGCAGCGCGGCGACGAGCGTCTCGTAAGTCTCGACGGCCGTCTGAAGCTGAAGTGTCTCGCTTTCTTCGATCAGCGGACAGACCCAATACACTTGCCTTCCGGTCAGCGCCGCCTCGCGCACGCGGCCGATGATCTCGTCGCGCCGTCCGTCGGACACCACTTTGGTGAGAATCGGCGTGCGGCCGGGCGGCAGTTCGTCGATGGTCGAGACATCGAGATCGGCGTAGTACGTCATGGCGAGCGTGCGCGGGATCGGCGTCGCGGACATCATCAGTTGATGCGGCTGGAAATCGGCTTTTCCGTCAGCCGCGTTCAGCGCCTTCGCGCGCAACGCGAGCCGCTGCGCGACGCCGAAGCGATGCTGCTCGTCGACGATCACGAGCCCGAGGCGCGCGAATTCGACCGCGTCCTGAATGATCGCGTGCGTACCGATGACGAGTTTCGCCGTGCCGAGCGCCGCTGCTTCGAGCGCGGAACGCTTGGCCTTCGCCTTGAGACTGCCCGCGAGCCACGCGACCGTGACCCCGAGCGGCTCTAGCCAGCCGCGCAGCTTGCGCGCGTGCTGCTCCGCGAGAATTTCGGTCGGCGCCATGAGCGCGGCCTGATAACCCGCGTCGATGGCCTGCGCCGCCGCGAGTGCCGCGACGATCGTCTTGCCGCTGCCGACATCGCCCTGAAGCAGACGCTGCATCGGATGCGCGAGCGTCAGTTCGCCCGCGATTTCCGCGACCACGCGCTGCTGCGCGCCAGTCAGCGCGAACGGCAGCGCGCGCAACAGACGCACGACGAGCGACGCGTCGTCGTCCGGCGCACGGCGCGGCATCGCGGGCGCGGCGCGCGTGCGGCGCTCTTCATGCGCGCGCTTGAGCGACAACTGCTGCGCGAGCAGTTCCTCGAACTTGATGCGCGTCCACGCCGGATGCGTGCCGTCGATCAGCGCGGTTTCGTCGGAATCGGCGCGCGGATGATGGAGCGTCTTCACGGCGTCGAGCAGACCGGGCACGTTGAGCGGCTGCAAATGCGCTTTCGCGATCGGCGCCGGCAGCAGTTCGGGCAGATCGACCCGCGTGATCGCGTTGTCGATCGCTTTGCGCAAATACGCCTGCGAAATTCCCGCCGTCGACGGATAAACCGGCGTCAGCGCTTGCGGCAGCGGCGTGTCGTCATCGACGGGACGTACCGCCGGATGCACCATCTCCAGCCCGAAAAAGCCGCCGCGCACATCGCCGCGTACGCGCAGACGCACGCCGATCGCCATTTGCTTGACCTGCGAGCCGTAGAAGTTGAGAAAGCGCAGCGTGAGTTCGTCGCCGGAATCGTCGTGGATTTTCACGAGCAACTGACGGCGCGGCCGATACGCGATCTCGTTGTCGAAAACGACGCCTTCGGTCTGCGCGATGTCGCCCGGAATCAGCTCGCCGATGGGCGTGATCTGCGTTTCGTCCTCATAGCGCATCGGCAGATGAAGGACGAGATCGATGTCGGATTTCAGGCCGAGCTTGGCGAGCTTGTCCGCCGTCTTGACGACGGTTTTCGGCTTTTCGTCCGCTTTCGCCTTCTTTTTCGCCGGCGCGGCGGCACGCGGCGCGTCCCTTTCCTCCAGGGTCAGCGGATCGGTCGTGGCGGCGGCGCGGCGGTCGGACAAGGGCATTGACTCTCTTCGCAAGTACAATATGAGGTTTGTTCGGCGCGATTGCACTTCGTTCGCGCCCGTTCGCGCTACGTTCAAGCCATGTTCACGCTTTCCGATTTCGATTTTAATCTGCCGCCCGAGCTGATCGCGCAGAACGCGCTCGCCGAGCGCAGCGCGAGCCGTCTGCTCGAGGTGTCCGATGGCGCGCTCGTCGACCGCCGATTCTCCGAGCTGCCGAACCTGCTCGCACCCGGCGATCTGCTGGTGTTCAACGATACCAAAGTCCTGAAGGCGCGCTTTCCCGGCCAGAAGGCCAGCGGCGGGCGCGTCGAGGTGCTGGTCGAGCGGCTGACCGGCGCGACCACGGCGCTCGCGCAGATCCGCGCGAGCAAGAGCCCGGCCGAAGGCACGACGATCCGCCTCGCGGATGCGTTCGACGTGACCGTCGGCGAACGCGTCGAGCCGTTCTACACGCTGCACTTCCCTGCCGAATGCCTGACGCTCATCGAGCAATACGGGCGCTTGCCGCTGCCGCCGTACATCGAGCACGACGCCGACGCCTACGACGAAACGCGCTATCAGACCGTTTATGCGGCAAATCCGGGCGCGGTCGCCGCGCCGACCGCCGGCCTGCACTTCGACGACGCGCTGTTCGCCGAACTCGAAAAACGCGGCGTCGAGCGCGCGACGCTGACGCTGCACGTCGGCGCGGGCACGTTCCAGCCGGTGCGCGTCGAGAACATCGCGGAGCACAAGATGCATAGCGAGTGGTACGACCTGCCGCAATCGCTCGTCGATCGCATCGCGGCGGTGAAGGCGCGCGGCAACAAGGTGGTCGCGGTCGGCACGACGTCGATGCGCGCGCTCGAAGCCGCCGCGCGCGACGCCGCGCAAGCGAACCGCCCGCTCTCGGCGACGCAGGCCGAAACCGATATCTTCATCACGCCGGGCTACGCGTTTCGCGTCGTCGACCGGCTCGTGACGAATTTCCATCTGCCGAAGTCGACGCTGCTGATGCTCGTCTCCGCGTTCGCCGGCATGGATACGATTCGCGATGCATATCGTCACGCAATCGAGCAAAAGTATCGTTTCTTCAGCTACGGCGACGCAATGCTTCTGACTCGCCGCGACTAGTTTTCTCAACCGATGCGCTGGACTGTTTTCCAGTGGCAGGAACTCAAATGACCGCAACCCACACTCCGCCCGACAACGGGCTCAAGTTCGAACTGCTGACGACCGATGGCCAGGCGCGCCGTGGCCGTCTGACGCTCAATCACGGCGTCGTCGAAACGCCGATCTTCATGCCGGTCGGCACTTACGGCACCGTCAAGGCAATCCAGCCGCGCGAACTCGAAGAGATCCGCGCGCAGATCATCCTCGGCAACACATTCCATTTGTGGCTGCGTCCCGGTCTCGAAGTGATCGGCGCGCACGGCGGCCTGCACAAGTTCATGGGATGGAACCGGCCGATCTTGACTGACTCCGGCGGCTTCCAGGTATTTTCGCTCGGCGATCTGCGCAAGATCACCGAAGATGGCGTCACGTTCGCGTCGCCGATCAATGGCGACAAACTCTTCCTGTCGCCGGAAGTATCGATGCAGATTCAGAAGGTGCTGAACTCCGACATCGTCATGCAGTTCGACGAATGCACGCCCTACTCGACCAACGGCATTTCCACCTCGCACAAGGACGCCGCCGATTCCATGCGCATGTCGATGCGCTGGGCGAAGCGCTCCATCGACGAGTTCAACCGGCTAGGCAATCCGAACGCGCTCTTCGGCATCGTGCAGGGCGGCATGTTCGAAGACCTGCGCGACGAATCGCTCGCGGGCCTCTCGGACATCGGTTTCCACGGCCTCGCGATCGGCGGGCTGTCGGTCGGCGAGCCGAAGGAAGACATGATGCGCGTGCTGAATCACATCGGCCCGAAGCTGCCCGCCGACAAGCCGCATTACCTGATGGGCGTCGGCACGCCGGAGGATCTCGTCGCGGGCGTCGCGGCGGGCGTCGACATGTTCGACTGCGTGATGCCCACGCGTAACGCGCGCAACGGCTGGCTCTTCACGCGTTTCGGCGATCTGAAGATCAAGAACGCGACGCACAAGAACTCGATGAAGCCGCTCGACGAATCCTGCGGCTGCTACACGTGCCGGAACTTCACGCGCGGCTATCTGCATCATCTGCATCGCGTCGGCGAGATTCTCGGCGCGCAATTGAACACGATTCACAACCTGCACTATTACCTGCAACTCATTGGCGAAGTGCGCGAATCGATCGAAAATCATACGTTCGAGGCGTTTCGCAAGACGTTCGCGGAGAATCGCGCGCGCGGCGTGGATTGAAAACGCGCGGCTTCGTTGCGCCAAGCTTTACAATCTGCTTTCTACTGCTTGCGATAAGGCCCGCGAATCGTCCGTAACGGCTTGATGGCAAAGCGCATTCGGGCATTTTCGGGCAGGTGCGGGTGGTAGAATGCCGGGCTGACTTCCAGTCAATTATTTCGATGTAACAACGGAGAGACCAACGTGTCGTTCATTTCCAATGCCTTTGCACAAGGCGCAACCGGTGGCGCGGAATCGAGCCTGATGAGCTTCCTGCCGCTGATCCTGATGTTCGCGGTGCTGTACTTCATCATGATCCGTCCGCAGATGAAGCGTCAGAAGGAGCATCGCAACATGCTCGCCGCCATGGCCAAGGGCGACGAAGTGGTGACGAATGGCGGCATCGTCGGCAAGATCACGAAGGTGACAGACGCCTACGTCGGCGTGGAAATCGCCGAAGGCACGGAAATCACCATCCAGAAGGCGGCAGTGACGACCATTCTCCCGAAGGGCACGATCAAGTCGCTGTAAGGCCACTCGTTCCACCGCGTCCGGCGCGGCCTCGCTCACCGAGCCATCCGGGTCTTCAGACCGGCTCGTCGCGCATATCGCCGGACGCCCTCTCCTCCGAAGCCAACTTTCCGGTCGGCCATTCCCATGAATCGTTATCCCCTCTGGAAGTATGTCGTGATGCTGGTGGCGCTCGTCATCGGCCTCGTGTACACGCTCCCCAACTTCTTCGGCGAAGCGCCCGCAGTTCAGGTATCGAGCGGCAAGGCGACGGTCAAGCTCGACTCGACCACGCTTTCGAACGTCGAAGCCGCGCTCGCCGCGAGCAGCATCAAGGCCGACGAAGTCACCTTCGACAATTCGCAGCTGAACGCGAACATCCGCGTGCGTCTGAAAGACACGGACACGCAGCTGCATGTGAAGGATCTGCTTTCGAAGGCGCTGAACACCGATCCGAGCGATCCGCAGTACATCGTCGCGCTGAATCTGCAGAGCGCCTCGCCGCGCTGGCTGACGGCCCTGCACGCACTGCCGATGTACCTCGGTCTCGATCTGCGCGGCGGCGTGCACTTCCTGCTGCAGGTCGACATGGCCGGCGCGCTCAACAAGAAGCTCGACTCCGACGCCGCCGATGCGCGCACCTATCTGCGCGACCGCAATATCCGCGATGGCGGCGTGAACCGGGTCGGGCAATCGGTCGTCGTGAGTTTCTCGGATCAGGCGGGCGCGGACAACGCGCGCACGCTGCTCCAGACGGGCGTGTCCGAACTGCAATGGACGACGCGCCAGGGCGGTGATGGCTTTCAGGTCGTCGGCACGTTCTCGCCCGCCGCGCAGAAAGTCGTCGAGGACAGCGCGCTCAAGCAGAACATCACCACGCTGCATAACCGCGTGAACGAACTCGGCGTCGCGGAGCCGGTGATCCAGCAGCAAGGCTCCGACCGCATCGTGGTCGAGCTGCCGGGCGTGCAGGACACGGCGAAGGCGAAGGACATCATCGGCCGCACGGCGACGCTCGAAGCGCGTCTCGCGGATCCGGTCAACACCTATATCGGCCCGAACGACGCGGTGCCGCCCGGCGACGAAGCGTTCAAGCAGGGCGATCGCATCGTGCTGCTGCGCAAGCAGGTGATCTTCACCGGCGACCGCATCATCGACGCGTCCGCGGGCTTCGACGACCATCAACGGCCTTCGGTCAATATCCGTCTGGATTCTGCGGGCGGACGCGCGGTGTCGTCCGTGTCGCGCGACAACATCGGCAAGCCGATGGCGATGGTGCTGTTCGAAAAGGGCAAGGGCGAAGTGCTGACGGTCGCGACCATTCAGTCCGAACTCGGCGACCGCTTCTCGATCACCGGCCAGCCGACGCCGCAAGCCGCAACCGATCTCGCGCTGCTCCTGCGCGCGGGTTCGCTCGCCGCGCCGATGGACATCATCGAGGAACGCACGGTCGGCCCGAGCCTCGGCGCGGACAACATCAAGAAGGGCTTCGATTCGGTCACGTACGGTTTCGCCGCGATCGCCGTCTTCATGATCGCGTACTACCTGCTCTTCGGCGTGTTCTCCATGCTGGCGCTGTCGGTGAACCTGCTGCTGCTCGTCGCCGTGCTGTCGTTGCTTCAGGCGACGCTGACCTTGCCGGGTATCGCGGCTATCGCGCTCGCGCTCGGTATGGCGATCGACGCGAACGTGCTGATCAACGAACGTATCCGCGAGGAACTGCGTAACGGCGCGCCGCCGCAGACCGCGATTCAGGAAGGCTTCAAGCACGCGTGGGCGACGATTCTCGACTCGAACGTCACGACACTGATCGCCGGCCTCGCGCTGCTCGCGTTCGGTTCGGGTCCGGTGCGCGGCTTCGCGGTGGTGCACTGTATCGGCATTCTGACGTCGATGTTCTCGGCGGTGTTCTTCTCGCGCGGCCTCGTGAACCTGTGGTACGGCGGCAAGAAGAAGCTGAAGTCGCTCGCGATCGGTCAGGTGTGGCGTCCGGAAGGCACGAATGCCGAAGCGGCCGCGGCGGCTTATCTCGCGGCGCAACGCGGCGATGAATCGCCCGTCGACGAAATCGTGAAAACGGCCAAGGGCAAGACGAAGACCGCAGTGGCCGCGCCGCGCCAGACCGAACAAGCGCCGGCGCGCACGGGCAAGCCGACGGTGCGCCGTCGTTCGGGCCCCGGCATCGATCAACAGAAACCGGGCGAGTCCCGCTGAATCCGCTGAGTCCGGAGCAATAGACAATGGAATTCTTCCGCATTCGCCGCGATTTGCCGTTCATGGAGCGCGCGTTGATTTTCAACGTGATTTCGCTCGTGACGTTCCTCGTGGCCGTATTTTTCCTCGTGCATCGCGGGCTGCATCTGTCGGTGGAATTCACCGGCGGCACGGTCGTCGAGGTGCAGTATCCGCAAGCCGCGCAACTCGAACCGGTGCGCGCGTCGATGTCGAAGCTCGGCTATCCCGACGCGCAGGTGCAGAACTTCGGCACGTCGCAGGACGTGTTGATCCGTCTGCCGCTCAAGCAGGGTTTGACGTCCGCGCAGCAGAGCGATCAGGTGATGACCGCGCTCAAGGCCGACAACGCTGCCGTGAAGCTGCAGCGCGTCGAGTTCGTCGGTCCGCAGGTCGGCAAGGAACTCGTGACGAACGGCCTGCTCGCGCTCGCGTGCGTGGTCATCGGCATCGTGATTTACCTGTCGTTCCGCTTCGAGTGGAAGTACGCGGTCGCGGGCATCATCGCGAACCTGCACGACGTGGTCATCATTCTCGGCTTCTTCGCCTATTTCCAGTGGGAGTTCTCGCTGTCCGTTCTGGCGGCGATTCTCGCGGTGCTCGGCTATTCGGTGAACGAGTCGGTGGTTATCTTCGACCGGATCCGCGAAACGTTCCGCAAGCAACGCAAGATGAGCGTGAAGGAAGTGATCGACCACGCGATCACGAGCACGATGTCGCGAACCATCATCACCCACGGCTGTACGGAAATGATGGTGCTGTCGATGTTCTTCTTCGGCGGCCCGACGCTGCATTACTTCGCGCTGGCGCTGACCGTCGGTATTCTGTTCGGCATTTACTCGTCGGTGTTCGTCGCGGCGGCGCTCGCGATGTGGTTCGGCGTGAAGCGCGAGGATCTCGTGAAGGACAAGAAAGACAAGTACGATCCGAACGATCCGAATGCGGGTGCGCAGGTTTGAGCGTTGCGGCGCACTGAAAGCTGAAACCAAAACGGGCCAGTCATCGTGACTGGCCCGTTTGCTTTTCCGGCTCCCGAATTTCATCAAATTTCGACGCAAGAACAAAAGACAACCTCGACTTCGACTAGGCTCGAATCCGCACGCAATGCGCTGCCGAGCAAATCAGTCCGTTCCAACCGTACGTTATGTCGTCCTCACAGAAAAACAAAATCGGGATTTTCATCCCGACTTACAATCGCCCGGAATTGCTACGGAGTTGTGTCCTGCAACTGCTCGCCCAAACGCGACGCCCGGATATCATTTGCGTGCATCAGAACGGAGCCGGAGACAACTACGCATGGTGCGTCATGGATCTCGGCGCGCCCGTAGTATGGATGTACACGCCCCAGAGCATTCCCCAAAACGACTGGTATCGGATTCCGTTGAATCATCTCATCCAGGAGGACTGCACTCATTTTTTCTGGATGGATCACGACGACATCTATCTCACCAATCACATCGAAACCTGCGTCGCCGAACTCGATAGCGGCTACGACTTCAGGATCTCAAAACATTGCGGCATCCTTATTTCCCGTTCGGAGAAATACGAGTACCTACCGCATGCTTTATTCAAGGACATTCACGCCACGGGCGGAATGAGCGCTTCGATGGCGTTCACCTTGCCGTTCGCGACGGCGCTGTCCGCCGACCTGAGCAATCCCGAGTTCAACCACGTCTTTTCGGACGAAGTTCTAGCGCGCCATACCATGCCGCGTTTCCGCTGCCTGCAGTCGACAGAGAGAACAACCATTTACTTTTCTCATGCGATGTCGCTGTCGTCCGCACATTGGGTTCGTGAGGAAACGTCTTTCCCCGAGTATCGAAGCGATGCGTGAAATACGTCGAGCCGATAAGAACGACCGGGCCTGTCTTCGCGGACAGGCCCGTTTTCATTCAGGCGATGAAGCGCTCAGGAGCCTCCGCCCATCGCGCCGCCTCGCGCAATCGATCTTCGCAAAATGAAATGCACAGTTGCGACACCGCGGCGGAAAAGCCGCAGTCAGTCAACGTATCCCTGATATGTTCCGCGCTTACCGTCTCCAAGGCCAGCGCCAGCGCGCACCGATGTAGTCGTAGTCGAGAAATTCCGCGCGCCACGCGGACGGATCGACGACGTAGCCGTCCCACTGAATCAGCAGCACCCAAGGCGTGCGGATGTGCTGAATGACTTGTTTCAGCACGAAATCGCTGTACTGTTCGCGCGAAGCAATATGCGGCGTACGCACAATGCGCGCTTTGGTCGCGATCTTTTCATGCGTGAACAACACGACATCGCCGAAGTCGCAGTGCGCGCTCGATATTTCCAGCGCCCGCGCGGCAAGCCGGGGATTGAGTGAATCGACAGCGCAAACGGTTACATCGCGGAGGTCGGGACGCAATTCATGGATCATATTCGTTTTGGAATGCAGAGCAAATTTTGGAGCGCTTTCGGCTGGCAAAGAGCGGCCGGTCCTGGCGCACGCCAAACTACCATCCTTCAATTGGCAGGCGGCGATTGCCTGCAGAAATTGCCAAACCCAAAACTCGATCCACAAAAAAGGCTTCGCGCATGACACGCGAAGCCTTCTCTAAGCAGCAATGGAGCACGAGTTACTGCTTCACGCCCTCAGCCTGAATATGCAGCACCGTCGTCAGGCTGAAACCGTACGACTTGCCGTAATCCATCCCGAAGTCGCCGCGATCGAAGGTCGCCGTCGCTTCGACGCCGCACACTTCCTTCTTCATCATCGGGTTCATGAAGCACTTGAAGCTCTCGATCTTCAGGTTCATCGGCTTCGTCACGCCGTGCATCGTCAACGTGCCGATCACTTCGGAAGGCTTGTCGCCGTCGAATTTGATCGACGTGCCCTTGTACTCGGCTGTCGGATATTTCGCGACGTCGAAGAACTCGGCCTTTTGCAGATGCTCGTCCAGCTTCGCATTGCCGGTGTTGACCGAAGCGATGTCGATCGTCACGTTCACCGTGCCCGTCTTCGCCGCGCGGTCGAGCGTGACTTCACCGCTGCTCTTGTTGAACTTGCCGCGCCACGTCGACACGCCACCGAAGTGGTCCGCCTCGAAGCTCGGATAAGTGTGGTTCGGGTCGAGCTTGTACGTGTCGGCGGCGAATGCGCTCACCGAGGCGCCGAACGACAGTCCCAATGCGAGCGCGCTCGCGGCAATGATCGAAAGCTTTTTCAAGTTCTTCTCCTGACTAACCAGATACGCCGACTATGCGTCGTGTGTGACAAAAACGCCGCTCACTTCTTCGCGGCAACGATGTGAAACTTGATGACGACGTCGTCCGCGACGATCGACGTATCTTTCCATTCGCCCGTTCCGACATCGAACTGGGTGCGCTTGATCGGCAGCGCGCCGTCGAAGGTTTCCGTCGCGCCCTGCTGCGTGACCGTCACCGGCACCGTGACCGTCTGCGACTTGCCCTTGATCGTGATCTTGCCGGTCACGTTGTACTTGTTGCCGCCCGCCGGGGCGATCGCGCTGGAGACGAACGTCGCGCTCGGATACTTGCCCGCGTCGAACCATTCCGCGCCGCGCACCTGCTTGTTGTAATCGTCGTCGCCGAGGTCGTAGCTGCCGGTGTCGATCATGATGTTCGCCGAGCCCGCCGTCGGCTTCGCCGGATCGAACGCAATCTGCGCGCTGAACTTGTTGAACTTGCCGTCGGTGGGCACGTTCATCTGCTTCGACGTGGCTGTCACCGTGCTCTTGCTCATGTCTACCTGCGCATGCGCGCCCGCGATCATCGCGAACGAAGCAGCGGCTGCCATCCAACGGTTGAGTTTCACTTTCATGTGTGCCCTATTCAAACGGTTCGAACGAACAAACCGGTATTGGAAATCATAAGTACGCGATCACAATCAGCCGCCGGGAAACGCCTTGCCAACGGCGAGGAAACAATGACACGCGTTCATCTGAGAAACGGCAGCATGCGGCCGAGCAGGCCGTCGCGATCGACGAAATGATGCTTCAGCGCAGCCAGAACGTGCATCACGACGAAGAACAGCAACGTGTAGTTCAACGCGATGTGCACGATGCGCAGCGTCGCCTTCAGCGCCTTGTCCGGCCCGATGATCGTCGGCAGCGGCAGCACGCCGAGATACACGACCTGAATGCCGGCCGCCGAGCTGTACAGATAACCCGACACGGGAATGACGAGCATCAGCGCGTAAAGCAGAATATGCGTGAGATGCGCCGCGCCCTGTTGCCAGCGCGGCATGCCATCGGGCATCGACGGCGCCTGGTGCGTGGCGCGCCAGACGACGCGCAGCAGCGCGAGCGCGAACACCGTTACGCCGATCCACTTGTGCCACGAGAAGTATTTGAGCTTCGTCGGCGTGAAGCCCGGAATGTCCGTCATGATCCAGCCGAGCCAGAAGCCGCCCACGATCAACAACGCGATCAGCCAGTGCAGGCCGATCGCCGTGGCGCTGTATCGTTGCGCCGGCGCGCTCGCCGTGATGCCAGCGGTGCTTTCCATATTGCTCTCACCCAAGTGTTCGATGTCGCACGGCCTGCCGCCGCCTGACGACAAGTGTTCAAGGCCGCCATGCTACCTCAACGATAACGAATTGCCAGCGCGCGCAAAAAGCCCGCGCCGAACCGGCAAACCCAGTCCCGACGCGGCTTTGCGGGCTTTCGAGCCGGCTCGGCGAGCCTCGTGTGCCGCCCATGCAACGAACTATTCCATGCGTGCAACGGTCGATGAAGGCGCGAACCGCGACCGATTCCGGCATCGATGTATTAACGGGCGGCCTGGCAGTTTAATTCCGCTTGTAAAGAAGCGTTCTGTCCAAATTCGCCCGCCCCGCGCCATTTGATACCATGCTGCTACCAATCTCGCTGGCCCGCCGTTTGCTATGCCCGGTCGGAGCCGGTCTCGCGGCGCCCGACCAATACGCTCGACAAGCCTCGGGCCTCGACCATGAACGCGAATGAACGCGAACGAATCCGATGACCTGATCGCGTGTCACGAATGCGACGCGCTCTTCCATAAACGTGCATTGCCTCGACGCACCTCGGCGAAATGCCCTCGCTGCGGATCGCTGCTCTATCGAAGCATCTCGTCGAACCTCGACAAGATCTCGGCGATGACGCTCGCCGCGCTCTTCACGTTCCTGATCGCGCAAGGCTTTCCCATCGTCGAGCTGGAGGCGAACGGCCTCACGTCGGAGACGACGCTCATCGGCGCGATCGTCGCGTTGTGGAACGAGCAGATGGAAATCATGGCGGTGCTCGTCTTCTGCTCGACCATCCTGTTTCCGTTGTGCGAACTCGTTGCCCTGCTCTACGTGCTGCTTCCGCTGCGTTCCGGTTACGTGCCGCCTGGCTTCAACGCAATCCTGCGGGGCATTCAGCTCGTGCGTCCGTGGGGCATGATCGAAGTCTTCATGCTCGGCGTGCTCGTCACGCTCGTGAAGATGGTGAGCATCGCGCGCGTGATTCCCGAAGCGGCGCTCTTCGCGTTCGGCGCGCTGACGCTCATGTTCGCCGTCGTCGTGAGCTTCGATCCGCGCGCGTTGTGGGACATCGCGGCAAGGCTCCGTCCGCTCGAATCGAAGCGCGTCACAACCACGGCGAGGCAAAAATCGTGAGCGATTCCATCGATCCGAAAACCGGCGAAGCGGCGCGCGAAACGCAGTTCATCACGGCGTCGCGCGCGAATGTCGTGTCGTGTCATGCGTGCGGACTCGTGCAGCCGCTCGCGCACACCGTCGAGAAACAGCGCTGCACGCGCTGCGACGCCGTCGTGCACCGGCGTCATCCGGACAGCATCGCGCGTACGTGGGCACTGCTCATCAGCGCGGCGATTCTCTACATTCCGGCGAACCTCTTTCCGATCATGCATACGTCGTCGATTCTCGGTTCCGAGGACGACACCATCATGAGCGGTGTCGCGCTCTTCTGGAACGACGGCGACTATCCGCTCGCGGCGGTGATTTTCATCGCCAGCATTCTCGTGCCGATGCTCAAGCTCGTCACGCTCGCCTTTCTTACCATCAGCGTGCAGCGGCGCTCCACATGGCAGCCGCGTCAGCGCACGACGCTCTTTCGCATCGTCGAGGGCATCGGGCGCTGGTCGATGCTCGACGTCTTCGTCATCACGCTCACCATCGCGCTCGTGCGCTTCAAATCGCTCGCCGTCATCACGCCGGGACCGGGCGCGCTCGCGTTCGCGTCGGTGGTCGTGCTGACGATGATCGCGTCCATGCAATTCGACCCGCGCCTCATGTGGGACAACATCGAACCGTCAGGAAAGAAACATGACTAGTGCCCAAGGTCCGAACGACCCGAAGCAGCCCGCGCCGCCCGCCAGCAACGCCGGCAGCGGTAACGGGGACAAGGGCGGCCTCCCGCCGAACCTCCCCGAACCCGTGATCGAGCCGCGCAGCCGCTGGCTGCCCTCGCTCGTGTGGGTGATTCCGCTCGTCGCGGCGCTGATCGGCGTGATTCTCGTCGTGAAGACGGTGTCGAGCCGCGGACCGACCGTGACGATCAGCTTCGTTTCCGCGGAAGGCCTCGAGCCCGGCAAGACGAAAGTGAAGTTCAAGGACGTGGATATCGGCACGGTGAAGACGATCACGCTGTCGAAGGATCACGCGCGCGTGCTCGTCGACGTGCAGCTCACCAAGGAAGCCACCGATTTCGCCGTCAAGGACACGCGCTTCTGGATCGTGCGTCCGCGCGTTGCGGCAAGCGGCGTGACCGGCCTGTCGACGCTTTTGTCCGGCGCGTATATCGGCGTCGATGCGGGCAAGTCGACCGACGATGAGACTTATTTCGTCGGGCTCGAAACGCCACCCGCCGTCACCGGCGATCAGAAAGGCCATACCTTCACGCTGCACGGCGAATCGCTCGGCTCGCTCGATATCGGCTCGCCCGTCTATTACCGGCGCGTGCAGGTCGGCCAGGTCGTCGCGTTCTCGCTCGACAAGGACGGCACCGGCGTCACGCTGCAGGTATTCGTCACCGCGCCTTACGATCAGTACGTCGGCACCAACTCGCGCTGGTGGCATGCGAGCGGCGTCGATCTGCGGCTCGATTCGAGCGGCTTCACGCTCAACACGCAATCGCTCGCAACGGTCGTGCTCGGCGGCATCGCGTTCCAGACGCCGCCGAACCAGCAATCCGGCCCGCAGGCGCAAAACAACGCGACCTTCCGTCTGGCCGGCGATCAGTCCGACGCGATGCGCGATCCGGATGGCGAGGCCGTGCACGTCGTGATGAACTTCAATCAGTCGCTGCGCGGCCTGTCGGTCGGCGCGCCGGTCGATTTCCGCGGCATCGTGCTGGGGCAGGTCACGGGCATCGGCGTGCAATACGATCAGAAATCGCATTCGTTCATGATGCCGGTCACGATCGACCTCTACCCGGATCGCCTCGGCAAGCGCGCGCGTCAGGCGCTGCCGGAGCAAGGTTCGGTGGCGAGCCAGGACATGCTGCAACTGCTCGTGAAGCGCGGGCTGCGCGGACAGTTGCGCACCGGCAACCTGCTGACGAGCCAGTTGTATGTCGCGCTCGACTTCTTCCCGAAAGCGCCGCCCGCGAAGGTCAGCGTTGGCAACGATCCGATCGAACTGCCGACCGTGCCGAACACGCTCGACGAGCTGCAGCTGCAGATCGCCGACATCGCGCGCAAGATCGACAAGATTCCGTTCGACGAGATCGGCACGAATCTGAACGGCTCGCTCAAGAACGCCAACGCGCTCTTCGACAGGATGGACAAGGAAGTCCTGCCGGAAATGCGCGACACGCTCACGCAGGCCAAGCAGACGTTCGGTCAGGCGCAATCGACGTTGCAGTCGGATTCGCCGCTTCAGTCGGACGTGCATCAGGCGCTGCAGGAACTCACGCGCACGCTGCAATCGCTCAACTCGCTCGCGGATTATCTGGAGCGCCATCCGGAATCGCTCTTGCGCGGAAAATCGGGAGATAAACCATGAAGTTCGGCTCGTTGATGTTGACTCTGAGCGCAGCGGCGATGCTCGCTGCCTGCGCCTCGCCGACGAGCCGTTTCTACACGCTCGGCGGCGGCGACGCGCGGCCCGTGCCGTCGACGCAGGCTTCGTTCTATTTCGAGCTTGCGCCCGTCGACATGCCGCAGCAGGTCGCGAAGAATCAGTTGGTGGTGCAGACGAGTCCCGCGCAGGTGCGCGTGCTCGAAGAGGAGCGCTGGGCATCGCTGCCGGGCGACGAAGTGCGGCGCGCACTCTCCGCCGATCTCACGCAGCAGCTCGGTGCGATCGACGTCTACGGCACGCCGCATCCGGAATCGGTGCCGGTATATCGCGTGAAGGTGAACGTGCGGCGCTTCGAATCGTGGCCGGGCGCGCAAGCGGTGATCGACGCCGTGTGGAGCGTGCGCGCCGCCGGATCCGATACGGTGCTGACATGCCGGACGCTCGCGCAGGAACGCGTCGGCTCCGGTTACGACGCGCTCGTCGACGGCCATCGCAAGGCGGTCGACGAACTCGCCGCCGCGATCTCCGCAGGTGTGCGCAGCCTCGGTTCCTTGCCGCACGCGACGGCGAGCGCGCCTTCGGCATCCGCGAAGGGCAAGAGCGGCGCCAGTTCCAAACCCGCCGCGGCGCCGGTGCTGCCGTGTCCGCCAATGGGCGCAGCAACCACTGCCAGCGCGCAGTGATCCATGACGCCCGGCGCGCGCCGGGTGCGCTTCATGTTGTCGGCAGGCGACATTGTCGGCCGCCGCTATCTCTAATTCGCCGATGGTTCGCGCGCGCCGGTTAAGATCGTCGACGCCCGCATTTCGAATCAACGTGAAAATTAGATGATGAAACTGATCGGTTCGCACCCCAGCCCATTCGTCCGCAAGGTGCGGATCGTCATGGCGGAAAAGAAGATCGACTGCGAACTGGTGCTCGAAGACGTCTGGGCATCCGATTCGAAGATCCACGACTACAACCCGCTCGGCAAAGTGCCGTGCCTCATTCTCGACGACGGCGAAGCGGTATTCGATTCGCGCGTCATCTGCGAGTTCGTGGACACGCTCACGCCGGTCGGCAAGCTGCTGCCGCAGGAGCGGCGCGAGCGCACCGAAGTGCGCTGCTGGGAAGCGCTCGCCGACGGCATGCTCGACGCCGCCGTGCTGATCCGTCTCGAAGGCGTGTTGCGCGAAGAGGAACATCGCAGCGACAAATGGATCGCGCGGCAACGTCACAAGATCGAAGACGGCTTGCGCGCGATGGCGCGCGGCATCGGCTCGAAGCAATGGTGCTCGGCGAATCGCTTCACGCTTGCGGATATCGCCTGCGGCTGCGCACTGGGCTATCTCGATTTCCGTATGCCCGATCTGAACTGGCGCGACGCACATCCGAATCTCGACAAGTATTACGCGCGTATTTCGCAGCGTCAGTCGTTCGTGGATACCGCGCCGGTCTGATTCCTTTCTTGGACCAAGCTCCCGCGCGCGGCGGGAGCTTCCGGCGCACTCGGAAGCGCAAAGTGAGATCGAAGATTATCTACTGCTAGATAGATCACCGGCGAAGGGCGCGATCGACCGATTCTCTCCCAAACCCCTTTTCTTCCTGAAACCATCGGTCCGCGTGCGGCGACATGGTTCGAACGACGAATCGGGTCAGAGAAATGCTCTATTCCGCCAAAATCTATCTACTCAACGGTAGATAATCAACGCCCAGTTCAGGGGTTTTTCACAAGGTTATCCACAGGCTTATCTACCGCCGAAATGCGTCTGCGACCTCTTCAAGCCGCGACCGCGTCTGAAACAGGCGGCATGCAAGCAAACTCCCCTGAAACGCTGCATACAAGGTGCGTGCCGCCGCTTCAGGCTTTCCGCCAGCGTCGAGCGTGTCTTGCGCTTCGCCTTCGGCCAGAACTTTCGCCAGCCAGGTTTCATTCGCCTTGTAGAACGATTGCACCGCGTGCCGTACTTTCTCCGGCAGCGACTCGATATCCGACGCAAGCATGCCGCACAGACAAATCTGATTGCCGTCGCCGATGATCCTTCCAAATAGCTTCGTATAGCGGTCGAGTTTCTTGTCGGCCGGGGCGGAGCTGTCGATCGCGTAGATCGTCGACATCACGTCGGCGCTATACGCATTCACCGCTTCGAGCGCGAGATCTTCCTTGGTCGGGAAATAATAGTGAATGCTCGACGTTTTCACACCGACCAGTTCGGACAAATCGCGAAAACTGAAGCCGTTATAGCCGCGTGTCATCAACAGCGTCTGAGCGTGATCCAGTAAAGCGTCGCGTACCGTGTTCTTGTCCATTTCGCGTATCTCTGCAATTGTCCCTGCATTCGGTGTGCGTTAATTATCTACTACTAGATAGACGATCAAGCGACTGTTTCAAAAAAGTTTTTATCGGATCGATAGAAAAAAGCCCCGACCGAAGTCGGAGCTGATCGCTCGTTTGCCGCCGGAGATGCTCAACGCGCCGCAGCGAGCGCCGCAACTTGCGGCGACTCGTGCCCAGCCGCCGCGTGTTCGATGATTCCGCCACCCAGACACACGTCTTCCTGATACAGCACGGCGGATTGTCCCGGCGTCACGGCCCACTGTGCGTCGTCGAAATGAAGCGCGAAACGGCCATCGTCCGCGTTGGCGAAGCGGCACGCCGCATCCTGCTGCCGATAGCGCGTCTTCGCGCCGCACGCCGCGCCCTCTTCCGGCGCGAAACCCGCGACCCAGCCCGTGTTTCCGGCCACGAGCGTCGGCGACAGCAGCCACGGATGATCGTGCCCCTGCACGACATAGAGCGTGTTCGACGCCATGTCCTTGCCCGCGACGAACCACGGTTCGCCGCTGCCGTCTTTCGCGCCGCCGATGCCGATGCCCTTTCTCTGCCCGAATGTGTAGAACGCAAGCCCGATATGCTCGCCGACGATCTTGCCTTCGGCCGTCTTCATGGGGCCGGGCTTTGTCGGCAGATAGCGGTTCAGGAATTCGCGGAACGGCCGCTCGCCGATGAAGCAGATGCCGGTCGAGTCCTTCTTTTTGGCGTTCGGCAGGCCGATTTGCACGGCGATCTCGCGCACTTTCGTCTTCGGGATTTCGCCGAGCGGAAAGAGCGTCTTCGACAGTTGCGCCTGATTCAATCGATGCAAAAAGTACGACTGATCCTTCGTCGAATCCGTTGCCTTGAGCAACTGGAAAAGTCCATCGCGCTCGCGCACGCGCGCGTAATGTCCCGTCGCGATGGTTTCCGCGCCGAGCGACATCGCGTGATCGAGGAACGCCTTGAACTTGATTTCGGCGTTGCAAAGCACGTCCGGATTGGGCGTGCGGCCGGCCGAATATTCGCGCAGAAACTCGGCGAACACGCGGTCCTTGTATTCGGCGGCGAAGTTGACCGCTTCGACATCGATGCCGATCAAATCCGCGACGGAAACGACGTCGATCCAGTCCTGACGGGTCGAACAGTATTCGCCGTCGTCGTCGTCTTCCCAGTTCTTCATGAAAAGGCCGACGACGTCGTAGCCCTGTTCCTTCAGAAGCCATGCCGTTACGGACGAATCCACGCCGCCCGACATGCCCACCACTACTCGTTTCTTGCTCATAGGGATATCACGCCCGCACCACCGGCGCGACCGAATGCGTATGGATGAAATCGAGCGGGACGCGCCGCCCGGATAAATAATCGTCGACACACTTCATCACGAGCGGCGTCCGATGCCGGTCGACCGATGCGCGCAATTCGTCCGCGCTGAGCCACATCGCGCGCACGATGCCTTCGTCGAGCGCGCGGCCTGCTTCTTCGCCGAGCGACTTGCCGCAAAACGTGAAACGCAAATACGTGACGTCGCGCCCCGGCCGCGCGAAGTGCGTCATATACGCGCCGACGATTGCCTCCGGCTCGAAGCGATGCGCCGTTTCTTCGAGCGCCTCGCGGACCACGGCATCGACGAGCGTTTCGCCCGCTTCGAGATGACCGGCCGGTTGGTTGATTCGCAGCCCTGCCGACGTGTGCTCCTCGATGACGAGGAAACGACCATCCTTTTCGATGATGGCAGCCACCGTAACGTGGGGGGCCCAAGTGTCTGATTTCATGGTGAGATATTTTACCGTCCTCGCACAGATCTCGCGCACGCGGACTAAGGGAAAGCGCTGACTGTGGCAAAACGGAACGGGTGCCGGATCGGATTCTTGCGCGTGCAATCTTCGGTTACAGTTGAGATAGCCGTCAGTTCCAGCATTTGAAATAAAACTCAGCCTTAAGCCTTCCTAAGCCTTGCCCGGGCGAAAAAGGCAACAAAGACAGGAGGATTACAAGATGCACATTGGAGTGCCTGCTGAAACGCGGGCGAACGAGGCGCGCGTCGCCGCCACGCCCGAAACGGTCAAAAAGCTCGTCACGCAAGGACATCGTGTTTCTGTCCAGAGCGGCGCGGGCTTGCCGGCAAGCTATATCGACGATGCGTTCGCGCAAGCAGGCGCGGATCTCGTCGATGCCGCCACGGCCTTTTCCGCCGAGATCGTCCTCAAGGTGCAATCGCCGAGCGAAAGCGAACTGGCGATGCTCAAGCCGGGCGCCGTGCTCATCGGCATGCTCGATCCTTTCAATACAGAGAACACCGCGCGGCTCGCGTCGGCGGGCGTCACTGCGTTCGCGCTCGAAGCCGCGCCACGCACGACGCGCGCGCAGAGTCTCGACGTGCTGTCTTCGCAGGCGAACATCGCCGGATATAAGGCCGTGCTGATGGCCTGCCAGTATTACCAGCGCTTCATGCCGATGCTGATGACCGCCGCCGGCACCGTGAAAGCGGCGCGCGTGCTCGTGCTCGGCGCAGGCGTCGCGGGCTTGCAGGCAATCGCGACGGCCAAGCGTCTGGGCGCGGTCGTCGAAGCATCCGATGTGCGTCCGGCGGTTAAGGAGCAGATCGAATCGCTCGGCGCGAAGTTCGTCGACGTGCCGTTCGAAACCGATGAGGAACGCGAAGCGGCGGAAGGCGTCGGCGGTTACGCGCGCCCGATGCCGCCGAGCTGGCTCGCGCGGCAATCGGCGCAGGTGCACGAACGTGCGAAGGCGGCGGACATTGTCATCTCGACGGCGCTGATTCCCGGCCGCCCCGCGCCGACGCTGATTTCTGTCGAAACGGTGAAGCACATGAAGCCGGGCTCCGTGATCGTCGATCTCGCCGCCGGACGCGGTCCCGAGTTCGAGGGCAGGAAAGGCGGCAACTGTCCGCTCACCGAAGTCGACACGGTGGTGATGAAGCACGGCGTGCATATCGTCGGCCACACGAATCTCGCTTCGATGATCGGCGCCGATGCCTCCGCGCTCTACGCCCGCAATCTTCTCGACTTCCTGAAGCTGATCATCACGAAGGAAGGCACGCTCAACATCGATCTCGCGGACGATATCGTCGCGGCCACGCTCCAGTGCCGCGACGGACAACTCGCCCGCGCCACGGCCTGAACGGAGACGCACATGGATGTCATCAATCACACGGTGATCAACCTCATCATCTTCGTGCTGGCCATTTACGTCGGCTACCACGTCGTGTGGAACGTCACGCCCGCGCTGCATACGCCGCTCATGGCCGTGACCAACGCGATTTCGGCGATCGTCATCGTCGGCGCGATGCTGGCTGTCGGCCTGACGGTCGGCGCGGCGGGCAAGTTCTTCGGCACGCTCGCGGTGCTGCTCGCGGCCGTGAACGTGTTTGGCGGCTTTCTCGTCACACGGCGAATGCTCGAGATGTTCAAGAAGAAAGAGCCCAAGAAGATCACGAGCAAGGAGGGCGCGTAAATGAGCCTTAACGTCGTTACTCTCCTGTATCTCATCGCCTCGGTGTGCTTCATTCAGGCGTTGAAGGGCTTGTCGAATCCGAAGACCGCGCGCATCGGCAATACGTTCGGCATGGCGGGCATGGCGATCGCCATTCTCACCACGCTCGCGCTGATCGTGAAGCAGGCCGCGTTTCTCGAAGCGAATCTCGCGCTCGGGCTGTCGCTGCTGTTCGTCGCGCTGATCATCGGCGGCGGCGCGGGCGCGTACATCGCGGCAAAAGTCGAGATGACGAAGATGCCCGAGCTCGTCGCGGCGATGCACTCGCTGATCGGTCTCGCGGCTGTCTGCATCGCCTATGGTGTCGTGGCGGAGCCCGCCGCGTTCGGGCTCGCACCGCTCGGCGAGCCGATTCCGTATGGCAATCGGGTCGAGTTGTTCATCGGCACGTTTGTCGGCGCGATCACGTTCTCGGGCTCGGTCATCGCGTTCGGGAAGCTCTCGGGCAAGTACAAGTTCCGGCTCTTTCAGGGCGCGCCGGTCACGTACTCGGGACAGCATCTGATCAACCTGCTGCTCGCCATCGCGATGATCGGCTTCGGCGTGATCTTCATGCTCACCGAATCGTGGCTGCCGTTCATCATCATGACGATCATCGCATTCGCGCTGGGCGTGCTCATCATCATTCCGATCGGCGGCGCGGACATGCCCGTGGTCGTGTCGATGCTGAACTCGTACTCGGGCTGGGCGGCGGCGGGCATCGGCTTCTCGCTGAACAATCCGATGCTGATCATCGCCGGCTCGCTCGTCGGCTCGTCGGGTGCGATTCTGTCGTACATCATGTGCAAGGCAATGAACCGCTCGTTCTTCAACGTGATTCTCGGCGGCTTCGGCGGCGAGGCGGGCGGTGCGGCGGCGGGCGGATCGACGGAGCAGCGCCCCGTCAAATCCGGTTCCGCCGATGACGCCGCGTTCATGCTCGGCAACGCGGAAAGCGTGGTGATCGTGCCGGGTTACGGCCTCGCGGTCGCGCGCGCGCAGCACGCGTTGAAGGAGCTGACCGACAAGCTGGTCGAGAAAGGCATCGATGTGCGGTACGCGATTCACCCCGTCGCGGGGCGGATGCCGGGGCACATGAACGTGCTGCTGGCGGAAGCCGAAGTGCCGTACGAGATGGTTCAGGAGATGGAGGACATCAATAGCGAGTTCGGTCAGACGGACGTGGTGCTCGTGCTCGGCGCGAACGACGTCGTCAACCCGGCCGCGAAGACCGATCCGAAATCGCCGATCGCGGGGATGCCGATTCTCGAAGCGTACAAGGCTCGGACGATCATCGTGAACAAACGGTCGATGGCGGCAGGTTACGCCGGCCTCGACAACGAACTGTTCTATATGGACAAGACGATGATGGTCTTCGGGGACGCGAAGAAGGTGGTCGAGGAGATGATGAAGGCGGTGGATTAGGCACGCTGCTGATTTCCATCATCGCGTAGCGATCCGGACAAAGTCCGGATCGCCACTTGCGCTTCTGAAGCGTAGCGCTCAACGTGAACGGCGCAGAATCAGCCAAACGAAAACCCCGAGCGCGACGCCGATCGCCAGCAAGAGCACATAGATCCAGCGCCGCCTTCGGATCGTGGACCCGCTTACAACGTCCGGCACTTCACCGCCTACGATTGCCAGCGCCACAACACACAGAAGGGCGAGGAGCATCGTCGCCTTCGCGATCCCGCCAAACAGTAGTTCGGCAGCGCGATGAACGCGTGAATCGCGGTAAGGGCCAGACGCCCGACGACGAAGATCTGGGTAGTTCACACGCAATTACCTTTGAAAAGCAACTCGGAGCATAACGCCCGTCCGAGTGCGCTTGCTCGATTTGCGATGATTTTTTGCGCGGTTTAGAAGAAGCCGCTTCCGGCCGCAAACCGCCGCCCCCCTTCAACCAAGCCGCGCCGCCCGACCTGTACGGTCTGACCGGCTCCCTTTGCCCGCGTACAATACGTTCTTTGAACATTCAATCAAGCACCACATGGCCTCCCCCCTCTTCGACTGGTTCGTCCCCTGCCCGCGCGGTCTCGAAGCACCGCTTGCCGCCGAGTTGGCGGAGATCGGGGAAAGGCACGTGGCCGACGCGCCCCTTTCCGGCGGCGGATCGCTGATCGTCGGCACGCAAGTGCCCGGCGGCGTGCACTTTCGGGGCGGCTGGGTCGCGGGCATGGCGGCGAATCTGCATTCGCGCATCGCGAGCCGCGTGCTTCTCAAAGTCGCGCAAGGCCCCTATCGCAACGAGCAAGACATCTACGAACTCACGCATCGCCAGCGCTGGGAGCAATGGTTCACGCCCAGCCAGACGATGCGCGTCGATCTCACCGCAATCAAATCGCCGGTGAAAAGCCTCGAATTCACGACGCTGCGCGTGAAGGACGCCGTCTGCGATCGCCTGCGCGACGTGGCCGGCGCGCGCCCGAGCATCGACACCGCCCAGCCCGACGTCCGCGTGTTCGCGTTCCTCACGCTGAACGAGTGCACGCTCTATCTCGATACCTCCGGCGAGCCGCTCTTCAAACGCGGCTGGCGCCTGGACAAGGGCGCCGCGCCGCTGCGCGAGAATCTCGCCGCGGGCATTCTGCGCCTGACCGGATGGACGCCCGGCACGCCGCTCTTCGACCCGATGTGCGGCAGCGGCACCTTCCTCGCCGAAGCCGCACAAACGGCGCTCAACATCGCGCCGGGCAACGATCGGCGCTTCGGCTTCGAAAAGCTGAAGCCGTTCCATCCCGGCATGTGGCAGAAGCTCAAGACGGCCGCGCTCGAACAACGCCGCGCCGCGCGTGCGTCGCAAGCCGAGTTGAGCATCTTCGGCAGCGACATTTCCGGCGATATGCTCGAAAAAGCGCGCGCGAACCTGACCCGCGCGGGCATCACCGACCTTTCGCTCAAGCAAGTCGATGCCCGCAATATGGTCCCGCCGACCGACGCGCCCGGCATTCTGATCGCGAATCCGCCGTACGGCGAGCGTATCGAAGTGCGCGGACGCGGCCCGCGCGGCGAAATTCGCGATACGGCGCGCTCCCGCCGCGAAGACGAGGACGCCTTCGCCCGCGCGCAACCCGATCCGGCCGACACCGAGTTCTTCGTCTCCTTCGGCAACGCGCTCAAACAGCGCTTTCCGGGATGGCGCGCCTACGTGCTCACGTCCGACCGCAAGTTGCCGGGCTTGCTGCGGCTGCGCGAATCGACGAAAACGCCGCTTTTCAACGGCGCGCTCGAATGCCGCCTGTTTCGCTTCGATCTGATCGCGGGCAGCGTGCGCAATCGTCCCGCTGGCGAATGAGTATGCGGCGCGGTCACTCGCCGCGCCACTAGGCCGAATGGCATAGGCAAATTCACGCGTCGCCGTCGTTTTGGCCTATGTCGAATGGCCGAGTGCGCGCATCGTGAAGCCGGCGCTACAATCGGCGCATGAACTCATCGACCGAACTCGCCAGCCCCATCGCCGTCGACATTTACCGTGCGCGTCGCGAGCGCGTGCTCGCCGCGTTGCGTGCACGCGGCGGCGGCGTCGCCATCGTGCCGACCGCGCCGGAAGTCCTGCGCAACCGCGACACGGACTACCCTTTCCGTCACGACAGCTACTTCTACTATCTGACGGGCTTCAACGAACCCGAAGCGACGCTCGTGCTGAACGCGAGCGCGCAGGATGGCGAGCCCGTGTCGATCCTTTTTTGTCGCGAGAAGAACGCGGAGCGCGAAACCTGGGAAGGCTTTCGCTTCGGCCCCGACGCCGCGCGCGACGCTTTCGGCTTCGACGCCGCGTTTGCCATCGATTCGATCGACCAGGAGATGCCGCGCATGATCGCCGACAAACCCGCGCTTCACTACGCGCTCGGCACATCGGCGGAACTGGATGCCCGGGTGCGCGCCTGGCTCGCCGCCGTGCGCGCGCAAAGCCGCACCGGCGTGCGCGCTCCCGCCCGCGCGGAGAACCTGCTGCCGGTTCTCGACGAGATGCGGCTCGTGAAAGACGCGCACGAAATCTCGATCATGCGCCGCGCGGCATCGATCTCCGCCGAAGCGCACCGTCGCGCGATGCGCGCGTGCCGCCCGGGCATGCGCGAGTACGAAATCGAAGCCGAATTGCTGTACACGTTCCGCCGCCACGGCGCGCAGTCGCCGGCGTATGGATCGATCGTCGCGGCGGGCGCGAACGCCTGCGTGCTGCACTATCCGGCTGGCAACGCGATCGCGCGCGACGGCGACCTGATTCTCATCGACGCCGCGTGCGAACTGGACGGCTACGCATCCGACATCACGCGCACGTTCCCCGCTAGCGGCCGTTTCACTCCGGCGCAGCGCGAACTGTACGAAATCGTGCTCGCCGCGCAAGCCGCGGCCATCGATGCCACACGCGCCGGCGTCAGCTTCGACGCGCCGCATCAGGCTGCGTTGAAAGTGCTGTCGCAAGGCTTGCTCGATACCGGCATCCTCGACAAGGCGAAGTTCGGCAGCGTCGACGACGTCCTCGCGCAACGTGCCTACGCGCGCTTCTATATGCATCGCACGGGACACTGGATCGGCATGGACGTGCACGACGCGGGCGAATACCGCGAAGCCGACGGCCCGCTCGACGAGCAAGGCGCACGACCATGGCGCGCGCTCGCGCCCGGCATGGCGCTCACGATCGAGCCGGGTCTCTACGTGCGCGCCGCCGAAGACGTGCCGGAACAATATTGGAATATCGGCATTCGCATCGAGGACGACGCCATCGTCACCGAAAACGGCTGCGAGTTGCTCACGCGCGAAGTGCCCGTCGCCGCCGACGAAATCGAAGCGCTGATGCGCGAATCAAACGCAAATTGACCATGAGCGACGTTCAAGGCATCGAACCGCATTTCGATTACGACATCGCCATCGTCGGCGCGGGGCCGGTCGGGCTCGCGCTCGCCGGCTGGCTTGCCCGGCGCAGCGCGACGTCACGGCTGTCCATCGCGCTGATCGACGCGCGCACGCCCGCAGCCGCCGCCAACGATCCGCGCGCGCTCGCGCTTTCGCACGGAAGCCGCGTGATGCTGCAGCCGCTCGGCTTTCCGGGCGATGCCACGCCGATCCGCCGCATCCATGTCTCGCAGCGCGGGCATTTCGGCCGCACGTTGATCGAGCACGACGAGCACGAGTTGCCCGAACTGGGCTACGTGGTGCGCTACGGTTCGCTCGTCGGCGCGCTCGCCGATGCGGTGCGCGCAACGAAGGTCGACTGGCTCACCGACACGTCCGCGCTCGCGCCGCTGCAGGACAACGACGGCGTCACCTTGCCGCTGCAATCGGCGCAAGGCGAGCGCTCCGTCCGCGTAAGAGTGCTCGTGAACGCGGAAGGCGGTCTTTATCAGAAAGGCGAGTCATCCGATGAGCGCCGCGCGCGCGATTACGGGCAAACGGCCATCGTGGGCACGGTAAGCGTGTCCGATCCGCGCGCGAATGTCGCGTGGGAGCGCTTCACGCCGGAAGGGCCGATCGCGCTTTTGCCGTGCGGCGGCCAGCGTCACGCGGATTATTCGCTCGTTTGGTGCTGCTCGCCCGACGAAGCCGCGCGCCGCATGCAGCTCGACGACGACACTTTCCTCGCCGAACTCGGCGCTGCGTTCGGCACGCGCATGGGCCGTTTCACGCGCATCGCGTCACGCGCGGCGTTTCCGCTCGGGCTGACCGCGCTCGACGTGCTCGTCGACCGGCGCACCGTCGCGATCGGCAATGCCGCGCAGACGCTGCATCCGGTTGCCGGACAGGGCCTGAATCTCGGCCTGCGCGACGCGCTCGCGCTCACCGACGCGCTGTCCGCCGACGGTCCCCGGCCGCTCGCGCTCGCCCGTTTCGCGCAGCGCCGTGCGCTGGACCGGCGCCTGACGATCGGCGCCACCGATACGCTCGCGCGCATCTTCACGGTCGATTTCCCGCCGTTTGCGGCGATGCGCGGCCTCGCGCTGACCGCTCTCGAATTCCTTCCGCCGGTAAAAACGGCCCTCGCCCGTCAGATGATGTTCGGTCAAAGGCGCTGATCGAGCACGAAAAAAGGGCAATCGTCCAGGCGAAGTCCGGGAACTTATCCTCTATGGCCGGCCGTTCTTTCATAGAAGATTTAATGACTTGCACGCGATTGCTCTTAATTTCAGCACGCTCTTCGCGTTAAAATAGCTGTTTACCCTTCAGCAACGTTGCATCCGCCTGACGCGGCTTCTCGCCGGCACCGACAGCGCGGATCGTTTAGCCTTCATGCCCACAATCGGTTCACACGTCCTGCGCAATAACCTGTTCGTCGCACCGATGGCAGGCGTCACCGACCGCCCGTTCCGGCAGCTCTGCAAGCGCATGGGCGCGGGCTACGCGGTGTCGGAGATGGTCGCGTCGAACGCGCAGTTGTGGAAGAGCGAGAAGACCATGCGCCGCGCCAACCATGCGGGCGAGGTCGAGCCGATTTCCGTGCAGATCGCGGGCGCGGATCCGCAGATGCTCGCCGAGGCCGCGCGCCACAACGTCGCGAACGGCGCGCAGATCATCGACATCAATATGGGCTGCCCGGCGAAGAAGGTCTGCAACGTGGCCGCGGGTTCCGCGCTGCTGCAGAACGAGCCGCTGGTCGCGCGCATCGTGGAGGCCGTCGTCCAGGCGGTCGGCGTGGGGCCGGACGCGGTGCCGGTCACGCTCAAGATTCGCACGGGCTGGAATCGCGAGAACAAGAACGCGCTGACCATCGCGCGGATCGCGCAGGAAGCCGGCATTTCGATGCTCACCGTCCACGGCCGCACGCGCGCCGATCTCTACAAGGGCGACGCGGAGTACGAAACCATCGCGGCAGTGAAGGCGTCGGTGAAGATTCCGGTGGTCGCGAACGGCGACATCACCACGCCCGAGAAAGCCCGCGACGTGCTCGCCGCCACGCACGCCGACGCCATCATGATCGGCCGCGCGGCGCAGGGCCGTCCGTGGCTCTTTCGCGAGATCGAACACTTTCTGAATACCGGCGAGCGCCTGCCGCCGCCGCGCATCGACGAGATCCAGCAGGTGATGAACGAGCACCTCGAAGATCACTACGCCTTTTATGGGGAATTCACGGGCGTTCGGACTGCGCGCAAGCATATCGGCTGGTACACTCGCGGCCTTTCCGGCGCCAACACCTTCCGGCACCGGATGAATACGCTGGACACGACCAAAGAACAATTGCTCGCTGTCAACGAATTCTTTGACGCGCAAAAGGCGTTGTCGGACCGTCTCGTCTATGTGGACGAGGCCGGTGACGCCGAGGACGCGGACGGGGAAGAATCGTGCGGCGGGCTCAACAACACGACAGACCGACTGATTGCCGCATGAGCAGACATAACATCGAACAATGCGTCCGCCAGAGCCTCGACAACTATTTTCAGGACCTGGACGGCTCCAACCCGCACGACGTGTACGACATGGTGATTTCGTGCGTGGAAAAACCGATGCTCGAAGTGGTGCTCGAGCAGGCGGGCGGAAACCAATCGCTCGCGGCCGAGTATCTCGGCATCAACCGCAACACCTTACGCAAGAAGCTTCAGCAGCACGGATTGATTTGATTCATCGGACTGAGGCGCGCGCCTTGGTCCGGCCTGGTTTCCCTTTTCGGTTTCAGTGTTCATCATGATCAAGCAAGCGCTCCTCTCCGTTTCCGACAAATCCGGCATCGTCGATTTCGCCAAATCGCTGTCGGCGCTTGGCGTCAAGCTCCTCTCGACCGGCGGCACGGCGAAACTGCTCGCCGACGCGGGCCTGCCCGTGACCGAAGTCGCCGATTACACCGGCTTTCCGGAAATGCTCGACGGGCGCGTGAAGACGCTGCATCCGAAGGTTCACGGCGGCATTCTCGCGCGCCGCGACCTGCCCGAGCACATGGCCGCGCTGGAAAAGCACGACATTCCGACCATCGATCTGCTGGTGGTGAATCTGTATCCGTTCGTGCAGACGGTCTCGAAGGAAGAGTGCTCGCTGGAAGACGCGATCGAGAACATCGACATCGGCGGTCCGACGATGCTGCGCTCGGCGGCGAAGAATCATCGCGACGTGACGGTCGTCGTCGATCCGGCCGATTACTCCGCCGTCCTCGACGAGATGCGCGCAAACGGCAACAACGTCGGCTACAAGACGAATTTCCGTCTCGCGACGAAAGTCTTCGCGCACACCGCGCAGTACGACGGCGCGATCACGAACTATCTAACGAGCCTGACCGAAGAGCTGCAGCATTCGAGCCGCAATACGTATCCGGCGACGTTCAACCTCGCGTTCGAGAAAGTGCAGGATTTGCGTTACGGCGAGAATCCCCATCAGAACGCGGCCTTTTATCGCGATCTGAGCGTGCCGGCCGGCGCGCTCGCGAACTACGAGCAGTTGCAGGGCAAGGAACTGTCGTACAACAACATCGCAGATTCGGACGCCGCGTGGGAATGCGTGAAGACGTTCGACGCGCCGGCGTGCGTCATCATCAAGCACGCGAATCCGTGCGGCGTGGCGCTCGGCGCGAATGCGGCCGAAGCGTATTCGAAGGCGTTCCAGACGGACCCGACTTCGGCGTTCGGCGGCATCATCGCGTTCAATCGTGAAGTGGACGAAGCGGCGGCGCAGGCTGTCGCGAAGCAGTTCGTCGAAGTGCTGATCGCGCCGTCGTTCAGCGAGGCGGCGCGCGCCGTGTTCGCGGCGAAGCAGAACGTGCGCCTCTTGCAGATCGCGCTCGGCGACGGCCACAACGCGTTCGATCTGAAGCGCGTCGGCGGCGGTCTGCTCGTGCAATCGCTCGATGCGAAGAACGTGCAGCCGCACGAGTTGCGCGTCGTGACGAAGCGTCATCCGACGCCGAAGGAAATGGACGATCTGATGTTCGCGTGGCGCGTCGCGAAGTTCGTGAAGTCGAACGCGATCGTGTTCTGCGCGAACGGCATGACGATGGGCGTCGGCGCAGGCCAGATGAGCCGCGTGGATTCGGCGCGCATCGCGGGCATCAAGGCGCAGAACGCCGGTCTGACGTTGAACGGCTCGGCGGTGGCATCGGATGCGTTCTTCCCGTTCCGCGACGGCCTCGATGTCGTCGTGAACGCGGGCGCGACCTGCGTGATTCAGCCAGGCGGATCGATGCGCGATGACGAAGTGATCGCCGCCGCCGACGAGCACAACATCACGATGATTTTCACGGGCACGCGTCATTTCCGCCATTGATCGCGGCCGCTTCATTTAAGATTGGCCTGTTTGCGCTTCGAACGGCGCAAACAGGCCTTTTTAGTTTCAACGAGCCGCGAAACGCGAACGAATGAGAATCCTTGGCATCGACCCCGGCCTGCGCGTGACGGGCTTCGGCATCATCGAGAAGACGGGGCACACGCTCAACTACGTGACGAGCGGCGTCATCAAGACGGCCGAGGCGGATCTGCCTTCGCGTCTCAACACCATTTTCAGCGGCATCTCGACGCTCATCGCGCAGCACAATCCGGATCAGGCGGCGATCGAAAAAGTCTTCGTCAACGTGAATCCGCAATCGACGCTGCTCCTCGGGCAGGCGCGCGGCGCGGCCATCTGCGGGCTCGTCGCGAGCGGCGTGCCGGTTGCCGAATACACGGCGCTGCAACTGAAGCAGGCGGTCGTCGGCTACGGACGCGCGACCAAGGAACAGATGCAGCAGATGGTCGTGCGTCTGCTGTCGCTTTCCGGCGTGCCCGGCACCGACGCCGCCGATGCGCTCGGCATGGCGATCTGTCACGCGCACGGCGGCACCGGCCTCGCGGCCCTGGGCGGCATCGCGCCGGGGCTGGCGAAGAAGGGCTTGCGCGTGCGGCGCGGTCGTCTCATCGGCTAATTTCCTCTACGAATACCAAACATGATCGGTCGCATCGCCGGCGTTCTGCTGGAAAAAAATCCGCCGCATTTGCTCGTCGATTGCAACGGCGTCGGCTACGAAATCGACGTGCCGATGAGCACGTTCTACAACCTGCCGAATGCCGGCGAGAAGGTCGTGCTGCTCACGCAGTTGATCGTGCGCGAGGACGCGCATCTGCTGTACGGTTTTCTCACCGCGCAGGAGCGTTCGACGTTCCGCGAGTTGCTGAAGATCAGCGGGATCGGCGCGCGCATGGCGCTCGCGGTGCTTTCGGGCATGAGCGTGCACGAGCTCTCGCAAACCGTGACGACGCAGGACGCCGCGCGCCTCACGCGCGTGCCGGGCATCGGCAAGAAGACGGCGGAGCGCCTGCTGCTCGAACTGAAAGACAAGCTCGGCGCGGATCTCGGCGCGATCGCGGGCACGGTTTCGCAGTCCGATCACGCGTCCGACATTCTCAACGCACTGCTCGCGCTCGGCTATTCGGAGAAGGAAGCGCTCGCCGCGGTCAAGAACGTGCCGGCCGGAACGGGCGTGTCCGAGGGCATCAAGCTGGCGTTGAAGGCGCTTTCGAAGGGCTGATAGCCTAGGCCATTCGGCCAGCTTCGTCGCGCAAAAGCTCGCTGTACAATCGAAAAATGATCGAAACCGACAAACTCGCCGCCGAACGCGTCATCTCGGCCTCGCCCGTCTCGCCGAACGAGGAAGCGTTCGAGCGCGCACTGCGTCCGCACAAGCTCGATGAATACATCGGGCAGGAAAAGGCGCGCGGCCAGCTCGAAATCTTCATCGAGGCGGCGAAGCGCCGTTCCGAAGCGCTCGATCACGTGCTGCTGTTCGGGCCGCCGGGTCTCGGCAAGACGACGCTCGCGCACATCATCGCGCGGGAAATGGGCGTGAATCTGCGGCAGACGTCGGGACCGGTGCTCGAGCGCGCGGGCGATCTCGCCGCGCTGCTCACGAATCTCGAAGCGAACGACGTGCTGTTCATCGACGAAATTCATCGGCTTTCGCCGGTCGTCGAGGAAATCCTGTATCCGGCGCTCGAGGATTATCAGATCGACATCATGATCGGCGAAGGGCCGGCCGCACGCAGCGTGAAACTGGATCTGCAGCCGTTCACGCTAGTCGGCGCGACCACGCGCGCGGGCATGCTGACGAACCCGCTGCGCGACCGCTTCGGCATCGTGTCGCGGCTGGAGTTCTATAACGCGAGCGAACTGGCGCGCATCGTGTCGCGATCCGCGTCGTTGTTGAAGGCGGAGATCGTGCCGGAAGGCGCGCTGGAAATCGCAAAGCGCTCGCGCGGCACGCCGCGTATCGCGAACCGGCTGCTGCGCCGCGTGCGCGATTACGCCGAAGTAAAGGCGAACGGCATGATCACCGCCGACGTCGCCGACAAAGCGCTGAAAATGCTCGACGTCGATCCCGTCGGCTTCGATCTGATGGACCGCAAGCTGCTCGAAGCCATCCTGCACAAGTTCGATGGCGGGCCGGTCGGCGTGGATAACCTCGCTGCGGCTATCGGCGAGGAGCGCGACACGATCGAGGACGTGCTGGAGCCGTATCTGATTCAGCAGGGCTTTTTGCAGCGCACGCCACGCGGACGGGTCGCGACGATGCTCACGTATCGGCACTTCGGTCTTGCTGCGCCGGATGCGGGGCCGATTCGGGATCTTTGGGATACGAACAACGGCTAGGCCCGCTTGCGCAGATTGTCGTCGTCCGTGTCCGTCGACAGATGCGCGATATCGCCCCACGACGCGACCTTCGCGCCGCCATCGGCATAGTCCACCACGTTCACGCTGCAATTGAGCAGCGGCCAGTTGCGCGGCTCCTGCAACGGCAGGTTCATCGCGAACCTGTACACACAATCGAGCACGCCGCCATGCGCGACGACCGCGATGCGCCCGCCCGCGTGCGCCGCGACGATCGGTTCAATCGCATGCAGGATGCGGTGATAAAACACGCGCTGCGATTCACCGTCGCCGGGTGGCGAGAAGCCGGGGTCGCGCGTCTGCCATTCGATATATTCGGCGGGAAACTTGTCGTTGATCTCGTCGCTGTCGTGGCCTTGGAACGCGCCATAGAAACGCTCGCGCAAGTTCTCCGATAACCGCACGTCGAGCCCGAGCGCATCCGCGAAAGGACGCGCCGTCTGCTGCGCGCGTTGCAGATCGCTCGAATAGACCGCGTCGATGCGCCCGTCGTGCGCCAGACGCCGGCCGAGCTGTTCCGCCTGCAGAAAGCCATGTTCGGACAACGGGA
The DNA here is from genome assembly GCF_023630905.1 of Caballeronia sp. ATUFL_F1_KS4A. Classification (NCBI taxonomy): domain Bacteria; kingdom Pseudomonadati; phylum Pseudomonadota; class Betaproteobacteria; order Burkholderiales; family Burkholderiaceae; genus Caballeronia; species Caballeronia sp. ATUFL_F1_KS4A. Next base: position 459,491 of record NZ_JALQEB010000001.1, on the reverse strand, counting down.
TGTCGATATGCCCTTGAATGCGCTTGATGCGGTTCCAGTCGGTTTCGCCGTGTCGAATAAAGAGAACCTGAGTCGTCATGGTCGTACCTGAAGCCAGAAAGTGACTGGCCCGTCGTTCACGAGCGACACCTGCATTTCCGCGCCGAACTCGCCCGTTTCGACGACGGGATGCTTCGCGCGCGCTTGCGTCACGAAATAATCGAAGAGCCGCTTGCCTTCGTCGGGCGGCGCGGCGGGCGTGAAGCTCGGGCGCAAGCCGCTGTTCGTGTCGGCGGCAAGCGTGAACTGCGAGACGAGCAGCAAGCCGCCGGCAACGCCTTGCACCGAGAGATTCATCTTGCCCGCTGCATCGCTGAACACGCGGTAGCCGAGCATCTTCGCGAGCAGCTTGTCGGCGGCGGCTTCGTTGTCGCCGCGCTCGGCACAGACCAGCGCGAGCAGGCCCGCGTCGATCGCGCCGGTCACGCGCTCGCCCACGCGCACATCGGCGCGCTTCACACGCTGAATGAGCGCGATCATCGGCTTACGCCGTCAGCGTGACGCGCGCGAAGCGGCGCTTGCCCACCTGCACGACGAACTCGCCCGCTTCGACCTTCAGCCCCTTGTCGGAGACCGTCGCGCCGTCGATCTTCACGCCGCCCTGCTCGATGTTGCGCAGCGCTTCGCTCGTCGACGGCACGAGTCCCGCCTGCTTGAGCAGCTGGCCGATCGCGACCGGCGCGCCTGCGAGCGTGACAGTCGGAATGTCGTCGGGCACGCCGCCCTTTGCGCGATGATTGAAGTCTTCGAGCGCCCGCTCGGCATCCGCCGGCGAGTGAAAGCGCGCGACGATTTCCTGCGCCAGCATCACCTTGAAGTCGCGCGGATTGCGGCCGCCTTCGGCTTCGCGCTTGTAGCCTTCGATTTCGCTCATCGGGCGGAATGACAGCAGTTCGAAGTAACGCCACATGAGCACGTCCGAAATGCTCATCAGCTTGCCGAACATCTCGGTCGGCTTCTCGCTGATGCCGACGTAGTTGTTCTTCGACTTCGACATCTTTTCGACGCCGTCGAGACCTTCGAGCAGCGGCATCGTCAGAATGCACTGCTGTTCTTGGCCGTACTGCTTCTGCAACTCGCGGCCGACGAGCAGATTGAACTTCTGGTCCGTGCCGCCGAGTTCGAGATCCGCGTTGAGCGCGACGGAATCGTAGCCCTGCATCAGCGGATAGAGGAATTCGTGGATCGAAATGGGCACGCCGCCCTGGAAGCGCTTCGTGAAGTCCTCGCGCTCAAGAATGCGCGCGACCGTGTAGCGCGATGCGAGCTTGATCATGCCGTCGGCGCCGAGCGGCATCGACCATTCGCTGTTGTAGCGGATTTCGGTCTTTTCGCGATCCAGCACGAGCGCCGCCTGCTCGAAGTACGTCTTCGCGTTCATCTCGATCTGCTCGCGCGTGAGCGGCGGGCGCGTCGCGTTGCGGCCGGACGGATCGCCGATCAGCGACGTGAAATCGCCGATCAGAAAAATGACCTGGTGGCCGAGATCCTGCAACTGGCGCATCTTGTTCAGCACGACCGTATGGCCGATGTGAATGTCGGGCGCGGTCGGATCGAGGCCGAGCTTGATACGCAGCGGCTTGCCCGTCGCGGCGCTTCGCGCGAGCTTCTGCGCGAATTCGTCTTCGATCAGCAGTTCGTCGCAGCCGCGCTTGGCGATGGCGAGCGCGCTTTTGACATCTTCGGTGATCGGGAAGCTGGGCGCGTTGGAATCAGTGGTCATGCTTGCGGCTTGTGAAGTCAAAAGGGTTCGATGACCGGCGATGCGGTGGCGTGGCCTGCGCAGATGCCGCGTCGAGAAGTGGGGCGCGGAAAATGACGAAATCGCGCGCAATTGCTTGTTCAGGCTCACGATTTTACGCGATGACGCGGGCATTCGCGCCCTTTCGTGTCTGATCGCGCGGTTTTGCGCGGCATACGGCGCTCAGGAGTGTGGAATCGCGTCTTAACGATTCGCCCCGTAACGCGGATAATCGCCGCTGATTGGCAACATCGGCATCGACGAGGAGATCAGCGTGGGAAAGAAAACCGAAGCAATCGAAACCGGCAAGGCGGACGGCGTGTACTTCGGTTTGATGTCCGGAACCAGCATGGACGGCGTCGATGGTGTCGCGGTCCAGTTCGCGACGGGCAAGCCGCCCGTCGTGCTCGGCGAGGCGCATGTCTCCTTTTCCAAAGGCTTGCGCGATGCGCTGTTCGAACTGCAGTCGCCCGGCGACAACGAACTCGAACGCGAAGCGCTCGCCGCGAATGCGCTCGCGACACGCTATGCCGTCTGCTGCCACGAACTGCAGAGCATGAGCGGATGCTCGGCGACGAAGGTGCGCGCGATCGGCGTGCACGGCCAGACGGTGCGGCATCGGCCTGACAAAGGCTACACACGGCAGATCAACAATCCGGCGTTGCTCGCGGAGATGACCAGCATCGACGTGGTCGCCGATTTCCGCAGCCGCGATGTCGCCGCGGGCGGCCAGGGCGCGCCGCTCGTGCCGGCGTTCCACACGACCGTGTTCGGCGAAAAGAACGAGACGCGCGTCGTGTGCAACCTCGGCGGCATCAGCAACATCACGATTCTCGCGGCGAACGGAGACGTGCGCGGCTTCGATTGCGGCCCGGCCAACGCGCTGATCGACGAATGGGCTTTGCGCCACACACAGCGCGCCTATGACGACGGCGGGCAGTTCGCAGCCAAAGGCCGAATCGATCAATCGCTTCTCGACGCGCTGCTCGACGAACCGTTTTTCGACCTCGCGCCGCCGAAGAGCACAGGGCGCGATCTGTTCAATCCGGCGTGGATGGACGCGAAGCTCGCAGCCTTCGCGAACCTCGCTCCCGCCGATGTCCAGGCGACGCTCACGGCCCTCACCGCGACGACCGTCGCGCGCGAGATCGCGCGACACGCGCCGGACACGCGCGCCGTGTACGTGTGCGGCGGCGGCGCACGCAATCCTGTGTTGATGAAGATGCTCCAGCAGGCGCTCGAAGGCAGCAGAATCGCAGGCGTTCCCGTGATGACGACCGAGGCGCTCGGCGTGCCGCCGCAACAAGTGGAAGCGCTTGCTTTCGCGTGGCTCGCGATGCGCTGTGTCGCGCGCGAGCCGGGCAATCTGCCCGCGGTGACGGGCGCGGCGGGCGAGCGCGTGCTCGGCGCGATTTATCCGCGTTAACAAAAAACGGAGCCGCTGAGGCTCCGTTTTCTTCAGCGTCAGAAATGCACGCTTAGACCGAGAACGACGAACCGCAACCGCAAGTCGTCGTGGCGTTCGGATTCTTGATGACGAACTGGGCGCCGTTGATGTCGTCCTTATAGTCGATCTCCGCGCCGACGAGATACTGATAGCTCATCGAATCGACGAGCAACTGCACGCCAGCCTTGTCCATGACGGTGTCGTCTTCGTTCACTTCTTCGTCGAACGTGAAACCGTACTGGAAACCCGAGCAGCCGCCGCCTTGCACGAACACGCGCAGCTTCAGATCCGGATTGCCTTCTTCATCGATCAATGACTTGACCTTTTCCGCGGCCGCGTCGGTGAAGACGAACGGCATCGGCATTTCGGTCGTGGGGGTGTCGCTGACAGCGCTCATTCGAATTCTCCAATTAAGCTTCTAGCCGCTATTGTAGGGCTGATCTCAATATCGTGCCGAATGTCCATGGAATCAATGGGCTATATGAAAATTCGACATGGTCCAGCCCAAACGCGCCAAAACGAAAAAAGCCGCCTGCACAGGGCGTGCGGGCGGCTTTTGCAGCTTCGCCGGAACCCGTCCGGCAAGAAGCGCTTAACGCTTCGAGAACTGCTTGCGGCGGCGTGCCTTGTGGAAACCGACCTTCTTACGTTCCACTTCACGCGCGTCACGCGTGACGAAGCCTGCGTTCGACAGTTGCGACTTGAGCGTAGCGTCGTAGTCCATCAGCGCGCGGGTGATGCCGTGGCGAACCGCACCGGCTTGACCCGTCTCGCCGCCGCCGTTCACGTTGACCTTGATGTCGAACGTGGTGGCGTGGTTCGTGAGTTCGAGCGGCTGGCGCACGATCATCAGCGACGTTTCACGCGAGAAGTAGTCGGCGATGGGCTTGCCATTGACGATGATTTCGCCCTTGCCCGACTTGATGAAGACACGAGCGACGGCGCTCTTGCGGCGGCCCGTACCGTAGTTCCAGTTACCGATCATGTGGGCTCCCCTTAGATCTCGAGCGCTTTAGGCTGTTGAGCCGTATGCGGATGCGTTGCTTCGGCGTAGACCTTCAGCTTCTTGATCATCGCGTAGCCGAGCGGACCCTTCGGAAGCATGCCCTTGACAGCCTTCTCGAGCGCGCGGCCCGGGAAACGCTCTTGCATCTTGCCGAACGTCGTTTCGTAGATGCCGCCCGGGTAGCCCGAGTGACGATAGTACTTCTTGTCCGTGGTCTTGTTGCCGGTGACCTTCAACTTGCCGGCATTGACGACGATGATGAAATCACCGGTGTCGACGTGCGGAGTGAATTCAGGCTTGTGCTTGCCGCGAAGACGGCGTGCCACTTCGCTGGCGACACGGCCGAGAACCTTATCCGTCGCGTCAATCACGTACCATTCGCGCGTCACCTCTTCGGCTTTTGCGGAAAACGTCTTCATGATCGATCCAAAAAATTGATCTGCCCTTGAACTGTGTCTTGTTCGGCCCTGCTTATATGAGTGCGCTCAGGTCGAAACCGGGCGCGTGCAGGCTCTCACAAGCCTCTCTCCGCGGGCGTGTGGCGAAGAGAACTTTGAATTATAAAGGGAATTTGGTCGCCGCGTCAAAAGAATGCTTCGACAGGCGCGAGGACGAAAAAAAGCCCGAGCAGCTTGGCTCGGGCTTAATCCACCAAAGGAGGAGGTGGAGGAGACAGAAACGAGTATAGGCACGGTCATGCTGCAAAGCAAGAAGATTTGCATGGTGGAAGATGATTTCATAATCTGGAATGTGAGCACAATGGACATGTCCCCAGAAAGGCCTTTATTTTCAGATGTTTACGGGCCGCGACTGCTTGGACGCCGTCGCGATGAGCCTTTAGAGCCCGTCCTCGACTGGCGCGCTCACGGCCGGCATCAGAATCGCCGCGCCGATTTACGCTTCGTCAACCGGTAGATGCTCGTAAGCAGCGACCGGTGGAAAAATTCCGAACCGCTACAATGTAGCCTCTGTAACGACGCGCTGAGCAGCTGGAGCCTGAGCATGGAATGCAAAGTTAGCTGGATGGGACAAGACGGCATGGCCTTCGCCGCCGAGACGGGAAGCGGCCATCTCGTAAACATGGACGGCGCACCGGAAGGCGGCGGCCGCAATCTCGCGCCGCGCCCGATGGAAATGGTGCTGCTCGGCACCGGCGGATGCACCGCCTACGACGTCGTGATGATCCTGAAAAAGAGCCGTCAGGAAATCCAGGGCTGCTCGGTCACGCTGAAGGCCGACCGCGCGAGCGAAGACCCGAAAGTCTTCACGAAGATCCACTTTCACTTCACCGTGACGGGCAAGAACCTGAACCCGGCGACCGTCGAGCGCGCGATCAACCTGTCGCACGACAAATATTGCTCCGCGTCGATCATGCTGGCGAAATCGGCGGAGCTGACGCATTCGTTCGAGATCGTCGAAGCGTAAGTTTCATCGGAAGCAAAAACGAAAAGAGCCGACGTCGCGAGACGCCGGCTCTTCTCTTTTGAATGACGACAAAGCGGGCCGATAAGCCGGATTCTGTGCACGCGCCGCCCGAAAGCGACGCGCGTGGCAATCATTCCTCTAGACGCGTCATTACTGACGCGCTCAAGCTTCCTACCCGCAGACGAACGGGGGCCCCGTCCTGCATCGCGAAGATGCGCGCCTGCCTATTTGGAATTGCTCCGGGTGGAGGTTACCGTGCCGGAACGTCTCGCGACGTCCGCGGTGCGCTCTTACCGCACCGTTTCACCCTTACCTGATCTCCGGACTTGCGCCCGGAGCCATCGGCGGTTTGCTTTCTGTTGCCCTGTTCCGCGTGTCGCCACGGATGGCCGTTAGCCATCACCCTGCCCTGTGGAGTCCGGACTTTCCTCGCCCTCTTCGGCTTTCACCTCGGAGGCCGCGATTGCCTGGCCCGCTTTGCAACTCGTCATTTTAGCATCCGCGCGATCGGCGGCCCGGTCGAAAGACGGAAACGTCGTCGTAGAAATCGGGCGATGCATTCGCGTCCCACCAGCCCGGCACGCCCAGCACCGGCAGCGGCGCGAACGCGCGGCTGTCGATCGGCGCGGCGTTCAGCCGTTCGGACACGCATCCGTCGATGAACGCGCGGCGCGCGGCATCGTCGAGCGAAAAATAGTCGGCGGGAACATCGACGATCCACGCGTGTCCCGTACACGCCTTGTACGGCGCGACGAGCTTTTCCAGCAACGCGTGCCCGAAAATGCGCGCCTCGCAGCGCGTGCCCCACGCCGCGCGCTCGCCGACGAAGAGCGTGCGCCAGCCGAAACCGCGCAGCGCGCGTCCAAGCGATGCATCGGCGCAGGCGAAGAACACCGCGTTTTCATCGAAGAGCGTGAGCGCGTCGCGCACGCCGCCGCGCGTCGGTCCGATGCCGAGCGTATCGATCTGCTCGGCCTGCCGCGCGTTGAGCGCCGCCTTGATGCGCGGATACGCGAACCACATCGAGGCGTTGAAGAAATCGTGGAGATTGTGGCGCGTCGGCACGCAGCCGGTCTGCGCGATGTGACCTTCGTACGACGCACCCGAAGGCAGCGCTTCCTGCGCGATGAATGCAAGCGGCTTGCCGCGGCCCGTGACCTGCGCGGCGGCCGTGGCGTCGTCGTTCAATGTCGCGAGATAGTTGTCGTAACCCGCGAGCGCCGCCGTCTGCCAGCGCCTGCCGCGCGCTTCGATGGACGCGAGCCAAGGCCGCGCCCAGTCGATATCGGCGAAACCCGCGCTCACGTCGGCGTGCTTACTGCGCGTCCACGAAACGCCAGCCGATCGATTCGCCGCCACGCAGCGGCACGACGGTCGAATCGCCGGCGGTGAATTCGGCGGGCAACGTCCACGAACCGCGCTCGATCGTCACCGATTCCTTGCTGCGCGGCAGACCGTAGAAGTCCGCGCCGTGGAAGCTCGCGAAGCCTTCGAGCTTGTCGAGCGCGCCGGCTTTGTCGAAAGTTTCCGCATAGAGTTCGAGCGCGTGCAGCGCCGTGTAGCAACCCGCGCAACCGCACGCGTGCTCCTTCAAGCCCTTCGGATGCGGCGCGCTGTCCGTGCCGAGGAAAAAGCGCGGATTGCCCGACGTCGCCGCTTCGACGAGCGCCACGCGATGCGTCTCGCGCTTCAGCACCGGCAGGCAGTAGTAATGCGGACGCATGCCGCCGACCAGCATGATGTTGCGGTTGTACAGCAGGTGATGCGCGGTGATCGTCGCGCCGATCTCGCCGTCCGCGTCGCGCACGTAATCGGCGGCGTCCTTCGTCGTGATGTGCTCGAACACGACTTTCAGCGCGGGAAAATCGCGGCGCAGCGGCGTCATCACGCGGTCGATGAACACTTTCTCGCGATCGAACACGTCGATGTCGCTATCGGTCACTTCGCCGTGAGTCAGCAAGGGCATGCCGACTTCCTGCATCGCTTCGAGCGTTTTCGCGCATTTGCCGAGCAGATCCGTCACGCCTGCGTCGGAATTGGTCGTCGCGCCCGCCGGATACAGCTTCACGCCATGCACGAAGCCGCTTTCCTTCGCGCGGCGGATTTCGTCGGGCGGCGTGTTGTCGGTGAGATAGAGCGTCATCAACGGCTCGAAGCGCGCGCCCTTCGGAAGCGCCGCCAGAATGCGCTCGCGATAGGCCGCGGCCATTTCCGTCGTCGTCACGGGCGGCTTCAGATTCGGCATGATGATTGCGCGGCCGAACTGGCGCGCCGTGTGCGGCAGGACGGCCGCGAGCGTCGCGCCGTCGCGCACGTGCAGATGCCAGTCGTCGGGACGCGCGATCGTGAGCGAATTGGGCGAGGATGAAGTAGCGGACATGGCGAGATGACGGGGAACGTTGGAATGGCGCAAGTCCACGCAAGGACCGGAAAAAATCGCCGTGGAATTTCCACAACGCGCGCATCGACGAGCGTTTGCGCGTTTTTTTCGATTCGGTCTCGGTGATATGCTTGTCGGACGTATTGTAACAACAGGCCAAAAGCCGACCGCCTCAGCATCATGTGCCAACTTCTCGGAATGAACTGCGCCGAACCGACCGACGTGACGTTCTCGTTCACCGGCTTCGCGGCGCGCGGCGGCGTCACCGATCATCATGCCGACGGCTGGGGCATCGCGTTTTTCGAGGACAAGGCGTGCCGGCTTTTCATCGATCATCAGTCGTCCGCCAGTTCGCCGCTCGCGGACATGGTGAAGCGCTATCCGATCAAGTCGAAGAACACGATCGCGCATATCCGCAAGGCGACGCAGGGGCATATCCTGCTCGAGAACTGCCATCCGTTCATGCGCGAACTGTGGGGCCGGCACTGGATCTTCGCGCACAACGGCGACCTCAAAGGCCACGCACCCGAACTCACCGGCGTATATCAGCCGGTCGGCACGACGGACAGCGAGCTTGCCTTCTGCGCGCTGCTGCAAGGCTTGCGGCGCGCGTTTCCGTGCTCGCAGCCGCCGCTCGACGAACTGTTCGACGCGCTCGCCGAACTCACCCGCGACATCACGCAATACGGCGTCTTCAACTTTCTGATGTCGAACGGGCAGGCGCTCTTCTCGCACTGCTCGACGCATTTGTACTACCTGGTGCGTAGCTGGCCGTTCTCGACCGCGCATCTGATCGATGCCGACATGTCCATCGATTTCGCCAAGTACACGACGCCGGAAGACCGCGTCGCCGTGATCGCGACGTCGCCGCTCACCGACAACGAAATCTGGACGCGCTTCGCCCCCGGCGATCTCGCGATGTTCCAGTGCGGCGATCTCGCCCGCGCGACGAATATTCCGGTGCCGGAGGAAGTGGCGAGGAAAGCGGCCGAGCCGCTCGCGAAGGCGTGCATCGGATCCGCGCTGAAGATCGACGAGATACGGACGACAGCGGCGATGGAATCGGAACTCGGGATCGAATAAAAAACGGCGCTTCTTTTCGGAAGCGCCGTTTTGCTTTGCCGAGCCGAGACTCAGTGCAGGATCTTCGCGAGGAAATCCTTCGCACGATCCGACTTCGGATTCGCGAAGAACGCTTCCTTCTGATCGTCCTCGACGATGAGCCCGCGATCCATGAAGATCACGCGATTCGCCACCTTCTTCGCAAAGCCCATTTCGTGCGTCACGCACATCATGGTCATGCCTTCCTGCGCGAGTTCGACCATCACGTCGAGCACTTCGTTGATCATCTCCGGATCGAGCGCGGACGTCGGCTCGTCGAAGAGCATCGCGATCGGGTCCATCGACAGCGCGCGCGCAATCGCCACGCGCTGCTGCTGACCGCCGGACAACTGGCCCGGAAACTTGTCCGCATGCGCGCGCAGGCCGACGCGATCCAGCAGCTTCATGCCCTTCTGCGTGGCTTCGTCGCTCGAACGGCCGAGCACCTTGATCTGCGCGAGCGTCAGGTTCTGCGTGATCGTCAGATGCGGAAACAGCTCGAAGTGCTGGAACACCATGCCGACCTTCGAACGCAGCTTCGACAGATTCGTCTTCCTGTCCGTCAGCGACTGGCCGTTGATCGTGATTTCGCCCTTCTGGAACGGCTCCAGGCCGTTCACGGTCTTGATGAGCGTCGACTTGCCCGAACCCGACGGGCCGCACACCACGACGACCTCGCCCTTCTTCACTTCGGTCGTGCAGTCGGTGAGCACCTGGAACTGCCCGTACCACTTGGAAACATTCTTGATAGAGATCATCTTGCGACCTTTTTCTGAAGACTTTTGACGAGCGCCGACGCCACCACGCAAATCACGAAATAGCACGCGCCCGCGAACAGAACCATTTCGACGGACGTGCCGTCTCGATCCCCGATGTTCGTCGCCGTGCGGAAGAAGTCCGCGAGACTGATGACGTAGACGAGCGACGTATCCTGAAACAGGACGATCGCCTGCGTGAGCAAGAGCGGCACCATCGCGCGGAAGGCCTGCGGCAGCACGACGAGCTTCATCGCCTGGCCGTAGGTCATGCCGAGCGCGAACGCCGCGTTCACCTGACCGCGCGGCACCGCTTGAATGCCGGCGCGGATGATTTCCGAATAGTACGCGGCTTCGAAGAGCGAGAACGCGACCATCGCCGAGGCAAGACGGATGTCGATGTCGGCCGACAGTCCGAGCACGTTTTGCAACAGCTGCGGCACGATCAGGAAGAACCACAGCAGCACCATCACGAGCGGAATCGAGCGGAACAGCGTGACGTACGCGCTCGCGAACCATTGCAGCGGCTTCACGCCCGAAAGGCGGAACAGCGCGAGAATCGTGCCCCAGATGATGCCGACCACGATGGCGAGCACGGTGATCTGCAGCGTGATCTTCGCGCCCGTCATCAGCGTGGGCCACGACGCGAGCACACCGCTCCAGTTGAACTGATGCATTTATTTGCCTCCGATGTAGCCAGGCAACCGCGTCTTCGCCTCGACCCAGCGCATCAGTTGCATCACGACGAGGTTGATGAGCATGTAGGCGATCGTCACCGCGATGAACGATTCATACGTCTGCGCCGTGTAATCGACGAGCTGGCGCGCCTGAGCGGACAGATCCAGCAGACCGATGGTCGACGCGACCGCCGAGTTCTTGAACACGTTGAGGAACTCGGACGTGAGCGGCGGCACGATGATGCGGTACGCGACCGGCATCAGCACGTAGCGATACGTCTGCCATTGCGTGAAGCCCATCGCGAGACCCGCGTTGCGCTGTCCGCGCGGCAGCGCGTTGATGCCCGAGCGCACCTGCTCGCACACGCGTGCGCCAGTGAAAAGCCCGAGACAGATGATCGACGACGAAAAGAACTGCGCGGTGGGCGGCAGTTGCTTGAACCAGTTGCCGATGGAAGGCGGCAGCAATTCCGGTATCACGAGATACCAGACGAAGAACTGCACGATCAGCGGAATGTTGCGGAAGATCGCGACGTAGACGGTGCCGATACCCGCCAGCGTGCGATTCGGGACCGTGCGCAAGATGCCGAACAACGAGCCGACCACGAGCGCGATCACCCAGGCCGCGAGCGACACGGTGATCGTCACCCAGAAGCCGGAAATCAGCCAGCCGAGATAGGTGGTGGGCTCGCCGGTCGAAACCGGACTCAGCAGGATGCCCCAGTTCCAGTGATAAGACATGGACTCACTCCAAAAAGAAACGGAAGAAGCAAGCTCCTTCCGTTTCGTCTGTTCGATTACCGAACCGGTTAGTCGATTGCCTTGTCATTCGGGCTCTTGTAGAGAGCCTTCATGTCTTCACTTTCGGGGAAGTTGAGGTTGAGACCCTTCGGCGGAATCGGGCTTTCGAACCACTTCTTGTAGATCTTGTCCGCTTCGCCCGAGGTTTCGACCTTGGCGATCGCGTCGTCGACGACCTTCTTGAACTCCGGATCGTTCTTGCGGATCATGCAGCCGTACGCTTCATGCGATTGCGGCGCACCGACGATCACGAAATCGTTCGGGTTGTTCGACTTCGCGCGCTCGCCCGCGAGCAGCGCATCGTCCATCATGAACGCGACGGCGCGGCCGGTCGACAGCGTCAGGAACGACTCGCCGTGATCCTTCGCGCTGATGATGTTCATGCCCATGTTCTTGTCCTGATTCATCTTGCGAAGCAGGCGCTCGGACGTGGTGCCGGCGGTCGTCACGACGGTCTTGCCCTTCAGGTCGGCCCAGTCCTTCACGCCCGAATCCTTCTTGGTCATGAGGCGCGTGCCGATCACGAAGATCGTGTTCGAGAAGGAAACTTGCTGCTGACGCTCGGCGTTGTTCGTCGTCGAGCCGCACTCGATATCGACGGTGCCGTTCTGCACGAGCGGAATGCGGTTCTGCGAAGTGATCGGCGTGAGCTTCACCTTCAGGTCGGACATGCCGAGCTTCTGCTTGACCGCGTCCACGACCTTCAGCGCGAACTCATGCGAGTAGCCGACGACTTGCTGCTTGTCGTCATAGTAGGAAAACGGAATGGACGATTCGCGATGCCCCAGCGAGATCACGCCCGTGTCCTTGATTTTCTTCAGCGTGCCGGCGTCTTGAGCGTATGCGCCGGTGGCGAGAAACCCGAGCGCGGCGACGAGCAGCGCAGCCTTTTTAACCTTCATGTGTTCGATCTCCTGTGGCGAAAAACCGGGGCAAGTTTAGCAGGGTAATTATTCTGAAAGAATGATTGTTAACCCACGACCGTCTTATTTCTGAGACGCTGTCGCCGTAAGGGTGCAACCCGGTGCGACCGCGCATATTACTGGCGTTTTTGTGACCATGCTTGACCGAATGCAGCGAGTCGGCCGACTTGTCGCTTTCATGCAAATGCGGGCGGCATTCCGAATGAAATGCCGCCCGCAATCAATTAAAGGGCACGACCGCCTGACACCGAATCAGGGATACAGCCCGCGCATCTCGCGCGCCTGCAGAATGCGCGTACACGCGACGATGAACGCCGCCGTGCGCACCGATACCTTGTGCTCGCTCGCGACCTGCCACACGCCCGCGAACGCTTCGCGCATCACGCGCTCGAGACGCTGATTGATCTCGTCCTCGGTCCAGAAGAAGCTCGAGAAGTCCTGCACCCATTCGAAGTACGACACGGTCACGCCGCCCGCATTCGCGATCACGTCCGGGATCACGAGGATACCCTTGTCGTTGAGGATGTCGTCGGCCGCGGTCGTGGTCGGGCCGTTCGCGCCTTCGACGACGATCTTCGTGCGGATCTTCGACGCGTTCTTCTCGGTGATCTGGTTTTCCAGCGCGGCCGGAATGAGGATGTCGCTTTCGATCATCCAGAATTCTTCCGCCTGTACCGGATCCGCGCCCGCGAAGCCGCCCACGCCGCCGTTCTTCGCGACGTGATCGAGCAGCGCGACGGTATCGATGCCCTTCGAGTTATGAATCGTTCCCGTGTGATCCTGCACGGCGATGACCTTCGCGCCCGCTTCTTGGAACAGCTTGGCCGCGATGCCGCCGACGTTGCCGAAGCCCTGCACCGCGATGCGCGCGCCTTCGATCTCCATGCCGATGCGCCGCGCCGCTTCCGTGCCGACGACGAACACGCCGCGCCCCGTCGCTTCCTTGCGGCCGAGCGAACCGCCGAGCGAAATCGGCTTGCCGGTCACGACGCCGGTTGCCGTCTGGCCCTGGTTCATGGAGTAGGTGTCCATCATCCACGCCATGATCTGCTCGTTCGTGTTCACGTCCGGCGCGGGAATGTCCGTGTTCGGCCCGATGATGATGCCGATCTCGCTCGTATAGCGACGCGTCACGCGTTCCAGTTCGCCACGCGACAGCGTGCGCGGATCGACACGAATGCCGCCCTTCGCGCCGCCGTACGGCACGTTTACCGCCGCGTTCTTCACCGACATCCACGCGGACAGCGCCATCACTTCGGAGAGCGTCACGTCCTGGTGGTAACGCACGCCACCCTTGCCGGGACCGCGCGACGTGTTGTGCTGCACGCGATAACCCTCGAAATGCGCGACGGTGCCGTTATCCAGCTCGATCGGGCAATCGACGACGAGAATGCGCTTCGGGCGCTTGAGGGTTTCGAGCCAGCGGGAGAGAGAACCGAGATACGGGGCAACGCGATCGACCTGTTGCAGATAGTTTCCCCAGGGACCGAGATCATCGGCATGGAGATACGACGGGATGGCGTGTTTTGCGTCCGGCGCTTGCACAGGTTGCTTCGAGGCAGACATTGATGCTCCAGCGGTGAAGGAATTCGCTCATTGTCGAAAAACGTCGTTTCCAAATCCAATGCCGTTTCCTTATCCCGTCATGCAAAACTTGCATAACGTCGCCGAGCCTTATGCCGCGGGCTTCTCAGGCTGCGCCTTCAGCAATTCCTCACCGACCGCGTCCCATAGCGCGCGCATCAATGCCTGTCGCGGCTCTTCGCCCTGCGCTGCGAGCTTGTCGCGATAAAGGCGGATTTCCATCGTCAGCGTGAACTGGCCGGCGGGCGTGCCGCGCGTGCCGCGATCGAGGCGCACGAGCCGCCCTTCTTCCACTGCATCCTCGACAGCGCTGTGCGGCAGGAACGCGACGCCATGACCGGCGAGCGCCATCGCTTTCAGACCTTCGGCCATGTCGGTTTCATAGACCTTGTCGAGATAGAGGCGCGTCGGCGCGGTCGCGATGATGACTTCCGTCATGCGCCCGAGGTACGCATTAGGCGTGTACGACAGATACGGCACCGGCGATTCGGCCGTCGCGGGCAGCGTGAAGCGCGCGCGTCCGCCTTTGGTCACGGCGGAAAACGGGCTGATCGGTTCGGCGCCGAGCGTGAGCATGTCGTAGCGCGCGGGATCGAGCGCAACCGGATGACTCGGATGGTGATAGCCCATCACGAGATCGACACCGCCTTCGACGAGCGACAGCACCGCATCGTGCACATTGAGCGCGCGCAGTCGCGTGCGGATGCGTCCGAGCCGCGCCTCGATGTGTTCGAGCCAGCGCGGAAAATACGTGAGCGAAAGCGTGTGCGGCACGGCGAATTCGATGGTCGCCGACGGCACGCCGCCTTGTCCGCGCAATAGCGTGCGCGCTTCGTGGAACTGCGAGAGCATCGCGAGCGCCTGCTCGTAGAACACGTTGCCGGCTTGCGTGAGGCGCGTCGGATACACCGACCGGTCGATGAGTTCCGTGCCGAGCCACGCTTCGAGCGCCTGAATGCGTCGCGAGAACGCGGGCTGCGTGATGTGCCGAAGCTCGGCGGATCGACTGAAGCTGCGCGTCTCCGCGAGCGACACGAAGTCTTCCAGCCATTTCAGTTCCATGCGTTTCTCGGGCGCGCGCGGCGCTTCCTTGGCAAAGAACGCATTCTAGCGGGCGCATGAGCCGTGCGAAGGCGCGGCGCACCATTCGCATGCGGTCACGCACGGACGCGGTGCTGTCGGTTTGCGGGACGCGGAACCTCACGCGTGCTCTGATCCCTCGCCGACCCTTGCGCTACCCGGCGCATCGGTAAATATGCATTCCATTGGCATGATGCTTGCAATTTTCGGGGCCGTCGCGTGCTCATTCGGCAGCACGCGCATATACGGAACCCGCAATGTCCAATCTGATCGCATCGCTCAAGAGCGGCAACTGGCGCTCGCTCCTCGCCTGCTTCCTCTACTTCGATACGGGCTTTACCGTCTGGGTACTGTATGGGCCGCTCGCGCCGTTCATCGGACGCGACGTGACGATGTCCGCCGCGCAGCAAGGCTTTCTCGTCGCGGTGCCGGTGCTGGCCGCCGCCATTCTGCGCGTGACGCTCGGCAACCTCTATCAATCGACCGATGGACGGCGCGTCGCGCTGATGGGCGTCCTGCTCTCGTCGATTCCGTCGATCGTGCTGCCGCTCATGCCCGGCGTGCCGTCGTATGCGGTGTTGCTTGTGCTCGGCGTGTTCCTCGGCATGGGCGGCGCGAGCTTCGCCGTCGCGTTGCCGATGGCTGGCAGCAACTATCCGCCGAAGGTGCAGGGCCTCGTGCTCGGACTCGCCGCGGCAGGCAACATCGGCGCGGTGCTCGACGGCTTCCTGTTCCCGCATCTCGCCGATGCCTTCGGCTGGCAGATGTCGACCGCCGCCGCGCTGCCGCTGCTCGCGATTACGGGCGTCGCGCTCTTCGCATGGGCGTCCGACGCCGGCGTGAAAACCGGCAGCACGATGCGCGCGCTGTCGAGCTTCGCGGTGACGCTCGTGAGCCTGATCGTGCTGGTGCTCGCGGTCAACGCGGGCGTGTTCGGCGGCGGCAAGGCGGGCGTGCTGCTCTTGCCGGTGATCGGCGCGCTCATTGCGATCGCGGTGCTGCCGCGGCATTATCGGTCGGTGCTCGGCGAGCGCGATACGTGGGTCATCATGCTCATTTACAGCATCACGTTCGGCGGTTTCGTCGGCATGTCGTCGTATGTGACGCTGCTGCTTACCTCGCTTTATCAGATGCCGAAGCTCGAAGCCGGCCTCTTCATGTCGCTGCTCGCGTTTCTCGGCGCGATCGTGCGTCCGTTCGGCGGTTATGTCGCCGATCGCGTGACCGGCGTGCGTGCGCTGCTCGTGCTGCTCGCGGCCATCGCCATCGGCGACTTCGCGTTCGCGATCTGGATGCCGCCGGTCGCGGGCGGTCTCGCGATTCTCATCTGCCTGTATATCGCGTTCGGCCTGGGCAACGGCTCGACGTTCCAGCTCGTCCCGCATCGCTGGAAGGGCAAGACGGGATTGCTGTCGGGAATCGTCGGCGCAGCGGGCGGTATCGGCGGGTTCTATCTGCCGGTCATCATGGGCATCGCGAAGGAAAGCACGGGCAGCTATCAAATGGGCTTCGCCACGTTCGGCGTGCTCGCAACGTGCGCGTTCGGCGCGCTCTTCGCGCTGCGCGGTCAGTGGCTGCGCTGGTCGTCGACGGCTTCGCAATCGCACGATGGCGTCGCCATCGGCGGCGCGCACGCGATGGAGTGAGGACAGCGCGTCATTCGCCCAGTGTCGCCAGCGCCGCCTCTCCTTCGCCGGAGCTGGCGGCGCGCTGTTGCTGAAGCGCCCACATCTGCGCGAACAGCCCGCCCGCACGCAGCAACTCCGCATGCGTGCCGCGCTCGACGATGCGCCCGTGATCCATCACGATGATCTGCTGCGCATGCACGACCGTCGATAGCCGATGCGCGATGATGAGTGTCGTCCGCTCGCGCGCGATCGAGTCGAGTTCGTGCTGAATCGCGCGCTCGGAATTCGAATCGAGCGCGGACGTGGCTTCGTCGAAGATCAAAATCGGCGGATTCTTGAGCAGCGTGCGCGCGATCGCGACGCGCTGCTTCTCGCCACCCGACAGCTTCAATCCACGCTCGCCGACGGCCGTGTCATAGCCCGCTGGCAACGCCTCGATGAAATCGTGAATATGCGCCGCGCGCGCCGCCGCGATCACTTCGTCGCGGCTCGCCG
This sequence comes from Caballeronia sp. ATUFL_F1_KS4A, assembly GCF_023630905.1. Lineage (NCBI taxonomy): Bacteria > Pseudomonadati > Pseudomonadota > Betaproteobacteria > Burkholderiales > Burkholderiaceae > Caballeronia > Caballeronia sp. ATUFL_F1_KS4A. Next base: position 442,409 of record NZ_JALQEB010000001.1, on the reverse strand, counting down.
AAGGACGCCCGTACGCGATGTTGTAATAGATCGAATCGTTGAAGAGCACGGTGTCCTGCGGCACGATGCCGATCGCCGCGCGCAACGAATCCTGTGTGACGTCGCGAATGTCCTGCCCGTCGATGCGAATGCTGCCGCCCTGCGCGCGATCGAGATCGTAGAAGCGAAAGAGCAGCCGGCCGAGCGTCGATTTGCCCGAGCCGCTGTGTCCGACGACCGCCGTCGTCGTGCCCGCGGGAATCGTGAAATCGACGCCATGCAGGATCGGCCGCGCCTTCTCATACGCGAAGCTCACGTTCTCGAAGCGCACTTCGCCGCCGCGCACGGCAAGCGCGGGCGCGTTCGGCGCATCGGGCACTTCGCGGCCCGCGCCGAGCAGCGTGAACATGCGATCCATGTCGGTCAGCGCCTGCTTCAGTTCGCGATACACGACGCCGAGAAAATTCAGCGGAATGTACAACTGCAACATGAAGGTGTTGATGAGCACGAGATCGCCGAGCGTCAGACGCCCCGCCATCACGCCCTGCGTCGCGCGCCAGAGGATGAAAACGAGCCCCACGCCGATGATCGTCTGCTGCCCGAAGTTCAGCATCGACAGCGAGCGCTGCGACTTGATCGCGGCCGCGCGATAGCGCTGAAGATTTTCATCGTAACGGCCCGTTTCCCACTCTTCGTTGCCGAAGTATTTCACGGTCTCGTAGTTGAGCAGCGAATCGATCGCGCGCGAATTCGCTTTCGAATCGAGATCGTTCATCGTGCGGCGAAAGTGCGTGCGCCACTCCGTCACCTTCACCGTGAACACGATATACGTGACGAGCGCGATGAACGTGACGATCGCGTAATACGCCTCGTACTTCGTCACGAAGAACGCGAGCACGAGTCCGACCTCGACGAGCGTCGGCAGAATGCTGTAGAGCGAATACGAAACGAGCTGCTGGATGCCGCGCGTGCCGCGTTCGATATCGCGCGACATGCCGCCCGTCTGTCGCTCCAGATGAAAGCGCAGCGACAGCGAATGCAGATGCCGGAACACTTGCAGCGCGAGTTGCCGCACGGCGCTTTCCGTGACCTTGGCGAAGAGCAGTTCGCGCAACTCGGTGAAGAGCGACGTAGAAAGCCGCGCGGCCGCATACGCGACGACGAGCAGCCCGATTCCGCCGATCAGCACGATGCCCGGCGAATCGTTCGCGCGTCCGAGCGCGGTGAGATGCTGCACGGAAGCGAGGCCGTCGACGATGCGCTTCATCACGATCGGCACGCCGAGGTTCGCGACCTTCGCGCCGATGAGGCACGTCAGCGCGAACGCGACGCGCCATTTGTACGTCGTGAGATAAGGCAGCAGCGAGCGGATCGTCTGCCAGTCGTTGCGCGGGCCTTGCTGCGCGGGCCCGGGCTCTGCGTTCGGGAAGCGGCGCATGAGTTCGTATCGTTCGAGCGCGTCGCGCGAATGGAGTCGGGCGCGGCGTGGGGAAGGTTTTTATCGTCGAAACGGGCGCAACTTCGTCTGGATGCTTTCCCGTACAATTTGCTGCAAGCCCTGGCGCGACGTCGCGCGCAATCGGGCTCATTCATAAATAGGCATTGTCGCAGAAGGTTCAAGAGGCCGCTCACGCGCGCCAGCCTTCGCGCCGCCTTGCAAACCGGAACGCCTCCCATGACCGACCATCCCAATCTTCCTGAGAAACACGTCGCGCTGCGCGTCGTGCCGCAGCCCGCCGACGCCAACGTCCACGGCGACGTCTTCGGCGGATGGATCATGGCGCAGGTCGATATCGCCGGCTCCATTCCGGCGAGCCGCCGCGCGAACGGCCGCGTCGCGACCGTCGCCGTGAATTCGTTCCTGTTCAAGCACCCGGTTTTCGTCGGCGATCTGCTGAGCTTTTACGCCGACATCGTCAAGACGGGCAACACGTCCATCACGGTGTCGGTCGAAGTCTGGGCGCAGCGCATGAGCCTCGCCGAAGAAGTCGTCAAGGTGACGGAAGCGACGCTCACCTACGTCGCGACTGACCGCGATCGCCGCCCGCGCGTGCTGCCGTCGCTGGACTGATAAGAATCGATCAGTGGGGCAGCACGCCCTGCTGCAAAAGGCCCGGAATCGCCTCGTGCGGCATCGGGCGCGAGAAAAGGTAGCCCTGCATTTCGTCGCAATCGCGCTCGCGCAGGAAATCGTGCTGCGCGTGCGTTTCGACGCCCTCCGCGATCACCTGCATCTCGAGCGAATGCGCGAGCGCGATGATCGCCGACGTGATGGTTTCATCGTCGCCCGACGAGCCGATATCCGCGACGAACGAGCGATCGATCTTCAGCCGATGCACCGGAAAGCGCTTGAGATACGACAGGCTCGAATAGCCGGTGCCGAAGTCGTCGATTGCAATACCGATGCCGAGCGCCGATAGCTCCGAGAGCATCGTGATCGCTTCCTCGGCGTTGCGCATGATCGCGCTTTCGGTGAGTTCGAGTTCGAGATAGCGCGGCGCAAGGCCCGTCTCTTCGAGCACCGAAGTCACGAGCCGGGCGATGTCGCGCTGCTGGAAATGCCGCGCCGACAAGTTCACCGACACGCGCGCCGGCGGCAGCCCCGCATCCTGCCACGCCTTGTTCTGCCGGCACGCTTCGCGCAGCACCCATTCGGAAAGCGGTCCGATCAGCCCGCTCTCCTCCGCCACCGGAATGAACGACGCCGGCGACACGAGCCCTTGCTCGGGGTCGCGCCAGCGCACGAGCGCTTCGATGCCGACGATCTGACGCGTCGACATGTCGACCTGCGGCTGATAGTGCAGCAGGAATTCGCCGTCGCGCAGCGCGCGCCGCAAGCGCCGTTCGAGATTCATGCGCGCGCCGACGCTCGCGTTCATCTCCGGCTGATAAAACTGATAGTTGTTGCGGCCCATGTCCTTCGCGCGATACATCGCGAGGTCGGCCTTCTTCATCACGGTTTCGGCGTCGTCGCCGTCTTGCGGATAAAGACTCGCGCCCATGCTGCAGCCGACATACAGCTCGGTGTCGTCGATCCACACCGGTTCGGAGATCGCCGCGCGCGTGCGCTCCATCCACACGATGAGACCGGCTTCGTCGGTGATGTCCGGCAGCACGACGACGAACTCGTCGCCGCCGTGACGCGCGACCGTATCGCTCGTACGCGCCGAGCGCGCGAGCCGCTCCGCGATCACCGCAAGCAGACGGTCGCCGACGCTGTGGCCGAGACTGTCGTTGACGTTCTTGAAGCCGTCGAGATCCATGAACACGACCGCGATCTTCGCATCGCGCCGCCGCGCCGTTTCTATCGCGTGCTGCAGGCGATCTTTCAGCAGATTGCGATTCGGCAGGCGCGTGAGCGTGTCGTAATTCGCCTGATATTCGAGCTCTTCCTGATAGCGCATCAGATCGGTCACGTCGTTGATGATGCCGATGTGATGCGTGGTCATGCCCTGCGCGTTCGGCACCGGCGCGACGAAGAGCTGGTTCCAGAAGAGCGCGCCGTCCTTGCGATAGTTGCGCACGACGACGCTCGCTTCCATGTTCGCGTCGAGCGCGCGGCGGATCGACGTGAGCCCTTCCTGATCTCCGTCCGGGCCGTGCAAAAAGCGGCAATCCTGGCCGATGACCTCGCTCGGGTCATAACCCGTGATGCGCTTGAACGCCGGATTCGCATACTCGATCACGTTCGCGCCATCGACGACGCCGGTGATCAGAATCGCGTTCACGCTCGCGTCCAGCGCGCGGCTTTGCAGACGCAGCGCGAGTTCGGCGCGCTTGTGATCGGTGACGTCGTGATACGAACCGAGCACGCCGATGGTCTGCCCTTCGCCGTCGAGCAACGGCAGCTTGCTCGAAACGACGGTGCGCAACTGGTCGCCCATCACGATGTCGCGCTCATGATGCATCTTCGGCACGGTCGTGACGATGACCTCTTCGTCGTCCGCGCGCACCAGATCCGCGAGCGCGCTCCACGGCAAGTCGAAATCCGTCTTGCCGATGACCTGCTCGTTGTACGCGAGACCCGCATCGCGCGCGAACGCATTGTTGCAGCCGAGATAGCGCAGTTCGCGGTCCTTCCAGAACACGCGCTGCGGAATGTTGTCGATGACCGCTTCGAGCATCTCGTTCGAGCGGCGCGCTTCGGCTTCCGCGTTGATGCGGTCGGTCACGTCGTTCGCCAGCATGAAGATGCCCGGCCGGCTCGAGTAGATGAGCGAGTGATGCGACACGTCCGCGCCCACGATCGATCCGTCCTTGCAGCGATAGCGCCAGACGCCCGCCGAACCTCGTCCCGACTGAGCGCGCTCGCCCCGCTCGCCGCCTTCGCCGCCGCTGCGCGCAAGACGCGCGGCGAAGCTGTCGAAGTCGTCCGCATGATGCAGATCGCGCAGCGTCATGTTCATGAACTCCGGCTCGTTGAAGCCGAAGTGTTCGATCGCGGCCTGATTCACGGCAACGAAGCGCATCGTCTCGCTATCGACGATCCACATCGGCACCGGATGCGCCTCGAACATGCCGCGAAAGCGCTCGTTGCTGCGCTGTCGCGCGCGCGCCGCGCCGAGCTTCTCGCGCGATTGCCGCTCGCGGCTCGCGAAGAGCCAGATCAGCACGGCGCTGCCCGCGAGCATCGTGAAGACGAGCAGCAGCATGGCGCCGCTCGACGCCCGCGCGGACTGATCGAGCGCGCCGATCGTCGCGTTGTCGATGCGCGAGCGCACCGCCGCGAGCTCGTCGTCGACGCCTTGCTGATCCTCGCCGAGCGTAACGAACGCCGCATCGGCCCATGCACGGGACGCGTCGGGGCTCGCCTTCCTCGCGCGCTCGAAGGCGACGTCGGCGTCGTGCCGCATGACGGCGGCGCGGGCGGCGAGCGCATCGAATGCGCCCATCATGCCGGGCTCCATTTCGAACTGCGCGCGCAGGCCGCTTTCGAGCGCGTCGAGATGCGCCACGCGTTCCTGATGGCCCGCTGCGGTTTCCGCGATGCCGGTCGCTTCGAAGCGGCTCAGTTGCGTCAGCGATTCGCCGAGCGTGCTGCGATAGTTCGCGAGGTCGCGCAGCAGGCTCATCGAGCGCAAGGTGCGCGCGTCGCTTTCACGCAGACCGCCGATCCGCTCGCAGGCGACGAACGCGTTGGCGCCGAGCGCGGCCAGCACGACGGCAATGTTGACGAGCAAACCTCTGGAGAGGAATCGAGTCATGAAGAGCGGGCTAATCCCTTTGATGCGCGCACATCGAACGCAATGCGCGGCGTGGCGAACGGCTCCACGCCCGATTAATGGATAACGTCCATTAACGGCGCCTCTCGCCCGACATTTAGGGCTCACGCGCAAATAATCTGATTAAAGCGGCTGCTTAACGTTTGCGAGCCGCGTGCTCACTCCGTGAGACCGAACTCTTTCATCGCGGGCAGGAAATCGTGATTGACCTTGTCCGTGTTGCGCGAGAGTTTCGCGAGCGCGTAACGCTGGAAACGATCGAGTTGGCCCCAGCGATCGAGACTCGGCGCGCTGATCCCGGAGAGGCTGCTTTGACGGATCACGGTTTCCGGCACGGCATCGGCGTGCATCCACACCGGATCGGGGTCGCGTTCGATCTTTTCGGGCGCGGCATTGGCGTGCGTCTTCAGCATCTCTTCAAGCGCGAGGTCGAAGTTCTTCTCGAGCTCGGCCTCCTCTTCGATCGGAAAGCGCGCCAGCAACGCGCGATCTTCGTAAGGAAGCTGCTGCCATTGGTCAAGCGAGATGCGCATGCCGAAGCGGTCGAGATTGAAGCGCACGGCAAGCGGAATGAAGCGCAGATTGTCAGAGGATTCGACTTCGAATCCGAAGAGACGCGCGGCGTCGTAAAGTCCCATAGCGAAGCCTCGTTGGATTGAAGCGGGCGGCGCGGCGCGCGATGCCCGCTTAAGTTATTGTAGGGCCTTGGATCTGGCTGGAACCATTGCAATCTAGCCGCTGTTCGCGTCGCGATGCGTGCGGACAGCAACTTTTGGCAGCAAGTCACATACCCGACTTTACTCGAAGTGAGCGGTCAGGAGCATTGAAGTGGAACAACTCGAAACCGACGACCAACCCGGCTTCGTCGAGCGCCAGGTGCGCAGGCATCGCAGGAACGAAGTTGCGATCGCCGCTGACAACGTCGGTCAGGAATGGCCCGTCGCGCTGGTTTTCAACGGCATTTCGCACGCGGTGATGATGTGCACGCCACGCGATCTCGAAGCGTTCGCAGTGGGCTTTTCGATGACGGAAGGCATAGTTGAGCGCGGCAGCGATATCCACGATATCGAGGTTTATTTGCGGGATGACGGCGTCGCGTTGCCGCATGCGGAAGTACATCTGCAGGTCGTGCAGCAGGCTTTCGCGTCGCTGAAGGACAAGCGGCGCGCGCTCGCCGGGCGCACCGGATGCGGCGTGTGCGGCATCGAAAGCATCGACTTGCTCGATCTTCAGCCGGAACGCGTGCCGGACACCGGCTTTCTGAATCGTCTCGCGTCCGATGCGATCGAACGCGCCGCGCGCGAATTGCCCGCGCATCAGCAATTGACGAAGCTGACGGGCGGTCTGCACGCCGCCGCGTGGTGCGACGAAAACGGCGCGGTGCGCTACGCCTTCGAGGACGTCGGGCGGCATAACGCGCTCGACAAGCTCATCGGCCAGTTGATCCTGCGCCGCGAGGACACGACGCAAGGTTTCGTGTACCTGTCGAGCCGCGCGAGCTATGAACTCGTGCGCAAATCGGCGCGCGTCGGCGTGCCGATGATCGCGACGATTTCCGCGCCGACCTCGCTCGCCATTTCGATCGCGAAGCAGGCGGGCCTGCGGCTCGTCAGCTTCGCGCGCGAGAACAGCTTCGTCGAATACGATGTCGAGTGAAGCGCGCTATTCGAACTATCCGAGCTATTCGAACTTGCTGAAGTCCGGCTTGCGCTTCTCGAAGAACGCCTGAAACGCCTCGCGCGCTTCGGGCGCGACGAGCATCCGCGAGAAATGCGCGGCTTCGTCTTCCATGCGCGCGGTCACTTCGTGCGCGTGCGCGCCTTTCATCAGCGACTTGGTCACGCGCAGCGACGACGCCGGCAGGAGCGCGAGCCGCTTCGCCTTGTCGAACGCGTAGGCGTCGAGTTCGGCGGCATCGATCGCGCCGTTGAGGAAGCCCATGCCGATCGCTTCGTTCACGTCGAACGCTTCGCCCAGCAAGAGCTTTTCCGCCGCGCGCTGATAACCCGCCGTGCGCGGCAGCAGCAGGCTCGACGCCGCTTCCGGACACAGCCCCAGTTGCGAAAACGGCAGCGAGAACTTCGCGTTCGGGCTCGCGTAGACGATGTCGCAATGCAGGAGCATCGTCGTGCCGATGCCGACCGCCGTGCCCGCGACCGCCGCGACGATCGGCTTCGGAAAACCGGCGATGCGCCGCAGGAACTGGAAGACGGGCGCGTCGAGTCCCTTCGGCGGATCGTTCAGGAAGTCATCGAGGTCGTTGCCGGCGGAGAACGTCGTGCCGTTCGCGCGGATCAGCACCGCGCGCACGGTCGGGTCCATCTCGGCTTCGTAGAGGCCGTCGGCCATTTCCTGATACATCGCCGCGGTGATCGCGTTCTTCTTTTCCGGACGATTGAGCACGATGCTCAGCACGCCGTCCGCGCGTTCGATCTGAATCTCCATCCGCTGTCTCCTTCGTGTCGGTCCGCGAGCTTTCGGCACTCGCGGACCGTTTGCGTCAAAGCCGCTCGATGATGCCCGCCGCGCCCATGCCGGTGCCGACGCACATCGTCACCATGCCGTACTTCAGGTTGCGGCGACGCAGGCCGTGCACGACCGTCGACGCGCGGATCGCGCCCGTCGCGCCGAGCGGATGGCCGAGCGCGATCGCGCCGCCGAGCGGATTGACCTTGGACGTATCGAGTCCGAGATCGCCGATCACCGCGAGCGCCTGCGCCGCGAACGCTTCGTTCAGCTCGATCCAGTCGAGATCGTCCTGCTTCAGGCCCGCCGCATTCAACGCGGCCGGAATCGCTTCCTTCGGCCCGATGCCCATAATCTCGGGCGGCACGCCGCGCACCGCGAAGCTCACGAAGCGCGCGAGCGGCGTGAGGTTGAACTGCTTCAGGATCTTTTCCGACACGACGATCAGCGCGCCGGCGCCGTCCGACGTCTGCGAGCTGTTGCCCGCCGTCACCGAGCCTTTGTTCGCGAACACGGGACGCAGCTTCGCGAGACCTTCGACCGACGTATCCGCGCGCGGACCTTCGTCGAGCGCGATCTCGCGCGCGTTCACGCGAACTTCGCCCGATGCGAGATCGGGGAAGCGCTCGTTCAACGTGTATGCGGCGATTTCATCGGCGAATTCGCCCGCTTGCTGCGCGGCCAACGCCTTGCGATGCGACTCCGCGGCGAACGCGTCCTGCGCCTCGCGGCTCACCTTCCAGCGTTCCGCGACGCGCTCCGCCGTCAGCCCCATGCCGTACGCGATGCCGACATCTTCGTTGCGATCGAAGATATGCGGCGACAGCGAAGGCTTGTTGCCCATCATCGGCACCATGCTCATCGACTCGCAGCCGCCGGCGATCATCGCATCGGCTTCGCCGACGCGGATGCGGTCCGCCGCCATCGCGAGCGCCGTCAGGCCCGACGCGCAGAAGCGGTTCACCGTGACGCCGCCGACGGTATTCGGCAAGCCCGCGAGCAACGCGCCCATGCGCGCAACGTTCAGTCCTTGCTCGGCCTCGGGAATCGCGCAGCCGACGATCGCGTCCTCGATCACGTTCGTATCGAGCCCCGGCACCTGCGCGACGGCCGACCTGATCGCGTGGACGAGCAGCTCGTCCGGGCGCGTGTTCCTGAACACGCCGCGCGGCGCCTTGCCGATCGGCGTGCGGCTCGCGGCGACGATGTATGCGTCTTGAAGTTGTTTGCTCATCTTATGCAGCTCCGCTTAGTTACGCACCGGCTTGCCGGTCTGCAACATGCCCATGATTCGCTCTTGCGTCTTTTGCGTGCCGAGCAGCTCGACGAACGCGCGGCGCTCCAGCGCCAGCAGCCATTCTTCGTCGACGAGACTGCCCGCTTCGACATCGCCGCCGCACACGGCTTCGGCGATACGGCTCGCGATCAGATAGTCGTGATCGCTGATGAAGCGGCCGTCGCGCATGTTGACGAGCGACGCCTTGATCGTCGAGATCGCCGAGCGGCCCGCGACCGGCACCTGCTTCGCGCGCAACGGCGGACGATAGCCCGATGCGCTCAATGCGCGCGCTTCCTTCTTCGCGATGTCGAGCAGTTCGTGCACGTTGAAGACGATCGTGTCGGACGGCTTCAGATAGCCCATCGCGCGGGCATCGAATGCGGAGGACGACACTTTCGCCATCGCCGCGTTTTCGAAGGACTTCTGCAGGAACTTGAGCAGATCGCTGGTCGCGTTGACGGCGCTCGCCGCTTCCGCCGCGCGCAGTGCCGCTTCCTTGAGACCGCCGCCCGCCGGCACGAGACCGACGCCCACTTCGACGAGACCGATATAACTCTCGACATGCGCGACGCGCTTCGCCGAATGCAGCAGCAGCTCGCAACCGCCGCCGAGCGCAATGCCCGAAACCGCCGACACGACCGGCACGTTCGCGTATTTCACGCGCATCATGCCTTGCTGGAACTTTTTCACGAACGGCTCGATGCCCTTCGCGCCGCCCATCATGAACGCGGGCATCGCTTCTTCGAGATTCGCGCCCGCCGAGAACGGACCGCCCGGCGCGCCGAGTTGCAGCGAAGTCGGCTGCCAGATCACGACGCCACGGTATTCCTTCTCCGCGAGTTCGATGGCTTGCGTGAGGCCCTCGATCACGCCCGGACCGATGGTGTTCATCTTCGACTTGAACGACACGATCACGACATCGCTTTGATCGTCGTCGAGCCACGCGCGCACGTTTTCGGTTTCGAAGAGCGTCTTGCCGTAGGTCTTCGGATCGGCGCCCGTCTCACCGACGAGCGGCGCGCGGAACACCTGCTTCTCGTACACGGGCAGCGTCGAGCGCGGCTCGAAACGGCGCGCGGCGGGCGACCACGAACCTTCGTCCGTGTGCACGCCGTTCTTCTCGGCGACGGGACCATCGAGCACCCACGCGGGCAGCGGCGCGTTCGAGAGCGCCTTGCCTGCATCGATGTCTTCCTGGACCCACTTCGCGATCTGCTGCCAGCCCGCGGCTTGCCAGCTTTCGAACGGTCCCTGGTTCCAGCCGAAGCCCCAGCGGATCGCGAGATCGACGTCGCGCGCGTTGTCCGCGATCGATTCCAGATGGACCGCGATGTAGTGGAACACGTCGCGGAAGATCGCCCAGAGGAACTGCGCCTGCTTGTTGTCGGTTTCGCGCAAGAGCTTGAAACGCTCGGCTGGCGGACGCTTCAGAATGCGGCCGATGAGTTCGTCGGCTTTCGCCCCGCCATCGACATAAGAAGCCGTCTTCGGATCGAGAACCTTGATCGCCTTGCCTTCCTTGCGATAAAAACCCGCGCCCGTCTTCTGGCCGAGCGCGCCGTTCTTGACGAGCGCGTCGAGCACGGGCGGCGTCTTGTAGACGGCGAAGAACGGATCGTCGGGCAGGTTGTCCTGCATCGTCTTGATGACGTGCGCCATCGTGTCGAGACCGACGACATCGGCTGTGCGGAACGTCGCGGACTTCGCGCGGCCGAGGCGCGAGCCGGTGAGATCGTCGACTTCGTCGAAGCGCAGGCCGAACTTTTCGGCTTCGGCGATGACCGCGAGAATCGAGAACACACCGACGCGATTCGCGATGAAGTTCGGCGTGTCTTTTGCGCGCACGACGCCCTTGCCGATCACGCTCGTCAGGAACGTTTCGAGTTGATCGAGGATCTCGGGCTTCGTGGATGCGGTCGGGATCAGCTCGACCAGATGCATGTAGCGCGGCGGATTGAAGAAGTGCACGCCGCAGAAGCGCGATTTGAGTTCATCGGAGAAGCCGTTCGACAGCTCCGTGATCGACAGGCCCGACGTGTTGCTCGCGAAGATCGCGTGCGGCGCGATGTGCGGTGCGACCTTCTTGTAGAGATCGTGCTTCCAGTCCATGCGCTCGGCGATGGCTTCGATCACGAGATCGCATTCTTTCAGTTTCTCGATGTCGTCGTCGTAGTTCGCGGGCTCGATGTACTGAGCGTCGTCTTTCACGCCGAACGGGGCGGGCGACAGCTTCTTCAGATTCTCGATGGCCTTCAGCGCAATGGCGTTCTTCGGGCCTTCCTTGGCCGGAAGGTCGAAGAGCATGACCGGGACGCGGGCGTTGATCAGATGGGCGGCGATCTGCGCGCCCATCACGCCCGCGCCGAGCACGGCGACTTTTTTGACGTTCACGGTGGGGTCACTCCGGGGTTCGTGAATGTTTGGGGTTTCGTCTTGCTGCGGCTTTCGCTTTTTTGTTCGCTTTCGCTTTCGCTCGGGTTCGCTTCCGCCTTCGTGCAATCACCCGAAAGCGAAAGCAGAAGCGAAAGCAAAAACATCAAAACAACGCTTCGTCGTAATCCATCATAGGCTTGGCACCGGCCCGAGCAGCGCGAATCGTAGAAGCGGTCTCAGGCAGCAGCTTGGCGAAATAGAACCGCGCGGTGGCCAGCTTGGCCTTATAGAAAGCATCACCGCCCGAGGCACGATCGAGCGCAACCCTCGCCATCCGCGCCCAGAAATAAGAAAACACGAGATGCCCGACAGTGCGCAGATAGGGCACAGCAGCAGCCCCGACCTCATCGGGATTCTGCATGGCCTTCATGCCGATCTCCATCGTGAGCTTCTGCACCTTCTCGCCGATATCCGCGAGCGGATTGATGAACTCCTGCATCTCCGGCTTCACGCCTTCCTGCTCGACGAAGTCCGCAACCAGCTTGCCGAAGCGCTTCAGCTTCGCGCCCATGTCGCCGAGAATCTTGCGGCCCAGCAGGTCCAGCGCCTGAATGGAATTCGTGCCCTCGTAGATCATGTTGATGCGCGCATCGCGGACGTATTGCTCCATGCCCCATTCGGAGATGAAGCCATGTCCGCCGTAGATCTGCATCGCCATGTTCGTGCCTTCGAACGCGTTATCGGTCAGGAAAGCCTTGATGACCGGCGTCAGCAGCGCGACAAAATCGGCGGCTTCGGCGCGCACGGCTTCATCCGCATGCGACAGTTCCTTGTCGATATTCAACGCCGCCCAGTACGTGAACGCGCGGCCTGCCTCGGCATAGGCCTTCTGCGTGAGCAGCATGCGACGCACATCCGGATGCACGATGATCGGATCGGCGGCCTTCTCCGGCGCCTTCGGGCCGGTCAGCGAGCGCATCTGCAGACGCTCTTTCGCGTACACGAGCGAGTTCTGATACGCGACTTCAGTCAGCCCGAGACCCTGCATGCCGACGCCCAGACGCGCTGCGTTCATCATCACGAACATCGCGTTCAAGCCCTTGTTCGACTCGCCGACGAGCCAGCCCTTCGCGCCGTCGAGGTTCATCACGCAGGTCGCGTTGCCATGAATGCCCATCTTGTGCTCGATCGAGCCGCACTTGATGTCGTTGCGCGCACCGACCGCACCGTTCGCGTCCGGTACGAACTTCGGCACGATGAAAAGCGAGATGCCCTTGGTGCCCATCGGCGCGCCGGGCAGACGCGCGAGCACCAGATGAACGATGTTCTCGGCCATGTCGTGCTCGCCGCTCGAAATGAAGATCTTCGTGCCGGTGAGCGCGTACGAGCCGTCGGGATTCGGCTCGGCCTTCGTGCGCAGAATGCCGAGGTCCGTTCCGCAATGCGGTTCCGTGAGGCACATCGTGCCGGTCCACTCGCCCGAGACGAGCTTCGAGAGATACGTCGACTTCTGCTCCGGCGTGCCGTGCGCATGCAGGCATTCGTAGGCGCCGTGCGACAGGCCCGGATACATCGTCCAGGCCTGATTCGCCGAGTTGAGCATTTCGTAGAGCGCGTTGTTCACGAACGCGGGCAAGCCCTGGCCGCCGTACTCGGGATCGCATCCGAGCGCGGGCCAGCCTGCATCGATGTACTGCCGATAAGCTTCCTTGAAGCCGGCAGGCGTCTTCACGACGCCATCGCCCTCGTAAGTGCAGCCTTCGCGGTCGCCGCTCTGATTGAGCGGGAACACGACTTCGGAGCAGAACTTCCCGGCTTCCTCGAGCACCTGATTGATGGTGTCGGCGTCAAGGTCGGCATGCTTCGGCATGCTCTTCAATTCGGCTTCCACGTTCAGCACTTCGTGCAGCACGAACTGCATGTCGCGAAGGGGGGCGGCGTACTGTCCCATGAGTCTCTCCAGTTTCTTCAAGCGTCTGGTTGCGCGCCGCCGAACCCTTTGTCGATTCGAACGGCGCCGCTAACGGCTGTCGGTCTGTTGCGATGTCAGATTCGTGGCCGGGATCGGAGTCGGCTGCGCAACGCTTCCATTCGCGCCCGCACTCGACGTCTGATACGACTGAATCGTCTTTTCCAGCGCGTCCCGCGTCAGTTGCACGGCTTCCGGCAGATGCAGGAAGCGCGCGTCGTGATGCAGGCCGAGCGTAAAGCTGTACAGCTCGAACAACATCAGATGCGGATCGGTTTCCGCCTTCAGATGCCCTTCGTCCTTCGACTGGCGGATCGCGCGCAGCAGCGCCTCGCGCCACATGCTCACGCTATGCACGAGCTGCTCGCGCACGGCGCTCGCGGCGCGGTCGTCGTACTCCACCGCTCCGCTGATATAGATACAACCCGTGGTCACTTCCTGGATGCGTTTCTCCATCCAGCGATTCATCATCGCGCGCAATCGCGGCAGGCCTCGCACCTCACGCAGGCTCGGAAAGAACACCTCATCTTCGAAGCGCCTGTGGTACTCGCGCACCACTTCCACCTGCAAGTCCTCGCGCGACCCGAAATGCGCAAACACACCGCTCTTGCTCATTTGCATCCGTTCGGCCAACAGGCCGATCGTCAGCCCTTCCAGCCCGTCCCGACTTGCCAACTCCAGCGCTGCGTCGAGAATCGCGGCCCGCGTCTGTTCGCCTTTTCGCATGATGTCCCTACCGTTCTTATGTGACCCGTAAAATCGAACGGCCGTTCTATTATTATGGCCGAACGTTGGTGATACAAGCAGATTTTTAGACACGCATTTCTAAAACGCCAAGCCTTGTCTATAGGATAAATCTCAACAATGTCCGGGTTCATTGTCGCGTTTTATGTACGGACTGCCTGTAAGTGACTGCCCGAATTTCCCGATTCGTGGGAAGCCTTCTCCAGCGCTGCTTGTCGGTATGTATTTTTGCGCAATCGCTGCTAAAAGGCAGGTTAATCGTACTGCCCGATGGTGATCACCTTCATCATCAGCCGGTACGTGTTATAAGCCAGCCAATTAAGCGTGCGCTCCGTAACGGGCCGCGCCGCATAGTGTTTTTCATCGATGGGGCGGCCTTCGTCAAAAGCCTGAAGAATGGCGTCGTGCAACCCCGCGATCTCGGAATGATTGACGAGCACCATGTTGGCCTCGTTGTTGAGCACGAGCGACAGCGCATCGAGATTGGATGAGCCGATGGTCGCCCAGTCCGCGTCCACTACCGCGACCTTGCCGTGAAGCATCGTCTTCTCATACTCGGCGATCCTCACGCCATGCTTGAGCAGATTGCCGTAGAGAAACGGCGTCGCGTAATCGAGCGCGACGAACTCTTTACGACCGATGACGAGGGACACGCGCACGCCGCGCTCCGCCGCGTTGACAAGCGCGCGCCGCAGCTTGCGACCCGGCATGAAGTAAGGATTCGCCAGCAGGACTTCGCTCTCGGCGTTCGCGATCGCCCGCAGATACGCCTTTTCGATCGCGCGCCGGTTGAGCAGATTGTCGCGCGCGACGAACGCGACGCACGGGCGATCGACCGCGTGAATCTCGCCGAGACGCGCGCGCCGGCGTGCCAGCATGGCGCGACGGGCGTTCCATCGGCCGGGCGCGCGATCGCTCTCTTGCGTTTCACAACCCGGCTGCGACGGCTGACGCGGCTTCACGCCGAGCCGGATGCGCTGCCATTGGAGATCGAACGCTTCGCGCACGTCCTTGACGACGGGGCCTTGCGCCTCCATCGCGAAATCCCAGCGCGGACGCTCCAGACGCGTGCCGTTCTGGTCGTAGTCGTCGACGATATTGATGCCGCCGCAAAACGCAAAGGTCTCGTCGATCAGCGCGAGCTTGCGATGCGTGCGCGACCAGCCTTGCGGACCGAACAGCAGATGCGGGTTATAGATGCGATGCTCGACGCCGCGCGCCTTCCAGAGCTCGAACATCGGCAGATTGCTTTCCGTGCCGATGCCATCCGTGATCACGCGCACCGTGACGCCGCGCTCGGCGGCGCGCACGAGCGCATCGGAGACGGCGCGACCGATGTCGTCGTTGGCGAAGATGTAGGTTTCGAGCGACACCGATTTGCGCGCGTTGTCGATCCGCTCGATCAACGCCGGAAAGAACTGCACGCCACCTTTGAAGAGCCTGACGTGATTGCCCGTCGTGAAGCATAAGCGCGGCGGCCGGCGGCCGGAGAACAGCGCCTGGCGCAGCCGCTTGAAACTGCGCCGGGGACGCAGTCCGATCATCGGTTATGCGCCGCGAGGCGCTCGGGCAATTGCAGGATCGCTTCCCGGTTCGACCACGAGAAGCATCGGTCGGCGGCCTCGCGAAACGGCAGCCAGAGATGCGCGGTGTGTTCGCGCGGCGCGAGCGTCACTTCGAGACAATGTGGCACGAGCAGGCTGAACTGATGCTCAGTGTTGCGCATGATCCCTTCCGCGTAGCGATGCCGCCATTGCGGATAAATCTCGTACTGAATGCTGTGATGCCAGTCGAGCAGCGCGTTCTCGGGCACGAGCGCGCTGCCTATCACGATGCCCGTCTCTTCCTGCACCTCGCGCGCGGCGGTCTCGATGAGCGGCTCGTCGATGTGATCCTTCGAGCCCGTCACCGATTGCCAGAAGCCCTTGTGATCCGCGCGTTCGATGATGAGCACGTCGAGCTCGGGCGTATGAATGACGACGAGGACGGATTCGGGAATTTTGGGCGGCTTCTGCATGAGCTTTTGAACGCGCGTTTCTTTATCTGTTTATGCCCAAAGACTGTAACGCAAAAAACGAAAAAGGCGCACCCGGCGCCTTTTTCATCACATCGACAACGAAAGCTGCTTATTGCGCTTTCTGCTCCGGCTGACGCAGACGGATGTGCAACTCGCGCAACTGGCGCTCGTCCACTTCGCTCGGGGCCTGCGTGAGCAGATCCTGCGCGCGCTGCGTCTTCGGGAACGCGATCGTGTCGCGGATCGAATCGGCGCCGGACATCAGCGTGACGATGCGGTCCAGACCGAACGCGATGCCGCCATGCGGCGGCGCGCCGTACTGCAGCGCGTCGAGCAAAAAGCCAAACTTCAGGCGGGCTTCTTCAGCGCCGATCTTCAGCGCGCGGAACACCTTGCTCTGCACGTCTTCCTGGAAGATACGCACGGAACCGCCGCCGATTTCCCAGCCGTTCAGCACCATGTCGTACGCCTTCGCAAGGCAGCGGCCCGGGTCCGTTTCCAGATACTCGAGGTGCTCGTCCTTCGGGCTCGTGAACGGGTGATGCGCGGCCACGTAGCGGTTCTCTTCCTCGTCGTACTCGAACATCGGGAAGTCGATGACCCAGAGCGGCTTCCAGCCGGTTTCCAGCAGGCCGTTCGCCTTGCCGAATTCCGAATGACCGATCTTGAGACGCAGCGCGCCGAGGCTGTCATTCACGACCTTCGCGCGATCCGCCGCGAAGAAGATGATGTCGCCGTCTTCCGCCGCCGTGCGCTCCATGATCGCCGCGAGCGCCGCGTCATGCAGATTCTTGACGATCGGGCTTTGCAGGCCGTCGCGGCCCTTGGTCTTGTCGTTGACCTTGATCCACGCGAGCCCCTTCGCACCGTAGATGCGCACGAATTCCGTGTAGCCGTCGATGTCGCCGCGCGACAACTCGCCGCCCTTCGGCACGCGCAGCGCCGCGACGCGGCCGTCCTTCGAGTTGGCCGGCATGCTGAACACCTTGAAGTCGACGTCCTTCACGGCATCCGTCAGGTCGGCGAATTCGAGCTTCACGCGCAGATCCGGCTTGTCGGAGCCGAAGCGGCGCATCGCTTCCGAGTACAGCATGACCGGGAATTTCTCGGGCAGCGCGACTTCCATCGTCTCCTTGAAGACGTGGCGGATCATGTTCTCGAACAGATCGCGGATTTCCTGCTCGGTGAGGAACGAGGTTTCGCAGTCGATCTGCGTGAATTCCGGCTGACGGTCGGCGCGCAGGTCTTCGTCGCGGAAGCACTTGGTGATCTGGTAGTAACGGTCGAAGTTCGCGACCATCAACAATTGCTTGAACAATTGCGGCGACTGCGGCAGCGCGAAGAACTGGCCCGCGTTCACGCGCGACGGCACGAGGTAGTCGCGCGCGCCTTCCGGTGTGCTCTTGGTCAGCATCGGCGTTTCGATGTCGATGAAGCCCTGCGCGTCGAGATACTTGCGCACTTCCATCGCGACGCGATAGCGCAGGCGCAGATTCTTCTGCATCTGCGGACGGCGCAGGTCGAGCACGCGATGCGTGAGGCGCGTGGTCTCCGACAGGTTGTCGTCGTCGAGCTGGAACGGCGGCGTCACCGATGCGTTCAGCACCACGAGTTCGTGGCATAGCACTTCGATCTTGCCGCTCGTGAGGTTCGCATTGACGGTGCCTTCCGGACGGTTGCGCACGACGCCCTTCACCTGCACGCAGAACTCGTTGCGCACGCCTTCGGCCACCTTGAACATCTCGGCGCGGTCCGGGTCGCAGACGACTTGAACGAGGCCTTCGCGGTCGCGCAAGTCGATGAAGATAACGCCGCCGTGATCGCGCCGGCGATGCACCCAGCCGCACAGCGAGACGGTTTCGCCCAGTCGGGCCTCGGTCACCAGACCGCAGTATTCAGATCGCATCGACATGATGTTGTGTCTTTCGTTGTTCGTTAATCAACGGCTCGCGCGCTCGGGTCATGCTCTCTCGCGGCTGACTCTCGCTGCGCGCGCGCCGGCATTACATCGGCGGCTCGGTGGGGCGGCGGGCTGGCGCGACCGGTGTCGGTGCGCTCGGCGAAGGGGCCACCACGCCCATCGAGACGATGTACTTCAGTGCGGCGTCGACGGTCATGTCCAGTTCGACGACTTCGCTTTTCGGCATCATCAGGAAGAAGCCGGACGTCGGGTTCGGCGTCGTCGGCACATAGACGCTCACGTGCTCTTCATCGAGATGATTCAGCACGTCGCCGCCCGGAATGCCCGTGAGAAATCCGATGGTGTACGAGCCTTTGCGCGGATACTCGATCAGGAGCGCCTTGCGAAACGCGTTGCCGCTCGAAGACAGCAACGTGTCCGACACCTGTTTCACGCTCGTGTACAACGGGCCGACGACCGGAATGTGACGAAGGATGGCGTCCCACCATTTCACGAGCTTCTGGCCGACGAAGTTCTGCGTCAACAGCCCGACGATGAAAATGAACGCAAGCGTCAGCACCGCGCCCACGCCCGGCAGATGAAAACCGACGATCCGCTCGGGCTGCCACGATTGCGGCAGCAGAAGCAGCGTCTGGTCCATCGTTCCGATCACGAGCCCGAGCACCCACAAGGTGATGGCGAGCGGCACCAGCACGAGCAGGCCGGTGAGGAACACGGTTTTCAGCGTAGTCTTTTTCGTGGTCATTTACACGGGGCGAAGGCTGCGCCGGCTCTCGAGTGCGTCGGAGATTCGGCTTGGCAGGCGGGTCGCGCTCGGCTGAGCGCGGTCTACGAGGTCATCGGCGCGGCATGTGGCCCGCCGCGCCGGCCGTCTGGCGCTCAGGCGGCGCTCGACGATGCGGACGCGCCCGCGGCGGGTTTGGCGGCATCCGAGGATGATGGCGTGCTCGCCGGCGTCGCGCTATCGCTCGAATTCGAGTTGCCGGAACCGGCCGAAGCGGCATCGTCCGATTTCGCCGCCGATGCGTCAGACGCGGCCGCGTTGCTCTTGTTGCCGGCATTGCTGTTTCCGCCACGGAAGTCGGTGACATACCAGCCTGAACCCTTCAACTGGAATCCGGCGGCAGTCACCTGCTTCGAAAAAGTGTCCTTCCCGCAGGCGGGACACTGCGTGAGCGGCGCATCGCTCAGTTTCTGAAGCACGTCTTTTTCGTGGCCGCACTCGGCGCAACGGTACGCGTAAATCGGCATGGCACTCTTCCTACAATGATCTGTCGACGCTTGCAAAGCCTTGAATTATAGCCGCAAACCGATATTGGCCCGCGATTTTCGGGACCGCGGGCGCAAGATTAACCGCGCAATATTTCAGGGCGTCGGCGGCGAATTTCAAGCCGGCTGGCTCAGATTCGCCGCCACGTCATCCAGCGCTCGCGGCCGGCGAATACGGGTATCGAGTTGCTCACCTCGCGGTCTTCGATCAATTCGAAGTGCGGCGACAGCAGCGCATCCAGTTCGGCGCGCTCGATTCCGAAAGGCGGCCCTTTCGGCGTCGCTCCGATGAAAAAGAAGCCCGCCAGCAGCGCGCCGGGCGCAAGCAACGCCGCCATCCGGCTGGCGTAATCCTGCCAGCGGGTCTTCGGCAGCGCGCAGAGAAACGCGCGCTCGTAGATCCAATCCGGCGAAAACGGCGGCACATACGCAAAAAAATCCGCCTCTTCGACGACGCCCGCATGCGCGCCGAGTTGCGCGCGCGCCGCCTCGACAGCGGCCGGCGAGAAGTCGATTGCGCGGACCGGCCAGCCGCGTTCGGCAAGATGGAGCGCTTCGTACGCGCTGCCACAGCCCGGAATCAGCACACTCTGCGCACTGCGCGACGCGACGAAACTCTTGAACATCTCCGGAACGCCGGCCTGATCCCACGGCGTGAAGTGCTGACCGAAACGTTCATCCCAGAAACCCGGAGAGTTCGGATCGCGGTTTTCGAAATCGGGAACATTTGAGTTCGTCGGATCGCTCATGCTGCGCGCTCTCAGGGATGGAGCCAGAACTGCGCGATTACGAAGCCCGCGCCCGCCATCGCGACGACACCGGCAACGAGCACCGCGACGAGCAGGCGGTTCGTGCGCTTCTGCTCCGCAAGGAGCATTCGCATCAGTTCGTCGCTGCCGCTTTTCGGCGCGTCGTGGCGCTCCGCCAGAATATGGTGAATCAACCGCGGCAGCTGCGGAATCGTCTTGCTCCACTGCGGCGCTTCCATTTGAAGCCGCTCGTACCAGCCGCGCCAGCCGATCTGCTCGTTCATCCAGCGCTCGAGATACGGCTTGGCCGTTTTCCACAGATCCAGCTCCGGATCGAGCGAGCGCCCGAGTCCTTCGACGTTGAGCATCGTCTTTTGCAGAAGCACGAGTTGAGGCTGAATCTCGACATTGAAGCGTCGCGACGTCGAGAAAAGGCGCATCAGCACCTGCCCGAGCGAAATGTCCTTCAGCGCGCGATCGAAATAGGGCTCGCAGACCGCGCGGATCGCGCTTTCCAGTTCCTCGACGCGCGTGCTCGGCGGCACCCAGCCGGATTCGAGGTGCAGCGTCGCGACGCGGTGATAGTCGCGCTTGAAGAAGGCGAGGAAGTTCTGCGCGAGGTAGTTCTTGTCGAAGTCCGAAAGCGCCCCGACGATGCCGAAATCCAGCGCGATATAGCGCCCGAACGTCGCTGGATCGAGGCTCACCTGAATGTTGCCGGGATGCATGTCGGCGTGAAAGAAGCCGTCGCGGAACACTTGTGTGAAGAAAATCTCGACGCCTTCGCGCGCCAGCTTGGGAATATCGACGCCCGCGGCGCGCAAGGTCTCCACCTGGCTGATCGGCACGCCGACCATGCGCTCCATGACGAGCACCGTCGGCGCGGACAAGTCCCAGTACATCTCCGGCACGAGCAGCAGATCGAGCCCCTGGAAATTGCGGCGCAACTGGCTGCCGTTGGCGGCCTCGCGCATCAGATCGAGCTCGTCGTGCAGATATTTGTCGAACTCCGCGACCACTTCGCGCGGTTTCAGACGCCGGCCGTCCGCCCAGAGGCGCTCGGCCCACGTCGCGATGTCGCGCAGCAGGGCGAGGTCGGAGTCGATCACGGGCAGCATGCCCGGGCGCAACACCTTCACCGCGACGGCCTTTCCCGCGTGCTCGCCGTTCCTGATCTTCGCGAAATGCACCTGCGCGATCGACGCGCTCGCCACCGGCACGCGCTCGAAACCGTCGAACAATTCGTCGATGGGCGCACCGAGCGATTTCTCGATGATCGACACGGCCACCGCCGAATCGAACGGCGGCACCTGATCCTGAAGCTTGGCGAGCTCGTCGGCGACATCGACGGGCAGAAGATCGCGCCGCGTCGACAGCACTTGCCCGAACTTCACGAAGATGGGCCCGAGGCTTTCCAGCGCGAGCCGCAAGCGGATGCCGCGCTCGACGTCGAACCTGCGGCCGAACGTCGTGATACGCATGAGGTAGCGCACGCGACGATCGTCGATGCCGCTCATCACCAGCTCATCGAGACCGAATCGGACGATCGTGAAAAAAATCTTGAGGAAACGCAGAAAACGCATGGTTCGAATTTGCTTCAGCTCGTTATTCGTGCGAGTCGCGCACAGACTCGCCGCCGGATCGCGCTGAGGCGCCGCTCGCCGGCCGGGATTGTTCGGTTTGCCGTTCGATTCTTTCGATGCGCTTTTCGACGCGCGCCAGTGCATCGCGCGCTTTCGAAAGCTCGGCATTGAATGCGTCGAGCGCGCTCTTGCGCACGAGTTGCGGGCGCTCGTCGAGGAAATACTCGGTGAAGGTGTCAAGAAGATTGCGCCCGGTGCGCTGCGCCTGCTCCTGCACCGCCCGAGCGATGATGCCAACGCGATGCGCGGGCGCGTCGCCGATTACGCGCGCCAGATCCTCTTCCGGATCCCAGCGCAGATGTTCGGCCAGCTTGGCGAGCGTCGTCGCGAATTCGGCGTCGCCCTCGATGCGAACGTGTTTCATCACCGCCGCCTGGCCGCCTTGCAGGAACGCGGGCAGCGCGTCGAGCGGCACGGCGATCGTCACGTCGAATGCGCCCGCTTCCGCTTCCGTGGTTGCCGCGAAGAGACCGTCCGGCTGCACGACGAGCGCGATCGAAACCGGCCCGCACGACAGCTTCACGCGCTTGCCTGCATAAGGCTTGAGCCGCTCGAGCGCCCAGGGCTCGCGCACGAGCAGATGGTTCACGGCGGCCGCGAATCCACTGGACGCGGTCTTCAAGGCGGGATTTGCTGCGGGACGGGCGGATTCGTCTGCGTTCGTCATCGGCTGTGAGATGAAAAAACCCGCGCGGGACACTTCTCGCGCGGGTTTCTATTCTACCTTCGCAACCGGCCATCACACCGACGGTTGCCGGCGCCCTGGCCATTCGGCCAAGGGCATGGTCGAGCTCAACTGACCTGCTGAATGCCCGCCAGCAGCCAGCCTTCGTTGCCCGACTTCTGCTTCGACAGGTTCCAGACCTCGACGAACGGTTCCGCCGCCGCCCCTTCCGACTCGCGGATCAGGCCGTGGAAGCGCACGCTCGCGAGATACTCGGACGCACGGTCCTCGACACCGAGCACATCGGCGTTGAGCTGAACCACGTCGGTACGGTTCGGCGCGCTGCCGCGTGCGTCGACGTCGAGTTTCACCTCGGCGAACATCTCGGGCGTCGTGAACTCGCGGATGTCGTTGACATTGCCGCGATCCCACGCGTCCTGCAAACGCACGAAGTAGACCTTCGCGTTACGCACGAATGCTTCGGTGTCGAAGCCCGCCGGCACGTTGGGATTCGCGACCGCTTGCGTCGCCGGCGATTCGATGTAGTTGGCACCGAAACCGGTCGGCTGCTGCGGCATTTGCGGCGGTTCCTGATTCAGGCTCTGGCGCGCGGCCGCGCCGTACGGCGAACCCGAAGCAGATCCGGCACCCGCGTATGCCGGCGTGTTGTTGCCCTGACGCTTGCGCATGATGAAGCGGAACAGCATGACGGCCGCCAGCACGATCAACGCGATCATGATCATGTTGGCCATCGCGCCGGCGAACGCCTCGCCCAGCCCGAAGTGTGACAGGAGCGCCGCGATGCCGAGACCCGCCGCGAGACCGGCGATCGGCCCGAGCCAGCGATTGCGCGCGGGTTGCGCCGCGGCGGGTGCGGCCGGCGCGGCCGGCGCGCGTTGTGCCTGCGCTGCGTTGTTCTGCTGCATCGATTGAGACTGCGAAGGCGGCGTCGCCTGATGCTGCTGCGTTGCCGTGGCCGACTGACGGCCCATGCTGCGGCCGCCGCCCATGCGCTTGGCTTCCGCCGTTTCCGCGAAGATTGCGCCGGCCGCAATAACGCCAGCCAGCGCCAAGATTCCGGCCTTCCTGAAGAAGAGGTTCAGGAAACCCCGGGATTGGGGTTTGCGCGAATCGAACATATCGAATCCTTAAGAGAGTGGAACATCAAAATTTGGTCCCGACGTGTAACGCTACCACGCCACCTGACAAATTGTAATATTCGACTCGATCCAGGCCCGCTTGTTCCATCATTGTTTTGAGAGTTTCCTGGTCCGGGTGCATGCGGACGGACTCGGCCAAGTACCGATAGCTATCCGCATCTTTGGCCACTTTTTCGCCAAGCCACGGCAAAATCTTGAAACTGTAGACATCGTACGGCTTCTTTAGCGGCTCCCATACTTTCGAAAATTCCAGCACGAGCAGCTTTCCACCGGGTTTCAGCACGCGCGTCATTTCGGCCAACGCGCGATCCTTATGCGTCATGTTACGAAGACCGAAGGCAACTGTAACCACATTGAAATAATTGTCCGGGAACGGGATCTTTTCGGCGTCGCAGAGCAGCGCGGGCGTCAGCACGCCTTTGTCGATCAGCCGGTCGCGGCCTACGCGCAGCATCGATTCGTTGATGTCCGTGTGCCAGACTTCGCCGGTCTCGCCGGCCTGCTTGGCAAACGCCATCGCGAGATCGCCCGTGCCGCCGGCGATGTCCAGCACCTTGTAGCCCGGCCGCACCTTGGCCTGCCCGATCGTGAAGTGTTTCCAGATCCGATGCAGTCCGCCGGACATCAGGTCGTTCATCAAGTCGTAGTTGCCCGCGACGGAATGAAACACGCCCGCCACTTTCTTCGCCTTGTCCTGCTCTTCGACCGTTTCGTATCCGAAGTGGGTCTTGCTCATCGCGCGTTTTCCTCGCCTGTTGTTCGTTCTATGTCTGCGCAAAACTCGCGCCGGCTATGCGGCGTTATGCCGCAGCCCTATTGCTCAGTGACAGTGTCCGCCGGATGGTTTTGCGGCCATCGGCGCGTCTCGGTCCACGCCGGCGGCTTCCAGCTTCGCCAGATACTCGCGCCACAGTTCGTCCTGACGCGTCGCCAGGTCGTGCAGGATGTCCCAGGAATAGATGCCGGTATTGTGACCGTCCGAAAAATTGAGTTGCAGCGCATAGTGCCCGACCGGATCGACGCCGATGATCGTCACCTCGCGCTTGCCCGTCTGCAGCGTTTCCTGTCCGGGGCCGTGGCCCTGCACTTCGGCGGACGGCGAATAGACGCGCAGAAGCTCGAACGGCACGCGATACGACTCGTCGCCGTATTGCAGCTCCAGCACGCGCGATTTCGAATGCACGACGACGCCGGTGGGAATCGGCGTCGTGGAAGTGAGTCCGCTCATGATCTCGTCTTATTGATGGCCGAAGGCCTGGTTCAGCTCGTTGCGCACCTGTTCGCGCAAAAGCGTGGCCTGCGCGCGGCGCTTCGATAGCTGCGATTCGGACACCGTGCGCTGGCGCGGCGCCCAGATCGGCAGAGGAAAGCGGGAATCGTTGGAAAAGCGTGGAATGACGTGCCAGTGGACGTGCGGCACCTGATTGCCGAGACTTGCCAGATTGATCTTTTCCGGCACGAGCACGCGGCGCATCGCGCGCTCGACGCCGTTGACGGCGGTCATCACGCGCACGCGGTCGGCATCCGGCAAATCGGACATTTCGGCGACGTGCGCGCCCCAGATCACGCGACACAAGCCCGGCCAGTCGGGCTCATCGGCAAGGACGACGCGCAACGTGTCGTCCGACCACAGCACTTCGCCGCCGTCTTCACGGCAAAACACACAGTCCATCTCATACCTCTAGCGAATCAAACCTCGATTTCGCTATTACACCAGCACGCGCTCGATACCGCCATTGTTCGCGCGTTCGACGTACTGTTCCATCCAGTTTTCGCCGAGCACCTTGCGCGCCATTTCCACGACGATATAGTCCGCCTCGACGTTGGCGTCCTCGTTGTAGCGCGACAGACCTTGCAGGCACGACGGGCAGCTCGTCAGGATTTTCACGTCCGTGCCGTTGGTCTGCGCGCCATCGCCTGCGGAGAGCACCGAACCGGGCGCCGCGCCGGCCGAGCCCGCAGACGCGTTCATCGGATTGATCGCGTTCGAGCCCGCTTCCGCGACGAGCGGAATGCCGCGCAACTTGGCCGCGCCCTTGCGAATCTCTTCTTCCTTGCGGAAGCGCACTTGCGTCGAGATGTCCGGACGCGTGACCGCGAGCGTGCCCGATTCGCCGCAGCATCGATCGTTCTTCTCGATCTTGTAGCCGTCGTTCTGCGAACCCATCAGATCGTTGACGAGCTTGACCGGGTCCATCGTCTTGATCGGCGAGTGACACGGATCGTGATACATGTAGCGCGTGCCGGTCACGCCGTCGAGCTTCATGTTCTTCTCGAGCAGGAACTCGTGAATGTCGATGATCCGGCAGCCCGGGAAGATCTTCTCGAATTCATAGCCCGCGAGCTGGTCGTAGCACGTTCCGCACGACACGACCACGGTCTTGATATCGAGATAGTTCAGCGTATTCGCGACGCGATGGAACAGCACGCGATTGTCGGTGACGATCTTCTCGGCCTTGTCGTACTGGCCGGAACCGCGCTGCGGATAGCCGCAGCACAGATAGCCCGGCGGCAGCACGGTCTGCACGCCCGCTTCCCACAACATCGCTTGCGTCGCGAGCCCGACTTGCGAGAAGAGACGTTCCGAGCCGCAGCCGGGGAAATAGAACACGGCTTCCGAATCGACGGTGGTCGTCTGCGGATTGCGGATGATCGGAACGATCTTGTTGTCCTCGATATCCAGCAGCGCGCGCGCCGTCTTCTTCGGCAAATTGCCCGGCATCTTCTTGTTGACGAAGTGGATCACCTGCGTCACGACCGGCGGCTTGCCGACCGTCGCGGGCGGCTGCGCCGTCTGCTTCTTGACGATCTTCTTCAGCACATCGTTGCCGAAACGCTGCGCCTTGTAGCCGAAGTCCATCATCACGTTGCGCGCGAGATTGATGGTCTGCGGATTCGTCGCGTTCAGGAAGAACATGCCCGCCGCGTTGCCCGCGTTGAACTTCTTCTTGCCCATCTTGCGCAGCAGATTGCGCATGTTCATCGACACGTCGCCGAAATCGATCTTCACCGGACACGGCGTCACGCACTTGTGACAGACCGTGCAGTGATCGGCGACGTCGTTGAACTCGTCCCAGTGCTTGATCGACACGCCGCGGCGCGTCTGCTCTTCGTACAGGAACGCTTCGACGAGCAGCGACGTCGCGAGAATCTTGTTGCGCGGGCTGTAGAGCAGGTTCGCGCGCGGCACGTGCGTCGCGCAGACCGGCTTGCACTTGCCGCAGCGCAGGCAGTCCTTGATCGACTCGGAAATCGCACCGATATCCGACTGCTGCATGATGATCGACTCGTAGCCCATCAGCCCGAACGACGGCGTGTAGGCGTTGCGCAGATCGGCGCCGTCGAACAGCTTGCCCTTGTTGAAGCGGCCATGCGGATCGACGCGCTGCTTGTACGCGCGGAAATCGCCGATTTCGTCTTCGGTCAGGAATTCCAGCTTCGTGATGCCGATGCCGTGCTCGCCCGAGATCACGCCGTCGAGCGAACGCGCGAGCTTCATGATGCGCGCGACCGCGTGATGCGCGTCCTGCAGCATCGCGTAGTTGTCGGAGTTGACGGGAATGTTCGTGTGCACGTTGCCATCGCCCGCATGCATGTGCAGCGCGACGAAGACGCGCCCGCGCAGCACTTGCTTGTGGATGGCCTGCGCTTCGTCGAGGATCGGCTTGAACTCGCCGCCGTTGAAGATCTGGCGCAGTTCCGCGCGGATTTCCTGCTTCCACGACACGCGCACCGTACGGTCCTGCGCGACATGGAACACGTTGGCGTCAGGCTGAATGTCGACGCGATCCGCGAACTTTTCCGCGAGCGCTTCGTAGCCGAGATTGACGAGATAGTGCTGCGCCTCGCGCAAGGACATGTCGAGCTTGTCGCCGACGAACGTCCAGCGCTCACGCACGCGCTTCAGCAGATCGAGCGCCTGCTGCACGCGGTCTTCGAGCAGTTCGGCGCTCGGAATTTCGTTCGCGTCGTCGGACTTGCCGAGCGGCAGCTTGCCGTTGCGGAAGAACGCTTCGAGCGCGTCGACGAGTTGCAGCTTGTTCTTCAGCGACAACTCGATGTTGATGCGCTCGATGCCGTCCGTGTACTCGCCCATGCGATTGAGCGGAATCACGACGTCTTCGTTGATCTTGAACGCGTTCGTGTGCTTCGCGATGGCGGCCGTGCGCGAGCGGTCGAGCCAGAAACGCTTGCGCGCCTCGGCGTTCACCGCGACGAAGCCTTCGCCGCTCTTGCCGTTCGCCATGCGCACGACTTCCGATGTGGCGGCGGCGACGGCATCGGCGTCATTGCCGACGATATCGCCGATCAGCACCATCTTCGGAAACGCGTTGCGCTTGCTCTTGGTCGCGTAGCCGACCGCGCGCAGATAGCGTTCGTCGAGATGTTCGAGGCCGGCGAGGATCGCGCCGCCCTGCTTCGACGTCTCGAACAGATAGTCCTTGATTTCGACGATGCTCGGAATCGCATCGCGCGCCTGGCCGAAGAATTCGAGGCAGACGGTGCGCGTATGCGCGGGCATCTTGTGCAAAATCCAGCGCGCGGACGTAATGAGACCGTCGCAGCCTTCCTTCTGCACGCCGGGCAGCCCGGCGAGGAATTTATCGGTGACGTCCTTGCCGAGCCCTTCCTTGCGGAACGTGCGCCCGGCGATGTCGAGGCTTTCGGTGCGCAGCAGCTTCTCGCCCGGCGGACGATTGCCATCGAACCAGTCGAGCCGGAAACGCGCCACTTCGACGTCGTGAATCTTGCCGCAGTTGTGATCGAGACGCGTGACTTCGAGCCAGTTGCCTTCCGGATCGACCATGCGCCACCACGCGAGGTTGTCGAGCGCCGTGCCCCACAACACCGCCTTCTTGCCGCCCGCGTTCATCGCGACATTGCCGCCGACGCACGACGCATCGAGCGAAGTCGGATCGACGGCGAACACGAAGCCCGCCTGCTCCGCCGCTTCGGTGACGCGCCGCGTGACCACGCCCGCGCCGGAGAAAATCGTCGCGACCTTGTGATCGACGCCCGGCAGATCCGTCATTTCGACGGGACCGAGCTGTTCCAGCTTTTCCGTGTTGATGACCGCCGAAAACGGCGTGAGCGGAATCGCGCCGCCGGTGTAGCCGGTGCCGCCGCCGCGCGGAATAACGGTAAGCCCGAGTTCGAAGCACGCCTTGATGAGTCCGGCGATTTCGGCTTCGGTGTCCGGCGTCAGCACGACGAACGGGTATTCGACGCGCCAGTCGGTTGCATCGGTGACGTGCGCGACGCGCGACAGGCCGTCGAACTTGATGTTGTCCTTCTGCGTTTCCTTGCCCAGCACACGCGACGCGCGGCGGCGCAAGTCGGCCATGCGGCCGAACTCGGCGGCGAAATCATCGACGGCGCGGCGCGCGGCGGCGACCAGCAACTGCACGCGCTCGGCGCGTTCGCGGCTGCCGGCTTCGTCGCTATGCGCGGTGAGATCGGCGCTGCGGCGCTTTTCGATTTCGGCGAGACGGTGATTCAGCGCTTCGACGAGCAGCGCCCGGCGTTTCGGATTGTCGAGCAGGTCATCCTGCAGATACGGATTGCGCCGCACGACCCAGATGTCGCCGAGCACTTCGTACAGCATGCGCGCCGAACGGCCGGTGCGGCGCTCGTTGCGCAGTTCGTCGAGCACGGCCCAGGCTTCGTCGCCGAGGAGCCGCATGACGATTTCACGATCGGAAAACGATGTGTAGTTATAGGGAATTTCGCGGAGACGCGGCTCGATATCGAGCGCCAAGGCGGCATGGGCGCCGTTCGGATCGAAGGCTTGAGGTGCGTTCATGTTCGACGGTTCGGTGTGCCGGCGCTCGCGCTAGAAAAGCGGAAATGCCGGCGATGCGCGTGGGGGCGCAAATTTTCGAATGAAACTTCTCTTGGCGAAGGCCGCCGGGCTCGTCACAGCGCCTTCGGTGTGCCCTGGATCAACGCCACGATCGCGCGTGGCGCGCATGCCTTTCCGCCGCGGGATGCGACTCGCGGGAAACATGCGCCAGAAAATCGATCCGAAGCTGCCGGTGCATCTGCCGATCCTGATTGCTGATTCGTAAAAGGAAATTCTAACCCATCGGGCAAACGCGCGTTTGCGGGCGCTAGCAGCGAGAAGGGGCTTTTGCGTGCGGATTCGCGACGCGTTCATGTCATTTTCGACGCTTTTTTACACGACCGTCCGGACGGTCGAAGCACACGGCGCGCCCGGAACGCGCGCGGATGGCGCTATCATTGATGCTTTCGCTCTCAAAAACCTGCGCGCATCGCGGCCGCCTGACGATTTCTCGCATGACACATCCCGACTACCTGAAAAAAGTGCTGACCGCGCGCGTGTACGACGTCGCGCGTGAAAGCGAGCTCGAACCCGCGCGCAACCTGTCCGCGCGCCTGCGCAACTCCGTGTTCCTCAAGCGCGAGGACAATCAGCCGGTTTTCTCGTTCAAGATTCGGGGCGCCTATAACAAGATGGCGCAGCTCCCGGCAGACGTGCTCGCACGCGGCGTGATTACGGCGTCGGCGGGCAACCACGCGCAGGGCGTGGCGCTGTCGGCGGCGCGGCTCGGCTGCCGCGCGGTGATCGCCGTGCCGACGACCACGCCTCAAGTGAAGATCGACGCGATTCGCGCGCACGGCGGACCGACGGTCGAAATCGTGCTCGCGGGCGAGTCGTACAGCGACGCCTACGCGCGCGCCGTGCAGCTTCAGGAAGAGCGCGGCCTGACCTTCGTGCATCCGTTCGACGATCCGGACGTGATCGCCGGACAAGGCACGGTGGCGATGGAAATCCTGCGCCAGCATCAGGGTCCGATCCACGCGATCTTCTGCCCGATCGGCGGCGGCGGGCTGGCTGCGGGCGTCGCGGCGTACATCAAGGCGGTGCGCCCGGAGATCAAGGTGATCGGCGTGCAGACCGAGGATTCCTGCGCGATGGCGCAGTCGATCAAGGCGGGCGAGCGCGTGACGCTCTCCGAAGTCGGCCTGTTTTCGGACGGCACGGCGGTGAAGCTCGTCGGCGAGGAAACGTTCCGGCTGTGCAACGAGTTGCTCGATGAAGTCATCACCGTCGATACCGATGCCCTTTGCGCCGCGATCAAGGATGTCTTCCAGGACACGCGGAGCGTGCTCGAACCCGCCGGCTCGCTCGCGGTCGCGGGCGCGAAGCTGTACGCGGAGCGCGAGGGCATCGAGGGCAAGACGCTCATCGCGGTGACGTCGGGCGCGAACATGAACTTCGACCGCATGCGCTTCGTCGCGGAGCGCGCGGAAGTCGGCGAGGCGCGCGAGGCCGTGTTCGCCGTGACGATTCCCGAAGAGCGCGGCAGCTTCCGGCGCTTCTGCGAGCTCGTCGGCACACGCAGCGTGACCGAGTTCAATTACCGCATCGCCGATGAAAGAGCCGCGCATATCTTCGTCGGCGTGCAGATCAAGTCGCGCAAGGAAACCGCGCAGATGATGTCGTCGTTCATCGAGCATGGTTTCGCGACCGTCGACCTTTCGCACGATGAGCTCTCGAAGCAGCACATTCGCTACATGGTCGGCGGACATTCGCCGCTCGCGCGCGACGAACGTCTGTTGCGCTTCGAGTTTCCGGAACGTCCGGGCGCGCTGATGAAGTTCCTTTCGTCGATGGCGCCCGACTGGAACATCAGCCTGTTCCATTACCGGAATCAGGGCGCGGATTACAGCTCGATTCTCGTCGGCATTCAGGTGCCGCAGTCGGACAACGCGGAGTTCGAGCGCTTCCTCGCGACGCTCGGCTATCCGTGGTGGGACGAAGGCGCGAATCCGGTCTACAAGCTGTTTCTGGCGTAAATCGAAATGCCGAAGTTCACGCTCGAAGACAAGCTCGTCGTCGCGATTTCGTCGCGCGCGCTGTTCGATTTCGAGGAAGAGAACCGTGTCTTCGAGACCGGCGATCTCGCGCAATACGAAGCGCTGCAACGCTCGCGGCTCGACACGCCCGCGAAACCCGGCGTCGCGTTCGGGCTGATCCGCAAGCTGCTCGCGCTGAACGCGGATGAACAGCGCGTCGAAGTGGTGATCCTGTCGCGCAGCGATCCGATCAGCGGGCTGCGCGCGTTTCATTCGTGCCGCGAACACGGACTTGCGATCGAGCGCGGCGTGTTCACGCGCGGCCGTTCGCCGTTTGCGTATCTGAAACCCTTGCGGGCGTCGCTGTTTCTATCGGCGAATCCGGACGATGTGCGCGACGCGCTCGCCGCCGGTTTTCCCGCCGCGCGCGTGCTGCCGGAAACGCCGCGCGCCGCGAGCCGTTACGCGGACGAAATCCGCATCGCGTTCGATGGCGACGCCGTGCTCTTTTCCGACGAAGCCGAGCGCGTGTTTCAAAGCGATGGTTTGCATGCGTTCGTCGGGCATGAATTGGACAAACGCGAGTCGCCGCTGCCGGACGGTCCGCTTAAGCCGCTGCTCGCCGCGCTCAACAAATTGCAGCGCATCGCCGACGATCACGACGATCAGCCGATGCACATCCGCACGGCGCTCGTCACCGCGCGGTCCGCGCCGGCGCACGAGCGCGCGATCCGCACGCTGATGGCGTGGAACATCGAAATCGACGAAGCGATGTTTCTCGGCGGACTCGACAAGGGCGAATTCCTGCGCGAATTCGAGCCCGACTTTTTCTTCGACGATCAAATTCGCCACTGCGAATCGGCTCTCGTCGTCACCGCGACGGGGCACGTTCTCAGCGGCATAGCGAACGCATCATGACACCCGATCAATCTCCGCTCGGCAAGCCCGTCCATTACACCGAACAGTACGATGCGTCGCTGCTGTTTCCGATCGACCGCAAGCGCGCGCGCGATGCGATCGCCGTGCCCGCGCGTCTGCCGTTCTTCGGCACGGATATCTGGAACGCGTATGAGTTGTCGTGGCTGAACAAGCGCGGCAAGCCGCAGATCGCGGTCGCGACGTTCTTCGTGCCGGCGGATTCGCCGAACATCGTGGAATCGAAGTCGTTCAAGCTGTATCTCGGCTCGTTCGCGCAGACGCAATTCGATTCGATCGACGACGTGCGCGCGGCAATCAAGCGCGATGTGTCCGCCGTCTGCGGCGCGACGGTTTCGGTGCAACTCGCCGCGCCGGCCGATTTCGGCAAGCTCACGATGGAAGAGTTCGATGGTTTGTCGCTCGACCGGCTCGATCTCGATTGCGATGTTTTCTCGCCGGATCCTTCGTTATTGAAGGCCGCGCACGATGAAGCGCCCGTCGACGAGACGTTGTTTTCGAACCTGTTGAAATCGAATTGCCCGGTTACGGGACAGCCGGACTGGGGCAGCGTGCAGATCCGCTATTACGGCGGGCAGATCGATCACGCGGGATTGCTGCGGTATATCGTGTCTTACCGCGAACATACGGGGTTTCATGAGCAATGCGTCGAGCGCATCTTCATGGACATCATGCGGGAGTGCAAACCGGAACGGCTCGCGGTGTATGCGCGTTATACGAGGCGCGGCGGGCTGGATATCAATCCGTTCAGAACGAATTTCAACTTGCCGATGCCGGATAATGCGCGGCTGGCGCGGCAGTGAATAACGACGCGGCTCTGCTTTACAGGAATCAGAGCCGCGATCGCATGTTCGCCTTCTTACGCCTTCTTATAAGCCACGCAATCCACCTCGACCTTGCAGTCGATCACCATCGACGACACCACGCAAGCCCGCGCCGGCGGATTCGCGCCGAAGTACTCCTTGAACACCTTGTTGAACGACGCGAAATCGCGCGGATCGTCCAGCCACACGCCGCAGCGCACGACGTGCTCGGTGCCGTAACCCGCCTCCTTCAGAATCGCGATGACGTTCTGAATCGCCTTGTGCGATTGCTCGACGATGCCGCCGTTGATCACTTCGCCATCTTCCATCGGCGTCTGGCCCGACACGAACAGCCAGCCATCGGCCTCGACCGCGCGTGCGAACGGCATATGCGCGCCGCCTTGTCCCTTGCCACCTTCCACGCCATAACGCTTCATCTTTCAGACTCCTTTTCCTGACTCGAATCAGTGCTCAAAACGCGCCGGCCGCATCCAGCTTGGATGCCGAACCGCGCGCCACGAAACGTCCCGCTCGCGCGCCGGTCACGGCCTGCTCGCGATACGTCAAAACGCCATTCACCCACACCGCGTCGATGCCGTCCGCCGCCTGCTGCGGATTCGCGAACGTCGCCGAATCGATCACGCGCTCCGGATCGAACACGACCAGATCCGCGTGATAGCCGACCTTCACTTCGCCGCGCTCCGCGATGCTGAAACGCCGCGCCGACAGGCTCGTCATCTTGCGCACGGCTTCTTCGAGCGTCAGCACGCCTTCGTCGCGCGCATAGTGGCCGAGCACGCGCGGAAACGCGCCCCACAAACGCGGATGCGGCAGCGGATCGTTCGGCAAACCGTCCGAACCGACCATCGTCGCGGGATGCGAAAGAATGCGCCGCACGTCGTCTTCCGACATGTTGTGATACACCGCGCCCGCCGGCTGCAAGCGCTTCGCCGCTTCCTGCTGCGTCACCTTCCATTCGTCGGCGACTTCGCGGATCAGCTTGCCGGCCATCTCCGGATGCGGCGTCGACCAGGTGATCGTGATGTCGATATCGCCCGTCACCTGCTTCAAGTCCAGCGTCGATGAACTGCGGTTATACGGATAACAATCGCATCCGACCGGCTGCCCGTCGCGCGTCGCTTCGATCGACTTGAGCACTTCCGCGCTGCGTCCCCAGTTCGACGGCCCCGCGCACTTCAGATGCGAAATCACCACCGGCACGCGTGCATGACGCCCGACGCGATACGCCTCGTCCATCGCGTCGAGAATGGCGTCGAACTCGGTTCGCATGTGCGTCGTGTAGAGCGCGCCCGCTTTCGCGAGCGGCTCGGCGAGCGCCTGCACTTCCTCGGGCGGCGCGCTGAACGCCGAGCCATACGCCAATCCGCTCGACAATCCGAGCGCGCCGTTACCCAGCGCTTCTTCGAGCTGCGCGCGCATCGCGGCGACTTCATCGGCGGACGCGCCGCGATCCAGCCGGTCCATATGATTGTTGCGCAGCGCCGTATGGCCGATGAGCGCGCCGACATTCACCGTCGGGCGCGCGGCATTCACGGCATCGACGTAAGACGCGAAAGTCGGGTACGCGAACGCGGCGGCGTCACCGAGCAGGTTCATCGGATCGGGAGGATCGCCCTTCAGCGTCACCGGCGACGCGCTGATCCCGCAATTGCCGACGATCACCGTCGTCACGCCCTGCGTGATCTTCGGCATCATCTGCGGCGAGCGGATCACGTGCGTGTCGTCGTGCGTGTGGACGTCGATGAAACCGGGCGCGAGCACTTTGCCTTGCGCGTCGAACACGTCGTCGGCGGTCCAGTCCGCGAGACCGCCCGGCGCCTCGATCGCAACGATGCGTCCGTCGCGCACGGCGACATCGCGTTCGACGGCGGGCGCGCCCGTGCCGTCGATCACGCGCGCGCCGACGATCAGCGTGTCGGCCTTCAACGATTCCATGATCAGTCTCCCAAAGGTTGACGTTCGCCGCCGCCGCGATGCGAATCGAGCGCGTGCTTCATGCGGCGCAACAGTTCGCGGCTGTGATCGGCCTGCTTGACGGCCAGTTCGGTGACGAGCAAATCGAGCGCCATCATCATCGCGTAACGCGACGACGAGGGCTTGTAGATGAAATCCGTTTCGATCGCGATGACCGGAATCAGCCAGTCCGCGAGCGCGCCGAGCGGCGATGCGGGCGCGGTCAGCGCGATCACGCGCGCGCCGTACTGCTTCGCCAGCGCGCAGCTTTCGACGATCTCGGGCGTCTGCCCCGTCACCGAAAGCGCGACGACCACATGTTCCTTCGATAACGTCGACGCCACCATGCGCTGCAACAGCCCGTCCTGATACGACGCGACCGGCCGCCCGAGCCGCACGAGGCGAAAGCGCATTTCGTCGGCGAGCGCCGTGGAGCCGCCGCCCATGCCGAACACGTAGATCATCGACGCGGCCGCGAGCGCATCCGCGGCTTCGGCGATCGGCGCGGCGGCGAGCGCGCCCTGATTCTGCGCGAGCGTCGCCTGCACTTCCTCGAAGATGCGCGCGGCGAGCGAATCGGGCACGGCGTCCGCGTCGCGCCGGAAGAAACGCTGTCCGACGCCCGCCGCCTGCGCGAGCCGCAGCTTCAGTTCGCGCACGTCCTCGCAACCGACGGCTTTCGCGAAACGCGTCACCGTCGCGACGCTGACCTCGGCCTTGTCCGCCAGCGCGCCGATGCTCGCGCGCGACGCGCTCACGATGTCGTCGAGAATCAGCGCGGCTACCTTGCGCTCGGCCCCGCGCAACTCGGGCGCCCGCTCCGCGATGCGTGCGACGATGTCGAAACTGAGCGTGTCGGCGTGGCCGTTCATGGTTTACGATGAGCCCGTGTTACTAAATAACATTTCCTTCCCGGATGCTACTTTGGTTAACATGGCACCGTCAACCTTGACGCACATCGCACTGCGCGCGGGGTTTATTTAAACGGACGATGGAGTGGCAGCACATGAAAGTTACAAACTATCAGAACGCGACGATCGACCCGTTCGGCAAGGGCCTCGGAATGGTGCCCGGCACGGGCATCCAATTGAACGACGCGTCGCGCCTGCAATGGAATCTGCTCGAAGAGGACGTGAGCCTGCCCGCCGCCGTCCTCTATTCGGATCGCATCGAACACAATCTGAAGTGGATGCAGGATTTTGTCGGCGAATACGGTGTGAAGCTCGCGCCGCACGGCAAGACGACGATGGCGCCGCAACTTTTCCGCCGTCAGCTCGACACCGGCGCGTGGGGCATTACGCTCGCGACCGCGCATCAGGTGCGCGCGGCGTATCGCGGCGGCGTGCATCGCGTCCTGATGGCGAATCAGCTCGTCGGCAAACGCAACATGGGCATGATCGCCGAATTGCTCACGGACGCGAGTTTCAAGTTCTTCTGTCTCGTCGATTCAGCCGATGGCGTCGATCAGCTCGGCGAATTTTTCAGCTCGGTGCGCAAGAAGCTGAACGTGCTGATCGAACTCGGGGTGCCGGGCGGACGCACCGGCGTGCGCGATGACGCGCAGCGCGATGCCGTCCTCGCCGCGATCGCGCGCTGGAACGGCACGATCGAACTCGCGGGCATCGAGTTGTATGAAGGCGTGCTGCAGGACGAAACCAAGGTGCGCGAGTTTCTGAAGAGCGCGGTCGATGTCACGCGCAAGCTGATCGGCGAAGGCAAGATCGCGCGCAAGCCGGCGATTCTGTCGGGCGCGGGATCGGCGTGGTACGACGTCGTCGCCGACGAGTTCGCGAAGGCCAACAGCGATGCGATCGAGGTCGTGCTGCGGCCGGGCTGCTATCTGACGCACGACGTCGGCATCTACAAGAAAGCGCAGAACGAGATTTTCGCGCGCAATCCTATCGCGAAGAAGATGGGCCAAGGTCTGAAGCCGGCGCTGCAACTATGGGCGTACGTTCAGTCGATTCCGGAACCGGACCGCGCGATCATCGGTCTGGGCAAGCGCGATTCCGCGTTCGATGCGGGCATGCCGGAGCCGGCGAAGCATTATCGTCCGGGCAACGAAGCGCCGCGTGACGTATCGCCCGACGAAGGCTGGGAGATTTTCGGCCTGATGGATCAGCACGCGTACTTGCGCATCAAGCCGGGCGACGACGTGAAAGTCGGCGACATGATCGCGTTCGATATCTCGCATCCGTGCCTGACGTTCGACAAGTGGCGTCAGATTCTGGTCGTCGACCCGAAGTATCGCGTCACCGAAGTGATCGAAACGTTCTTCTAAGCCTTTTCTTCTAGCGCGGCCGCCGATGCGGCATTCGCGGCCGCCACTTCCTGAAGGCGTCCCTCGAACATGTGCAGCGCGCTCGACAAGGCCTCGATGGCCTCGTCGGGCAGCGAAGCCATCGTGTCGTGAAGGAACGCATTGCGTCGCGGCAAACCATCTTCCGCGATGGCGCGTCCTTGCGCCGTCAGCGCGACATTCGACACGCGATTGTCGCGTGCATCGACGCTGCGCACGATCCAGCCGAGTCCTTCCAGCGTCTTTAGCTGACGCGTCAGCGCGCCCGGGTCGACTTTCAGATGCTCGACGAGCCGCTTCTGCGACAGCACGCCCGCGTGCTCGTGCAACGCGAGCAGAATGCGCCAGCGCGGCATCGGCTGGCCGACGGCCGTCTCGAACGCCGACATGAACGCGCGATATGTGCGCCCGAATTGCTGCACCACGGCGATACGGTCCTGTTCATTCATGCTCTTTCTCTATCATTCGGCGAGGATGACCGGCTCTTGCGGCCCTTTCAGTCGCACCGGCGGAACGCGGCGCGACTGCCACAACGACACCACCGCGATCACCGCCGCGAGCGCGAGACCAATATGGATCGCGGCGACGAGCGCTTCGCGCGCGGCTTCGAGCAGCATCGCGCCGTTATGCCCCGCCGCGCTCAGTTGCGCAAGCAGCGTCTCCTGACCTTCGCGATTGATGAGGATTTGCGGATCGGAGAGATCAGCGGCCCAATGCATCGCGTGATCTTTTTCCAGCGCGAGATTCACGCCGCTCGCATAGAGATGCGCGACAAGCGTGCCGGTGAGCGCCGTGCCGATCATCCCGCCGATCATGCGCAGCGACTGCAAAAGCGCCGTCGCGATGCCCAGATGCGCGCGGCCCGCGGTCTGTTGCGCGAACACGGTGAGATTCGGCATGACGAAGCCGAGGCCGAGTCCGCCGAGCAGCATGATGACGAGCAGCAGCGAACGCGGCATGTTGTGCGTCGCGACGACGGTGCCGAGACACGACACCGCGAGCAGCGCGAAACCGACGTACAGCATCAGATTGGCGTTCTTCAGGCGCGTGACGATGCGCCCGTTCACGATGCTGCCGATCGTGATGAACACGACGAGCGGCGTAATCATCATGCCTGCGTCCTTCGGCGACATGCCGAAGCCGCCCTGGAACAGCAGCGGCGCATAGAAGAGCAGCGAGAACATCGTGAAACCGCCGAGAATCGCGAGCGTGAAGAGCGCGGCGAGCGCCTTGTTGCGAAACATGTCGATGGGCAGGATCGCGTAATCGCAGCGCATTTCCCACTTCCACAGCGCGAAGCCGGCGGCGACGCTCATCGCGAGCAGCGCGACGGATTCCGCGCCGAAGCCGTGTTTCGGCAGCATTTCGACGAACAATTGCAGCGCGCCGAGCGCCACCGCGATCAGCGCGGCGCCCGGCCAGTCGAGGCGCATCTTGCCTTCATGCGCGACGTGCCGCAGATGCGGCAGGAAGCGCCACACGAAAAAGAGCGACACGATGCCCACCGGCAGATTGACGTAGAAGACCGAACGCCAGCCGTAATACTGCGTGAGGAAGCCGCCGAGCGACGGCCCGACCGCGTTCGCGATGCCGAACGCGGAACTCATCAGCACTTGCCAGCGCAGGCGCACGACGTTATCGGGGAAAAGATCGGCGATGCACGCGAACGCCGTGCCGACGAGCATCCCGCCGCCGATGCCTTGCAAGCCGCGCGCGAGCACGAGGAACATCATGCTGTTGGCGAGCCCGCACAGCACGGAGGCGACGGTGAACACGACGATCGACGCGATCACGAACGGCTTGCGGCCGTAGTAATCGCCGAGGCGTCCGAAAATTGGCACGGTGATGACGGAAGTCAGAAGATACGACGTGGCGACCCACGCGTAGAGATCGAAGCCTTTAAGCTCCGCGACGATCGTCGGCAGCGCGGTGCCGACCACAGTCTGATCGAGCGCGACGAGCATCGTGACGAACGAAACGCCCAGCATCGCCATGAGGGATTCGCGAAAAGGCAGCACCTGCCCGCTGGAATGATGCGCGGCTGTATGAACGGCCATCTTTGTAACCGCAATGATTGACTAGTCAACGGAAATGGAATCATAGCACGGGCGCGCACTCTAATTCTGCGTGTCAACTTACCTTTTCCCGGATAGAACCCTCGCATGGAACCGACGCCGATCATCACCTCGCCGCTTACGACCGAAGATTTCGCGGCCCTTGCCCGCGCGAAGGAATTGCTGGAAAGCCCGTCGCTGACGATGAAGCTGGCGAGTGTCGTCGGCGCGCCCATCGAAAAGCTGATGGGCCGCTTGCCGGCCGCCGCGCAGGAAAAAGTCGACGACGCGACGCAGCTCGCGCTGAAGAAATGCCTTCAGGTCGCGCTGCGCACGCTCGGCAAGAGCGCGCCCTCCGATTCGCTACTCGCGCCGCCGCCCGACAAGCCGCACAACCTGATGCACAAACTCGCCGTCGCGACGACCGGCGCGGCGGGCGGCGCATTCGGACTGTTCGCGTTGCCTGTCGAGTTGCCCGTTACGACGACGCTGATGTTCCGCTCGATCTGCGATATCGCGCGCAGCGAAGGCGAGGACGTGCATCGAGTCGAGGCGCAATTGCAATGCATGATGGTGCTCGGCATGGGCGGCACCAAAACCGACGACGACAACGCCGATCTCGGCTATTTCATCGTGCGCGGCGCGCTTGCGCAGTCGGTCTCGCGCGCGACAAACGAGATCGCCGCCAAGGGTCTGAGCAGTCACGGATCGACGGCGCTGCTCAAGTTCCTGCAGACGGTCGCATCGCGGTTTTCGGTGCAGGTCAGCGAGCAGGTCGCGGCGAAGTCGATTCCGGCGATCGGCGCGGTGCTCGGCGCGATGGTCAACACCGTGTTCATCGACCATTTCCAGCAGATGGCGCATGGGCACTTCACCGTGCGCAGACTCGAGCGTCGATACGGCGCGTCGGCGGTCGAGCGCGCGTATCAGACGATCGAGGTCATGGGCGGGCGATGAGCATTCGTCGCCGCCGCCGTCGATTCGATGAATGCGGCGGCGTGCGCGAGCGCTTCGCGCGCCTCGGGCATGAACGGCGCCCAGATCTGGAAGATGTGCGGCACGCCGCGCCAGATTTCCATTTCGACGCGCACGCCCGCCGCGCGCGCTTTGGCTGCGACGCGGGTGGCGTCGTCGAGGAGCAATTCCGTATCGCCGGCCTGGATGAAGAGCGGCGGCAAGCCTTCGTAATCCCCGAAAACGGGCGACGCGTAAGGATTGCGCGCGTCCGCCGCGCCGAGATATTGCGCGGCTACTTTGGGAAACGCCGACGCGTGATACATCGGGTCGCGGCCGTCGTTGGTTCGCATCGACTCGCCGCTGCACGTCAGATCCGTCCACGGTGAAAACAGCACGGCTGCGGCCGGAAGCGGATCGCCTGCGTCGCGCAGCGAGAGAAGCGTCGCGAGCGCGAGGCCGCCGCCCGCGGAATCGCCCGCGATGACGATCGATTGCGCCGGCACCCCGTTTTCGAGCAACCGACGATAGGCCGCGACGCTATCGTCGAGCGCCGCTGGAAAGCGATGTTCCGGCGCAAGACGATAATCAAGCGAGAAAACGCTGGCATTCGCGTGGGTGGCCAATCCGAACGTAATCGCTCGATAACTGCGGGGCGAGCAAAAGTAATAACCGCCGCCGTGCAGATAAAGAATCGTTGCGCGCGGCGTTGTCGGCGGGATGAGCCATTCGCCGCGCAGCGGTGCATCGCCGATTGTCTCGCGGATGTCGAGCCGCCATCCTTTCGGCACGCGCGGCGACCAGAGCCGGCGCGACGCGTAGTCGCGCGCGAGTTCGACGTCGAGCGTGGGATGCG
Organism: Caballeronia sp. ATUFL_F1_KS4A; assembly: GCF_023630905.1. NCBI lineage: Bacteria > Pseudomonadati > Pseudomonadota > Betaproteobacteria > Burkholderiales > Burkholderiaceae > Caballeronia > Caballeronia sp. ATUFL_F1_KS4A. The sequence continues at coordinate 401,257 of NZ_JALQEB010000001.1, read as the reverse complement.
CGCTGTGCGGACGCACGCGTTTCGCTACGACCCAGCACGCGAAGGCGCTTTGCCAACTCATCGTCGCCGAGCGTCAATCGGCAGGCACCACCTGACCGCGTATCTCGCCGGTCGGGTTCTCCTGCGTGTGAATATTGAAATACCACTGACCCGCCATGAGATCGGTGACTTGCGGGTCCGTCAGCGTCGCTTGTCCTTTCATCGGGCTCGCGAGCGCTTTCTTGTCGACGGGCACTTGCACCTTCGCGTTCTGCCCGACCGGCGCGGGGCCGTGGAAATGTGCCATCGTCACCGGACCCGATAGCTCCGCATAAGTCGCGGTCCAAGTCAGCACTTTAGTGTCGGTGTCGAAAGTGGCGTCGAGGATGCCGTGGCCTTTGCTCACGCGCGGCGGAACTTCGCTCGAAGGCTGGAGGTTCGCTTTTAGCGCGACGGAGTCGGCGTGAGCGGGGCTCGCGGCGAGCGTCGCGAGCAGCAGAATGGGTATCCAGCGGACATGTGGTCGGCATGTCGAGATCATCAATGCTCTCCTGGTCGCGGTCAGTGCGCGTTTTGCTGGGAGGACCGCATCGCCATGGTAGATCAATTCAAATACGTGACGCATTTCTCTTCGGTGAAAGCGGGCGCGCCAATGCGAGAAGGGCGCCTCGCGGCGCCCTTCTCTAGCTAGCTACAACAGCTTGGTACTGCTCAAACCGCTTAGAAGCGGTGACGGATACCCGTCGTCAGGAGAACCTGACGGCTGCTCGAGGAAGCGTCGCCTGCGCCGCTAATAGCAGCGCGCGGGTACACGCCGTCTCCACCGCCGCTCGCGATCTGCACAACGCCTTCAGCATAGATGTCGGTGCGCTTGGACAATGCATAGTCCGTCTGCAAACCGAACTGGTGACGGCGAACGCGCCTGGACTCCTCCAGCGGATCTTCGGTCTTGGCGTACGTGAAGGTGTAAGCCGCACCAACCGACAGTGCCGGGCTAAGTGCGTAGCGGCCGTTGATTTCGTAGTTATTGGTAATCGACGAAGAATCAAGCGCGGCGTTGCTATTGTTGTCCAGGCGGATCTGCGTCCAAACCAGACCGAACGTCATAGCACCGGTCGTGAAACTACCGCCCGCACCGAACGTACGCACGCGTGCTGTGTCTTGATCGGCCGGAGTGAACAGCGTTACCGGAACCTCCGTGATCGCGCCGACGTTGTTCGAGTTGTAACCGTTCGCTTGCGTATATGCCGCGCCGAACTTGAAGGGACCATTCGCATAGCCCGCACCGAGGCTGTATGCACGGTTTGCGGCGAAGCTGCCCGCGGTGTTCGAGAAGCCGTATGCGCCAGCGAACGACAGGCCGGAATAGTTCGCACTCACGAACTTGATGGAGTTGTTGATGCGGAAAGCGTTACCGTCCAGATTGTCCAGATCGCCCGGGTGCGCGAAGTACGTGCCGCCCCACGAACCGGTCGCGCTCAACGGGCCGAGATAGTCAGCAACAGCGTCGTTCTGACGACCGAGCGTCAGAGTACCCGCTTGCGCCATCGACAGACCGACGTAAGCCTGACGGCCGAACTGGCGACCATCGCTGGTGCCGTTCGCGATGTTGAAACCGTTTTCCAACGTGAAGACGGCTTTCATGCCACCGCCGAGGTCTTCAGCGCCGCGCAAGCCCCAACGGCTGTTCTGCAGATTGCCGCTGGTCACGCCCCACGCGCTTGCCTTTTCGTAGCCTGCGCCGAACGGAGCTTGCACGTTGTTGACGTACGTCAGGCCCGCATCGACCAGACCATACAGCGTGACGCTGCTTTGCGCGCTTGCAGCAGTTGCGAACGAACCGGCCAGAGCGGCGACGGCCGTTACGATCAGAGTCTTTTTCATGTGTATTCCTTTGAGTCTTGAGACTCGATGGGTTGCTTCAGGCCAAACGCCTGTCGAGTTCGGACTCCCGTCTTCGCTCGTCTTGTTCAGCACCGATATTCGGCACGGCAAAGTTTATTGCCCGCTATTTTTGAGAAACCGCCAAAGGAATCACAAAAACCTTTTCGAATAATTCGAAAAGTTCAATTTCGGGATGGGTTAACGCTTAGGCCGCATGGACTTACGCGTCATCCGATTAGCGCCGTGCGAACGCGCCTATGGACACGAGTTGCGTTCATGCCACAGTGGTCGCATTGAGACATTCGTCTCCGATCAGAACACTCCGATTCCCCAGCATGTCATCGCGCTCTAACATCGCGCACGCGAGGCCGCGCTTTAGCCGCCGGCATTTATCGGCATACTCGAAGCGTTCGAAATGCGCTTCTCACATCGATCGCTCAATGAATCAACTCCAGGCGATGCGCGTCTTCCTGAAAGTGGCGGAAACCGAATCGTTCGGCCGTGCCGCCAACGCGCTCGATCTATCCAACGCCGTGATAACGCGCTACGTCTCGTTGCTCGAGGCGCATCTCAACACGCGCTTGCTGAACCGCACGACGCGCAGCGTGTCGCTAACCGAGGCCGGTCGCGCCTATGCGGACGGCTGCCGTGCAGTGATCGAACAGATCGAGACGATCGAAGCATCAGTGGGGAACAGTTCGGTCGACCCTTCGGGCACGCTCAAGCTCGTCGCGTCGGCATCATTCTCATTGCTCGGACTCACGCCAATGCTGCGCGGATTCCGCGAGCGATACCCGAACGTGAAGTTGCGCTTGACGCTGCTGCATCGTCCGGTCGATCTCGTCGCGGAGGGCTTCGACGTCGGCATCGTCGTGCCGCATCTCGTGAACAGCGGCATGCTGATCAACCGCCCGTTGGTGAGAGTCGCGGCGGTGCTCGTCGCCGCACCGGCTTATCTGGCGCAACGCCGCGCGCCCGTCGGGCCGGCATCGCTGGCGTCACATGAGTTTCTCGCGCCGTCTTCGGATATCCATGGATCGACGTGGTCCTTCATCGGACCGTCGGGAGAGACGGAAAGCGTCGAACTCGATCCGGCATACAGCGTGAACAGTTCGCACATGCTGCGGCAGGCGGCGCTTTCCGGAATGGGAATCGCGGTGCTCCCGGAGAGCTACGTGGCGCAGGATATCGAGGTGGGTTCGCTCGTGCGACTGCTGCCCGGCCATACGCTCAAGGACGCTGACAAGGAAGTGTCTATCGTCTACCCGGGACGCCGGCACGTTTCGGCCAAGACACGCGCGTTCGTCGATTTCGCGCTCGCCTATTTCCGCGATGGCGAACTCGCCGATGCGAGTCCCTGCACACCTACGGAATAAGAAAGCGCCCGGTCAGAGAATTGCGGCGCCTTGCGCGTGGATACGGTCCACGAGCTGCTCGCATCGCGCGATCAACGCAAGTCCCTCGCGACGGCGCACGTCGCGCGATTTCACATGCAGATCGCGACGAAACTCCTCCAGCGCGCCGAGCAGCGGCCGATACTGCAACACGCTCGCCGCCCCGACGACGCGATGATGCCAGTCCCGCAGATCATCGACCGTGCCGCGATCGAGCAATTGCCGAAGCGCCACGAGATCCTCGCGGAACGACGACACGAACGCATCCAGCAATGCCTTGACGGTCGCTTCGCTGCCCCATAGTTGCGCCATGGCGCTCAGATCGAGTTCGTCATCGTCGCGGGCCGGCACATCGGTTCCCTGAGCGGAATGTGTAACGGCTTCGGGCGCAGGATCATTCGTGATCCACCATCGGTTCAGATGCTCCCGCAAGGTAGCGAGCCGGGTCGGCTTCACGAGACAGTGGTCCATGCCCGCCTCACGGCACTTGCGCAATTCGTCGGGCGCCGTGCTCGCCGTGACGCCGAGGATCGGCAAGCGACGCGACGCGCCGGCTTCATCCGAACGGATGCGTCGAGCCAGTTCGTAGCCCGTCATGTTCGGCATGTGGCAATCGGTAATCAGGAATCCGTATCGGGTGTCAGCGAGGGCAGCGTATGCCTCGGCGCCGTCGTGCACGACATCGCACGCGAAACCCAGCAGGGTAAGCTGATTTCGAATCAGCTCCTGATTCACCGGATGATCTTCGGCGACGAGCACGAGCCTGCCGCTGCGCAGCGCGTCTTCCCGGTCGGGCGCCACCATCTTCGCTTCGTGCGAATGCGTGACGCCCGATGCGACCTGCGGCATGCCTGTCAATGCGGCGACGCAGGCCGCGCCGAGGCCGTGCCACGAAATCGGATTGACGCTCACGCGGATGTCGTCTTCGAGAATGCGGTATCCCGTCGGCTTCGGCTTTTCGGTTACGTGGATCACACGCGAAGCGGATGGCGAAGCGTGCTTGTGCGTATCGCTCAGAAAGACGATCTCGATGTCTTCGAGCAACTCGTGTTCTGATCGCGCGAGTTCGTCGGGCGTGTAGCGCAGCAATTGCAGACCAAGCGCCTCGCCATAGTGCACGAGGGCCGCCGCGACGCGATCGTCGTCGATCGCCACGATGCCTCGCTTGCCGCGCAATCCGTCGATCTGATAATGCAAGGTCTCGACGGGCATCGTGAGACGAACGGTCATTGCCGTGCCGACGCCCAGCGCGCTTTCAAGGCTCATCGCGCCGCCCATCAGCGCGACGAGACGATTGCAGATCGTCAGGCCGAGCCCGGTGCCGCCGAAGCGCCGCGTCGTGGAGGTTTCAGCTTGCACGAACGGCTCGAAGAGGCTTCGCTGCGCGTCCGGAGCGATCCCGATGCCCGTGTCTTTCACGCACAGTTCGATCACCTGCGCCGACTCGGTGTGCTCGACCGCGCGAACGTGCAGCGCGACATCGCCCTTGATCGTGAACTTGATCGCGTTGCTCATAAGATTGAAGAGAACCTGCCTGAGCCGCACGCTGTCGCCCCTGACCGCCGCGGCCACTTCGGGCGCCACGTCGACGCGCACGCGCAGGCCCTTTTCGTGCGCTCTTGCGGCGAGCAGGCCCACCGCACTATCGACGAGTTCGCGCAAATCGATCGGCGTGGACTCGATCGTCAGCCTGCCGGCCTCGATCTTCGAATAGTCGAGGAGATCGTCCAGAATCTGCAGGAGCGCGCTCGCCGAATCCTGAATCATGCCGAGCATTTGCGACTGGTCGGGGTTCAGACGCGTATTTTCGAGCACTTCGACGAGCCCGAGCACGCCGTTCATCGGCGTACGGATTTCATGACTCATCATCGCGAGGAAGTCGTCCTTCGCGCGCGATGCGGCTTCGGCGGCGTCGCGCGCGCGGGCGAGTTCGTCGGCGCGGGCGTGCTCGACACTCGCGTCGGCCCAATAGCCGCTCCAGACCACGGCGCCGTCGTCTTCGCGGTGCGCGACGAGATCCGCGCGAATCCAGCGGTGCACGCCTTCCACCGTCGAACGAAACTCGGTGTGCAGCGGCTCGAGTGTCCGCGCCGAAGTTTCGATTTCCGCGAGAAGCCGGGCGCTGTCTTCGTCGTGGACGTGCGTCAGCGCGTGAATCGGATCGTCGGCCAGAGCGGCGACGTCCAGACCGAGCAACTGACGCGTATCGCCATCGATATAAGGAAGGCTGTACGTGCCGTCGCTCGCGCGGCGCAACTGGAACACGACCGCCGGCAGCGATCGCGTCACGTCGTGAAGACGCCGCTCGGTTTGCCGCGCGCGCGTTTCGGCGTCGCGAATATCGGTGATGTCGATCATCGTGCCGACGACGCCCGCTCGCTCCCCGTTCGACGCATTGAACGCGCCCGTCCAGAAAAGCCCGCAGCGCGAGTGATTGCTGTTGTCGGCAAATTCCGCTTCGACTTCCTGACGTTGACCCGTTTTGAGCGTCGTGCTGGTCAACTCGTGAAGCACGCGGCTGTGCGCGTCTCCCCACGCCGTGACTTCGACGCTCGTGCGTCCGAGAACGTCTCCGCGTCGAACGCCGAGCGCTTCTTCGAAGGCACGATTCACCGCGATGTAGCGATTCTGCATGTCCTTCGCGACGAGGGGATACGGCACCACCTCCATCATGGTCTGCTGGAAACTGAGTTGCGTAGCCAGACGCTGCTCGGTCTCCATGCGCCGTCCCATTTCCTGCTGCAATCGGACGAAAGCGCGCAGCGTCACGAACAGGACGGCTGCGATGCCGATGAGCGCAGGCAGCAAGCGCAACGCGGAGATATGCGTGGTCGCGGATGCCGCCTGCCTGGCGACGGCTTGCGTCTCGGCTTGCCTGAACGCCCGCTTGATCAACAGGTCGAGCGGCTGCAACTCGGAATGCATCGCGTAGTTCAAGGTTCCGGGCGGGCTCGGTGCGACGATCATTTCGATTTCGCCGCGTTGAAACGCCGATGCGGCCGTGGGCCAGTCGTTGAATCGCTTCGGCTCGAACGTGACGCCGAGGGACTGTTCGATTTTGGCGAGCGCGACTTCCGGCGGCTGAAGCGGCTGATCCGGACGACCGCGTGACGCTTCTATCAAGCCGACGGCGATCGGACTCAGCGTGCGCAAGTAACCGCGCTCGGGCTCATCGAGTTGGGCGCTGGCCGTTGCGTCGTTTGTATTTTTTCGAAGTCCAGAAGTCGGCTGGGAAGCGTAGGCATGCGGGTCGGCCGCATTGCCGAACGATGGCGCGATCAGGCTGAAAAGGAGCAAACAACGCGCGAACAGAAATCTCAATTCGAATCCTTCGGATGCGGGCCGGCGCGGCAAGGACCGTTGCTGCGCCGTCTGAGCAAGAACTCGATGACGCCGATTCACGGCTTTTGACCGCTACGAGTCGCCGCGCTTCGTGCTTGCCTGTCGAGTGCAAATGTCTTGAGTCTGAGCCGCTGCGTATCAGGATCGAATCAGAACCGTCCCAATTTGCTCCTAAACCGGGCATCGGCGACGGCTACACCACTTCAGACCAGGCCGACTTGCTGAAAGTAGGCGACCAGCTCCTCCTCGCTATCGAGTCCCAGCTTGCGCATGCCGGCACGCTTCTGCGTCGCGATCGTCTTGCGGCTTCGTCCGAAGTGCTCAGCGATCTCATGGACCAGAAGACCGCGAGCGTAGAGCTGGAAGACCTCCCATTCGCGTCGGCTCAGTACGCCCACGCGCGCCGGCGATGTCGCGGGCAAATGGCGCACGGCCGCCTCCACGGTTGGGGAGAGGAAACAGCCGCCGGCTTCAGCGACGGATATCGCGTCGTGCAGGCATTCGAGTCCGTCGCGCTTGTCGATCACGCCGTCTACGCCGAGCTGAACGAGCCCGGCCAGCATTCGCGTTTGGCAGATCATCGTGAGCACGATGATCTTCGGCCGCTTTTCCTGCCAGGTCAGACGCCTGAGAAAGGTGATCGAGCTGCTTTCCCCGTCGATACCGCGCATACCGATGTCGGAGAAGACGAAGTCACACGGCGTGGTATCGATTGCTTCGGCAAGTTCCAGCGTGTCGCACGCGGTGGCGACCACGCGCACCGCGCCATCTCGCTCGAGCAGGGTTTGAATACCCTTGATGACGACCGGATGGTCATCCGCAACGATGGCGCGTTTCGGCGTTCTTGTTCTCATTCTGTTATGCGTTCTTGCTGGCCTCAGGGCTTGCGGGGCGTGCGCACTATGCGATGCGTCTAGATCAAGCCACTGTCCGCGATAAATCGATACAAATCCGCGTCTGTCGATAAATCGAGCTTTCGCATGGCCGCGCATTTTTGGGCGCTGATCGTCTTCACGCTGCGATCGAGTTCCTTCGCGATCTCGGTGACATTCGCGCCGCGTGCATAGCGCTCGATCACTTCCAGTTCGCGGCTCGTGAGCCGCTGACGAATGAAACGCGCGTGGCTTTCGGAATCCGCGAGCGCGAGCGTGCGGCGTATTGCGGGCCCAAGATAGGTTTCATTGGCGATGACCGAAACGATCGCGACGTAGATCAGTTCGAGCCGGTCTTCCTTGCTTAGAAACGCGTGGGCTCCCGCTTCCAGCGCCTGCTTGACGAGCGCGGCGTCGCCGCTGCGCGACATGACGACGATCCTGACCTCCGGATACTGGTTCGCCACATGCTGAATCAGCTCGACGCCGTCGCCGTAACGTCCGCCCGGCATGAAATAGTCGATGACGACGACGTCGCACTCGCCGCGAGCAAGCGACTCTTCGAGTTGGGTCGAATTAGCGTGACGACTTACCACCTCTACATTGGGAAAATTCCCAGCGAGTCGCTCGACGGCGAGGATGACGAGAGGATGATCATCCGCTATTGCGAGCCTTATCCGTTTAGCGTGCGAGAACACCTGGTTCCCGTTCCAGAACTCCATTGCCTCAAACCCCTTCTAGTCCTGCGGACCAGAATTCACATCCAAAAAAAGAGAAGGTCGATCATCCGGCATCGAAAAATTTAGATACATAAGATGCATCCGAAACCATTTCAGTGCGCCAAAAACTCATCCTAATCCGCGTGCGCGCACAAACGCGAATAACCCGGGATCGTTTCTTACGCCTAGCTTATTCATCGCATCACGTTTCTGACGGCTGATCGTGCGAACATCGCGATCGAGTTCTTTTGCTATTTCGGTAATCGAATGGCCTTTGGCAAACAGGCGGACGACTTCGATCTCTCGCACGGACAGGCGCGGCTCCTCCGGCGAAAATTCGGTCTCCGTGCCCGCTTCCGCAAGCGCCGCGACAAACGAGGCGCTCACGAAACGGCGTCCGACGCTCGCATGCCGCACGGCCGTCACCACGAGTTCGATGGGTTCGGCCTTGTTGACGAGGCTCATCGCGCCGGCATTCAGGATGGAGCGCAAAATCGCGACGTTGCTCACGCTGGTGAGCACGACGATGCAGAGGTCGGGGAAATCCTGGCGCACCTTGCGAATGAGACGGAGGCCGTCATTTGCATCCACGCCCGGCTCGGGCATGGCGAAGTCCGTGACCAGCACATCGCACGGCTTGACCGCGAGTTCTGCCAACAAAGTGCTCGCATTATTCGCCTCGCCGACGACCTCTAATCCGTCTGCGGCGGCGAAGATGGCCTTCATCCCAAGGAGAACGAAAGGATGATCGTCAGCCAGTACTATTCGAAGCTTCAAGAGGCCCCCGGTTATTCTTGGTCTCGGTGAAAATGCTTGTGGGCTGCAACAGCGCGCAACGGATTAATCCACGCGGCACGATTAAGCACGGCTTTCCGATTCGCGTTTACCAGAAACACATAAACCGCAAACCTTCAAAAACCTCAATTAGATGACGACAAGCAAATAAAGATTGCGTTTATTTTCTCGGATAATCGCCTCAAAAATAGAATGTGACCAATTTGCAGGCCATAGGATAAATCCGATTAGACTGCGGAATAGTTGGTGTGCACTTGATGGCGTACGAGCGCGACTATCAGGCGCCGAGCGCTTAATAGGCTCCGGCGCGAGCAATAGATCACACCGCAATCAGGAAGCGCCTCGCCGACTCAAAAAAATGGGCCTCAGGCTGTTTCAGCCAGAGGCCCATCTTCCGATGCGCGAATTGTCGGTGATTCTTTAGAACGGGATATCGTCGTCCATGTCGTCGAAGCCGCCGCCTGCCGGCGCGCTCGGGCGGCTGGAACCGCCGCCTGCTGAGCCGCCGCTCGCACGACCGCCTGCGGGCGCGCGTCCGCCGCCGCCACCACCGCCGCCCGAACGATCCATCGGCGCACTGCGGCTGTAGCCGCCATCATCGCCGGCACCGGCGCCGCCGCGACCGCCGAGCATCTGCATCTGATCCGCGACGATTTCGGTCGAATAGCGCTCCTGGCCCGATTGATCGGTCCATTTGCGCGTGCGAATACGCCCTTCGATGTAAACCGACGACCCCTTCTTCAGATATTCGTTGACGATTTCGGCGAGCCGGCCGAAGAACGCCACGCGATGCCACTCCGTGAGTTCCTTGAATTCGCCGGAGGCCTTGTCCTTGTAGCGGTCCGTCGTCGCGAGACGAATATTGGCCACGGCGTCGCCGCTCGGGAGGTAGCGGGTTTCCGGGTCGGCGCCCAGATTGCCCACGAGAATGACCTTGTTGACTGATGCCATGATTTCTCCGGTAGATTCCTTGCTAACTGTCAGCCGAAAGATGCGATTGGACCGATCTCGTCTTCAGACGTGGATTCGGTTGCACCCTGTCGGCTCGATTCGATGATTCCAATTTCTCTCAGGCCGCGCGCTCTGTTCTGCGCGGTGGCGGCTTCATCCATGCAGCGACGAGGAGCCACGCCAACACCAGCGCCGAACACGCGAAGAAAACCGCGCTCGGCCCGTCGAGCTTCAGCAGCCAGCCGCCGATCACCCCGCCGAGGGCAAGGCCGATCGACTGCGTCGTGTTGTACACGCCCGCCGCCGCGCCCTTTCTCGTGCCCGGCGCAAGCTTCGACACCAGAGACGGCTGCGACGCCTCCAGCACGTTGAAGCCGAGAAAGTACACGAACAGAATGGCTGCCACGGACCACAGCGTATGGGGAGCCGCGCCCAATAACAACTGGCCGATCAGGATAAGCCCGATCGCACTCAGCATCACGCTCTTCATTTTTCCACGTTTCTCGGCGGCGATGATGGCCGGCACCATGAGCACGAACGCGAGCGCCATCACGGGCAGGTAAATCTTCCAGTGCGATGCGACCGGCAACCCGCCGTCCACCAGAATGCGCGGCACGACGAGGAAAAGCGCGGTCTGCGTCGCGTGGAGCACGAGCACGCCGAAGTTCAAGCGCAACAACTCGACGTTGCGCAGCACTTCCGCGAACGGCGCCTTGACGTGAACCGGATGCGCGGGCGGATCGGGCACGATCCAGAACACCACGCCCACCGCGAGGATCGACAGAACGCCGATCACCGTGAAAAGCCCGCTCATGCCGACCCAGTGGAACACGATCGGCGCGCCGACGATCGCCACCGCGAACGACACGCCGATGCTGCCGCCGACCATCGCCATCGCCTTCGTGCGGTTTTCCTCGTGCGTGAGATCGGCAATGAACGCGATCACCGCGGACGAAACGGCGCCCATGCCCTGGATCACGCGCCCGGCGATGATCCACGTCATCGAATGCCCGGCGGCCGCGACGAAGCTGCCCACCGCGAAGACGAGCAAGCCGAACGCGATGACCGGCTTGCGCCCGAGCTTGTCGGAAATCCAGCCGTAGAAGATGTAGAGCATCGACTGCGTGACGCCGTAGGCGCCAAGCGCAATGCCGACGAGCAGCACGTTGTCGCCGCCGGGGATGGTTTTCGCGTACACCGAAAACACCGGCATGATCATGAAAAGACCGAGCATGCGCAGCGCGAAGATGGCAGCGAGCGACACGGTCGCGCGCAACTCCGGCGCAGACAGACGTGTGGACGTGGCAGACGGATTGGACATCAGAAACGGGAAAAGGATGAGGGTCGCGTCTGGCCTGGCCTGCGGCGCAGCCAGGCGCGGCCGCCTTGTTCTTGCTCGAAGCGGCACTATATGGAATCGCACGGCTAAAAGCGCGCCGCTCGATGCGTCGGCGCTCTCCCGTACTTGGCCGGCAAGTCCCCGCGCCGGCCGATCGACGCGCATCCGGCCCTCGGGCTCGGGCGCTGCGCCCTTTAAAAGTCGTTATAGTAGCAGGTTTGGCCCCCTCTCTTTCCGCCCGGCAATGGCTTCGTGGCCCGTCCGGACAGATGAAAGCGCCGCTGAAAACATCCGAAAGCACCCGAAAAACGCCGGAACGAACTCGTGGAAGAAATTCGTATTCGTGGGGCTCGCACCCACAATCTGAAGAACGTCAATCTCGACTTGCCGCGCCATAAGTTGATCGTGATCACGGGGCTGTCGGGGTCGGGCAAGTCGTCGCTCGCGTTCGACACGCTCTATGCGGAAGGCCAGCGCCGTTACGTGGAAAGCCTCTCGGCGTATGCGCGGCAATTTTTGCAGCTGATGGAAAAGCCGGACGTCGATCTGATCGAAGGTTTGTCGCCGGCCATTTCGATCGAGCAGAAGGCCACGTCGCACAATCCACGCTCGACGGTCGGCACCGTCACTGAAATTCACGATTACCTGCGTCTTTTGTACGCGCGCGTCGGCACGCCGTATTGCCCGGATCATCTGATTCCGCTGGAGGCGCAAAGCGTCTCGCAAATGGTCGACGCCGCACTCGCGCTGCCTGAAGAAACCAAGCTGATGATCCTCGCGCCGGTCGTCGCGGATCGGAAGGGCGAGCACGTCGAGCTGTTCGAGGAAATGCAGGCGCAGGGTTTCATCCGCTTTCGCATCCGCTCGGGCGGCGGCACGGCGAACGAAGGCGTCGCGAAAATCTACGAAGTCGATTCGCTGCCGAAGCTCAAGAAGAACGACAAGCACACGATCGACGTCGTGATCGACCGTCTCAAAGTGCGGCCGGACATGAAGCAGCGCCTCGCGGAATCGTTCGAAACCGCGCTGCGTCTCGCCGACGGCCGCGCGATCGCGCTCGAAATGGACACCGAAAAGGAGAAGCTCTTCAGCTCGAAATTCGCGTGTCCGATCTGCTCGTATTCGCTGCCGGAACTGGAGCCGCGTCTTTTCTCGTTCAATAATCCGATGGGCGCGTGCCCGGAATGCGACGGTCTCGGACAGATCACGTTCTTCGATCCGAAGCGCGTGGTCGCGCATCCGTCGCTGTCGCTCGCGGCGGGCGCGGTAAAGGGCTGGGACCGGCGCAATCAGTTCTATTTCCAGATGCTGCAGAGCCTCGCGGCATTCTACGAATTCGAAATCGACGCGCCGTTCGAGGATCTGCCCGAGAAAGTGCGCAAGATTCTTCTGTACGGCTCGGGCAAGCAGGCGATTCCGTTTTCGTACATTAACGAGCGCGGGCGCGCGTCGGTCCGCGAGCATGCGTTCGAAGGCATCATCCCGAATCTGGAGCGACGCTATCGCGAGACCGATTCGGCGGCGGTGCGCGAAGAACTCGCGAAATACCAGAACAATCAGCCGTGCCCGGCGTGCGAAGGCACGCGTCTGCGGCGCGAAGCGCGCTTCGTGAAAGTCGGCGCAGAAGAACAGGCGCGCGGCATCTATGAAATCAGCGGCTGGCCGCTACGCGATGCGCTCGGCTATTTCCAGACGCTGCGTCTGGAGGGCGCGAAGGGCGAAATCGCCGACAAGGTCATCAAGGAAATCGTCGCGCGGCTCTCGTTCCTGAACAACGTCGGGCTGGATTATCTGTCGCTGGAACGCAGCGCGGAGACGCTTTCGGGCGGGGAGGCGCAGCGCATCCGGCTCGCGTCGCAGATCGGCTCCGGCCTTACGGGCGTGATGTACGTGCTCGACGAGCCGTCGATCGGCCTGCATCAGCGCGACAACGACCGGCTGATCGACACGCTCAAGCATCTGCGCGATATCGGCAATTCGGTGATCGTCGTCGAGCACGATGAGGACATGATCCGCATGGCCGATTACGTCGTCGACATGGGACCGGGCGCGGGCGAGCACGGCGGCGTGATCGTCGCGCAAGGCACGCCGGTGCAGGTGCAAAAGGACGCGAATTCCATTACCGGGCAGTATCTGTCCGGCAAGCGCACGATCAGCTATCCCGCCGAGCGCACCGCGCCGGACGAGCGCATGCTGCGCATCGTCGAGGCGTACGGCAACAATCTGAAGCGCGTGACGCTCGATTTGCCCGTCGGACTTCTGACCTGCGTGACGGGCGTGTCAGGCTCTGGCAAGTCGACGCTCATCAACGACACGCTGCAGCACGCGGTCGCGCAGCATCTGTACGGCTCGGCGACGGAGCCCGCACCGTACGAGTCGATCGAAGGTCTCGAACACTTCGACAAAGTGATCGCCGTCGATCAGTCGCCGATCGGCCGCACGCCGCGCAGCAATCCGGCCACTTACACCGGACTGTTCACGCCCATCCGCGAACTGTTCGCAGGCGTGCCGGCGGCGAAGGAGCGCGGCTACGACCCCGGCCGCTTCTCGTTCAACGTGAAGGGCGGCCGCTGCGAAGCCTGTCAGGGCGACGGCGTTCTGAAGGTAGAAATGCACTTTTTGCCGGATGTCTACGTGCCCTGCGACGTGTGTCACGGCAAGCGCTACAACCGCGAGACGCTGGAAGTCCAGTACAAGGGCAAGAACATCAGCGAAGTGCTGGACCTGACGGTCGAGGCCGCGCACGAGTTCTTCAAGGCGGTGCCGGTGGTGGCGCGCAAGCTGAAAACGCTGCTCGACGTCGGTCTCGGCTATATCCGGCTCGGCCAGTCCGCGACGACGCTATCGGGCGGCGAGGCCCAGCGCGTCAAGCTTTCGCTGGAACTGAGCAAGCGCGATACCGGTCGGACGCTATATATCCTCGACGAGCCGACGACCGGTTTGCACTTCCACGACATCGCGCTTTTGCTCGAAGTGATTCATCGATTGCGCGATCAGGGTAATACTGTCGTAATCATCGAGCATAATCTCGACGTAATCAAAACCGCCGACTGGGTCATCGATCTCGGTCCGGAAGGCGGCGCCGGCGGCGGGCAGATCATCGCCCAGGGGACGCCGGAGCAGGTTGCGAAGTCGAAGGCGAGCTTTACCGGCAGATATCTGGCACCCTTGTTGCAACGAGCCAAATCGGCGGCCTGATTCACGGCGCCGGTCTGGCTGCCGAAGCGCTGTCAGCCGGACCGTCGAAATGCGCCGCGCGCGCCGCGGCACGAATAACCGTCGTACGCAGCAGGGGAAAAGGAACGCAGTCATGGCGAAGCGCAACGAAGCGGCCAACGAGGAAGCGCGTGTACGGGACCTGCCCACGCGCCACGTCAGGCTGACGAGCGACATGAGCTTGCCGAAGCTGTCGGCGGTGGAGATCGGCAGCTACGTCCTTGCGCTGCTGGCGCTGTATCTCACGCTCAGGCTGCAATTGCTCGGCGGCCTGCTCGCCGGCATGCTGGTTTTTCAGCTTACGCACATGATCGCGCCGCTGATCGAGCGGCATGTGGTCAGCCGGGGCGCGCGTCTCATCGCGGTCGGGCTGATTTCGGCGATCATCGTCGGCGGGCTGACGGGCGCGACCATCGCCACCATCGAACATTTCGAGCGCGACTTCCCGAGCGTCCAGAAATTGCTCGATCAGCTGATGAGCATCACGTCGAGCGCGCGGCTGTCCGTGCCCGACTGGCTCGCGAATTACCTGCCCGTGGACACCGTGCAGATGAAGGACAAAGCCACCGAGCTGATGCACAAGCACGCCGAGATGCTCCAGCAAGGCGGCAAGGAGATGGCGCGCGGCTTCGGTCATATCGTAATCGGCATGATCGTCGGCGCGATTATCGCGGTGAGCGCGCCGCGGGCGACGCACCATCGGCTGCCGCTTTCCACCGCGCTCGTCGCGCGCGTGTCGCGCTTCTCCGATGCCTTCCGCCGCATCGTGTTCGCGCAAATCAAGATTTCAGCGATCAACGCAGTCTTCACCGCGCTCTATCTTCTCGTCGCACTGCCGCTCTTTCACGAACGGCTGCCGCTTTCGAAAACGCTCGTGCTCGTCACGTTCATCGTCGGGCTGCTGCCGGTGATCGGCAATCTCATTTCGAACACGATCATCGTCGGCATTTCGCTGTCGGTGTCGTTCGGCACGGCGGTCGCGTCGCTCGCGTTCCTGATCCTGATCCACAAGCTCGAATACTTCCTGAACGCGCGCATCATCGGCGGGCAGATCGAGGCGCGCGCGTGGGAACTGCTACTCGCGATGCTCGCAATGGAAGCCGCGTTCGGCATTCCCGGCGTCATCGCCGCGCCGATTTTCTACGGATATATCAAGCGCGAGCTGATTTATCTGCGGCTCGTCTGAGCGTAAAAAAGCCCGCCTGAACCGGCGGGCTTTGTCTTTCCGAAAGCGCGATCTAGCGGAACACGACCGTCTTGTGTCCGTTGAGCAGAATGCGATGCTCGGCATGCCACTTCACCGCGCGCGCGAGCGTCACGCATTCGACGTCGCGGCCGATCGCCGTCAGTTGATCCGGCGTCATGTTGTGATCGACGCGCTCCACTTCCTGCTCGATGATCGGGCCTTCGTCGAGATCGGACGTGACGTAGTGCGCGGTCGCGCCGATCAGCTTCACGCCGCGATCGAACGCCTGATAGTACGGCTTCGCGCCCTTGAAGCTCGGCAGGAACGAGTGATGAATGTTGATCGCGCGTCCCGACAGCTTCGCGCACAAATCCGGCGACAGAATCTGCATGTAGCGCGCGAGCACGACGAGATCGGTGTCGTGCTGATCGACGATTTCCATTACGCGCGCTTCCTGCGCGGCCTTCGCTTCGGACGTCGCGTTGAGCAGCGGAAGATGATGGAACGGGATGTCATAGCTCGCCGCGAGCTGATAAAAATCCTTGTGATTCGAGATGATCGCCGGAATCTCGATCTGCAATTGCCCGGTGCGATAGCGGAACAGCAGATCGTTCAGGCAATGGCCAATCTTCGACACCATGATGACGACGCGCGGCTTGACCGATGCGTCGTGCAGTTCCCAGCGCATGCCGAATTCATCGGCGAGATCGCTGAACGACTTGCGCAGCGCGTCGAGGCCCGGATCGCCGCCGACTTGCTGGAAATGCACGCGCATGAAGAACTCGCCGGTGCGGCTGTCGCCGAACTGCGCGGAATCGAGGATATTGGCGCCGAGATTGAACAGGAAGCCCGACACGGCATGCACGATTCCCGGCCGGTCCGGGCACGACAACTTCAGATAAAAACTATGTTCGGTCGACATGACCTTTCCTCGTTCGGTTCTTTCAAATTTGCGGCGCTTCGAACAGCGCGTCGATGCCTTCGCACGCGTCTTCGTCGATCCACTGATGACGCAGCATGCAATCGAGCGTCGCGAGACTCGCATCGACGGTGAGCTTGCCCTCTTCGATCCAGCGCGCGACGTCCTCGATGCGCGCAAGGCGATGCTCGCCGACTTCGCCGTCCTGATTGTGCGGCGCGAAATCGGGCGGCAGGGAGACGTCGTACACGAAGATCTGCTCGGCCTGCGTGCCTTCCGGAAGCGACTGAAGCACATGAAACGTGCGGCCGGGCGTCGCCGTCGAAGCGAGTTCGGCGCTCATGCCCGCCTCTTCCCAGCATTCCTTCACGAGCGTCGGCATGAGTGCGAAACCCCAGCCGATGCCGCCCGCGACGACGTTGTCGAGCATGCCGGGATCGGTCGCCTTGGTGTCGCTGCGGCGCGCGATCCACAACTGCGGCGCCTTATCCCGGTATTTTACGATGCCGTTCAGATGCACCGCGTAGGTCATCGTGCCGAAGAAGCGCGACGCCGCACGCTCGATGAACGCGAGCGGCGCGGCGTCGAAGCCGTTGCGGATCGCGTAGGTTTCGTCGCGCCAACCGGGAATCTTGCCTTCGGCGAAAAACGCGCCGATGACCGCGCCAAGCGCGGCGCTGCGCGCGTTCACATCGGCGAGCGCCGCGTGCAGGCGAACCGAAGCGGCGTCGATCACGAAGACGTCCGGCCAGCGGCGCAGCGCGTCGACGTCGGATCGGCGAATCCAGCCGACGCGTTCATCGCCGATAAAGAACGGTAGGTGCGCGGCGGCAACGAAGCGGCGTGCGGCAACGATCGAAGCGAGCGGCATCTCTCAGTCCTTGAGCGCGACGCGAATGCCGAGCGCGATGAACGTGACACCCGCGAGCCGGTCGAGCCACACGCCCACGCGCGGACGGCGCTTCAGCCACGCGCCGATCATTCCCGCGCCGATGCCGAAAAGCGAAAACACGACGACCGTCTGCAGCATGAAGAGCGCGCCGAGTTCGAACATCTGCAGCATCACGCTTTGCGCGCCGTGCGGATCGACGAACTGCGGCAGGAACACGATGAAGAACAGCGTCACTTTCGGATTCAACATGTTGCCGATCACGCTCTGGCGGAACACGGTCGTAAGCGGCTGGCTCGGGCGCGCGTGCGCGGTCGCGAGGCCGTGGCTGCGCAGCGCCTTGATGCCGATCCACACGAGATACGCCGCGCCCGCCAGTTTCACCGCCTGAAACGCCATCGGCGACGAACGCAGCAGTGCTGCAACCCCGAGCGCCGCGAGCGTCGTATGGAAGATCACGCCGAATGCGAACCCGCACGCCGCGACCACGCCCGCGAGCCGTCCTTGCGAAATGCCGCGCGCGAGCACCTGAAGATTGTCCGGCCCCGGCGCGACGGTGATCGCGACGGAAGCCGCGAGAAAGAGCAGAAAGTTGGGCATGTCAATGTCCGGCGAATTCGCACACGGTATAAAGCGGCACGCCATTTTCGCGCAGCAGTTTCGAGCCGCCGAGATCCGGCAGATCGATGATCGCCGCCGCCTCGACTACTTGCGCGCCGAGCCGCTCCAGCAGGATCTTGCCGGCCATCATGGTGCCGCCGGTCGCGACGAGATCGTCGACGATCACGACGCGGTCGCCCGGCTTGCACGCATCCTCGTGAATCTCGACGGTCGCGCGGCCGTATTCCAGCTCGTACGACTGTTCGAGCGTCTTGTACGGCAGCTTGCCCTTCTTGCGGATCGGCACGAAACCGAGGCTCAGCTCGTACGCGAGAATCGGCCCGATGATGAAGCCGCGCGCGTCCATGCCGGCGATCACGTTCACGTTTTCGTCGATATAGCGCTGCACGAACAGGTCGATCAGCATGCGCAGCGCCTTGCGGTCTTGCAGGATGGTCGTGATATCGCGGAACTGCACGCCGGGCTGCGGCCAGTTATCGACGGTGCGCACGCGCTCCTTGATGAAACGCGCGGCGTCGAGCTGGGCGTGCGAGGGGGTAATGGACATGACTTCTCCGGAGTCCGCGCCGTGAGGCCGCGCGTTCGCCTTGGTGACAAAAGAGGGAAGCTAGGCTGCCCGGCGATTGCGCGAGAGCCGTTCCTCGGCTTGCGCCAGCACTTCGGGCAGGCCGCGCAGCACGACGATATCGTTCGCGCGCAGCTTGGTTTCGGGGTCCGGTGCGACGCCCCGGATGCCGTGGCGCCGGATCGCGGTCACTTCGACACCGTTGCCGACGAGTCCGAGATCGTCGAGCGAATGCCCGACGGCTTCGGAATTTGCGTCGATGGGTACGGATTGTAGCCGGACCTGCTCGTGGCCATCGTCGTCGTCGACGTCGTCGGCGCCGTGGAAATAGCCGCGCAGCAGGCTATAGCGCGCATCGCGCATTTCCTCCACGCGCCGCACGACGCGGCGCATCGGCACGCCCATCAGGACGAGCGTGTGCGATGCGAGCATCAGGCTGCCCTCGACGATCTCCGGAATCACTTCCGTCGCGCCCGCCGCGGTGAGCTTTTCGAGATCGGCGTCGTCGACGGTGCGCACGATCACCGGCAAAGTCGGCGCGAGTTCGTGGATGTTGTGCAGCACGCGCATCGCGGACGGCGTGTTCGCGTACGTGATCGCGACCGTCGCCGCGCGATGCAGGCCCGCCGCGAGCAGCGACTCGCGCCGCCCGGCATCGCCGAACACGACCGATTCGCCCGCCGCCGCTGCCGCCGCCACGCGATCCGGGTCGAGATCGAGCGCGACATACGAAATGCCCTCTTGCTCCAGCATGCGCGCGAGGTTCTGTCCGGCGCGGCCGTATCCGCAGATGATGACGTGGCCGCTCTGCTTCAGGCTCTGCGTCGCGATTTTCGTCATTTGCAGCGATTGCAGCATCCATTCCGTCGACGAGAGCCGCAGCACGATCCGGTCCGCGTTCTGGATGATGAACGGGGCGGCGAGCATCGAGAGCAGCATCGCGGAAAGAATGGCTTGCAGGATCGTGGAATCGACGAGATGCGAATCCAGAATCAGATTCAGCAGCACGAAGCCGAACTCGCCCGCCTGCGCGAGACCGAGGCCCGTACGCATCGCGACGCCCGGCGTCGCACCGAAGGCGCGCGCGAGACCGGTGATCATCACCGCCTTGAGCAGGATCGGCACGACGAAAAAGCCGAGCACGAGAAACGGATGCTCCCAGATCACGCGCGGATTCAGCAGCATGCCGGTCGTCACGAAGAACAGACCGAGCAGCACGTCGCGGAAAGGCTTGATGTCCTCTTCCACCTGATGCCGATACGGCGTCTCCGCGATCAGCATGCCCGCGATGAACGCGCCGAGCGCAAGCGACAGACCGAACTTGTCGGTGATGAACGCCGCGCCCAGCGTCACGAGCAGCAGGTTCAGCATGAACAGCTCTTGCGAGCGGCGCCGCGCGACGAGGTCGAACCAGCGCGTCATGAACTTCTGGCCGATGAAAAGCAGCACCGTCAACGCGATGACGATTTTCACCGCGGCGATGCCGAGCCACATCGCGAGCTGCGACGACTGGCCGTTGCCGAACGCCGCGATGATGATGAGCAGCGGCACGACCGCCAGATCCTGAAACAGCAGCACGCCGAAGATGTTGCGGCCGTGCTCGGATTCGAGCTCGAGCCGCTCGGCGAGCAGTTTGCTGACGATGGCGGTCGAGGACATGGACATCGCGCCGCCGAGCGCGAAGCTCGCCTGCCACGACATGCCGATCCAGAAATTGGCGATCCAGCCGAAGATCATCGCGAGCGCGATGGTCGCACCGACCTGGCTCGCGCCGAGTCCGAACACGATGCGCCGCATCGAGCGCAGCTTCGAGAGCGAAAACTCGAGCCCGATGGAGAACATCAGGAACACGACGCCGAATTCGGCGAGATGCTGCGCGCGGTCGGTGTCCGGCGCGATGCCCGCCGCGTGCGGCCCGACGATGATGCCGACCGTCAAATAGCCGAGCATCGGCGGCAGGTTGAAATAGCGAAATACGACGACGCCTGCCACGGAGCAGAGCAGCAGCAACAGCGTCATTTCGAGCGGAGAAATCGGCATCCGACTAGCGTCCTCGTTCGTCAGCGTTCCGAGGCGCGTAAATCGGGCGCTCCGGCATCTTAAAAAGGCCCCTGACGACAGGGCTTGCGGGGGCGGATAGACGGCGGCGCACCGGGCTCCGTAGGGGGCGGCCCGGAATCGCCTTTGCTATACTCCGCGCATGATAGCGAAAATCAATGGCGACCGGGCGCTGGCGCTGGCTCGCAACGTAATTCAGATCGAAGCCGACGCCGTTCGCGGGCTCTCCGAACTCCTCGACGACAACTTCACGAACGCGGTCGAAACGCTGCTCGGCTGCCGCGGCCGCGTGGTCGTCTCGGGCATCGGCAAGTCGGGCCACGTCGCGCGCAAGTTCGCCGCGACGCTCGCCTCCACCGGCACGCCGGCGTTCTTCGTGCATCCGGCCGAAGCGAGCCACGGCGACCTCGGCATGGTCACCGCCGACGACATCTTCATCGCGCTGTCGAACTCGGGCGAAACCGAGGAGCTCGTCGCCATTCTGCCGCTCATCAAGCGGCTTGGGGCAAAGCTGATCGCGATCACCGGCCGTCCCGAATCGAGTCTCGCGCAACTGGCGGACATGCATCTGAATGCACGCGTCGAAAAGGAAGCGTGTCCGATGAATCTCGCGCCGACGGCCAGCACGACCGCCGCCATGGCGCTCGGCGATGCGCTCGCCGTAGCCGTGCTCGACGCGCGCGGCTTCGGTCCCGACGACTTCGCGCGCTCGCATCCGGGCGGCGCGCTCGGGCGGCGCCTGCTCACCTATGTGCGCGACGTGATGCGCGTAGGCGACGAAGTGCCGGTCGTTTCGCTCGACGCAACCGTTGCGGACGCGCTCTTCCAGATCACCGACAAGCGCATGGGCATGACCGCGGTCATCGACGAAAATCGTCACGTCCACGGCATTTTCACCGATGGCGACCTGCGCCGCATCCTGCAGCGCGACGGCGATTTCCGCGCGTTGAAACTCGCCGATGTCATGACCCGTGATCCGCGCACGATTGCGCCGGATCATCTCGCGGTCGAAGCCGTGGAACTGATGGAGCGCTTTCGCATCAATCAGATGCTAGTCGTGGACGCCGATGCGACGCTGATCGGCGCACTGAACATGCACGACCTCTTCTCCAAGAAGGTAATCTGATGGCGCAGAAGCCTCTCACCGCCGCCGAACGCGCGAGCCGTCTGAAGCTGATGGTGTTCGACGTCGACGGCGTTTTCACCGACGGCAGCCTCTATTTCACCGCCGAAGGCGACGCGATGAAGTCGTTCAATTCGCTCGACGGCCACGGCGTGAAGATGCTGCAGTCGGTCGGCGTGCAGACGGCGATCATCACGGGACGGCAATCGGGCATCGTCGCGGCGCGCGCGCGCGAACTGGGCATCACGCATCTCTATCAGGGCGTCGGCGATAAAACCGTCGCGCTCGCCGAACTTCTCGAAGCCACCGGCATTCCGGCCGACGAATGCGGCTACATGGGCGACGACTGGCCGGATCTCGCGGTGATGCGCCGCTGCGGCTTTGCGGCCGCGCCCGCGAACGCGCATCCCGAAGTAATTCAGCGCGTGCACTGGGTCGCGGAAGCGCGCGGCGGCCACGGCGCCGTGCGCGAAGTCTGCGACGCGATCCTGCGCGCGCAACATCGCTACGACGAACTGCTCGCCGCAGCGCTCGGAGGCTGAGGCCATGCCGCGCCCCGGAAAGCTCGCCTCGCTCCTGCCGCTTCTCGCGGTGGCGGCGCTGGCCGGCATCACCTACTGGCTGCTGCAGGCCACGCTGCCTCCAGCACAGCAGGCGCCCGCGCCCGAGAAGCGCCACACGCCCGACTACTTCGCCAACAACTTTTCGGTTTCCGAGCTCGACGCCACCGGCACGACGCAATATCGTCTGACGGCGAAGTCGATGGTGCATTACGAAGACGACGAGATCAGCGAGCTCACGCTGCCCGCGATGCGAATGTTCCAGCCGATGAAGCCGACCGTCACGGCGACGGCCCAGCGCGGCACGGTCAATGGCGACGTCTCGATCGTCGATCTCTACGACGACGCGCGCATCGTGCGCGCGGCCGGTTACGGAGATCCGCAGATGCAGGCGGATTCCCAGCATTTTCGCGTGCTGGTGAACGACGATGTCATCGAAACGGAAAAACCGGTTAGACTTCAGCGCGGCCCGTCGGTGATGACGGCCTCTGGCATGAACTACAACAACGTGACCCGGGTGATGAAGCTGTTCGGTAACGTGCGCGGCGCGATCGCAGCCACGGATATCAACGGCGGTTCGTCCAAGTAATCCCGGCACTCCCATCCGAATTGTGACTGCATGAACGAAAGGTTCCCTCGTCCCGATGGCGGCCCTGCGCGCGCAATGCTCGCGCGCCGTGCCACGCACGCCGTGCGGGCCGGGCTCGCTGCCGCCCTGACCATCGCGGTCGCGCTGGCCGCGCTGCCGGCGCACGCCGAAAAGGCCGACCGCGACAAACCGCTCAACATCGAAGCGGACAACATGTCGTACGACGATCTCAATCAGAAGAACATCTTCACCGGTCACGTAGTCGCGACGAAAGGCACGATCGTGATCAAGGCCGACCGCGTTGAGGTGACGCAAGACCCGCAGGGTTATCAGTACGCCACCGGCACGTCGACCGGCAACAATCTCTCGTATTTCCGCCAGAAGCGTGACGGTCTGAACGAGTACATCGACGGCAACGCGGTGCGAATCGATTACGACGGCAAGAACGACTTCACGAAGCTCACGACGCGCGCGGTCGTGCGCCGCCTGCAAGGCCTGACGACCGTGCAGGACGAAGTGCACGGCAGCGTGATCACCTATGACGGCCAGAAGGACTTCTACACGGCGAGCGCGGGCAAGGACCAGGCCGGACCCGGCAATCCGAGCGGCCGCGTGCGCGCGATGCTCGCGCCGCGTTCAGGCGGCGCCGCGCCGCTGAACGGTTCGCCTGCCACGCTTTCTCCGTCGAATACCATTCAAGGAACGCCGCAGCAGTGAATTCGCCCGCCATGCCCCACCGTAAGCCGGAAGGCGAGTCGAGTTCGCTCGTCGTCCGCAATCTGAAGAAGCGTTACGGCTCGCGCACCGTGGTGAAGGACGTGTCGCTCGATGTGAAGAGCGGCGAAGTGGTCGGGTTGCTCGGCCCTAACGGCGCGGGCAAGACCACGTCGTTCTATATGATCGTCGGCCTCGTGCCGCTCGATGCCGGCGAAATCGATCTCGACGGCAACTCGATCAGCCTTCTGCCCATCCACCAGCGCGCGCACCTCGGCCTGTCGTATCTGCCGCAGGAAGCATCGGTGTTTCGCAAGCTCACTGTCGAGCAGAACATCCGCGCGGTGCTGGAACTGCAAACCGATGCGTCGGGCAAACGCCTGTCAAAAGACGCCATAACACAGCGCGCCGAAGCCTTGCTCGACGAGTTGCAGATCGCGCATCTTCGCGAGAATCCGGCGCTGTCGCTGTCGGGCGGAGAGCGCCGTCGCGTCGAGATCGCGCGGGCGCTCGCGACCAACCCGAGCTTCATCCTGCTCGACGAACCCTTCGCGGGCGTCGATCCGATCGCGGTGCTGGAAATCCAGAAAATCGTGAAGTTTCTGAAGCAGCGCAACATCGGCGTTTTGATTACCGACCATAACGTGCGCGAGACGCTCGGCATTTGCGATCACGCGTACATCATCAGCGACGGCACCGTGCTCGCGGCGGGCGCGCCGAGCGAAATCATCGAGAACGAAAGCGTGCGCCGCGTCTATCTCGGCGAGCATTTCCGCATGTGAGCGCACCGTCGCAAAGGCCGCATTGATAGTGCGCCGCATCATGCGAAAGTTGCAAACTTACGTGCCGCCCCCGTGGGCGGCATGCGCTTTTTTGGAATCCCCGCGAGGTTTCGCGCGCGTGGCAAACTCTCTACAATGATTAAAACTTTGCCATGAAAGCCAGCCTCCAACTCCGCCTCTCGCAGCATCTTGCGCTGACCCCGCAACTTCAGCAGTCGATCCGGCTGCTGCAGTTGTCGACGCTCGAACTGCAGCAGGAAGTCGCGATGGCCATCGCTCAGAATCCGCTGCTCGAGAACGACGACGACTGGATTGCGAGCCCTTTGCGCGTCGCCGCGGACGGTTCGCTGATCGCGGCGCCGGCCACATCGAGCGCGCCGCCCGATTCGATGATGAGCAACGGCTCCACGTCGAGCAGTTCCAGTTCCGAGCGTTCGGAAAACAGCGAGCCGCAAGGCGTCGACGAGTACAACGGCCTGGGCTCGGACAGCGGTCAGGACTCGAGTTCATGGAATCTGGAAGACTACGGCCGTTCTAACAACGCTTCCGACGACGACGATCTGCCGCCGCTGCAAATCCACGAATCGACCACGACGCTGCGCGACCATCTGACGGCGCAGTTGCGCATGACCGCGGCGAATCAGCGCGATCGGGCGCTCGTCACGTTTCTGATCGAGTCGCTGGACGAGGACGGGTATCTCACGGCATCGCTCGACGAAGTCCAAACCGATCTTCCCGAAGAACTCGAAGTCGATCTCGACGAACTGAGCGCGGCACTCGCGTTGCTGCAGAGTTTCGATCCGCCCGGCGTGGGCGGACGCTCGGCATCGGAATGCTTGAAACTGCAGTTGCTGCGGCTCGATGGCTCGCCAACGCGCACGCTGGCGCTCGAGATCGTCACGAATCATCTGGAATTGCTCGCCGCGCGCGACTTCACGCGCCTGCGCAAACAGTTGAAGGCAAGCGACGACGCCCTCCGGGACGCACATTTGCTCATCAAGTCGTTGGAGCCGTTTCCGGGCGCGGCGTATGGCAAGAGCGAAGCAGACTACGTCGTTCCGGACATTCTCGTGCGCAAGACGTCGGGCGGCTGGACGGCTGAACTCAACCCGGAGATCGTGCCGAAGCTGCGCATCAACCATTTGTACGCGAACATCCTGCGCAACAATCGCGGCGATCCGGGCAGCGGTTCGTTGCGTCAGCAGCTTCAGGAAGCGCGCTGGCTCATCAAGAACATTCAGCAGAGGTTTGAGACGATCCTGCGTGTCGCGCAGGCAATTGTCGAGCGTCAGAAGAACTTTTTTGCACATGGCGAAATCGCCATGCGCCCCTTGGTTTTGCGGGAGATTGCTGATACGCTGGGTTTACACGAGTCGACGGTTTCTCGTGTGACCACAGGCAAGTACATGCTCACCCCATTCGGGACGCTTGAATTTAAGTACTTCTTTGGATCGCACGTTTCGACCGACACAGGAGGCGCGGCATCGTCAACGGCGATCCGGGCCCTCATCAAGCAACTGATAGGAGCGGAAGACCCCAAAACTCCTCTTTCAGACAGCCGCATCGCCGAACTGCTGGCGGAACAAGGATTCGTGGTAGCGCGGCGCACCGTAGCCAAGTACCGCGAAGCCCTCAAGATCCCGGCAGTGAATCTGCGCAAGTCTCTATGACCCGTCTCTGTAGTCCATCGCGTGTTGCGATGGGCGTTTACCGGCCGCAACGCGAAAGCGCGGACGTGCCGGCCGATGCGCCCCGTTTGTCAAGCGCGCCAGGATGACGCGCCGGCGGGACACATTGCCGACCGGTATCGGACGAGCCGACGTGGCCTAGCGGCCATTAGCTTGGAGAGCAACTATGAATCTGAAGATCAGTGGACACCACCTCGAATTGACGCCTGCGTTGCGCGAGTATGTGATCACGAAACTGGACAGGGTGCTCCGTCATTTCGATCAAGTGATCGACGGCAACGTGGTCCTCTCGGTCGACAATCATAGGGAAAAGGAAAAGAGGCAGAAGGCGGAAATCAACCTGCACCTGAAGGGCAAGGACATTTTCATCGAGAGTTGTGACGCTGATATGTACGCGGCCATCGACCTGATGGTCGACAAGCTGGATCGGCAGGTCATCAAGCACAAGGACAAGATCCAGGGCCACGCCCATGAGTCCGTGAAGTACCGCGGCGAGTCGCATGAGATGGAAGCGCCGTCGCCGTGAGCATGAAGCACGGCATGCACGAAGTCTGATCGCCGGATGACAGCAAAACCCGCCGCCACAGGACGGCGGGACTGATTGGAGGGAGTCCTCGAATATCCGGAAACGATGGATCGGCGCATGCACCGAACCGAAGCCGCCCCGACTGGCGGCTTTTTTGTTGGATTTCTGCCGCTAGGTGATACAAGCCATTGATTTTCAGGGCTTTGTCCTGCACATTGAATTGAAAACCGTGCCATTGCGCGGCGCACCATCGGGCAGTGCCCTGTTCTATAATGGTCCGGTAATTTTCGGGGTCGCACGACAGGCACGCTGCAGGCAACGCCGCCAGCGCACTTTCCGTTTCACCATCGCCGTGAGCGCTTTCAGACAGCTGCCACGATGAGGAGCTATCAGGCCACGCTTTCGCCTGCCAACATGAATCGTTTAGCCAAATTTCTTCCCATCGAGAACGTGGTTCTCGGACTGTCCGTTACCAGCAAGAAACGCGTATTCGAGCAAGCGGGCCTGATTTTCGAGAACCAGAACGGCATCGCTCGCAGCACCGTCACCGACAATCTCTTCGCGCGTGAGCGCCTCGGCTCGACCGGCCTCGGCGAAGGCGTCGCCATTCCGCACGGCCGCATCAAGGGGCTGAAGCAACCGCTCGCCGCCTTCGTGCGTCTCGCCGAACCCGTCGCGTTCGAATCCCCCGACGGCCAGCCGGTCTCTCTGCTCATCTTCCTGCTTGTGCCCGAACAGGCGACGCAGCAGCATCTTGAAATTCTGTCGGAGATCGCCCAACTGCTCTCCGACACCGAGGCGCGCGAGCGTCTGCACAAGGAAGAAGATCGTGACGCGCTCTATCAGGTGCTCACGCAATGGCAACCGTAATAGCCACCCGAACATAGCGTTGCGCGTCCGTGCCGCCTCCGCGCCGGGCGCGCCTCGCTTACGCAAGGCTTCTGGGGCACAATCGGTCAAACGCAGCGCCATGCAGCGTATCGAAGCGACCCGCTTCGTCGTGACGCAAAGGCTGCTCCCGGCTTCCAACGGAGTTCCGGTCTCATGGATACGTCCAGCATCAACGCCCAAAGCATTTTCGACGACAACGCCGCCGCTCTTAAGCTCAGCTGGCTCACCGGGCATGAAGGCTGGGAACGCGGCTTTTCGAGCGAGACGGTCGCCAACGCGACGTCGAGCGCCGACCTCGTCGGTCACCTGAACCTGATTCACCCGAACCGTATCCAGGTGCTCGGCGACGCCGAGATCAACTACTACCAGCGCCAGTCCGACGAAGACCGATCGCGCCACATGGCCGAGCTGATCGCGCTCGAGCCGCCGTTTCTAGTCGTCGCGGGCGAAGTGGGCGCGCCGCCGGAGCTCGTTCTGCGCTGCACGCGCTCGTCGACGCCGCTCTTCACGACGCGCATGTCGGCGGCGGCCGTTATCGACAGCCTGCGCGCGTACATGTCGCGCATTCTCGCGCCGCGCGCGACGCTGCACGGCGTGTTCATCGACATCCTCGGGATGGGCGTGCTGCTCACCGGCGACTCCGGTCTCGGCAAGAGCGAGCTCGGTCTGGAGCTCATCAGCCGCGGCCACGGACTCGTCGCCGACGACGCCGTCGATTTCGTGCGCCTCGGCCCCGATTTCGTCGAAGGCCGCTGTCCGCCGCTGCTGCAAAATCTGCTCGAAGTGCGCGGCCTCGGACTGCTCGACATCAAGACGATCTTCGGTGAAACCGCCGTGCGCCGGAAGATGAAGCTCAAGCTGATCGTGCAACTCGTGCGCCGGCCGGACGGCGAATTCCAGCGCCTGCCGCTGGAAAGCCAGACCGTCGACGTGCTCGGCCTGCCGATCAGCAAGGTGACGATTCAGGTCGCCGCGGGCCGCAACCTCGCCGTGCTGGTCGAGGCCGCGGTGCGCAACACGATTCTGCAACTGCGCGGCATCGATACCTTGCGCGACTTCATGGATCGCCAACGCCTTGCGATGCAGGATCCCGACAGCCAGTTTCCCGGCAAGCTGATCTGAGCGCGCGCCGAAACGAATCGGGCGCAGGTGCTAAGCTTAGGAAAAGCGAATTTCCCGAGACCCATGCGTATCATCCTGATCACCGGCATCTCCGGTTCCGGCAAGTCCGTTGCGCTGAACGCGCTTGAAGACGGCGGCTACTATTGCGTCGACAACCTGCCGCCGCGCTTTCTGCCCGAACTCGCCGACTATCTCGCGAAAGAAGGCCAGACGCGCCTCGCCGTCGCGATCGACGCGCGTTCGAGTCTCTCGCTCGATGAAGTGCCGTCCATCATCGACAAGCTCTCGAAGGACTTCGATCTGCGCGTGCTGTTCCTCAACGCGAGCACGCAGTCGCTGATCCAGCGTTTCTCCGAGACGCGCCGGCGTCATCCGCTGTCGGGCCCGCCGATGCGCGAAGCCGATGTCGGCGTGCTGAACTCGCTCGCCGAAGCGATCGAACGCGAGCGCGAACTGGTCGCGGGCCTCGCGGAATACGGCCATCAGATCGACACGAGCAATTTGCGCGCGAACGTTCTGCGCGCGTGGGTCAAGCGCTTCGTCGAAACCGACGCCGCCGACCTCACGCTGATGTTCGAATCGTTCGGCTTCAAGCGCGGCGTGCCGCTCGACGCCGATCTCGTCTTCGACGTCCGGACGCTGCCCAATCCGTACTACGACCGCGAATTGCGCCCGTTCACGGGCCTCGACAAACCGATCATCGATTTCCTCACCGCGCAGCCGCTGGTCGGCGAGATGATCGACGATATCGGCGCGTTCGTCGGCAAATGGCTGCCGCGTTTTCGCGACGACAACCGCAGCTATCTCACTGTCGCGATCGGCTGCACGGGCGGCCAGCATCGCTCGGTGTTCATCGCGGAGGCGCTCGCCGCGCGCTTTTGCGAGACGGCGAATGTGATCGTGCGGCATCGTGACGCGCCCATCCCCGCCGGGTAGCGCGATCCACACGCGAACCTGATCGCCGCGCCGGCGGTCCATCCTGGAGGGACGCGATGTCCGCGAATCCTGTTCTGGCCGACTTGCCGCTGTTTCCGCTTCACACCGTGCTTTTTCCCGGCGGCCTGCTGCCGCTCAAGATATTCGAGGCACGCTATCTGGACATGGCGCGCGAGTGTCTGCGCGAGCAGACGCCGTTCGGCGTGTGCCTGCTCAAGAGCGGGCACGAAGTCGCCTCGCCGGGCGATCCGTCGGTGCCGGAAAGCATCGGCTGCCTGGCTGAAATCGCGGAATGCGATGTCGATACCTTCGGTCTCCTGCTCGTGCAGGCACGCGGAACCGATCGTTTCCGGCTCACCGATCATCGTGTCGAGCCGAGCAATCTGATCGTCGGCACGGCCGAGTTGCTGGGTGAAGATCAGCCGCTGCAGGGCGCCGAGGCGCTCGCGAAATTCGGCGCGTGCGCAGAAGTGCTGGAGCGCATCATCGACACGATCAAGGAACGCGAGCCGCAGAATCTGCCCTTCGTCGAGCCCTTTCTATACGACGATCCCACCTGGGTCTCCAACCGCCTCGCCGAAATCCTGCCGATCCCGATGCGCGCACGCCAGAAGCTCATGGAGTTGATGGACGCCGGCGCGCGCATCGACGTCGTGCATCACTACATGCAGCATCATCAACTGCTTTAGAGGAGCGTGCCTGTCAGCGCGTCGAGCAGCTTGCGCACCGGCGCGGGCACGCCATAGGCGTCGATCTTCGCGAGCGACGCCCAGACGGTTTCGAGGTCCATCAAGTCGCGCGGCGCCTGGCGCGCCTCGCCGAGCCGCGGCTCGATATCCAGCTTGAAGTGCGTGAATGCGTGCGACATCGGCGCGAGTCGCTGCAGATGTTCATCGGCGCCGAGACGCTGCGCGACTTGCGCTAGCGCGGCTTCGTCCGCCGCTTCGGGCAGGCTCCACAATCCGCCCCATATTCCGATCGACGGACGCTTCTGCAGCAGGATCGAATCGCCGTCCCTCAGGACCAGCATCCATGTCTTGCGCGTCGGCACGGCTTTCTTCGGGCGCGCGGCGGGCAACTCGCGCTGACGCCCTTCGACCTTCGCCACGCAATCCGATGCGAACGGACAGCGCGCGCAGTCCGGCTTGCCGCGCACGCACAGCGTCGCGCCGAGGTCCATCAGGCCTTGCGTGTAAGCGGTCACATCGTTGTTGTTCGCGGCTTCCGGCAAGAGCGATTCCGCGAGCGTCCACATCGCCTTCTCGACTTTCTTCTCGCCCGGAAAACCTTCGACGCCGAATACGCGCGCGAGCACGCGCTTCACATTGCCGTCGAGGATCGTCGCGCGTGCGCCGAACGCGAACGACGCGATCGCCGCTGCCGTCGATCGTCCGATGCCCGGCAGCAGCGCGAGTTCGTCGACGGTCTGCGGAAACGCGCCACCGTGCTCGTGCGCGACGGCCTGCGCGCAGCGGTGCAGATTGCGCGCGCGCGAGTAGTAACCGAGCCCGGCCCAGAGCGCCATGACGTCGTCGATGGGCGCATCGGCGAGCGCCGATACCGTCGGAAAGCGTTCGAGAAATCGCGCGTAGTACGGAATGACGGTGGAAACCTGCGTCTGCTGCAGCATGATCTCCGACAGCCAGATGCGGTAAGCATCGCGCGTGTTCTGCCACGGCAGGTCGTGACGGCCGTGAATGCGTTGCCACGCGATGAGGCGCGACGAAAAATCGGTGAGAGCGAGCATCGGATATTAGCGTTGGCAGCGCGGGCAGAAGTAAGTCGAGCGCTGTCCCTGGACGATTTGCCTGATCGCCGTGCCGCAGACGTGGCACGGCAGGCCCGCGCGATCATAGACGAAATAGTCGAGCTGGAAGTAGCCCGACTCGCCGTTGCTGCCGACGAAATCGCGCAGCGTGCTGCCGCCCTTGTCGATGGCGGCGGCGAGCGTCACGCGCACGGCGTCCGCGAGCAGGTCATAGCGCACGAGAGAGATGCGCCCGGCGGCGGTCGTCGGCCGGATGCCCGCGCGAAAGAGGCTCTCCGACGCATAGATATTGCCGACGCCCACCACGATCCCGCCCGCGAGCAGCGCCTGTTTCACCGACACCTTGCGCCCGCGCGTCTCGCGGAACAGCAGCGCGCCCGAAAACTCCGGCGAAAACGGCTCGACGCCGAGGCTCGCGAGCAGCGGATGTTCGAGCACGTCGCCGTCCGAGCGCGGATGCCAGAGAATCGCACCGAATCGGCGCGGATCGCGAAAACGGAGAATGAAATCGTCGAACACGATATCGACGTGATCGTGCTTCGCCGCCTCGGGCGGCTGCGGCACATGCCGCAGCACACGCAGCGTGCCGGTCATGCCGAGATGGACGATCAGCCAGCCTTCGACGGTTTCGAACAGCAGATACTTCCCGCGCCGCTCTACTTTGTCGATTTTCAGATGGCCGAGCGTCTTCGGAAGATGCTTCGGGATGGGCCAGCGCAGCGCGGGCGTACGCACGTCGACGTGCTCGACGCGCCGTCCGGCGACATAGGGTTCGATTCCGCGGCGAGTGACTTCGACTTCCGGCAGTTCGGGCATTTTTCTGGAGAGAGACTTGCTCTGGCGTTTGTGCCGGTATTTTAGCGACCGCGTTACAATCGACTGAAACATCGTCTGGATTTCCATGAACTCGTTCGTCATGAAGCTGTTTGCGAAGCGTCAGTCCAGTTCGACGCATTCGTTCGCCGTGCCAATGTCGCGAATCGCCGGCGCCGTTGCGCTCGCGATGGCCGCGCTCGCGTTCGCGCCCGCGCACGCCCAGGCGCAGAACGCCACGCCCGTTCCGAGCGCCGACGATCAGGCCGACGCGCAAAACGCCGCCGATCTGCTGACCGCGCCCGTCAGCGGCGCGGAGACACAGGATCTGCCGAATGTGACAATGTCGAGCCAGATCGTGTTCCAGGTTCTGGCGGCCGAAGTCGCATTGCAGCGCGGCCAGCCCGCGCCCGCATTCCAGACCTATCTCGCGCTGGCCCGCGACACGCACGATCCGCGTTTCGCGCAGCGCGCGACTGAAATCGCGATCGCCGCGCAAAGCCCGAACGACGCGCTCACGTCGGCGCAGCTCTGGCAGCAGTTCGCGCCGCATTCCGATCGCGCGGCGCAGTTGAGCGCATCGCTGCTAATCGTCGGCGGCAAGCCCGAAGACGCGAAGCCGACGCTCGAACGCGAACTCGCGAAGGTGGCGCCGGACCAGCGCGGCGACGCCATACTTTCTCTTCAGACCTTACTCGCGCGCGGGCCGAATCGTGTCGGTGGCCTGAACGTGCTCAAGGACCTGACGCAAAACGATCAGAACCGGCCCGAAGCGCAACTCGCGCTCGCACGTCAGCAGCTCGTCGCGGATGATCCGCCGGGCGCGAAGGCATCGCTCGAAAAGGCGTTGCAACTCAAGCCGGACTACCTGCCTGCCGCGCTGACGCTTGCGCGCATGGGCCCGGAAGAGCGCAAGGAAGGCATCGCGTCGTTCGAGAAATACGTCGACAAGAATCCGAAATCGCATGACGCGCGGCTCGCGCTCGCGCAGTTGTATCTGTCCGCCGACAGGCTCGACGACGCGCAGAAGCAGTTCGAGATCATGCGCAAGAACGACCCGAAGGACCTGACGCCGTTGATGGCGCTCGCGCTCATCAACATCCAGAAAAAGCAGTTCGACAAGGCGCAGGACTTCTTGAACCAATACGCGAAGGCGGCGGAAAACACGCCGGGCGCGGATCCTGGTCAGGCCTATATCTATCTCGCGCAACTGGCGCTGGAACAAAAGAACGACGACGCCGCGAGCCAGTGGCTCGACAAGATTCCGCGCACGAGCCAGCAGTATTTGCCTGCGCAGATCACGCGCGCGCAACTGCTCGCGAAGCAAGGCAAGGTCGACGATGCACGCGCGCTGATCGGCAATCTGCAAAGCTCGGATCCGCGCGATCTGGCGCTGCTCGCACGCACCGATTCGGCG
The DNA here is from genome assembly GCF_023630905.1 of Caballeronia sp. ATUFL_F1_KS4A. Taxonomy (NCBI): domain Bacteria; kingdom Pseudomonadati; phylum Pseudomonadota; class Betaproteobacteria; order Burkholderiales; family Burkholderiaceae; genus Caballeronia; species Caballeronia sp. ATUFL_F1_KS4A. The sequence goes on along the minus strand of NZ_JALQEB010000001.1, from coordinate 367,599 downwards.
ATTCTTTTCGAGGCGCATCGCTACAAGGAAGCGGAGGCGAATCTCGCGAAGGCGGTCGCCGCGTTCCCCGACGATCCCGATCTGACGTACGACTACGCAATGGCCGCCGAGAAGAACGGTCACTACGACGTCATGGAAACGCAGCTTCGCACTTTGATGCGGACGCAGCCGAACAACCCGCAAGCGTACAACGCGCTCGGCTATTCGCTCGTCGATCGCAATCAGCGGCTCGACGAAGCGGTGAAGCTGATCGAACGAGCGGTTTCGCTCGCCCCGAACGACGCGTTCATCATGGATAGTCTCGGCTGGGCGCGCTTCCGTCAGGGCAATGCGGCCGAGGCGGAGAAGATCCTTAAGAACGCCTACAACCTTCAGCCGAATGCCGAAATCGGCGCGCATCTGGGCGAGGTGCAGTGGAAGTCAGGGCAGCAGGATCAGGCACGCGCCACATGGCGGCAAGCGCAGAAGCTCGAACCTGACAACGACACGCTCGTCAAAACGCTGAAACGACTTCAGGTGAACGACCTTTGATCGCATTCGATTCATTCGCCGGCGCATCGCTTCGACGCGGCGCGCTCGGCATCGCGGCGGCCGCCGCGCTGGTAATGTCCGGTTGCGCGCTGGAACCGCGCGTTCCCACGACGACGAACGCATCCACGTCGCTCGCGACGCAGACGAGCCGCATGTATCACGGACGCTTCGCCGTGCAGTACAACGACCAGAACGGCACGCCGCGCAACGCCTACGGCAATTTCGACTGGCAGGAGACGGGCGACACCGTCACGCTGCAGTTGCGCAATCCCCTCGGCCAGACGATGGCGATCGTGACTTCATCGCCGTCGCTCGCGACGCTCGAATTGCCGAACCGGCAACCCGTCAGCGCCGACAACGTATCTCAACTCATGCAGAACACGCTCGGATTCGCGCTGCCGGTCGAAGGGTTGCGCTACTGGCTCCAGCCGTCGGCCGCGCCTAGCTCGCGTGCACAGACCACGCTCGATCCGGGCGCGGACAACGGCCGTCCGAAAGAAATCAAGCAGGACGGATGGACGATCGACTATCTCGCCTATGCCGACGCGCCGGGAACCGGCGTGAAGCGCGTGAATCTCACGCGCAGCGAACCGCCGCTCGACATCAAGCTCGTGCTCGATCAATAACTCAGCCGCTTTCGGTTCAAAGCATCACGCATGTCCTCATCGAACGAAACGCTTCGTGACTGCCTCGCGCCCGCGAAGCTGAATCTTTTCCTGCACATCACGGGCCGCCGTCCGGATGGCTACCACTCGCTGCAGACCGTTTTCCAGTTGCTCGACTGGGGCGACCATCTGCACTTCAGGCGTCGCGACGACGGCGTCATCATGCGCAAGACCGACGTGCCGGGCGTGCCCGAAGAACACGATCTCGTCGTGCGGGCCGCACGTTTGCTCCAGCATCACACGCGGACGAAGTTCGGCGCGGAGATCGAGATCGACAAGCGTTTGCCAATGGGTGCGGGCCTCGGCGGAGGCAGTTCCGACGCGGCGACAACTCTTTTAGCGTTAAATCGTCTCTGGGGTGTTGATCTTTCGCGTGAGATTCTGCAGAATCTCGGCCTGCAACTCGGCGCGGACGTGCCGTTTTTTGTCTTCGGGCAAAATGCTTTCGCAGAAGGTGTAGGTGAGGCGCTCCAGGCAGTCGATCTGCCGAAACGTTTCTTCCTCGTAGTAACGCCTGATGCTCACGTCCCCACCGCGGCGATTTTCTCCGAAAAAAGCTTGACACGGGATACGAAAGTCGTCACAATGATGGACTTTCTTGCACAGCAAAGGTCAGACACAAACTGGCCAGACAGCTTCGGTCGAAACGACATGCAGGCTGTGGTTGCAGGAAAGTACGCGGAAGTTGCAAAGGTGCTCGAGTGGTTTTCCAATCTCGCACCGGCGCGAATGACCGGATCTGGAGCAAGCGTGTTTGCCGCTTTCGCCAGCCGAGCCGAAGCAGAAATGGCGCAAGCCAAACTGCCGGCAAGCTGGAAGAGTGTGGTAACGGCAAGTCTGGATTCTCATCCTCTCTTCGCTTTCGCGTCATAGGTTTCGTTTTGCCGGGTATGTCCTACACTTCCCGGCGAGACTCAGAGTTGTGTAGGGGAGTCGCCAAGTTGGTCAAGGCACCGGATTTTGATTCCGGCATGCGAGGGTTCGAGTCCTTCCTCCCCTGCCATTCCTTTTCTCGCGTTTTTCCTCTCGCCTCCAGCCGCAGACAGGTGCACGATGAGCAGTGACGGCCTGATGGTTTTTACTGGCAACGCTAATCCCGCGCTTGCACAGGAAGTCGTCAAAATCCTTGGTATTCCTCTCGGCAAAGCGATGGTCAGCCGCTTCTCAGACGGCGAGATCATGGTCGAGATTCAGGAAAACGTTCGGGGCAAAGACGTATTCGTTCTGCAGTCCACCTGCGCTCCCACGAACGACAACCTGATGGAACTGATGATCATGGTCGATGCGCTCAAGCGCGCATCCGCAGGCCGGATCACCGCAGCCATCCCCTACTTCGGCTATGCGCGCCAGGACCGCCGTCCGCGTTCCGCGCGAGTGGCCATCTCGGCGAAGGTCGTCGCGAACATGCTGGAAATTGCCGGCGTCGATCGCGTGATCACCATGGACCTTCACGCCGACCAGATTCAAGGCTTCTTCGACATCCCCGTCGACAACATCTACGCAACACCCGTTCTTCTCGGCGATCTGCGCAAGCAGAACCATGACCATCTGCTGGTCGTGTCGCCGGACGTCGGCGGCGTGGTGCGCGCGCGTGCGCTCGCCAAGCAGTTGAACACGGACCTCGCGATCATCGACAAGCGCCGTCCGAAGGCGAATGTCGCTGAAGTGATGAACATCATCGGTGAAGTGGAAGGCCGCACCTGCGTCATCATGGATGACATGGTCGACACCGCCGGCACGCTGTGCAAGGCCGCGCAAGTATTGAAGGATCGTGGCGCGAAACAGGTTTTCGCATACGCGACGCACCCCGTTCTGTCGGGCGGCGCGGCGGCGCGCATCACGGCGTCGGAGCTGGACGAACTCGTCGTCACGGACACGATTCCCCTTTCGGCCGAATCGCTCGCGTGCGCGAAGATCCGTCCGCTGTCGAGCGCGGGTTTGCTCGCGGAGACGTTCTCCCGAATCCGGCGCGGCGACTCGGTGATGTCGCTCTTCGCCGAAGGTTAATCAGAATCGAGCAAGGAACGCGAAGCAGAGGCTTCGCGTTTTTGCATGATCGGCGCGAACGGACGAAGGTTCGCGTCGCTTGTTGTGGGATCACACGTTTTCGATGATCCCGGTTTCCCTGCCTGGTCGCGGGCAGATATAGGAGTCGAATATGAAAGTCGTCGCTTTCGAGCGTAGCAAGCAAGGTACGGGTGCGAGCCGCCGCCTGCGTAACTCGGGCAAGACCCCGGGTATCGTGTACGGCGGTGAAACGGACGTTCAACTGGTCGAACTCGACCACAACGCCCTGTGGCACGCCCTGAAGAAAGAAGTTTTCCACTCGTCGATTCTCGACCTGGAAGTGGCCGGCAAGTCGCAACAAGTTCTGCTGCGCGACGTGCAATACCACCCGTTCAAGCAGCTCGTGCTGCACGTGGACTTCCAGCGCGTCGACGCGAAGAAGAAGCTGCACACCAAGGTGCCGCTGCATTTCATGAACCAGGAAACCAACCCGGCCGTGAAGCTGTCGGGCGCGGTGATCTCGCACGTCGTGACGGAACTGGAAGTGGAATGCCTGCCGGCAGACCTGCCTGAGTTCCTGGAAATCGATCTGGCGAAGATCGAAGCCGGCCAGACGATGCACGCGAAGGACATCCCGCTGCCGAAGGGCGTGAGCCTGACGATCTCCGTCGAGGCGGAAAATCCGGTGGTGGCTTCGGCGACCATTCCGGCTGCCGTCGTGTCGGAAGGGACTGGCGAAGCTGAAGGCGACAAGCCGGCAGCCGAGTAAGCACGCGGAATATCGCTATCCTCTCGATCCGTTCGCAAGAACGGTCGACGTGACCCGCCGGCGCGCAAGCCCCGGCGGGTTTTTTTTCGTTCTACAAGACTCGACATGATCAAGCTGATCGTCGGCCTGGGCAATCCGGGCGCCGAATACACGGCGACGCGGCATAACGCGGGCTTCTGGTTCGTCGACCAGTTCGCACGCGACGCCGGCGCCACGTTGCGCGAAGAGCGCCGTTTCCACGGTTTCTACGGCAAGGGACGTCTGCACGGCCACGAAGTGCATCTGCTCGAACCGCAGACGTTCATGAATCGCTCAGGGCAATCGGTCGTTGCGCTCGCGCAGTTCTTCAAGATTCTCCCCGACGAAATTCTCGTCGCGCACGACGAACTCGATCTTCCGCCCGGCACCGTCAAGATGAAGCTCGGCGGCGGCAGCGGCGGCCACAACGGCCTGAAGGACATCTCCGCGCATCTTTCGTCGCAGCAGTACTGGCGGCTGCGCATCGGGATCGGGCATCCGCGTGATCTGATTCCCGAAGGCGCGCGCGCGGGCGCGAAACCCGACGTCGCGAACTTCGTCCTCAAGCCGCCGCGCCGCGAGGAACAGGACGCGATCGATCAGTCGATCGAGCGCGCGCTCGCCGTGATGCCGTTCGTCGTCGCAGGCGAAACCGAGCGTGCGATGATGAACCTGCACCGCAATTCTTGATTTGGAGCCGACAGTGAGCCGTTTCTGGAGCGATATCGTCCATCGTTTGACGCCGTATGTGCCGGGCGAGCAGCCCGCGCTGGCGCATCCCGTCAAGCTGAACACCAACGAGAATCCGTATCCGCCGTCGCCGCGCGTCGTCGATGCAATCCGCCACGAGCTCGGCGCGGACGGCGCGGCGCTGCGCAAATATCCGGATCCGACCGCGCGTGCATTGCGCGAGGCCGTCGCGAACCATCACGGATTGCGCATCGAGCAGGTTTTCGCGGGCAACGGTTCGGACGAAGTGCTCGCGCACGCGTTCCAGGCGCTGCTCAAGCACGACAAGCCGATCCGCTTTCCCGACATAACCTACAGCTTTTATCCCGTGTACGCGCAGCTTTACGGCGTCGAATACGAGACCGTGCCGCTGAACGCCGATTTCGCCATCGATGTCGACGATTACCGCGCGCCATGCGGCGGCGTGCTGCTGCCGAATCCGAATGCGCCGACGGGCCGCGCCCTGCCGCTGTCGGAAATCGAAGTGCTGCTGAAGGCGAATCCGGATGCACCCGTCATCATCGATGAAGCGTATGTGGACTTCGGCGCGGAATCGGCCGTGAATCTGATCGACGCCTATCCGAACCTGCTCGTCGTGCAGACGACGTCGAAAGCGCGTTCGCTGGCGGGTATGCGCGTCGGCTTTGCGTTCGGCGATCCGGCGCTCATCGAGGCGCTCACGCGCGTGAAGGACAGCTTCAATTCGTATCCGCTCGACCGCCTCGCGCAAGTCGCGGCAATCGCGTCGTACGAAGATCAGGCGTGGTTCGAGGAAGGTTGCGCGAAGGTGATCGCGAGCCGCGAGAAGTTGAGCGCGCAGCTACAGACGCTTGGATTCGATGTCGTTCCGTCCGCAGCCAACTTCGTCTTCGCGAAACATCCCGCGCACGATGCCGCGACGCTCGCCGCGGCGCTAAAGTCGAAGGAAATTTTCGTGCGCCACTTCAAACTGCCGCGCATCGATCAGCATCTGCGCATTTCCATCGGCACGCCGGCCGAATGCGATGCGCTCGTCGCTGCATTGACGGAGATCGTCGCTTAGGAATTGCCCTTCGCGGCCATCAGCGCGTGGTACTTGGCCATCAACTGTTCGGGCGATTCGGCGTGCGCCGGATCGCGCGGAATGCATTCCACCGGGCACACTTGCTGGCACTGCGGCTCGTCGAAATGGCCGACGCATTCCGTGCATTTGTTCGGGTCGATGACGTAAATCTCGGGACCCATCGAAATTGCGTCGTTCGGGCACTCGGGCTCGCAAACGTCGCAGTTGATGCACTCGTCGGTAATGATCAGGGACATGCTTCACTCTCTTCTTGCCGGATGGCTTCCGGCATAAACCCGCGCACCTTCGCAGATAAGTGCGCGGGCCCGGCGTCTCAAGGCGCCGCCGGATCTTTCTGCGTCTGCTCGCCGACCTTGTCCATCAACCGCTTTTCCACCGACGGGAACACGAACTTGCTCACGTCGCCGCCAAGCTGCGCGATCTCGCGCACGATGGTGCCGGAGATGAACTGATATTGATCGGACGGCGTCATGAACATCGTCTCGACATCGGGCAGCAGATAGCGGTTCATCCCGGCCATCTGGAATTCATACTCGAAATCGGAGACGGCGCGCAATCCGCGCACGATCACGCGCGCGTTGTTCTTACGCACGAAATCCTTCAATAGCCCGGTGAAACTGCTCACCTGCACGTTCGGATAATGCCCGAGGACCTCGTGCGCGATATCGAGCCGTTCCTGCAGCGAGAAAAACGGCTTCTTCGCGCGGCTGTCCGCGACGCCCACGACGAGCTGATCGAAAATGCTCGATGCGCGCCGCACGATGTCTTCATGCCCGCGGGTGAGCGGGTCGAACGTACCCGGATACACGGCGACAACCATGAGCTTCTCCTCTTCTATTTACACTGGGCCGCGTGGCTGCGACGACCAGCTCTGCCTCGTTTCCCGCGAAATCGGCTGCGTCGAAATCGGGAACGCGCATTATTCCTCATTTTCGCGGCGCAGCAAATGATAGCGGACGGCGCCCGCCTTGCCCTCGCGCACGACGCTCCAGCCGGCGAGCGCATCGATGCCGGACATGTCCAGCGCATCGCCGCATTCGACGTAAATCGCGCCATCGGGCGAAGCGAGCGGCGCCGTCAGCTCGAGCGCGCGCAATAGCAACGCGTGATCGCCGAAAGGCGGATCGAGAAAGATCACGTCGAACGAACCGGGCGCGAGGCTCGCGACGAGCCGCAGCGCATCGGCCTCCGCGATCTCGATGTTGCGCGCGCCGAGCTTGGCCTGATTTGCGCGGATCTGAGCGGCCGCCTTCGCGCTTCGTTCGATCATCAGCACGCGCGCCGCGCCGCGCGACGCGGCTTCGAAACCGAGCGCGCCGCTACCGGCGAACATGTCGAGACAACGCTGTCCGGAGAGATCCTGGCCGAGCCAGTTGAAGAGGGTCTCACGCACGCGATCCGGCGTGGGCCGAAGGCCATCGAGATCGAGCACGGGCAGCGGCGTGCGCTTCCAGTCTCCGCCGATGATGCGGATCGTGTGCGGTTTGCCGCCGCGCGATGGCGTGTGGCTGGTCAGGGCGGAGCGGGTAGCGGACGAGCGAGGCATAAAAGGAAGGTGGGAATCGGGCGCGCCGGGCGTGTTTTTGCTTGAGATCGGATGGCGCGAGCAATGAAAGCCAACGTTACCACACGCACGCCATGACGGGAGCCGCACGGGCGCGCACGGCAGCGCCTGATAAAATATGCCGCTTCCATCCCATCGCGCGGGCCTCGCGCAAAAACGACTCGAAAGCGCGCACAGGGCCATCGGATCACGCGCGCATCATCGTCACACATCCATGTTCAGCTTCTTCAAGAAATTCAAAAAGCCGGCTGATGCGCCGCTCGACGCGCCTCAGGACGAATCCGTCGAGGCGGCCGAAGACGAAGAAATCTCCGACGCCGAGCTGGAACGTCAGGCGCTTTCCGCCGAAACGCCGTCGGAGGAAGTGCAGCCGGAGGAACCGGCGCCCGCGGAAACCGTCGCTCCCGCTGCGCCCACGCCGCCCGCCGCACCGCCCTCGGAGGAATCGAAGGAATACTGGCAAGGGCGCACGCAATCGCAATGGGCGCGCGGCCCAGAGACGGATCAGGCGAGCGAGGAAGTCGTGCCGCCGCCGACGCTCGATGCGGCCGCGAAAAAATCGTGGATCTCGCGTCTGCGGCACGGTCTTTCGAAGACGAGCTCCAATCTGACGGGGATTTTCGTCAGCGCGAAGATCGACGAGGATCTCTACGAAGAGCTCGAAACCGCGCTGCTCATGTCCGACGCCGGCGTCGATGCAACGGAATTCCTGCTCGAATCACTGCGCGAGAAGGTGCGCGCGGAACGCCTGACGGACGCCTCGCAGGTCAAGAAGGCGCTGCGCGAACTGCTCGTCGATCTGCTGCGCCCGCTCGAGAAATCGCTGATGCTCGGACGCGCGCAACCGCTCGTCATCATGATCGCGGGCGTGAACGGCGTCGGCAAGACGACGAGCATCGGCAAGCTGGCGAAGCATTTGCAGCGCTTCAATCAGTCGGTGATGCTCGCCGCCGGCGACACGTTCCGCGCCGCCGCGCGCGAACAGCTGACGGTCTGGGGCGAGCGCAACAACGTGACGGTGATCGCGCAGGAAAGCGGCGACGCCGCCGCCGTGATCTACGACGCGGTCGGCGCGGCGCGCGCACGCAAGATCGACGTGATGATGGCCGACACCGCCGGACGTCTGCCGACGCAATTGCATCTGATGGAAGAGCTGCGCAAGGTGCGCCGCGTGATCGCGAAGGCAATGCCCGATGCGCCGCACGAAGTGCTGCTCGTCATCGACGCGAACACGGGTCAGAACGCGCTCGCGCAGGTCAAGGCGTTCGACGACGCGCTCGGTCTCACCGGTCTCGTCGTCACGAAACTCGACGGCACCGCGAAGGGCGGCATTCTCGCGGCCATCGCGCGTCAGCGGCCGGTGCCGGTGTATTTCATCGGCGTGGGAGAGAAAGTCGAGGACTTGCAGCCGTTCAGCGCCGAAGAATTCGCCGACGCGTTGCTCGGCTGAACGTGAAACGAGCGCCCGCGTGGCGCTCTTTTTTATCGCGCGAAGAGCAAGGAAGCCGCGATCCACCACATCACGCAGCCGACGATCACATCGAGCACGCGCCACGACACGTCTTTCTCGAACCACGGTTCCAGAAGACGCGCGCCGTAGCCGAGCGCCGTGAACCAGACGATCGACGAAGACATCGCGCCGGCCGCGAACCACGCGTCGCCCGGCCAGCCGCGTTGCGCGCCGATGCCGCCGAGCAGCACGACGGTATCGAGATAAACGTGCGGATTGAGCAGCGACAAGGCGAGCACCGTGGATGCCGCGCCCACCGCCGTCTGCGAATCGCCATCCGATGCGTCCAGATGCCCCGGCCCGCGCCACGCCGCGATGAACGCGCGCAAGCCGTACAGGAACACGAAGATCGCGCCGGCCCAGCGGATCACGTCGAGCAGGACGGGCGCACGCGAAATGAGCGCCCCCATGCCGCCGACGCCGAGCCCGATCAACATCACGTCGATGAACGCGCAGATCGACACGACGATTCCTACGTGACGTCGCTTCAAACCCTGCCGCAACACGAAGGCGTTCTGCGCGCCGATCGCGACGATCAGGCTCGCGCCCAGTCCCGCCCCCGACAGAAAGCTCGGGAAATCGGCCGTCATTCGGCGTCCGGTTGCTGCGCGGGAGCGGCCCGCGCGAAGGCGTCGATCGTGCTGGCGTGATCGGCGATGCGCGAAATCGTCGGATAAGCGCTCACGTCGATGCCGAAGCGCCGCGCGTTGAACACCTGCGGCACGATGCACAGATCGGCAACGGTCGGCGTGTCGCCGAACGTGAGCGCGCCGACGCGCCTGTCGGCGGCCAGCCGCGTTTCGAGCGACGTGAAACCCATCTCGACCCAATGCCGATACCACGCGTCCTTCACGTCATCCGGCACCTTCACCTGATGCTTCAGGTACTTGAGCACGCGCAAATTGTCGAGCGGATGAATCTCGCACGCGACCTGCATCGCGACCGAACGCACGAAGGCGCGATCGGACGGATTCTTCGGCAGGAGCGCCGGCTCGGGATGCGTCTCCTCGAGATACTCGATGATCGCGAGCGACTGCGTGAGAACGTCGTCGCCATCGACGAGCGCCGGCACAATGCCGTCCGGATTCACCGCGCGATATTCGGGCTTCAACTGCTGGCCGCCGTCGCGCAGCAAATGCACGCCCTCGTACTCGTAATCGAGCCCCTTCAGATTCAGCGCGATACGCACGCGATACGCCGCCGAGCTGCGGAAATAGCTGTAGAGCTTCATGGTCGCGGACTCAGACGACGCGCACGGAGAATTCGCCGATGCCGTCGACGCCGCCCTTCAGCACGTCCCCCTTCACGACCGCGCCGACGCCTTCGGGCGTGCCGGTGAAGATGAGATCGCCGGGGAAGAGTTCGAAGAGCGTCGACAGATACGCGACCGTCTCGCCGACCGACCAGATCAGTTGCGAGATGTCCGAGCGCTGCTTTTCCTCGCCGTTGACCGTCAGCCAGATCGCGCTCTTTTCCAGATGCCCGACCTTCGATACGGGATGAATCGGGCCGATCGGCGCGGAGCGGTCGAAACCCTTCGCCGTGTCCCACGGACGGCCGAGCTTCTTCGCTTCGGCTTGCAGGTCACGGCGCGTCATGTCGAGCCCGAGCGCGTAGCCGTAGACGTAGTCCAGCGCCTTATCGGCGGGAATGTTCTTGCCCTGCTTGCCGATCGCGGCGACGAGTTCCATCTCGAAGTGCAGATTCTTCGTCTGCGACGGATACGGGAATTCCGCCGTCGAGCCCGGCGCAACGTTCAGCACGGCATCGGCGGGCTTGCTGAAGAAGAACGGCGGCTCGCGATCCGGATCGTGGCCCATTTCGCGCGCATGGGCTTCGTAGTTTCGCCCGACGCAGTAGATGCGGCGCACGGGAAACTGCTCGTTCGAACCATCGACGGGCACGGCTGCTGCCGGCGCCGGAGGAAACACATAACTCATCCCGCTCTCCTGATGCTGTTTTGATTTGCAGATTTCCGGACGAATGCGTCGGCGTTCACGGCCGGCGAGAACAAGGAGTGTAACGTGCGCGCACAAATCGTGGCGAAGCTTGTCGGGCTTGGCTCAGCGAGCTTTCGACCGGCCTTCGGAGCGGCGGCTGGCGCGGTGGTTTTAGTAAGCATCGGCGGAAAAGCGCGCGAAACGTTCGATGGGCAAACCTTGCCAGCGCTCCTCAAATGCGGTACTCAATAGCATTCCTGCACCTTAAAAAGCGCAACGGCATCGCTCAGATTACGGAATTGAGCGCCCGATCGCGCACCTCTCCGATGACCGACTCCGCTTTCCCCACTTTCGCCTGCGCACGCTACATCAAGGAAATCGGCCGCGGGCCGAATGGCGCGCGCGCACTTTCGCACGAGGATACTTACGCGCTCTACGAAGCGATGCTCGACGATCGCGTGCCCGAACTCGAACTGGGCGCGGTGCTGCTGGCCTATCGCGTCAAGGGCGAAACCGCCGCCGAGCTTGCCGCGATGCTTTCCGCCGCGCATCGCTCGTTCGAGCCGCTGCATGTCCAGGATGGCCGCGAGCACGCACGGCCCGTCTCGATCCCGAGCTACAACGGCGCACGCAAGACGCCCAATCTCGTGCCGCTCCTGTCGCTGCTGCTCGCGCGCGAAGGCGTACCGGTCCTGGTGCACGGTGTCACCGGCGATCCCGGCCGCGTGACGAGCGCCGAAATCTTCGCCGAACTGGGCATCGCGCACGCGGCTTCGCACGATGAAATCGAAGACAGCCTCGCCTCGCGCCGCCTCTCCTTCGCGCCGATCACCGTGCTCGCGCCGAAGCTCGCGCGATTGCTCGCGCTCAGACGCCGCATGGGCGTGCGCAATTCGACACATACGCTCGTGAAGATCCTTCAACCGTTCGCGGACCCGGGCCTGCGGCTCGTCAACTACACGCATCCCGAATATCGCGAGAGTCTCACCGGGCTTTTCACCGCGCATCCGGACGCGGCGGCGGGCGGCGCACTGCTCGCGCGCGGCACGGAAGGCGAAGCCGTCGCGGACACGCGCCGCCAGGTGCAGGTCGACTGGTTTCACGACGGCCACGCCGAAACGCTGATCGCGCCCGAGCATTCGCAGCCGGACGCCCCGCGTGTCGAGCTGCCCGAGACGCTCGACGCCGCGACCACCGCGCGCTGGATCGAATCCGTGCTGCGCGGCGATGTGCCGGTGCCGCCCGCGGTCGCGCGCCAGGTTGAAGTCATCGCCAATGTGGTGCGCAAGCCGGTCGCCGGTCAGGAAAATCCCGTTTGACACACTATTCAACGCTGGTTTAAAGTCGAACGCATGCGCTTGACCCAGTTCTCCTCCCTCCGAATTATTTCGGGCCGCCTAGCGCGGCCCCTATCGCTACGTCTAGCGTAAGTCGCCAGACGTAGCGCCGTGCGTTCGCAAGTCGCGCGGTCCTCCAGAAGTTTCCCGCAGTACCTTTTCTTACCAACCTGTAGTCGTCAGCTTTTCGTTCGCGCATCCCGCGAAACGGAAACGCGAGGGTCACATGCACGCTGCTTCGCGCACGTTCACGTTGGTCGCAGGCGTCACCATCGCCGGTGATTCGTGTGAACGCGCGCGCCGCCCGGTCTTACGTGCATGCCGCCACGCCCGGCCAGCCGCCGGACACGGCCTCTCTCGCAGACGCTACGCAAACCGTCCGAAGAGAGATCGACGATCATGATGCCGAACCCCGCCGAGAAATACCGTCCGTTTCCGCAAGTCCGTCTGAATGGCCGCCGCTGGCCGAACCGCACGATCGAAAAAGCGCCCGTCTGGATGAGCACCGATCTGCGCGACGGCAACCAGTCGCTCATCGAGCCGATGAGCATCGCAGCGAAGCTCGAGTTCTTCGAAATGCTGGTGAAAATCGGGTTCAAGGAAATCGAGGTGGGCTTCCCGTCGGCATCGCAGACGGATTTCGACTTCGTGCGCAAGCTGATCGACGAAAAGCGCATTCCGGACGACGTGACCATCGAAGTGCTCGTGCAGTCGCGCCGCGAACTGATCGAGCGCACGTTCGAAGCGGTGGAAGGTGCGAGCAAGGTGATCGTGCATCTCTATAACGCGATCGCGCCGTCGTTCCGCAAGATCGTGTTCAACCAGTCGAAGGACGAAGTGAAGGCGCTGGCGGTCGAAGGCACGCGCATCATCAAGGAATGCGCGGCGGCGCGGCCGGACACGCACTGGATCTATCAGTACTCGCCCGAAACCTTCAGCATGACGGAGCTGTCGTTCGCGCGCGAAGTTTGCGATGCCGTCGCGCAAATGTGGCCTCCGACGCCCGATCACAAAATGATCGTGAATCTGCCCGCGACCGTCGAAGCGGCAACGCCCAACGTCTTCGCCGATCAGGTCGAGTGGATGGACCGCAACATGGGCTTTCGCGACAGCATCGTGCTGTCGGTGCATCCGCATAACGATCGCGGCACGGCCGTCGCGGCGGCGGAAATGGCGTTGCTCGCTGGCGCGGATCGCATCGAAGGCTGCCTCTTCGGCAACGGCGAGCGCACCGGCAATGTCGATCTCGTGACGCTCGCGATGAATCTCTACACGCAAGGCGTCGATCCGGGCCTCGATTTTTCCGATATCGACGCCGTGCGCCGCGTCGTCGAGCGCTGCAATCAGATTCCGGTGCATCCACGCCATCCGTACGCGGGCGATCTCGTGTTCACCGCGTTTTCAGGTTCGCATCAGGACGCGATCCGCAAGGGCTTCGCGCAGCGCGTGCCGGGCACGGTGTGGGAAGTGCCCTATCTGCCGATCGATCCGGCCGATCTCGGCCGCAGCTACGACGCCGTGATCCGCGTGAACAGCCAGTCCGGAAAGGGCGGTTCGACGTATCTGCTCGAACGCGGTCTCGGCTTCACGCCGCCGCGCCGCGTGCAGATCGAATTCAGCCACGCCGTCCAGAAAGTCACCGATGCATCCGGCGCGGAAATCAGCGGCGAAGCGATCTGCGAGCTCTTCAAGCGCGAGTATTTCGATGCGGGCGGGCCGGTATCGCGCATCGACGTTTCGACGCTTACGGTATTCGAAAGGCGCGTCGCATTACCGGCCGTAGTGGCTGCGACGAGCGGCGACGCTCACGCGCAGGCGGTCGCCGCCGCGCTCGGCGTGGACGCGAGCGTGAACTGGTTCGAGACGTCCGTGACGGCGAACGGCGACACGGCGGCGTTCGTCGGCTGTCGTGTCGGAGACGGGCCGACGCGCTTCGGCGTCGCGGTGCATGAGAATCCGGCGCTCGCGGTCGCCGATGCCGTCGTGAGCGCGGTCAACCGCTCCGGGCGCGTCGTGGACAACCTGCGGCAAGACGAAGCCGTGGAAGCGTGATGGGCGGCGCGCGTGGCTATTCGAGCGCCACGCGCGTCGCCTGCAGGGCCAGCAGCTGCCATTGGCCTTCGGTCTGCACATGGACGGCGGTGTAGGCGATCGGAAACAGCAGCGCGCCGTTCTTCGATTCCATCTCGATCAGCGCACGGCCCGACACGAGGCACGTATCGCGGCCGGCGGGCAGCACATCCTGCGACTGAATTTCGATCTGCCGATAGCGGCGGCGGCCCGCGGTGATCGCGTCGATGAACTGGCGCTTCGTCTCCCGCTTGCCGTTCGTGTGGACGTAGCTGACGTTCTCGGCCAGCAGCGCGTCCAGCGCCGGGCCGTCGCCCTCGACCATGGCACGGAAGCGATCGCGCTCGAGGCCGCGGATGGCCTCAATGGTTTTTGCCGGCATCTGTCGATTCCCCTTGTGTCGAGGAACCGATGCGCCGGCGCCTCGTCAGAAGTTGTATTGCAGATATAGCTGGCTGAAATTTATACCAGGATTCGGCTCTTTGATACCGCCGTTCGACAGATGCTGAAAGCGAAATCCCGCTTGATAGCTCTGCTTCGACCCGAAGATCATGCCGACGCCCACCATGTCCGCGAACTGGAACGCCGACCCGACGCTGAAATCCTCGGTGATGCGCGTGTGCGAGAGCAGCCGCACGCCGACGCCCGCCTCGATGAACGGCCGGAAGTAGCCCGAGCTCTTCACGAAGCGCAGCACTGGCGTAATGCCGAATTCCCATATGTTCGGATGCACGGCGTTGTCCTCGGTCGTGTGCCAGTAGGACACGTGACCTTCGCCGATGAGCGTGAAGTGAAAACCGCCGATCTCCCACCAGGTGAGGCCCGGATCCCAGGACAGGCCGAGATCGGCCTTCTTGATGTCGTGGTCGGCGACGCCGCCGGCGATCTGGACACCGAATCGGTCGGCATGAGCCGCCGCCGACGCGAGACCCAATGCAGTACAAACCGCCACGCGCGCTAGCGGGCGGGGCCACGAACTCTTGTTTTTATGCATTTGCACCCCAATTTGCTCGGATAGCGGGTGTGTTTCGTAAATTGCTGTCGCTTGGCGATTCTAGTGACGTTTTAAAACATTTGCAGAAATCGCATCAGCGCGCCCCCGTTTGTAGAATTTCTGATCGCGACAGTGGGCAAGTAAGGTAAATCATGCGAAAACGTTTCAGCCTCCGGTAGTTTCTTCCGCTGCTCGCGCAACAGTCCGTCCTATTGGACCCGCAAATTCGATAGTTTTTGTGGGAACTCCCACATTCCCCTCTGCTCTAACACTTAGCACTCGATGGACTGGAGTGCTAATATCGTGTCTGACTTGCCGCGGTCGTTAAGCGGCACGTGAATTGTTGATAAGGAGCTTATGAGCGTGACCAATGCGATGACCCTTCCGAATGTTGTGAGCTCGGCACCTGCCAAGGCATCTTCGGCAGGCGCGCTGACGTACGCACAGTCGTCGATGCTGACCGGCCAGATCGGCAACATCGATTCATACATACAAGCAGTGAACCGTATTCCGATGCTTTCGCAGGCGGAGGAACGACAGTACGCCACCGAATTCCGCGAGCAGGGCAACCTGAACGCCGCGCGCCAGCTGGTGCTTTCGCACCTGCGCCTCGTCGTGTCGATCGCCCGTAACTATCTCGGTTACGGCTTGCCGCACGCCGACCTGATCCAGGAAGGCAACATCGGTCTGATGAAAGCGGTGAAGCGCTTCGACCCAGAGCAAAACGTGCGCCTGGTGTCGTATGCGATGCACTGGATCAAGGCCGAGATTCACGAGTACATCCTGCGCAACTGGCGCATGGTGAAGGTCGCGACGACCAAGGCGCAGCGCAAGCTGTTCTTCAATCTGCGCAGTCACAAGACCAGCCATTCGGCGTTCACGCCGGACGAGATCGAAGGTCTCGCGAGCGAGCTGAACGTAAAGCGCGAGGAAGTCGCGGAGATGGAAACGCGCTTGTCGGGCGGCGATATCGCGCTCGAAGGCCAGGTCGAGGATGGCGAGGAAGCGTACGCGCCCATCGCCTATCTGGCCGACTCGCACAACGAGCCGACTAACGTCATCGCCGCGCGGCAGCACGACAGGCTGCAAAGCGACGGCCTCGCCGATGCACTCGAATCGCTCGACGAACGCAGCCGCCGCATCATCAAGGCGCGCTGGCTCGACGTGCAGGACGACGGCTCGGGCGGCAAGACGCTGCATGAACTGGCCGACGAGTTCGGCGTCTCGGCGGAGCGCATTCGCCAGATCGAGGCGAGCGCGATGAAGAAGATGCGCTCGGCGTTGCATGACTACGCGTAACAATTGACTGTGCCATTGCAGAAATTGCAGAGCCCGCCGTCGACGAGACGGCGGGCTTTTTCTTTGGCACTTCGCTGAAAAAACAAACGGCGCCCACGGGCGCCGTTTGTTATCGAGCTTCGATTACCGCTTCAGGCAGGCATCGGTGCAGCGCCGCCGCCATTGCCGGACAAGCGCGTGGACAGTTGCGCCGCATAGCGCTGCGCCGCCGCGCCCACGACGATGTGGAACGTATCCGCCGACACCCACGCCACATCCAGCGACGACAAACGCTGACGATCCACCGACGACGGATCGCGCACGACCACGCGCAGGCGCGTCTGCGCAACCGCGTCGAGCGATACCACGTTGGTCGCGCCGCCGAACACCGCGAGCCAGCGGAACGGGTCCGGATCGAGCGGGCCGGGCGTCTGGTCGCCGCTCACCGCTGCCGCGACCGGTTGCGCCGGCGTCGACGATGCGGGCGTTGCGCCGCGCGTCGACGAACGCTCGAGTTCGCTGCGGATTTCATCGGCGATCAGATCGGCTTCCGGCCCGATGATCACCTGGACGTTGGTCGCGCCGCGCTTCAACACGCCGCGCGCGCCGATGCTCTTCAACTGCGGCTCCGACACCTTCTCCGAATCGACGACCGACAGACGCAGACGCGTCGTGCAGGCATCGACGAGCGTCAGATTGGATGCGCCGCCGAGCGCCGCGACGTACTTCGCAGCGCGCGTGTTCGACACGGCTGCTGCCGCGCCGGGCACGGGCGGAATCAGGCCGCCATCGACGGTTTGGGCCACGTCGGTTTCGGCGTCGGTCGTGGCCGGCTCGCGGCCCGGCGTCGCCATGTTGAACTTGCGGATAAAGAAGCGGAACAGGCCGTAATAGATGACGAAGTACACCGCACCGACCACGAGCGCCAGCCAGCCGCGCTGCGACAGACCGTAGTTCAGCACGTAGTCGATCGCGCCCGCCGAGAACGTGAAGCCCAGATGGATGCCGAGCGCCGAGCAGATGGCGAGCGACAGGCCCGTCAGCACTGCGTGGATGCCGTAGAGCACCGGAGCCAGGAACATGAACGAGTATTCGATCGGCTCGGTCACGCCCGTCAGGAATGCGGTCAGGGCCATGGAGAACAGCAGGCCGCCGACGATCGCGCGGCGCTCCTTCGGCGCTTCATGGAACATCGCGAGGCACGCGGCCGGGAGACCGAACATCATCACCGGGAAGAAGCCCGTCATGAAGCCGCCCGCCGTCTTGTCGCCCGCGAAGAAGCGATGCAGGTCGCCGTGCACGATCGCGCCGCCGTCGGGCGGCGTGAACGAGCCGAACACGAACCACGCGAGCGAGTTGATGATGTGATGCAGACCCGTAACCAGCAGGATGCGGTTCAGCACGCCGAACACGAAGGTGCCGAGCGCGCCGGCGGTCGTCAGCCAGTTGCCCGCGCCGTCGATGGCCGCCTGCACCGGCTGCCAGATGTAGCCGAAGACGATGCCGAGCACCAGACACGCGACGCCTGTCACGATCGGCACGAAGCGCTTGCCGCCGAAGAATGCCAGATACTCGGGCAGCTTGATGTCCTTGTATCGGTTATACAGATAGCCGGCCACCATACCGGCGATGATCCCCGACAGCACGCCCATGTTGAGCTTGTCGTTGATGTCCTTCATCACGGCCACTTCGATGAGGTAGCCGATCGCGCCGGCGAGACCCGCCGTGCCGTTGTTGTCCTTCGCGAAGCCCACCGCCACGCCGATCGCGAACAAGAGCGGCAGATTGGTGAAGATCGCGTCGCCGGCGTCGGCGATCATCTTGATGTTGAAGACATCGGGCTGGCCGAGACGCAAAAGCAGGCCGGCCACCGGTAGTACGGCGATCGGCAGCATCAGCGCGCGGCCTAGTCGCTGCATCTTTGCAAACGGGTTGGCGTCCATCGGGTTCTCCAAAAAATATAGGTCTTGTCTTTGCTGCTTCGGGGATTGCTGAAAAGGCATCCGTGAAGCTGGCTGCAGGGAAGACGTTCAGTCCTGCGGCCAGATTTCGCGGCTTGCCGCTCTTACTGCCTGAGCCGATTCGAGCGCGAGGCAATCCTCGGCGCGCTGACGGCACAGTTGGTAATCGAGATTGCGCACGCGTGCCTTGATGCCGGGCACCGACACCGGATCGACCGACAATTCCGTCACGCCGAGTCCGATGAGCAAGGGCGCCGCGACCGGATCGCCGCCGAGCGCGCCGCACACGCCGACCCACTTGCCGTGCTTCTCCGCGCCCTGCACCGCCGCCTTGATGAGACGCAGCACGGCCGGATGCAGGCCGTCGGATTGCGCGGCGAGATCGGGCTGGCAACGGTCCATCGCGAGCGTGTACTGCGTGAGATCGTTGGTGCCGATCGAGAGGAAATCCGCGTATTTCGCCAGTTGGTCGGCAAGCAGCGCCGCCGACGGCACTTCGATCATCACGCCCACTTCGACCGGATCGGTGCGGCCCGCTTCGCGCGCCAGTTCGTCGATGCGCGCACGCAAGCGCTGCAGTTCGCCGGAATCGGTGACCATCGGCAACAGGATTCGCAGCGCGCCCGCCGGCTTCACGGCGAGCAGGCCGCGCAACTGGTCATCGAGCAGATCGGGGCGCACTTGCGCGAGCCGGATGCCGCGCAGCCCGAGCGCCGGATTTTCCTCGGGCGGCAGCGTCAGATAATCGACTTCCTTGTCCGCGCCGACATCGAGCGTGCGGATGATCGCGGTGCGGCCCTGCAAGGCATCGACGATGCCCTGATAGCTTTGCGCGTGCTCCGCGACCGTCGGCGCCGACTGGCGATGAATGAACAGCAGTTCGGTGCGCAACAGTCCGACCGCATCGGCGCCGTTTTCGACGGCGGCTTTCGCGTCGTCGAGCGTCGCGATGTTCGCGGCGACTTCGATCGCGCGGCCATCCTTCGTCGATGCCGCTTCGCGCGACAGCTTGCGGTTCGCTTCACGCACGCCCGCGAGCCGCTCGCGCTCGTTGCGTGCGCGCTCGACGTCGAGCGCGGTCGGCGCATGCTCGATGCGTCCCGCCGATGCATCGACGACGACTTGCGTGCCTTCGGGAATCGCGTGCAGCGCATCGCCGATCGCGACGAGCGCCGGAATGCCGATCTGCCGCGCGATGATCGCCGCGTGCGAGGTCGCGCCGCCGCGCGCCATCACGAGCGCGGTGACGCGCGTGCGGTCGAGCGACGACAGATCGGACGGCGTGAATTCCGTGGCGGCGAGCACGGCTTCCTGAGGCAACTCGAGCGCCGCCGTGTTGTTGAGGCCGAGCGCGCGCAACACGCGCTTTTCGATGTCGCGAAGATCGGCCGCGCGCTCGGCGAGCAGTTCGTCCTGCACGTTCGAGAGCAGCGCGATCTGCGCGCGGATCGCCTCGCGCCATGCGAAGCCCGCGCTCTTGCCGAGGCTGATGAGATCGCGCGCGGCGTCGAGAAGCGTCGGATCTTCGAGCAGCACGCGATGCACCGCGAAAATGCCCGCTTCGCCGACCGCGCCGCGCTGCGACGCGGTACGCACGGTTTCGCCGAGTTCGGCATCGACCTGGGCGATGGCTTTATCGAGCGCGCGGCTTTCCGCCGCCGACGCGCCGCTCGCCTGTTCCGGCGGCACGATTTCCTGATCGTCCCAGCGCACCAGCTTGCCGATCGCGATGCCCGGCGCCGCGCACACGCCCGCGAGCGTGTTCGGCGGCAACGGCTCGCCCGTTCGCGTGGCTTGCACGACCGGCGCGGGCGACTTCTCGCGCGCGGGCGATTCTTCGACTTCGCCTTGCGCCGCGCGCAGCAATTCCACCGCGACCGCTTCGACCGCCTGTTGCGCCTGCACGCCGATGCCGACGAGCTCGATGGTCGCGCCCTCGCCCGCACCGAGGCCGAGCAGGCCGACGACGCTTTCCACCGGCGCCTTCTTGCCTTCGTAGCGCACTTCGACCTTCGCGTCGAAACCGCGGGAAGCTTCGCGTGCCCGCGCCGCCGGACGCGCATGGAGGCCGCCCGCATGGGAGAGCGTCAGGCTGCGGCGCGCTTCGTCGAGAACGACCGCGCCCGCGCGCGCCGTCTCGGCTTTCTCGCCGTCCTTGGCGCGCAGAACCAGCAGGCGCGAGCCCGCTTTCAGCACGCCGCGGCCGGCGCGATCGATGACATCGAAGGCATCGCCGTTGGCGATCGCGATTACCGAAACGAGGCTCGGCGCGTGCTGCGCGACGAAATCCGCATCGAACTCGATCAGCGGCTCGCCCGCGCGCACCGTCGCGCCTTGCTGGATCTTCGGCGTGAAGCCCTTGCCGCCCAGCTCGACCGTGTCGATGCCGATATGCACGAGAATCTCGGCGCCTTCCTTCGTGCGCAGCGTCACGGCGTGATGCGTGCGCGCCAGATGCGTGATGGTGCCGTCGCAGGGCGAGACGAGCACGTTATCGAGCGGATCGATGCCGATGCCGTCGCCGAACATGCCCTCGGCGAACACGGGATCCGGCACGTCGGCGAGCGGCACGACGGGACCGGTGAACGGCGCGAGCAGCACGACGTCGTTCGGGTTATCGATGGAATGGTTCAACAGTGACTCCTCGGCACGGCGCATCGGCTATCTCACTCAATGGGTTTCGGTGACCTTGTTCAGGTGGCGCGGCGCGTCGGGATTGCGCCCGCGCGCGGCGGCCAGACCCGCGGCCATCACGTAGAACGAAAGAATCGCGGCGATCGGATCGAGCGCGGGATGGTCCGTGGCGACGAGCGGCAGTTCCGCTTCGGCGACGTCGGCTGGGGCTGCGAGCAGCACGCGCGCGCCGCGGGCACGCATATCGGCGGCAAGCTGGATGAGACCCGCCTGCTCCGGCCCGCGCGGCGCGAATACGAGCAGCGGATAGTCGCGGTCGATGATCTCCATCGGACCGTGACGCACTTCCGCGCTGGAAAACGCTTCGGCCTGAATGCCCGACGTTTCCTTCAGCTTGAGCGCGGCTTCCTGCGCGATGGCGAGGCCGAGGCCGCGCCCGATCACGATCATGCGATCGACGCTCTTCAGTTCGTCGACGGCGCGCGTCCAGTCGAGCTTGCCGGCGGCGCGCAGCTTCTCGGGCAGCGAATCGAGCGCCTTCAGCAATTCGACGTCGCGCTGAACGTGCGCGATCACGATCGCGGAAAGCGACAGCATCGCGATATAGCTCTTGGTCGCGGCAACCGACAGTTCGGGACCGGCGAGCAGCGGCAGGAAGTATTCGCACGCGCTTTCGAGCGGCGAACCGGAGACGTTGACGGCCGCGACGGTGAACGCCCCCGCGTCGCGCAGCGCCTGCATGGTGCCGACGAGATCGGGGCTCTTGCCCGACTGCGAGAACGCGACGGCCAGTTGGCCCGAGACACGCAGCGGCGCCTGCTGCAACGTCGCGACGGACATCGGCAGCGATGCGACCGGCACGCCGATGCGGCTCATCGTCAGGCTTGCGAAATAACTGGCGGCGTGGTCGGAACTGCCACGCGCGACCGTGAGCGCGACATTGCGCGGCTGTTCCTTGAGCTTTTCCGCGAGTTCTTCGATGCGCGAGGTATCGGCGAGCTGGGCCGCGACGACGTCGGCGGACTCGAGCGCCTCATTAAGCATATTCGACAATTGATTCTCCTTCGACGTACGTGGCGGTCAGCGCGTGCTCCCGGTCGAGCACGACGAGATCGGCCCAAGCGCCGCGCGCGATGCGGCCGCGGTCTTCGAGTCCGAGATAGTCGGCGGGGAAACGCGACAGGCGATTCGAGACGTCCGCGAGCGGAATGCCCAGCGAGACGAGATTGCGCAGCGCCTGATCCATCGTCAGGGTGCTGCCGGCGAGCGTGCCGTCCGCGAGGCGCACGCCGCCCATGCATTTGGTGACGTGCTGGCTGCCGAGGCGATATTCGCCGTCGGGCATACCGGCCGCCGAGGTGCTGTCGGTCACGACGTAGAGACGCGGAATCGCGCGCATCGCAGCCCGAATCGCGCCCGGATGAACGTGCAGCAGATCAGGAATCAGTTCCGCGTATTCGGCATGCGCGAGCGCCGCGCCGACCATGCCCGGGTCACGGTGATGCAGCGGCGACATTGCGTTGAACAGATGCGTGAAGCCGCGCGCGCCGTGCTTGAGCGCGTTCACGGCGTCGTCGTATGTGCCGAGCGAATGGCCGAGCTGCACACGCACGCCGCGCGCCGCGAGGTCCGAAATAATGTCGAGATGACCGGAGATTTCCGGCGCGATCGTGACGACGCGGATCGGCGCGAGATCGAGATACTTCAGCACTTCGTCGCGCACCGCGACGGCGGCCGCGTCCGGCTGCGCGCCGAGCTTGCCGGGATTGATGTACGGACCTTCCAGGTGCACGCCGAGCATGCGCGCGCCGCCCGCCGCGCGGTGTTTGGCCTGTTCGCCGAGACCCGCGACGACGCTCATGAGTTCGTCGCGCGGCGCGGTCATCGTGGTGGCGAGCAGGCTCGTCGTGCCGTGCTGCGCGTGCTGGCGGGCAACGGTGTCCGCCGCGTCGCCGCCTTCCATGATGTCGCGGCCGCCGCCGCCGTGAACGTGCAGATCGATAAAGCCCGGCAGGATGTAGGGCGCGTCGTTGGCGAGCGGATCGGCGATATGTCCTTCGAGCGCCGTCACGCGGCCGTTCTCGAAGCGGACCGTGCCGTGGATCCAGCCATCGGTCGTGAGTATGTTTCCTTTCAGCATGAATTTCTCTGGAAGTACGCGATGCATGGATGAGGTTCAGTGCCGTCCGCGCCGTGCTGCGAGCAGGCTTTCGTCGCGAAAGAAGCGAACGGCGTCCTTGGGTCCTCTCGTTCTCTGTTTGCTCTCTTGATGCGTCCGGATTAAGCGCGTCTGTGCCGACGCTTATCGATGCAGTTCCGCGACGAAGTCGTAGTAGTCGTCGCGACAGTAGGTGTCCGTCAATTCGATCGCGCGTTGATCCGCCGAATAGCCGATGCGCGTGATCACGAGCAGCGCTGCACGCGGCGCGACGCCCATGAGCCGCGCGATCTCCGCGCCGGCGTTCACCGCGCGAAAGTGCTGCAACGCGCGCACCACCGACAGCCCGCGCGCCTCCAGATACCGGTAGAGCGAAGCGCCGATCGCGAGTGGATCGGGCACCGCGGCGACCGGCAACGTTGAATGCTCGACCGCCATCACGATGCCGTCCGCGCGCCGCAACCGCTTCAGGCTTGCAACAGCCGCGCCCGGCGCCAGACCGAGGCGCACGGTTTCATCGCGATTCGCTGCGCGCAGTCCGCGTTCTAGCCAGATCGAATCGGGCGTGAAGCCGCGCTGCTCCATCTTTCGCGTGAAACCGGTGAGACGGGAAAGCGGATCTTCGACGCGCGGCGTGATGAAACTGCCCGCGCCTCGTACGCGCCGGATCAGGCCTTGCTCGACCAGCAGCGCGATGGCCTTTCTCGCGGTGATCCGCGACACGCCCACACCTTCCGACAACGTGCGCTCGGACGGCAGCGCCTCGCCAGCCGACCAGTTGCCCGCGTGGATCGCCGTGGCGAGGCGCGACGCCAACTGAAGATAGAGCGGCGTGTCGCTCCGCGCGTCGGGTGTCAGGTCCTGCCAGCGATGCTCCATCGAAAGCTCTCACCTCAGAAGTGGAGCCCATTATATAACCAACATAATACCAGTCAACGCTAAAGCGGCGTCTCAGGACGAACGTCAAATTTCTCGTTAAATCAACGAGTTAAAAAATGTTTAGCGGCTCGATTCGGAACATGTCTGCTATTGGGACTTACCCGTACACGTAGTCCACTTGCCGAATTGGTTCCTTAATTGCCTGATAACCCATTTTTCGGGCATTTTCGTATTCGCACGGTCGTTCTTCTTTGGCACAATGCATGTATTAATTCGGATTCACAATTAATTTCAACAAAACGAGAGACTAGAGCGATGGGCAGTTCCGATCCGAGCCGGGCCGTCGAAGCGGTGCGCCGTTTCAACCGTTTTTATGCACGCCATACCGGCGCACTCCACGAGCGGCTCCATAAAAGCTGCTTTTCGTTAACTGAAGTTCGCATCCTGCATGAGTTGGCGCAGGACCGGGCTGCCACGGCGGCCGATTTATCGCGCAACCTTGGACTTGATACGGGCTATCTCAGTCGCCTGATCAACAATTTCCAGAAGAACGGCCTCGTGGTACGGCGAAAGAACGAATCGGACGGCAGAGCGCATCTGCTTCATATCACGCCCGAAGCGAAAGCCCAGGTCGATGAGATCGATCTGCACGTATCGGCCGAGGCCGCCGCGCTGCTCAAGCGGCTGACCGCTGCCGAAATCGATCAGCTCTGCACGGCAATGGCGGACGTCGAGCGTCTGCTCTCGCCGCCGAACGCCGAAGGAGAAACGCGACTGCGCGGCCCGCGCGCCGGAGACTTCGGCTGGATGATCGAGCGCCAGGCGCATCTATATAGCGGCGAGCGGCCGAAGCTGGTCAGCGAGGCATGGGCGGCGAACATGGTCGCGAACTTTCTCGCGGAGATGCAGGCGAACACCCCGCGCATCGCGTGTTGGGTGGCGGAGCAGAACAACGCGACGCGCGTCGGTGCCGCGATACTTACTGCGGACTCCGAAAGCCGCGCACGCATCGACATGTTGTTCGTCGAACCGGGCGCGCGGCGTCGCGGACTCGGCGAGCGGCTCGTCGCGGCGTGCACGAACTTCGCGCACGGCGCTCGCTACGAACAAGTGATCTGCCGGCTGGACGAACCCTACGAAGATTTCTGCGGACTCTTCATGCGAACCGGTTTCACGCCGGTGCAGGAGGGGAGCACGGGCATTCTTTGGCAGCGGCAGTTGCAGCAGATTTGCGTCGACTGATTGCGCCAAGGAAAACGGCGTCCCGCAGGACGCCGTTTCGAAACTCAAGCGATGACATTCAGAACGAAGGCACGACCGAGCCTTTGAACTCGCTCTTCAGGAACTGGCGGACATCTTCCGACTGGTAAGCCGCAACCAGCTTCTTCACCCACGGCTGATCCTTGTCCTTCGCGCGCACCGCGATCAGGTTCGCGTACGGGCTATGCACGTCTTCGAGCGCGATTGCGTCCTTCGTCGGCTGCAGGCCCGCGGCAAGCGCGAAGTTCGTGTTGATCGCGGCGGCATCGACGTCGGCGAGCGTGCGCGGCAATTGCGCGGCGTCGAGTTCGACGAGCTTGATCTTCTTCGGATTCTCCGCCACGTCGAGCGCCGTCGCGTTGTTGCCGTTCGCGCCCGCGCCCGCCTTCAGCTTGATGACGCCTTGCGCTTGCAGCAGCAACAGCGCGCGATTCTCGTTCGACGGATCGTTCGGCACCGCGACCTTCGCGCCTTGCTGCAGATCCTTCAGCGACTTCAGTTTCTTCGAATAGACCCCGAGCGGCGAGATATACGTCAGCCCTGCGTTGACGATCTTGTAGCCGCGCTGCTTGATCTGACTGTCGAGATACGGCTGATGCTGGAAACTGTTTGCGTCGAGATCGCCGGCGTCGAGCGCTGCGTTCGGCTGCACGTAGTCGTTGAACTCGATCACTTTCACGTTGAGCCCTTCGCGCTTCGCGACCTTCTGCACGACTTGCCAGATTTGCGCGTCAGGACCGCTGATGGTGCCGACCTTGATCACCTTGTCGTCGGCGTGAGCGGCGAGGCTCGTGAACAACGCGGCGGAGGCCGCGACTGCGGTAATGGCTTTAAGCAAATTTCTGCGCTGCATGGTGTTCCTGTTTCGATGATGCGTGCTTGCTGGATTGCCTGATTCGTCTCCGATCGATGATCAGACCGGGTGACGGATGTTCGCACAGCATTGGTGCGACGTGAAATACAGATTGCTCATGTGAATATCCGCTGCCACGGGGTACGGCTAGAATCGACAACAGA
Source organism: Caballeronia sp. ATUFL_F1_KS4A (assembly GCF_023630905.1). Lineage (NCBI taxonomy): Bacteria > Pseudomonadati > Pseudomonadota > Betaproteobacteria > Burkholderiales > Burkholderiaceae > Caballeronia > Caballeronia sp. ATUFL_F1_KS4A. The sequence continues at coordinate 341,215 of NZ_JALQEB010000001.1, read as the reverse complement.
ACATCACAAATCTCGCGAGCCGGAGGCGCATCTCACCATGTACGTCATCAATCTTCGCTACACAGGCGCGCTTGCCGAGATCGACGACGCGCTCGACGCGCATCGCGCCTATCTCGAGCGCTATTTCGCGGCGGGCGTCTTCGTGATGGCGGGACCGAAGGTGCCGCGGGATGGCGGCGTCATCGTGGCGTCAGGCATCGAGCGCGATCGGCTAGATGCGATCGTCGCGGAAGATCCGTTCGCGCAGCAAGGGCTCGCGCACTACGACATCATCGAATTCAAGGCGACGCGGCTCGCGCCGGGTCTGAATCTGCCTGAGCCGTCGCTGGACGGCTGAAAAAAGAAGTGGCCCGTTCGGGCCACTTTCGCGATCAGTCGATCAAGATCTTCAGGTCGTGAACCCACGGCTCGACGCCCTGCCCGTCGCGCGCGAAGAGACGCAGCTTGCCGTCCTTGTCGAACACGTAGCTCGCGGCGGTGTGATCCATCGTGTAGTCGTCGGGCGTCTTGCCCTGCGACTTCGCATAGTAGACGCGGAAGTCCTTGGCGAGCTTCGCGAGTTGCGCATCGTCGGCGGGCCGCAGACCGACATACGACGAGTTGAACGCCGCCACGTACTGACCGAGCAGATCGGGCGTGTCGCGCGCGGGGTCGACGGTGACCATCAGCACCTGCACGTCTTTCGCTTTGTCGCCGAGTTGCTGCATCGCTTGGGAGAGCTCGGCGAGCGTCGTCGGGCACACGTCGGGGCAATGCGTATAGCCGAAGAACAGCACCACGGCCTTGCCCTTGAAGTCCGCGAGCGTGCGCGTCTTGCCGTGCGTATCGGGCAAGGCGAAATCGCTGCCGAATTGCTTGTTCCCGGTGATGTCGAGATTCTTGAAATCCGGGGCTTTCTCGCACGCCGAAAGCAGCGCCGCGAAAAACAGCAGCGCGAAGATGCGACGAAGAATGGCCGTCATGCGCCGATCACCGTACGCACGTAGTGATCGACGAGCAGCGCGCCGAACAGCAGCGACAGGTACACGATCGAATAGCGGAAGGTCTTGCGCGCGAGCGCATCGGAATAGTCGCGATACATCTTCCACGCGTAGCCGATGAAACCCGCGCCGAGGGCGATCGCGCTCGCCAGATACACGACGCCGCTCATGCCGGAGATATACGGCATCAGCGTCACGGCGAACAGCACGAGCGTGTAGAGGAAGATGTTGAGCAGCGTGTACTTCTCGCCGTGGGTGATCGGCAACATCGGCAGGCCGGCGTTCTCGTAATCCTTGCGGCGATACAGCGCGAGCGCCCAGAAATGCGGCGGCGTCCACACGAAGATGATCAGCACGAGAATCCATGCGTCGCCGGGCACGTGTCCCGTGACCGCGGCCCATCCGAGCGCCGGCGGCATTGCGCCCGACGCACCGCCGATCACGATGTTCTGCGGCGTGTAAGGCTTGAGCAGCAGCGTGTAGATGACCGCGTAGCCGACGAACGTGGCAATGGTGAGCCACATCGTGAGCGGATTGGTGAACGTGTAGAGCGTCCACATGCCGATGCCGCCGAGCAACGCGGAGAACGTCAAAATCTGCGTGGACGTGATCTGGCCGCGCGCGGACGGTCGCCACGCGGTGCGGCGCATTTTTGCATCGACTTTTTGCTCGACGAGACAATTGATTGCAAATGCCGCGCCGGCCAGCAACCAGATGCCGACGGCGCCGCCGATCAGCTTGTCCCACGGCACCATGCCGGGCGTGGACAGAAACATGCCGATGACGGCACAGAAAACGGCGAGCTGCGTGACGCGCGGCTTGGTCAGCGCGAGATACTGCGATGCGCGGCTGCCGAGTGGGGAGTTGAGTGTCGTGCTATCCATGATGTGGAGTCACGCTGAAACGACGTCGCGCGCGGGAACTGCGGCGCGGCCGGGACGGCTGGAAGAGATTCGAAAGTTTAGCATAACGAGTAGCAGCAACAGGATCGCGGCTCCGCCGTTGTGCGCCACCGCGACCGGCAACGGCCACTGCAGCACGATGTTCGACATGCCCGTCAGGAACTGAAGGACGATCATCAACAATACGCCGTTTGCGGGCTTTCGCAGCGATTCGAAACGTCGCAGTCTCAGCGCGAGCCACAGCAGATAAATCACGACGACGACCGCGAACGTGCGATGCGTCCAGTGAATCGCCACCAACGCGTCCTGCGAGATCACGTCACCGTCGCCGGTCATGCCGAGCGCGCGCCAGAGATGAAAGCCGTGCTCAAAATTCATTGGCGGAACCCACTGGCCGTTGCACAGCGGAAAGTCCGTGCACGCGAGCACCGCGTAATTCGTGCTGACCCAGCCGCCGAGCGCGATCTGCACGACGAGCACCAGCAAGCCGAATGCCGCGGCCGGCATCCAGCGCGCGGCGGCGGCATTCGAAACCGAGTCGAGCGATGGAATCGGCGTCATGCGCGCCGCCAGCCAGCCGAGCACGCCGAGCAGCGCGAGTCCGAGCAGCAGGTGCGTCGTGACGATCACCGGTTGCAGCTTCAGTGTGACGGTCCACGCGCCGAACGCGCCTTGCAGCAGGATAAGCAGCAGAATGCCCGTCGGCCACCACGGCGACACGTGCAGCGGACGCTTCTTGATGCGCGCCGTCCACGCGATGATCACCTGCGCGATGATGAGCACGCCGATCGCCATCGCGAAATAGCGATGCAGCATCTCGATCCACGCCTTCACCATGCTGACGGGACCGGTCGGCATCGCCTGATACGCGGCTGAAATCTGCGCATGGGCGATGAACGGCGACGACGTGCCGTAGCAGCCGGGCCAGTCCGGGCAGCCGAGGCCGGAATCGGTCAGACGCGTGAAGCCGCCGAACATGATGAGATCGAGCGTCAGGAAAGTGGTCAGCCAGACGAGTTTCCTGAACTTGTCGTCATCGGCCTTCACCCATACGTACGAGAGCGGCAGCAGCGCGATGCAGATGCCGATCAGGCCCAGTTGCAATACATAACTCATGTTTAACCTTCAAACCGCGTATTAGCCGCGCTTTAGCCGATGCGCGACCACTTCAGGAGCTTTGCCACATCCCCGTTGATCTTCTTCGGATCGGGATTTTTCGGGAAGCGCATCATCAGATTGCCGTTCGGATCGACGAGAAAGATGTGATCCGTGAGCTTTGTGCCGTCATTCACCGGCAGCCACGCCGCGATCGCCTTCTCGTCGGCGACGAGCATGCGCGTGTCCGGCTGCGGATACGCGGACTTGATGACGTCGGCGACCGGCTTGTCATCGGTGCGCAGCCACACGTTCACGACGCGCTCGCGCTCGGCGTTCTGCAACACGCGCACTTGCCGCATGAAATAGAGGCGCGTCGCGCATTGCTCGTCGCAGTCGCTGCCGTTGACGGTGATCATCAGCCATTTGCCTTCGAGCGACTTGAACGGCAGGGTCTGCCCTTTTTCATCGGTGACGACGAGCTGCGCCGGAATCGGGCGCTGCGGATCGATCAGCGTGCCGTAGCTCGATGTGCCGCCCGCGGGCTTGAACACGTAGTACATCAGATACGACGCGATCACCGGCGCCGCGCACACGAGCGCGAGCAGCAAAAGCATCCAGCGGCCGCTGATCCAGGAGCCTTTCTTCGCGTTTCCTTGCTGCGTGCGTGTCTTGTCGGTGGTAGCGGAGCGTTGTGATTGCATCGATGAAAATGTGTCTCTGTTCGTCAGTGTTCAGGCGTGATGCTCGGCTTCATCGTCGGATTCGCCGCCTATGTCGGTTGCATCGCGCTTCTTCCCGGCGCGGCGCGCGGCGTACAGGCCAAACCCGATGGCCGCCGCCGCCATGCCCCACCACTGGAACATGTAGCCGTAATTGCGCTCGACGCCGAGCGTCGGCGCGGGCCAGTCGCGCACGAGCCTGTCGCCGGTATCGTTCGTCTGCTGGATCACGAACGGCTGAAACGCCAGCCCGGTTTCGGCCGCGTACGATCTGATATCCAGGTTCTGGCGGATCTCCTTGTGCGCAGCCGATCCGCCGCTGCCCAGTTCGAACGCCTGCGACGCATTCGCGCGCGCGATCCCCTTCACCTCGACCACGCCTTTCGGCGTCTCATACGGCTCGATGCCCGTGCGGTCCGCCATGTTGCGCGGCAGCCATCCGCGATTGACGAGCACATAGCCGCCGCCCTCGAGTTTAAGCGGCATCACGACATAAAAGCCTGGCTGGTCGTTATAGGGACGATTGTCCAGATACACGACGCGCTCCGGCATGAACTCGCCGCGCGCCTCCACGCGATGGAACTCGATCGACTTGAGCGGCATCGGCTCGACGCCGACTTCGCGCGCGGGCGCATTCTCGAACGCGACGATCTGCGCGTTGAGCGCTTCCTTCTGATGCGCGCGGTCGCGCTGCCAGAAGCCGAGGCGCACCGTGATCGCGACGACGATCAGAATCAGGAGCGCGGGCCAGAACCGGATCTTCATGCCGAACGCCTAACCGTCGGCATCCGGCCGGCCGCTACACGCCGGGTTCCGTCGAGTGAGATAATGAGATAGTCCAAATTCATACTGCTCACCGTCGTTCCTGAGCAAAATCGCTGGCTGGTTTCATGCACATCTTCGTTGCTATCGCATTCATCCTTATCATCGGCAGCCTGGGCTCGGCGCTCTATTTCATGATGACCGACCGGGGCAGGACGAAGCGGATGGTGTGGTCGCTCGCCGCGCGCGTCGGGCTGTCCATCTCGCTCTTCCTTTTCATCCTGTTCGCTCACTGGATGGGCTGGATTCAAACGTCGGGCGTTCCCATCGGACGCTGATCGCGACGATACGCGCAACGCGCGCCTCGCCCCGCGAGGCGAATTGTCGCGCGCGGCGCTAAAACGCACCGCCTCTTCAAACGACAACGCCGCCCCTTGAGACATCGAGGGCGGCGTGTTGATCACTGCTTCTATGCTCTCGGACCGGCGTCGCCGCCGGCCTTGCATCGCGGACGGCGCATCGCGCGCGCCCGCGTCGATATTCCTTACAGCCAGTAGACGACGACGTACAGACCCAGCCACACGACGTCGACGAAGTGCCAGTACCACGCGGCGCCCTCGAACGCGAAGTGGTGCTCCGCCGTGAAGTGACCGCGAATCAGCCGGAACATCACCACTGCCAGCATCGTGCCGCCGAGGAACACGTGGAAACCGTGGAAGCCCGTCAGCAGGAAGAACGTCGAGCCGTACACGCCGGAGTTGAGCGTCAGGTTGAGTTCGTTGTACGCGTGGAAATACTCGTAGCCCTGGCAGAACAGGAAGATGATACCGAGCAGAACAGTCGCGCCCAGCCAGATGATCGCCTTCTTGCGATGATCTTCGCGCAGCGCGTGGTGCGCCACCGTCAGCGTCGCGCCGGAAGACAGCAGAAGCGCCGTGTTGATGGTCGGCAGGGGCCACGGCACCATCGCGCGGAAATGCGGCACGAGCGCGGCGGGGCCGTTGTTCGGCCACACGGCGGTGAAGTCCGGCCAGATCAGCTTGTAGTCGAGGCTGCCGAGTTCGTGCATCGCGATGGCGCGCGCGTAGAACAGCGCGCCGAAGAACGCCGCGAAGAACATCACTTCGGAGAAGATGAACCAGCTCATGCTCCAGCGGTACGACACATCGACACGCTTGCCGTACATGCCGCCTTCGGATTCGGAGATGGCGTCGCCGAACCAGTGCCACAGCACGAACAGCACGAACAGCAAGCCGATAAACGTGCCGGCGGGCCCGAAGCTATGGCCGTTCACCCACGACGCCAGCGAGGCGAGCATGATCAGCAAGCCAGTTGCAGCCATCACCGGATGCCGCGACGGATGCGGCACGAAATAGTACGGGCTCTCGTTTTGACCGCTCATTGTTGATTCTCCACTTCGATCCAGTTGCTTGAATTTTCTTTTGCCGCCGGCTGCAGCGCTTCGCGCGACGCCCGGCGTTTTCCGTCTATCCCACTACCGCGCGCACGATCAGCAACAACACGACGATGAACAGCACCGCCCCGATGATGCCCGCCGCGATCAGATGCAGCGGATTCAACTGCGCGGCGTCGCTCTCCAGGTCGGCCCGGCGGCGCACGCCGAAAAACGACCAGCACACCGCCTTGATGAGCTTGAAGAAACCGCCCTTTTTCGGCGTATCCGCGCTCATGGCCGTCACGAGCCCTTCGCCACCGACTTCGGCGTGTTCAGCTCGAAGAACGTGTACGACAGCGTGATCGTCTTCACATCCTTCGGCAGCTTCGGATCGACGACGAACACGACCGGCATGCGCTTGGTCTCGTTCGGCGCGAGCGTCTGCTGCGTGAAACAGAAGCATTCGATCTTCTTGAAATACTCGGTGGCCTGCTTCGGCGCATAGCTCGGAATCGCCTGCGCGTTCACCGTGCGATTCTGCTCGTTGGTCACGTCGTACATGACCGTCATCACTTCGCCGGGATGGATGTCCAGCGAGTTCTGCTCCGGCTTGAACTTCAGCGGGCCGCGCGCGTTCGCATCGAATTCGATCGAGATCGAGCGGCTCATGTCCACTTGCGTGTTCTTCGCCTCGCGCGCGCCGACGTCCTTCTGCACGAGGTTGTTGATGCCGGTGATCTGGCAGATCGCGCGGTACATCGGCACGAGCGCAAAGCCGAAGCCGAACATCAGCGCGGCGACGACGAAGAGCTTGACCAGCATCGACCGGTTGAACGACCGGTCGACATGCGAATTTTCCTGCTGAGTGGACACGTTGCTTTCCTACCCTCGCGACAACAGGTATTGCCTGACGACGATACCCAGAAAGAAGACGGCGGCAACCAACACCATGATGATTCCGAGCCGCTTGTTACCCGCGCGTATTTCCTCGGGCGTGCGTCTTTTTTGTGGATTCGGGGCCATGCTTTCTCTTGCTTGCCGGCTGCAAGACTTCCGTGGCGGAAGCCTTGCAAACCTCGATGCTATTTATTCGACCGTCGGCGGATTTTCAAATGTATGGAACGGCGCCGGGCTCGGCACGGTCCATTCGAGGCCTTCCGCGCCATCCCACGGCTTGTCGGATGCCTTCTCCAGCTCGCCGCCGCCACGATACGTCGGCAGCGCGACCGCGAACAGGAAGTACACCTGTGCGAGGCCGAAGCCGAATGCGCCGATCGTCGCGACCTGGTTGAAGTCCGTGAACTGCGCCGGGTAGTCCGCATAACGGCGCGGCATGCCGGCGAGACCCAGGAAGTGCATCGGGAAGAACGTGATGTTGAAGAAGATCATCGACGCCCAGAAGTGGATCTTCCCGCGCATCTCGTTGTACATCCAGCCGGTCCACTTCGGCGCCCAGTAGTACCAGCCTGCGAACAACGCGAAGAGCGAACCCGCCACCAGCACGTAGTGGAAGTGCGCCACGACGTAATAGGTGCCGTGCATCTGGATGTCGAGCGGCGCCATCGACAGGATCAGGCCCGTGAAGCCGCCCATCGTGAACACGAACAGGAAGCCGATCGCGAACAGCATCGGGGTTTCGAACGACAGCGCGCCGCGCCACATCGTCGCCACCCAGTTGAACACCTTCACGCCCGTCGGGACCGCGATCAGCATCGTCGCGTACATGAAGAAGAGCTGGCCCGTCACCGGCATGCCGGTCGCGAACATGTGGTGCGCCCACACCATGAACGACAGGATCGCGATCGATGCCGTCGCGTACACCATCGAGCTATAGCCGAACAGCGGCTTGCGCGAGAACGCCGGAATCACCTGCGACACGATCCCGAACGCCGGCAAGATCATGATGTACACCTCGGGGTGACCGAAGAACCAGAAGATGTGCTGGTACATCACCGGATCGCCGCCGCCCGCCGCGTTGAAGAACGACGTGCCGAAGTGACGGTCGAACAGCACCATCGTGATCGCGCCCGCCAGGACCGGCATCACGGCGATCAGCAGGTAGGCGGTGATGAGCCACGTCCACGCGAACATCGGCATCTTCATGAGCGTCATGCCCGGCGCGCGCATGTTCAAAATCGTCACGACGATGTTGATGCCGCCCATGATCGACGACGCGCCCATGATGTGGACCGCGAAAATCGCGAAGTCCATGCCGGGGCCCATTTGCGTGGAGAGCGGCGCGTACAGCGTCCAGCCCGCGGCGGTTGCGCCGCCCGGCACGAAGAACGAGCCGACGAGCAGCACCGCGGCAGCCGGCAGCAGCCAGAAGCTGAAGTTGTTCATCCGCGCGAACGCCATGTCCGATGCGCCGATCTGCAGCGGCACCATCCAGTTCGCGAAACCGACGAACGCCGGCATGATCGCGCCGAACACCATGATGAGGCCGTGCATGGTGGTCAGCTGATTGAAGAACTCGGGACGCATGATCTGCAGGCCCGGCTCGAACAGCTCGGCACGGATGCCGAGCGCCATCACGCCTCCGGAGAGGAACATGATGAAGGAGAACAACAGGTACAGCGTACCGATGTCCTTGTGGTTGGTAGCGAAGAGCCACCGGCGCCAGCCATGCGGCGTCTCGTGCGCATGGTCGTGCGCGTGGTCGTGACCTGCGCCTACATCGTGTCCGATGCTAGACATGACAATCATCTCCTAAAGCGAATACTCGGGGCACTTGGCAATGACGCGTGGGACTTTCCGTTGCCGTCCGGCGAAGGAAAGCGCCACGCTCGGCACGTCAAGCAGCCGGACTGATTTCCACGCGACGGGCTTCCTTGTTATCGGCGCCGCCCGTGATGGTTTCCGGTTTCTTCAACACGATGCGGTCTTCCGACACGCCCGCTGCCTTCAGCGCGTCGCGCACGGCTTGCGCGCGGCGCTTGGCGAGATCGGCGTTCTGGTCGGCGTTGCCGGTCGCATCGGTGAATCCCGACAACGCGATCTTCGCGTCCGGATGCGCCTTTGCGTAGGCCGCCGCGGCGTCCACCGCACTCTTCGCGTCGGCGGGCAGCGAATCCTTGCCCGTCTCGAAATAGATGCTGGCGGGCAGACCGGCGGCTTGCGACGCCTGCGCACCCGATGCAGCCGGCGCGCTCGCTTCGGCCGCCGCGGGCGCGGCACTCGCCGCTTCCGGCGCCGATGCCGCCGCCGCATTGCCGCCGCCTTCGGGCATCTTGCCCGCCTTGGCGTCGATGACCTGCTTCGGTTGCAGCAGATCGCCGGTGTGGTTGCTCCAGCTATTACGCTCGAACGTGACGACCGACGCGATCTCGACGTCGTTCAACACACCTTGCCACGGCGGCATCGCGGCCTTGCCGTGCAGCACGATATTCAGATGCTCGGCGATGGAACCGTTCGCGATCTTCGAGCCGTCGAGCGCCGGGAACTGGCCCGCGCCCTTGCCGGTCGGCTGGTGGCAGACCGCGCAGTTCGACGTGTAAACCTGCTGGCCGCGCGCCATCAGTTCGTCCTTCGTGTACGTCTTGAGCGGATCGTCCTGGCCGGCGGCCATCTTCTTCTTTTGCCCGTCGACCCACTTCGCGTAGTCATCGGCCGACAGCACTTCGACGACCACCGGCATGTACGCGTGCTCCTTGCCGCACAGTTCCGTACAGAATCCGCGATACGTGCCCACCTTCTCGGCCTTGAACCAGGTGTCGCGCACGAAGCCCGGAATCGCATCCTGCTTCACGCCGAATGCCGGGACGTACCACGAGTGAACGACATCGTTCGCCGTCGTGATGATGCGGATCTTCTTGTCGACCGGCACGACGAGCGGGTTGTCGACTTCCTGCAGATACAGCGTCGAGATCGGCTTCTGACCGTTCACTTCGCTGCGCGGCGTGGAGAGCGTCGAGAGGAAGCTGATGCCTTCGCCCGGACCCTTCACGTAGTCGTAGCCCCACTTCCACTGATAGCCCGTGACCTTGACGGTGAGATCGGCGTTGGACGTGTCCTTCATCGCGACGACGGCCTTGGTTGCCGGCAGCGCCATCAGAATGACGATGATGAACGGCACGATCGTCCAGATGATTTCGACCGTGGTGCTTTCGTGGAAGTTGGCCGGCTTGAAGCCTTTCGACTTGCGATGCTTGAAGAGCGAATAGAACATCACCCCGAACACGCCAATGAAGATGACGGTGCAGATGATGAGCATGAAGATATGGAGGCCGTAGAGCTCCTCGGCGATCTTCGTCACAGGCTGCTGGAAGTTGATCTCGTTGACAGCGGGACCGCCTGGACTGTTTTCGACCGCCAGGGCTGCACCGGCGGAAAGCAGTGCGCCTGCCGCCAGCACGCCCGAGAGGGCTCGCTTGATTGTTTTCATAGCATCCTTACCCAAATTTTCCATTCAAACCCTCGACCCCCGTGGCATCGCACCCGCCGGCTCCTCTCATAGACGTCTCAGCGACGCCTGTAACTCGGCAGCAAATTGTTTGCGACGATGCTGTGCAAGGTGTTGTCCGATTTTCACCGATTGACCGCGCGATACGATCGTGAGCGGCTCTCTCGGCGTCGCGCCCGCTTCGACCCGCACCCAACGCGGATTGAACTCGAACTGCGTCAGCTCTTCGGCGTTCATCTGTTCGATCAACAACCGGTTTTGATACAGCCGGATCCGTTCGTAGTCGACCGCATGGCGCGCGTAGATCAGAAACGCGATGCCCACGACCGCCAACTCGATTCCGGTGAACGGCAGCACCAGCCAGGCGCCGTTCAGAAACAGCGGCGTTGCGATTGCCAGCGAAAACAGCGCAAGCGACACATAGAAGCCCACGAACTGACGCGGCGAGACCGAGCAGTTTCGTTTCATCAGCCAGTCCTTGATGACCGGCTCGGACTCCGTCAGCGTCTGGCTGGCTTGCATCGCTGCCTCCATCAATCCGCACGCAATCACACACATTTGCTCGGATTTCGCCCAAATTTGTGTCGGTCCGGGCGACAAACTGACGCATTATAGGCGTCTTGGGTGGCATCCACAAGCAAGGGTCGTAACCTCGCAAAGCCAAGCGCCACAAGCTTCTGCGCCTTTTTGACGCACCTTTTTGCGCGCTTTTCTTGCGCAAAATTCAGACATAACAACTGCGCTCTTTACCGATTCAGCGTTTCGGTTTCGAGCCTCGTCCAATATCTTCGAGACGGACGATGCCGTGCCCGTCCGCCGTCATGCGCGGCACCGCCTTCCACGCATGCCCGTAGATCACTTCGAAGGTCAGCGGGATCGTGCCGTCGTCGCGGCGCAGCGCTTCGAGCGCCTGATGCACCGCGCCGCGCACGGCCCTGGCGTCCGCATAGCCTTCGTCGAACGCGCGCTCGAACGGATACGCGCCCCAGCGCGTCACGTCCGCGAACAGCGATTCAGGTGATTTGTACGTGATCGTCAGCACTTCCTGATCCATCACCGGAATTTCGAAGCCGCTTTCGACGAGCATGTCGCCGAGATCGTGCATGTCGACGAAATCGATCGTATGCGCTTGCGGCGCGAGCCCGAGCGTCCGCTCCGCTTCGCGATACGCGGCGCGAAGCTCGCGCAGCGTATCGGGGCCGAACGTGCTGAACATCAGCAAGCCGTTCACCTTGAGCACGCGCTGCCATTCGGGAAAAACGAGGTCGGGCCGCGCATGCCAGTGCAGCGCGAGATTCGACCACAATAGTTCGAACGCGCCCGATGCGAACGGCAGCGCGGAAAAATCCGCCTGCGCGAGTTGCGGGCCGCGTGCGCCGAACGCCTTCGCGAGCGTCGAAGGAAGAAAGCGGCGCCATCCCGCGCCGTTGTCCGCGTCCGTGGCTTCGGCGGCGCGCGCGCGCGCGAGCATCGCGGACGAGATGTCGATGCCGGTCACCGACGCCTCTGCAAAGCGTTCCCGCAAACCGGCCAGGTCCGCCCCGGCGCCGCACGCCGCATCGAGGACGCGCATCGGCGCAACCTTGATGTATTCGAGCCGCTCGCGCATGCGCTCCGCGATCTCGCGTGGCAGGAACGCGACCTCGTCGAAGGCGGCGGCGCGACCGTCGAAGATCGCGCGCAAACGGCGCGGATCATAGGCCGGACGGCTAGTTTTAGGGGATGTCGGGGACATGTCGATCTTTTTGCGGAGAGTGCGAAGTATACTCGGTCGTCTCGAAAACGACCCATGCGAAGTGCTGATACGAGGCATAAACGCTTCGTGAGGCGCAATGAATGCGCGTGTTTAGCGCATCGAGCCGCGATTTTTCCGATTCAGCAGTCATGAAAGCCGACAGCATTCCCCTTCCCTTCCGGACGCCCGTCACGGCACGCGCTCGCGGATTCGCGTCGGCGGCAAAACGGCTCGTCGCGTGCGCGCTGCCGAGCCAGTGCGCGTTATGCGGCAATTTGTCGCAAGCACTGCTGTGCGATGGTTGCGACGCGCAGTACTGGAACGAGCCGCGCTTGCGCTGTGCGACGTGCGCGCTGCCGTTGGCGGCATCCGCGATGCGACGCGAGCGCGAAGACCTGCGCGTGCACTGCGCCGCGTGCCTCGAAGCGCCGCCCGCGTTCAACAACACGCTCGCGCTCGCCGACTATCGCGCGCCCCTCGACACGCTCGCCGTCGAGTTGAAGTTTCGTGCGCGGCTCGCCGCGGGCGAGGCATTCGCGCGGCATCTGCATGCGCGTTTCGAGGACAGCGATCTGCCCGCGCCGGATGTGATCGTGCCGATGCCTCTCTCGCGGGAACGGCTCATCGCGCGTGGCTACAACCAGGCGTGGGCCATCGCGCGTCCGCTCGCACGCATGATGCGCGTGCCCGCCCACGCATCGATGATCGCGCGGGTCCGGCATACGTCGGCGCAATCGCGGCTCGATCGCGAAACGCGCCGCCGCAATGTTGCGAGCGCGTTCGCCGTCTCGGGCGATGTGCGCGGCACGCATGTCGGCGTCGTCGACGATGTGATGACATCGGGCGCGACGCTCGACGCGCTTGCTCGCACGCTGAAGCTCGCCGGCGCGCGGCGTGTCAGCAATTTCGTGGCGCTGCGCACGCCTAAAGATTAATCACCTTTATTAGAAGCAATCCATGTTCAACGTCGTACTCGTCGAACCCGAAATCCCGCCGAACACCGGCAACGTGATCCGCCTGTGCGCGAACACGGGCGCGCGTCTGCATCTGATCGAGCCGCTCGGCTTTCCGCTCGACGACGCGAAGATGCGCCGCGCCGGCCTCGACTATCACGAGTACGCCGAAATGAACGTGCATGCGGACTGGGATGCCTTCATCGCGAAGGAAACACCCGACGCCACGCGCATGTTCGCGTTCACGACGCGCGGCTCGACGCCGTTCTTCGATCACGCGTTCAGGCCGGGCGACTGGTTCGTGTTCGGCGCGGAGACGCGCGGCCTCGCGCCCGAATTGCTGGCGCACTTTGCGACGGAACAGCGCGTGCGCCTGCCGATGCGGCCGGGTAATCGCAGCCTGAATTTGTCGAATACGGTGGCGATCGTGACGTTCGAGGCGTGGCGTCAGGCGGGATTCGAAGGCGGCGCTTAAGCCTTTGCCGCTTCGAGTTCGGCTCGATAGAGCGCGAGCATGTCGTCCTGAAAGCATGCAAAGACGACACGCTGAACGGCGGGCGTGGAAGGCAAGGTGTCGATGACCGTGCGCACCGCGATCTTCACGGCTTCATCGTGAGGAAAGTGATAGATGCCGCAACTGATGGCCGGGAACGCAATCGACTCGCAGCCCGCTTCCTGAGCGAGTTCGAGCGAGCGCCGGTAGCAGTTCGCGAGCAATTCGGGCTCGTTCTTCTTGCCGCCGCTCCAGCGCGGCCCGACCGCATGAATGACGTGCTTCGCGGGAAGCTCGTAGCCGCGCGTGATTTTCGCGTCGCCGGTTTCGCAGCCGCCGAGCGTCTCGCACTCGCGCAGCAGGCCTTTGCCGGCCTTGCGATGAATCGCCCCGTCGACTCCGCCGCCGCCGAGCAGCGATTTGTTCGCCGCGTTGACGATGGCATCGACTTCGAGCGTGGTGATATCGACTTTCAGCGCTTCGAGCCTGGGCCTACGCACACACGCCTCCGATTACTCTGCTTTTGCGTCCCGACTGAGAAGCGCCTGCACGGCATCGCGCGGCGTCACGTTATCGAAGAGCACGCGGCATACCGCCTGCGTGATCGGCATCTCGATTCCGCGCGAATGCGCGAGCCCGAGCACGGCGCGCGCGCATCGCACGCCTTCCGCGACATGGCCGAGCGCCGCGAGAATCTCCTCGAGCGTGCGTCCGCTGGCGAGTCGCATGCCGACAGTGCGATTGCGCGACAGATCGCCCGTCGCGGTGAGGATGAGATCGCCGAGGCCCGTTAGCCCGGTGAAAGTCTCCGCGCGGCCGCCGAGCGCGACGCCTAAGCGCGACATCTCCGCGAGCCCGCGCGTGATGAGCGCGGCGCGGGCGTTCAGGCCGAGACCGAGGCCGTCGGAAATGCCCGTCGCGATTGCGAGCACGTTTTTCACCGCGCCGCCGACTTCGACGCCGATGACATCGTCGCCGGTATAGATACGCATCGCGCCATGATGGAACGCCGCGACCGTGCGCGCGCCCAGTTCCGCCGATGCGCTCGCGACCGTCAGCGCGACCGGCAAGCCTTGTCCCACTTCGCGCGCGAAGCTCGGTCCGGACAGCGTTCCGTTGCTGCGATGCTCGGGCAATTCGGCCGCGACGACCTCGTTGGGCAGACACTGCGTATCCGCCTCGAAGCCTTTGCACAGCCAGACGATATGCGCCGGTACGACGCCGGCGTCGCGCATCGAACGGCACAGCGCGCGCAGGCCCGCGACCGGCGTCGCGACGACGCACAGCGCTTCATCCGCCGATGCATGCGCGAGCGCCGCGGCGAAATCGGTCTCGAATGCGAGCGCGTGCGGCAGCGTCACGCCTTCGAGATAGCGCGTGTTTTCGTGCGTGCGGGAAAGTGATTCGATGAGCGCGGGGTCGCGCGCCCAGAGCTTCGTGTCGTGCCGGGTCGCGAGGTGGCCCGCGAGCGCGGTGCCCCATGCGCCGGCGCCGAGAACGGCTACTTTCATGCTCGGCTCCGGTCCGGCAGAGTCAGGTCAGTGCGTCGCGCCGTTCGCCGCGCCTTCCTGGGCGCTCGCGAGTTGGGCGATACGCTGCTCGTACAGCGCCTGGAAGTTGATCTCCGCGAGGTGGATCGGCGGGAAACCGGCGCGCGTGATCGCGTCGGCGATGTTCGAGCGCAGGTACGGGAACAGAATGGTCGGGCACGCGATGCCGACGAGCGGATCGATCTGCTCCGCCGGAATGTTGCGGATGTCGAAGATGCCTGCCTGCTTGGCTTCGATCAGGAATGCGACCTTGTCGGTGACTTTCGCCGTGACCGTGCCCGTGACCAGCACTTCGAAGACGCTTTCCGCGAGGCGGTCGGCCTTCACGTCGACTTCGACTTCGACCGACGGCATTTCCTGCTCGAGGAAGATAGCCGGCGAATTCGGCTGCTCCAGCGACATGTCCTTCAAATAGATGCGCTGGATGTTGAAAAACGGCTGGTTGTTCTCGTCAGACATTTTGATTTCCTAGGTAATCCGGTATGCGGCGCGCGTTCGTGTCGAATCGCGCGCCGCGAGTATGCATGTGTCAGGCCGATTCGAGCAGCGGCACGAGGCCGCCCTTTCGATCGAGCGCGGACAGATCGTCGTAGCCGCCGACGTGCGTCTCGCCGATGTACACCTGCGGCACGGTCCGCCGTCCGGTGCGCGTCATCATTTCCTCGCGCCGGCCCGGCTCGCGATCGATCAGGATCTTCTCGATCGTTTCGACGCCGCGGGACTTTAAAAGACGTTCGGCCATCTGGCAATACGGGCACACGACCGTGCTGTACATCACCACTTTTTTCACTTGACTGCTCCTTGTTTCACCACCGGCATGCCGGCTTTTTGCCAGGCGTCCACTCCGCCTTGCAAAACGTGGACCTCGGCGTAACCCGCCTCGGACACGGTGCGGCTCGCACGCTGCGATTCCTGACCGGTTTGGCAAACGAGCACGACCGGATTGCTCTTATTCTTCGCGATCTGGCCGATTTTTGCTTGAAGCTCCGTGGCTTCGATATTTCGTGCAGACGGCAGATGTCCCTTCGCGAATTCCGCGGCGGGCCGCAAATCGACAACCACGGCGTTGCGCCGGTTGATGAGCGTCGTGGCTTCGGCGGCCGAAATGCCGCCGCGCCCGCGCCGCGTGACGGCGGGCCAAAGGAGCAGCGCGCCGGAAACCAGCGCGATGACGATAAGTGCAATATTCGTGTAATCAGTGAAAAACTTCACGTCGAGGGCCGCCGAAATTTAGTAGGAAAGGAAGAAAGGGAAATGGGCGCAATCGGGGCATTATAAAATAACCGTTTCCCGCGATGGCCTCTGCCGTCCGGCCGATGGCGACACCCCGCCCGTTCGGGCAGCATGACGGGGTGCGATCGGCGCACCGCTTTTCCAACTGACCGACCGAAATCATGTACAAGCTAGTGCTCATCCGCCACGGCGAATCGACGTGGAACAAGGAAAACCGCTTCACCGGCTGGGTCGACGTCGACCTGACCGAGCAGGGCAACCGTGAGGCGCGCCAGGCAGGCGTGCTGCTGAAGGAGGCGGGCTACCAGTTCGACATCGCGTATACGTCGGTGTTGAAGCGCGCCATCCGCACGCTGTGGCACGTCCAGGACGAGATGGATCAGATGTATATCCCGGTTGTGCATTCGTGGCGCCTGAACGAACGCCACTACGGCGCGCTCGCGGGCCTGAACAAAGCAGAAACCGCGAAGAAGTACGGCGACGATCAGGTGCTCGTCTGGCGCCGCAGCTACGACACGCCGCCGCCCGCGCTCGAACCGGGCGACGAGCGTGCGTCGTACAACGATCCGCGTTACGCGAAGGTGCCGCGCGAACAGTTGCCGCTCACCGAATGCCTGAAAGACACGGTCGCGCGCGTCCTGCCGATCTGGAACGAATCGATCGCACCCGCCATCAAGTCCGGCAAACAGGTCGTGATTTCGGCGCACGGCAACTCGATCCGCGCGCTGGTCAAGTATCTGGACAACATCTCCGATCAGGACATCGTCGGGCTGAACATCCCGAACGGCGTGCCGCTCGTGTACGAACTCGATGAAAACCTGAAGCCCATCCAGCACTACTATCTGGGCGATCCGGAAGCCATCGCGGCCGCGCAGGCCGCTGTCGCCAAGCAAGGCAAAGCGGGCTGATTCCGGCTGTCCGGCAGGTGTTTGGCCTGACGAGGGCGCCATAACGGGCGCCCTCGCCGCGTTCATGGCGCCCGGCTGACGAACCGCGAGCGGCATCGACAGGATCGCGTCTAAACGTGCGCGAGCCATCGCTTCAACGGATGAAAGCCTCAGGCATTTAAGTTGCGTTTAAGTCGCCAATCAAGGCGAGCGGGTATACTGGCCCGTCACCAACGATGCAGCCCATCCGATTCCGACCGCACTCTCTATGCGAAAGAACCTGAAAAACTTCGGCCTGGTAGCCGTTGGCGTTGCTGCCGGCGCACTCGCCACCCTGCAGATCTCCGCATCCGCACAGCAAGCTGCTTCCTCGCCTCTGCCGCTCGAACAATTGCGGCTTTTCGCCGAAGTTTTCGGTCAGATCAAGCACGAATACGTCGAACCGGTCGACGACAAAAAGCTCCTCACCGCCGCCATCAAGGGCATGGTGTCGAGCCTCGACCCGCACTCGTCCTATCTCGACAAGACCGATTACGAAGAACTGCAGGAACAGACCAAGGGCCGATTCGCGGGCCTCGGCATCGAGATTTCTTCGGAAGACGGCCTCATCAAGGTCATTTCGCCGATCGAAGACACGCCAGCGTTCCGCGCCGGCATTCGTCCGGGCGACCTCATCACGCGCATCAACGACAAGCCGGTGCGCGGCATGACGCTGGATAAAGCCGTGAAGCAGATGCGCGGCGAGCCGGGCACGAAGGTCACGCTCACGATCTTCCGCAAGAGCGACGACCGCACGTTCCCGCTCACCGTGACGCGCGCCGTGATCCGCGTGCAGTCGGTGAAGATGAAGGTGCCGGAGCCGGGCTACGGCTACATCCGCATCACGAGCTTCCAGGAGCGCACGGTGCCGGATCTCGCGTCGAAGCTGCAGGATCTCGCGCGCCAGCAACCGAATCTGAAGGGCCTCGTGCTCGATCTGCGCAACAACGGCGGCGGCTTGCTGCAAAGCGCGGTCGGCGTCGCGGGCGCGTTCCTGCCGGATAACGCGGTCGTCGTGTCGACCAACGGCCAGATTGCGGACGCGAAGCAGACTTTCCGCGACACCTACGACAACTATCGCCTGCCGTCCTTCGATTCCGATCCGCTGAAGAGCGTGCCGGAAATCTTCAAGAAGGTGCCGATGGTCGTGCTGACCAACGCGTATTCGGCGTCGGCCTCCGAGATCGTCGCGGGTGCGCTGCAGGATCATCATCGCGCGCTGATCGTCGGCAAGACCACGTTCGGCAAGGGCTCGGTGCAGACCGTGCGTCCGATGACCGCCGACAGCGCCCTGCGCCTGACGACGGCCTATTACTACACGCCGAGCGGCAAGTCGATCCAGAATCAGGGCGTGCGCCCCGACGTGCCGGTCGATCAATACGCGGACGGCGATCCGGACGACGCGCTCGTCACGCGCGAAGTCGATTACTCGAACCACCTCGCGAACACGCAGGATCCGAACGAGAAGAAGGAACAGGAGCAGCGCGAGGCGGATCGTCTGGAGCAACTGCGCATTCTCGAAGAGCAGAACGACAAGAAGACGCCCGAGCAGCGCCGCAAGGACCGCGAGCGCAAGCCGGTCGAGTTCGGCAGCGCGGACGACTTCATGCTCCAGCAAGGTCTGAACAAGCTGGAAGGCAAGCAGGTCGTGGAGTCCAAGTCGTACAGCGAACGCAAGCTCGCGCAGAACAAGCCGGCACGTTCGGCGTCCGCTCCGGTGGTTGCACCGCCTGCGCTGCCGGCCACGCCGGGTTCCGCGCCGGCGTCGGGCGCGCAGCCGGCATCGGCGCCTACCGCGCAGCAGTCGAAGTAACTTTTCCGTAGTCCCCGCAAAGGCTTCGCAGCGTAACGTTGCGAAGCCTTTCTTCTTTTCGCGCTTAGAATGCTTCGTTCGAGCAAGCCGATTCTTTCCGCGATGAACGACGACCAACTCCTTCGCTATTCCCGCCACATCCTCGTCGATGAAATCGGCATCGAGGCGCAGCAGCGCTTTCTCGACGCGCACGCCGTCATCATCGGCGCGGGCGGACTCGGCGCGCCCGCGGCGATGTATCTCGCGGCGTCAGGTGTCGGAAAAATCACGCTCGTCGATGCCGATACTGTCGATCTCACGAATCTCCAGCGGCAGATCGTGCACATGACGCGATCGGTCGGAGCGCCCAAGGTGGAATCGGCACGCGAGACGTTGAGCGCGCTGAATCCGGACATCGACGTCATCGCGGTGAACGCGCGCGCCGACGCCGCGTGGCTCGACATCAACGTGCCGGGTAAAACCGTGGTGCTCGATTGCAGCGACAACTTCACGACGCGTCACGCGATCAACGCGGCCTGCGTCGCGCATCGCGTGCCGCTCGTGTCGGGCGCGGCGCTGCGTTTCGACGGGCAGATCAGCACCTTCGACTTCCGCGCACCCGATTCGCCCTGCTACGCGTGCGTGTTCCCGCCGGATCAGCCGTTCGAGGAAGTCGCGTGTTCGACGATGGGCGTGTTCGCGCCGACGGTCGGCATCATCGGTGCGATGCAGGCGGCGGAGGCGCTGCGCGTGATCGGCGGTTTCGGCGAGACGCTCGCGGGCCGGCTGATGATGCTCGACTCGCTGCGCATGGAATGGAACACGATGCGAATCGCGCGGCAGCCCGATTGCGCTGTCTGCGGAAACACCGGAAGCCGCGAAGCAGCGCGCTAAATCGGTCGCGTCTTACGCCGTCGACCGGACGGTCCGCTTAAGCTCATCGATTCTTCAATCGCAGGGCGGATCGTTCTTTGAGCGCCATCACTTCGCCGGCGAGCGCGCAACGCGGGCTCACGCAAAGCGCGTTCGCGCGGCCGTCGCTTCCGCGAATCACCCGCACACGGAGTTCCGCACGCCGTATCGCGTGATCAATTTCCACGCATGCAACAGTTGCTTCAACGACACGACGTGCGACTTCGACAACCGCGATTTTCTGTGGTGTCCGCGCCGGCGCGGCAAGCCAAGCCGCTTTCAATGCACTTCGGCGATCTCACCCGAGCAGGTCATCGCTCGGGTGGATCGACTGATTGCGGATCACGGCTTGGCCTAGACCTTCTGCAACGCCGTGAGCGCGGCCTGCAATTCAGCGGGTTCGTAGGCCGCAAGCACATCCGCGACCGGCTTTTCCAGCGCCTTCAGGTTCGAGCGCAGAATTTCCTGCTTCACGATCAGCAACTGGCTCGGATGCATCGAAAACTCGGTGAGCCCGAGGCCGAGTAACAGGCGCGTGACGGCGGGATCGCCCGCCATTTCCCCGCACACCGACACCGGCACGCCCGCGCGCTTCGCCTCGCGCAACGTGAACGCGATCAGGTTCAGCACCGCCGGGTGCAGCGGATCGTAAAGATGCGCGACGCTGTTATCGGCGCGATCGATCGCGAGCGTGTACTGGATCAGATCGTTCGTGCCGATCGACAGAAAATCGAGCCGGCTCAGGAACAGCCGCACGGCGATGGCCGCCGCCGGAATCTCGATCATCGCGCCGACCTGAACCTGACGGTCGTACGCCACGCCTTCGTCGTCGAGTTGACGCTTCGCCTCGCGGATCAGATCGAGCGTCTGGTCGATTTCCTGTGCGTGCGCGAGCATCGGAATGAGAATCTTGGTCGGCCCGAACGCCGACGCCCGCAGAATGGCGCGCAATTGCGTGATGAACATCTGCGGCTCGGACAGGCTCCAGCGGATCGCGCGCAAGCCCAGCGCGGGATTCGGCGCGGTTTCGTAGCCATCGCTTCCGGTCATGGAATCGAGCGGCTTGTCCGCGCCGACATCGATCGTGCGGATCGTCACCGGCTTGCCGTTCATCAACTCGACGGCGCGCTTGTACGCCTCGAACTGCTCCTCTTCCTCCGGCAACTGGTCCTTGTGATTCATGAAGAGGAATTCGGTGCGGAACAGGCCGACGCCCATCGCGCCCGCTTCGACGGCGACTTGCGCGTCTTCCGGCAATTCGATGTTCGCGCACAGTTCGATCTTCGTACCGCAGAGCGTCTGCGTCGGCGAGAATTTCAGGCGCTGGAGCTTGCGCTGTTCCAGCAGTTTCTCGCTCTGACGATACGAATACTCTTCGAGAACGATCGGCGCCGGATCGACGATCACGATGCCATGATCGCCGTCGACGATGATGAGATCGTTCTGGCGGATCAGCACGCTCGCCTGCTGCACGCCGACGGACGCCGGAATGCCGAGACTGCGCGCGACGATCGCCGTATGCGAAGTGCGGCCGCCGAGGTCGGTGACGAAGCCCTTGAACGCCTGCGTCTTGAACTGAAGCATGTCCGCCGGCGCGATATCGTGGGCGACGACGATCATTTCGTTGTGCCCGTTGCTGGCGGCCGTATGCACGACGAGCGACGCGGCCGTCGGCGCGCCGGCCAACGCTTTCAAAAGACGCTCGACGACCTGCTCGACGTCCGCCTTGCGTTCGCGCAGATATTCGTCTTCGATCTCGTCGAAATAACCGCCGAGGATTTCCAGTTGCTCGGTGAGCGCCCACTCGACGTTGTAGCGGCGCGTGCGAATCAGGTCGATGGTTTCCTGCACGAGCATGGCGTCGTTCAGGATCATCGTATGGACGTTGATGAACGCGCCCATTTCGCTCGGCGCATCGGCGGAAAGGTCTTCGCGCAGCGCTTCGAGTTCGGCGAGGACGGCCGCCTGCGCCGCGTGGAATCGGGCGATTTCCGCGTCGATCTGATCCGGCTCGATCAGATAGTGGTCTACGTCGAGCGCCGCCGGCGCGATCAAATACGCGCGCCCAATGGCGATGCCGCGCGAGACGGGAATTCCATGCAGCGTGAAGGACACGCGCCCTCCTCTAGTTCTTTGAATGTCGCGGTCTGCCAGGCGCCCCCTCGACGGGCACAAACCGCGCGTCCATTATATGTTCGATCGTGCTCACAAGTCCCTGAACACCCGGTGACGACAGGGCCGGAACGGTTGCACGACGTTACGCGAAAGCGTGATGCGGATACGAAAAAGCCGCGTCGATGC
This sequence comes from Caballeronia sp. ATUFL_F1_KS4A, assembly GCF_023630905.1. Classification (NCBI taxonomy): domain Bacteria; kingdom Pseudomonadati; phylum Pseudomonadota; class Betaproteobacteria; order Burkholderiales; family Burkholderiaceae; genus Caballeronia; species Caballeronia sp. ATUFL_F1_KS4A. The sequence goes on along the minus strand of NZ_JALQEB010000001.1, from coordinate 319,061 downwards.
GCGGCTTTTCACTGACGGACACTGCGGCGAAACGCTTACTGCCCTTCTCCGAATTTATCGGCGATGAGCGCGAGAATGGCTTGCATCGCTTCGGCTTCGTCTGCGCCTTCGGTTTCGATCGTCACCGTGCTGCCGATGCCCGCCGCCAGCATCATCACGCCCATGATGCTTTTCGCGTTGATCCGGCGCCCGTTGCGGCTCATCCAGATCTCGCATTGAAAATTGCCCGCCAGTTGTGTGAGCTTGGCCGAAGCGCGTGCGTGGAGCCCCAGCTTGTTCACGATTGTTGTTTCTTGTTGCAGCATGATGCTCCGAAGCGCTAGATGGATGAAATGAGCGGCGTCAGTGGCTGGCGGCCTTCGCGCTGATGAGATCGGCGCTCGCCGAGCATGCCGGATCGGGCGAGCCGGCGGCCTTCGTCGCGAGGGCGCAGGGGTTGAGCGGCGTGGACGAATCCAGTTCCTGGATGCCCTTCGAGCCGCCCTGAAGAATCTTTTCGGCGAGCGTGTCGAGCGGCGTCGCGCGGTAGCAGACGGCGCGCACGAGCATCGGCAGATTGCAGCCGGCGAGCACGCGCACATCGGTGTCGTGCAGGCTCGCCGCGATGTTCGCGGGCGTCGCGCCGAACACGTCGGTGAGCACGATCGCGCCGTTTTCTTCTTTCAGGCGATCGATTTCGGAGCGCGCGAACGCGCGAACTTCGACCGGATCGCAGTCGGGCATCACGTCGATGACGCCGATGCGCGCCGGCAAGCCACCGTAAATATGTGCGATGCACTCGCGTAGCGCGGTGGCGAAAGGTGCGTGCGCGATGATCAGAATGCCAGCCATGTCAGGAAATTGCCTCAGCGACAAATCAACGACGAAAAATCGGACAAATACGTCGGAGTTCGCTCGAAAGCGCGCGAGCGGCGCGGAACACAACTCTAAAGTGGATGCCGTTACAACGAAATCAACCGCCTTCCAGCTTCATTACCCCAAGCCTGCGCGTCGATGCTTAAGCGAACTTTAAGCGCACTTTTAGACGCGATCGCGCCCCAGAAACGCGGGCGCGGGAAAGTCAATTCTAACAGTCCCGCCGAGGTGAGTTTGGCGCGCTGTCCGCGCGCGTTTCGTTGGCCGGCAGACTCAGTGCGCCGCGCGCTCGAGCGCGTCGATAAACATGCCCGCAACGTCGAAGCCGGTCTGATCCATGATTTCGCGAAAGCACGTCGGACTCGTGACGTTGACTTCGGTGAGATAGTCGCCGATCGCATCCAGCCCGGCGAGCAGCAGGCCGCGCGCCTGCAGCACCGGCCCGAGCGTCTCGGCGATTTCGCGATCGCGCGCCGACAGCGGCTGCGCGCGCCCGAGCCCGCCCGCCGCGAGATTGCCGCGCACTTCGCTGCCCTGCGGAACGCGCGCCAGCGAATACGGCACCGGCTGACCGCCGATGACGAGAATGCGCTTGTCGCCATCCTTGATTTCGGGGATGAACTTCTGCGCCATCACCGTGCGCGCGCCGTCCTCGGACAACATCTCGACGATCGAGCCGAGATTCATCCCGTCCGCCTTCACGCGGAACACGCCCATGCCGCCCATGCCGTCGAGCGGCTTCAGGATCACGTCGCCGTGCTCGGCGTGGAAAGCGCGCAGGCGCGCGGCATCGCGCGTGACGAGCGTCGGCGTGACGAACTGCGGCCATTCCGCGATGGCGAGCTTCTCGGAATGATCGCGGATCGCCTGCGGCTTGTTGAAGATCCGCGCGCCGTTGCGCTCGGCGATCTCCAGCAGCCACGTCGCGTTCACGTATTCCAGATCGAACGGCGGATCCTTGCGCATCAGCACGGCGTCGAAATGCGTGAGCGGCAGATGCTCGGCCTGCTCGGCCGCATACCACGGCCAGCGGTCACTGTTGGCCTCGTCGCCGACGATCGCGATGCGCCGCGCGCTCGCCTCGACCTTCGTTCCGGTCCACGCGAGATGCTGCGGCTCGCACGCATAGAGCACGTGGCCGCGCCGCGCGGCTTCGGCCATCATCGCGTAGGTCGTGTCCTTGTAGATCTTGAAGCGATCGAGCGGGTCGGCGATAAAGAGGATGTTCATGACGATTTGCTAGTTCGGTGCGCGGCCTGCGAGCTTACCGCAAGCCGCGAACTCACACCTGAATGGCTTCAGGATCGGTCTTTTCGAGCTCGACCGATGCCGCCAGCAGCGCCAGCCGCGCCACCACGCCGTACATGTAGAAGCGGTTCGGCGGCGCGGCGCCGGGCTTCGCGTGCGTGTCGGGCAACGCCGTGTGCTCGAAGCCGAGCGGCACGAAATGCATGCCCGGCGCGTTGAGGTTCTGATCGCGCTCGCGCGAATCGTGCACGCGGTAAAACCCGCCGACGACATACCGGTCGATCATGTACACGACCGGCTCCGCGACCGCATTTTCCACGCGCTCGAACGTATGCACGCCTTCCTGCACGATCACGTCGTGAACTTGCAGGCCTTCCTTGGCGTCGTTCATCTTCGTGCGTTCGCGCTTGGTCAGCGCGGCGACTTCGCTCGCGTCGTGGACGGTCATCACGCCCTTTCCGTACGTGCCGGCATCCGCCTTGATGACGACATACGGACGCTCGCTGATGCCGTACTCGCGATACTTCTTCGCGATCTTCTTGAGCACGCCGTCGATGGCTTCCGCGAGCGCTTGTTCGCCCGTGCGCGCTTCGTAATCGACGCCTTCCACATGCGCGAAGTACGGATTCACCATCCACGGATCGATCTCGACGAGTTTCGAGAACTTCTTAGCGACGTCGTCATAGCAGGAGAAATGGGTCGACTTGCGGCGCACCGCCCAGCCGGCGTGCAGCGGCGGCAGCAGATACTGCTCGTGCAGATTTTCCAGCACGGGCGGAATGCCGGCCGAAAGATCGTTGTTGAGCAGGATCGAGCAGGGATCGAAGTTCTTCAGGCCGAGGCGCCGCGGCGTGCGTTCGAGCGGCTCCAGCACGATTTTCTGGCCATCGGCGAGCGCGATGGTCACAGGACCGTGGATATTCTCGTCCAGCGTGCCGAAGCGGATGTTGAGCCCCGCTTGCCGCATGATGAGCGCGAGGCGCGCGACGTTCTCGAGATAGAACGCGTTGCGCGTATGGCGCTCGGGAATGACGAGCAGATTCTTCGCGTCCGGGCAGATTTTTTCGATGGACGCCATCGCTGCCTGCACCGCGAGCGGCAACACTTCCTGCGGCAGATTGTTGAAACCGCCGGGAAAGAGATTGGTGTCGACGGGCGCGAGCTTGAACCCCGCGTTGCGCAGATCGACGGAACAGTAGAACGGCGGCGTGTGCTCCTGCCATTCGAGCCGGAACCAGCGCTCGATGGCGGGCATGGCCTCGAGGATTTTCCGCTCGAGATCGAGCAGCGGGCCACTTAACGCCGTAACAAGGTGCGGAACCATGTATTACTCGCGGAAGAAGACAAAAGATTGTAGAGCAATTGCTTTGCCTAAATGGGTATCAACCGCCAATTGACAAGGTTTTGCGGCCCGCGCCGCGCCGCTTCCACGCACTTTTCCGCCTGTCGCTTCAATAGGTTTGGCCGCCGCCTTCGACGAAACCCGGACGGAAATGGCGGGCAAAAAAATGCCCGCCATAAGGCGGGCGAAGTCGCTGCGCTCGTTCCTTGCTCGCAGCCTACGCGCCCTCTCGCGGCGCGCCGGTTGCGGCGTAAGACTTACTCGACGTGCTCGCCGTGCAGCGTGACGTCGAGACCTTCGCGTTCCTGTTCTTCCGTGACGCGCAGGCCCATGGTCATGTCGATGATCTTCAGCAAAACGAAGCTGACGACGCCGCTGTAGACGAGCGTGACGAGCACGCCCTTCGCCTGCACGAGCACGCTGCCGTCGAAGCCGCCGATGTCCTTCACCGCGAACACGCCCGTCAGCAGCGCGCCGATGATCCCGCCCACGCCGTGCACGCCGAACGCGTCGAGCGAGTCGTCGTAGTTGAACTTGTGCTTGAGCCACGTCGCCGACCAGAAGCAGACCACGCCCGCGACAATGCCGATCACGATCGCGCCCGTCACGCCGACGAAACCCGACGCCGGCGTCACGGCCACCAGACCCGCAACCGCGCCCGAGATGATGCCGAGCACCGACGGCTTGCCCTTCGTGATCCACTCCGCGAACATCCAGCCGAATGCGGCGAACGCGGTGGCGATCTGCGTCGTGAGCATCGCGAAACCGGCACGGCCGTCAGCCGCCACTGCCGAACCCGCGTTGAAGCCGAACCAGCCCACCCACAGCATCGATGCGCCGATCAGCGAGAGCACGAGGTTGTGCGGCGCCATCACTTCGCGGCCATAGCCGACGCGCTTGCCGAGCACGAGACAGCACATCAGACCCGCGATACCGGCGTTGATGTGAACCACCGTGCCGCCCGCGAAGTCGAGCACGCCAGCCGATGCGAGCCAGCCGGTAGGTTCCCAGACCATGTGCGCGATCGGCGAGTAGACGATCAGCGACCACAGCGCCATGAACACGAGCATCGCCGAGAACTTCATGCGATCCGCGAACGCGCCGGTAATGAGCGCCGGCGTGATGATCGCGAACGTCAGCTGGAATGCGAAATAGACCGACTCGGGGATCGTCACGGCCAGATGGCTGACGGTAAGCGTCGTCGCCTTGTCGCCCTTGATGTAGGCCATGCCGTGCAGGAACACGCGCGAGAAGCCGCCGAGGAACGAGCCGCCCGGCGTGAACGCGATGCTGTAGCCGACGACCGTCCAGAGGATCGTCACGAGACAGCAGATCGCGAAGCTCTGCATGACCGTCGCGAGCACGTTCTTCTTGCGGACCATGCCCGCGTAGAAGAGCGCGAGGCCGGGAATCGTCATGAACAGCACGAGCGCCACGGAAGTCAGCATCCACGCGGTGTCGCCGGAGCTGATCTTCGACGAATCGACCATGACCGGCTCGGTCGGTGCGGCCGGCGCGGCATCGGACGCGGCGGATGCGCCGGACGCGGCTTCTGCCGCCGATGCCGACGACGCCATCGCCGTGTTGGCGCTTTCGGGCGCGCTTGCAGCGGGTGCCGAGGCTGCGGCCGGAGCGGACGCATCCTGGGCGAGAGCGGTGCCGACATTCGCGCCGATCAGCGCGCCCGCCACCAACAGTGACATCAAAAAGTTACGCATTCTTCTGGTTCCTCTTATCGCCAATTTCTTGTTAGAGCGCGTCGGCGCCGGTCTCGCCGGTGCGGATGCGGATCACCTGTTCGATCGAGGTGACGAAGATCTTTCCGTCACCGATTTTTCCCGTGCGTGCGGCGCGTTCGACGGCTTCGATCGCCTGATCGACGATGTCGTCCGAGACGGCCGCCTCGATCTTCACTTTCGGCAGAAAGTCGACGACGTACTCCGCGCCCCGATACAGCTCGGTGTGCCCCTTCTGTCGGCCAAAGCCTTTCACCTCGGTCACGGTGATGCCCGAGACGCCGATGGCCGAGAGCGCTTCACGCGCTTCGTCCAGCTTGAACGGCTTGATGATTGCGGTAATGAGCTTCATGTATCCCTCGCTGTGGTGTGCTGATCCTTCGATGCCGTCCATTGAAGCGTGCAGAAAAGGTCGCGCCACTTATGCAACTCGTATGCCATGCGAGCATCCATGCGGCTTTGCGCGATTTCGCGAAACAATCGCACGAAGGGTCGGCCGAACGGCTAACGCGGGCCGCGCGTGCTGGCGTCGGGGTAGGTTCATTGCTAGAGTGGTCCAGAGGTCCCGCAAAAAGGGGCATGGGCGGACAACGCGAGCGCGCGGCGGCGCTAAAATCGCGGCGCCTCAAAGGTGCTTCGACGCGCGTTCGCGCATTCGGCGGCGCGCACCAATATCGAACATTCGATAATTCGGGGCACTGACCTAACAATGAATGCACTTTTTTTGTGCAAGAAGGGAGAAACGATGAAGCAGCCCAACGACGTTTTCAACGATTTGCAGCAGAAGATGAGCGATCTCTTCAAGAATTCGCCCGCGAAAGACGTCGAACGGAATATGAAGGCGATGCTCTCGCAAGGCTTTTCGAAGCTCGATCTCGTGACGCGTGAGGAATTCGACACGCAGACGCAAGTGCTCGTCCGCACGCGCGCTCGTCTCGAAGAACTCGAAAAGCGCGTCGCGCAACTGGAGCAGCGTCTCGCGGGCGGAAATACGGCCGCGCAAGACTGAGGCGCCAGCACTGCCTATCGCGTACCTCGGCTAGCGAGCCGTGAGTTTCTAGTTTATTGCCGGCGCGGTCCATGCGCCGTTTCAGGTGAAATCATGTCGCTTGCCGTGGTACGCAGCCGCGCGCCCGCTCCTGGGCGCGCGCCCGAAGTCGTCGTCGAAGTCCATCTCGCCAACGGGTTGCCGTCGTTTTCCATCGTCGGTCTGCCCGATCTCGAAGTCCGCGAAAGCCGCGAGCGCGTGCGCGCCGCGCTGCAGAACTGCGGCTTCGATTTCCCCGTCCGCAGAATCACCGTCAATCTCGCACCCGCCGATCTTCCGAAGGAAAGCGGCCGCTTCGATCTGCCGATCGCGCTCGGCATTCTGGCCGCGAGCGGACAGATTCCGGCTGCAGCGCTCGAACATCGCGAGTTCGCGGGCGAGCTTTCGCTGACCGGCGCGCTGCGTCCGATGCGCGGCGCGTTCGCAATGGTCTGCGGCGCGGCGCGCCACTATGCATCGATGCGCGATGCAGCCCCGCCAATCCCCGAAATCTACGTGCCGCTCGCAAGCGCGGCGGAAGCGGCGCTCGTGCCGGGCATCGAGGTCTTCGGCGCGGCGGACTTGCCCACGCTCTGCGCGCATCTGAACGATGTCCCCGACGCCCGTCTGCGACCCGTGCAAGCCGCTCCGCTTCCCTCGACAGCCGCGCCGTCCGCGGATCTCGCCGATGTCATCGGCCATCCCGCCGCCCGCCGCGCGCTCGAAGTGGCGGCTGCGGGCGGTCATCATCTGCTGATGGTCGGTCCGCCCGGCGCGGGCAAGTCGATGCTGGCCGCGCGCCTGGCCGGCCTGCTCCCGCCGATGAACGACGACGAAGCGCTCACCTCCGCCGCGATCCTTTCGGCGAGTTCGCTCGGCTTTACGCCCGAGCAGTGGCGGCGACGGCCGTTCCGCGCGCCGCATCATTCGGCGAGCGCGGCGGCGCTCGTCGGCGGGCGCAATCCGCCGCAGCCGGGCGAGATCACGCTCGCGCATCTCGGCGTCCTGTTTCTCGACGAGCTGCCCGAATTCGACCGAAAAGTGCTGGAAACCCTGCGTGAGCCGCTCGAAGTCGGCCAGATCACGATTTCGCGCGCCGCACAGCAGGCGGAATTTCCGGCGGCCTGCCAGCTCGTCGCCGCGATGAATCCATGTCCGTGCGGCTGGCGCGGCGACCCGAGCGCGCGCTGCCGCTGCTCGCCCGATGTCGCCGCGCGTTATCTGCGCAAGCTGTCGGGTCCGCTGATGGATCGCATCGACATTCAGATCGAGTTGCCGGCGCTCTCGCCCGCGGAACTGTCGGCGCGCGGCACCGAGCGCGGCGAGTCGAGCGCCGTCGTCGCGGCGCGGGTCGCGGCGGCCCGCGACATACAGACGCAGCGTCAGGGCAAGATCAACCGCGATCTCGACGGCCGCGAAGCCGACGCCGTCTGCCGCCCCGATTCCGCCGGCGAAGCCTTGCTGCGCGCTGCGGGCGAGCGCTTCGGCTGGTCCGCGCGCGCGTACTACCGCGTGCTGAAGGTCGTGCGGACGATCGCGGATCTCGCCGGCGCCGATATGCCCGACGCGTCCCATGTCGCGGAAGCCGTTCAGTACCGCCGGGCGCTGTCGATCGCCTGAAGCCAGCGCGGACGCGGGGTGGTCCGCGCGATGCTAAGCGGAAAATTACTTGTCAAGACTTGACTTATGCACACTGAAGCGATCCGGGGCCGTCCTTCGTCTGATCAAACCCCGGTTTTGGCCACATTTCACAGACCATTGATTTTATTGAATTATTTAACTTGCCGCGAACGAAGGCAAACTAACGTAAACCGCATGAGTCGGGCTTTTGAGCGCTACCACACACTGTTTTCCACAAAGTTATCCACAGACATTGTGGATAGCGCAAAAAGTCCATATGAATCCGAGAATTAGCGCGTAAACTTCTGAAGGAACTTCGGCTAATTCCGACACACTAAGACACTTCTTAAGTTAGTGCCTGCAGAATTCGAGGCCTTCCTCTAAAACAGTTTGAAGGACGAAAAGAACTGCTCGGCCTGCTCGGTCGGCGTCGTCTTGTCTGACACGATCGCCAGTTGATAGACGTGCGCGCCGCGCGCCACGAAGCGCGCGTGAATCGTCCGCGACTCGCGCTTCTGCCCCCCTTCGCCCTTCACCTCGATCTCGCTGCCCAACACGCGTCCGCCCGCCGCGAGGTCGATCTGCGTCGCACGCGCCTCGGGCTTCGCATTCACGTTGCGCGCGAGACCTTGCTGGAGGAAATCGAGTGTCGCGCGCTGCAGTTGCGGATCGGCGCTCGGCAGCACGACCGTGCCGACGGCGAACACGGCGTCGCCGGCTTCTGCGGTCTGCATGCGCATCGTCATCGACCGGCCTGCGATGTCGATCTTGCGCTCCTCGGAACGCGGCTTCGCGGGCAGCATCACTTCGTAGCCGTCGTCGTTGTTCGTCACGGTGCGCCAGTCATATGAGGGCGTGCATGCAAGCAATGCGCCGCATGTGACACTTGCGCACATCAGCTTGTTGGCGGAAGCAATATTCGGAAGAAAGCGCGCGGCCGCGCGCCGCAAACGGACAGGAAACACGGGGAAAACTCGTTTCATGAGGAATCGCTGCGTGAAAACCATCATTATCGCGCTGCGATGCCGGGCTTATCGGCGCGTCACGAACGCATCCCGAAATTGGCGCTAAAATACGCAGCAGTCTCCGTTCCGTTCGCCGGAGCGCCATCCGAGGTTCCCATGTCCCAAGCCACGCAAGAAACATCCACGCGCGCGAAGAGTCCGCTGCGTTACATCGTGATGGCGCTCGTCGCGGGCGTGATCGCCTGCACCGGGTATTTCGCCTTCGGCGGCCAGCAGAAAGTGCCGGACGCGACCTTCACGCTGCTTTCGGGACAGAAGATTTCGACGTCGGGCGATCTGAAGGGCAAGGTCTATCTCGTCAATTTTTGGGCGACGAGCTGCGAGACATGCATGAAGGAAATGCCGCAGATGATCGACACGTACAACAAATTCAAGGGCCGCGGCCTGGAGTTCGTCGCGGTCGCGATGAACTACGACGCGCCGATGTACGTCAACAACTACGCGCAGACGCGCAAGTTGCCGTTCAAGGTCGCGATGGACGACGGCAGCGCCGCCAAGCAGTTCGGCAACGTGCAACTGACGCCGACGACCTTTGTCATCGACAAGAACGGGAAGATTTTGAAGCGCTATGTCGGCGAGCCGACGTTCGCGGAACTGGATCAACTGCTCGACAAGGCGCTCGGTTCGGCCTGAACGCCTTTACGCGAAACGCGCAGCCCGCTGGCGACAACCAGCGGGCTTTTTTATCGCTCGGACGAATCGCCTTTCACGACGATTCCGTATCGCTTGATCTTCTCGTACAGCGTCGCCTTGCCGAGCTGCAGCCGATCCGCCGCCACCGCGACCGCGCCGCCGCACTGCTCCAGCGCCTGCCCGATCACCGCGCGCTCGAACTGCTCGGTGCGTTCCTTGAGCGATTGCGTCGATGTGTCGAGCGCCGCCGCCGCACCGCTGTCGTCGAGAATGCCGAGCACCATGCGATCCGCCGCGTTGCGCAACTCGCGCACGTTGCCCGGCCAGTCGCGCTGCATCAGTTCGGCACGCTGACGATCCGTGATGAGCGGCGCGGGCCGCTCGTAGCGCACGGCCGCATCGAGCAGAAAATGCTCGAAGAGCGGCACGATATCTTCGCGGCGCTCGTTGAGCGGCGGCAGCGTGATCGTCACCACGTTCAGCCGATACAGCAAGTCGCGTCGGAACGTGCCATCGGCGACGAGTTCGTTCATGTCGCCCTTCGCCGCCGCGACGACGCGCAGATTCGCGCGCACCGGCTGATTCGAGCCGAGCCGCTCCAGCACGCCGTCCTGCAATACGCGCAGCAGTTTCACTTGCAATGACAGCGGCATGCTCTCGATTTCATCGAGAAAGAGCGTGCCGCCCGACGCGTGTTCCAGCTTGCCGATACGCCGCTTCTGCGCGCCCGTAAACGCGCCTGCCTCGTAGCCGAACATCTCCGATTCGAACATCTGCTCCGGCAGCGCGCCGCAATTCACCGCGATGAACGGCTTGTCGCGACGCGGCGACATGTCGTGCAGGCTGCGCGCGATGAGTTCCTTGCCCGCGCCCGTATCGCCGTTGATGAGCACGGAGGCATCCGTCGGCGCGATGTTCGCGATCAGCCGGCGCACCTGCTCGATCGCGAGACTGCGCCCGATGATGCGGCTCTGCCCCGCGCCCGCCAGCTCGCGCCGCAGCGCCTGATTCTCGAGCACGAGCGTGCGGCGCTCCAGCGCGCGGCGCACCGCTTCGATCAGGCGCTCGGACGCGAACGGCTTTTCGATGAAGTCGTAGGCGCCGTCGCGCATCGCCTGCACGGCCATGGAGATGTCGCCGTGGCCGGTGACGAGAATGACCGGCACTTCGGGCGCACGCTCGCGGCATTGCGCGAGCAGATCGAGGCCGCTCGCGCCGGGCAAGCGGATATCGCTCACGATCACGCCGGGGAAACTCGCGTCGATCGCGCGCGCGGCGGATTCGACGCTGCCGTGCCCGATCACGTCGAAGCCCGCGAGTTGCAGGCTCTGCACGCTCGCGCGGCGCACGAGTTCGTCGTCCTCGATGAAGATCACCTGCAAACCGGTGGTCATGTGTTGCTCCAACTGTGTTTTCAAGCGCGCCGCAAAGTCAGCACGAACTCCGCGCCGTGCGAATGATCGGCGTCCGCCTGCGTGCCGCCTTCGGGACCGTCCGCGACGATCGGCGCCTCGCGATTGCGCGCGACGAGCGTGCCGCCGTAATCGCGCGCGATCGCCGATGAAATCGCAAGCCCGAGGCCCAGTCCCTGCCCCATTTCCTTCGTCGTGAAGAACGGCTCGAAGAGTTTCGGCAGCGCATCGACGGGAATGCCGGGACCATTGTCGCGCACGATGAGCTCGATCGTATCCGCGTGGCCATTCAGTTCGATGACGATGCGCGGCCTGTCGCACGACGCGACCGCATCGAGCGCGTTGCCGATCAAATTGATGAGCACCTGCTCCAGCCGCAAGTCCTCGCAACGCACGAAGATCGGCGCGCTGCCTTCGGCGAGTTCCGGCGCGATATCGATGACGACGTTCTTCATGCGCGGACGCAGCATCGAGAACACTTGGCGCAGCGCCCGCGCGACGTCGGCGCGCGCATTCTTCGGCCGCGCCTTCGTGACGAACAACTTCAGCTGATTCGTGATTTTGCCCATGCGCTCGGTCAGCGACGCGATCGCTTCGAGATTCTCGCGCGCCGCCGCTTGATCGCCGCGATCGATCAGCACGCGAGTGTTGTCGGAAAAACTGCGCAACGCGGCGAGCGGCTGATTCAGTTCATGCGTGATGCCCGCCGCCATCTGGCCGAGCGCGGCGAGCTTGCTCGCCTGAATGAGCTCGTCGTGCGCGGCGCGCAGATCCTGTTCGGCGCGCGTGCGCTCGTTCACTTCCTTCGTGAGTTGCGCGTTCGCTTCCGATAAATCCGCCGTGCGCTCCGCGACGCGTTGATTCAATTCGGCATACGCGGTCTGCAACATCTCCCGGCTGCGGATCATCTCGCGCACGCGCGCGCGCCGCATGCGCCAGTAGAACGCGAGCAGGCACAGCGAGACGAATACGAGCGCGGTGACGATGACCGCGATCTGCGCGCCGCTCTCGACGGGATCGAGCGCGGCCATCGTGATCAGTTGCCAGTCGGGTTCGCCGATGGAGCGATGCGTCGCGAGAAACGCCGGCGCATGGTGTCCGTCTCGCCCGCCGCCGCCGACGCGCACGATCTGCGCGCCGCCCTCGAGCGTCTTTACGATAGTCATCGGCAGCGGCGTGATCGCCTGTTGCGCGTATTGGCGCGTCGCATAGACGGACGCCTCGACGTTCTGCGGCAGCGGCCGCACCGTGTGATATTTCCACGCGGGCACGGACGAGAGAAAGATGACGCCGTGATCGTCGGTGACGATGAGCGGCTCGGATGCATCCGCGCCTTGCAGCCATTCGAGATTCAGCTTCACGACCGCGACGCCGATGATCTCTTTCGTGCCCTCGCGATAGACCGGTTGCGAGATGTAGTAGCCGGGCTCGGTCGAGATCGTCCCGATGCCGAAGAAACGGCCGGTGCTGCCCTTCATCGCGTCGATGAAATACGGCCGGAAGTTGTAGTCCACGCCGACGAAACTGTCCGTCGCGTTCCAGTTGCTCGCGGCAACCGCGATGCCGTTTGCGCGAATCAGATACGTGACGGTGGCGTGCGAGCGCGCGTTGAGGTCTTCGAGATAACGGTTCGCGCGCTCGACGTTCGCACGATCCGGATGATCGAGCGCGTCCTGCACGACCGGATGCCGCGACAGCAGATAAGGCAGATATTCGTAGCGGTCGAGCGTGCTCTTGAGCGTGTTCGTCGTGCGATCGACGCGCGCGGCGGCGTTGAGCCTCAACTCGTCGATGCCGCTTTGCCACGCGAGATGCCACGTGAGCGCGCAGCACGCCACGAGCGCGGCGAAAAGCGCGAAGAACACGACGATGCGGCGCGACACGTGAGCAGATTCCCGCGAAAGAGGATCTGCCATTGTGTCATAGGCTTGTAGCGAATCAGGCGCCGGAAACGACTGCGGCGAAGCACTCGCAGACTGAGGCTTCGCCGCTTGCATGATCGCTTCCGGCTTCAGTGCGGATTCAGACCGACTTCGCTTCTTCGGCGTCGGTCACGTCGACATCGCGCGACAACGCCGCCTTCAGCTTGCTGCGATCCAGCTCCTTCTCCCATGCCGACACGACGACCGTCGCCACGCCGTTACCGACGATGTTCGTCAGCGCGCGGCATTCCGACATGAAGCGGTCGATGCCGAGAATCAGCACCATGCCCGCGAGCGGAATCGTCGGCACGACGGCGAGCGTCGCGGCCAGTGTGATGAAGCCTGCGCCGGTCACGCCGGAAGCGCCCTTCGACGTGAGCATCGTCACGGCGAGCAGCGTCAGTTGCTGGCCCCACGAGAGATCGGTGTTGGTCGCCTGCGCGATGAACAGCACGGCCATCGTCATGTAGATGTTGGTGCCGTCGAGGTTGAACGAGTAGCCTGTCGGCACGACGAGACCCACGACCGAACGCGAGCAGCCGAGCTTTTCGAGCTTGAGCATCAGTTGCGGCAGCGCGGCTTCCGACGACGACGTGCCGAGCACGATCAGCATTTCTTCCTTGATGTACGCGATGAACTTCAGGATGTTGAAGCCCACCATGCGCGCGATCGCACCGAGCACCACGACGACGAAGACGATCGACGTCAGATAGAACGTGCCGATGAGCTTGAGCATCGGCAGCAGCGAACCGATGCCGTACTTGCCGATGGTAAACGCCATCGCGCCGAACGCACCGATCGGCGCGAGCTTCGTGATGATGCCGACCATGCCGAACAGGATGCTCGACAGACCTTCGATGAACGTCGTCACGACCTTGCCGCGCTCGCCGATATGCGCGAGCACCGCGCCGAACAGGAGCGCGATCAGCAGGATCTGGAGGATTTCGCCCTGCGCGAACGCCGACACCAGCGTGTCCGGGATGATGTGCAGGAAGAAATCGACCGTGCTCTGGCCGTGCGCCTTCGTCGCGAAGGAATCGACGGCCTTGTGGTCGAGCGTCGAAGGATCGACGTTGAAGCCGACGCCCGGCCGCAGGAGGTGCGTCGCGGCGAGACCGAGGATCAGCGCGAACGTCGACACGACTTCGAAGTACAGCAGCGCCTTGCCGCCGACGCGGCCGACCTTCTTCATGTCTTCCATGCCGGCGATGCCGGTCACGACGGTACAGAAGATGATCGGGCCGATGACCATCTTGATGAGTTTGATGAACCCGTCGCCGAGCGGCTTCATGTCGGTGGCGAGCGAGGGATAGAAGTGCCCGAGCGCGATGCCGATGATGATCGCGACGATCACCTGCACGTACAGGACTTTATGGATGGGTTTTTTCACGATGTTTCCAGGCGATAACAAGCAGTTGGCGGAAGTACGGCCAGCGGCGAGCGTTGACGCGGGGCGGGCGTGTGTGGGCACGTCTGAACGCGTCGATGGGCGATAGCCGCTTCGTCGACGGATCAGGGACGTTTGGATGCGAGAGGGGTCATCGGCTTGTCTCCTTGACTTTTATGGGCGGCTCATGGGCCGTGCCGTTTGTATCGCAAGGGCAATGCCAGGTTTAAGTTTCGCTTAAGCCGATGATTCTATGGGAGTTTTCTGAGCGGCTGGCGGCTTCGAATCCGGGATTCCGGAAATCCGGAATGCGGGCGTCCGGGGTTCTGGACGGTTAGCGCCTCGATTACGAGAAACAAAAAACCCACCGTCTCCGGTGGGCTTTCTCTCAGCGGAAGGGCAAAACCGGCGTCAAACCACGCCCGCCCCATGCGCCTGCACATCCGCGTGATAGCTCGAGCGCACCATCGCGCCGACCGCCGCGTGCGTGAAGCCCATCTTGTACGCCTCTTCCTCGTACATCTTGAAGGTATCCGGATGCACGTACGCCCGCACCGGCAGATGATGCTCCGAAGGCTGCAGATACTGCCCGATCGTCAGCATGTCGACGTCGTGGGCGCGCAGGTCGCGCATCACCTGAAGAATTTCCTCTTCCGTTTCGCCGAGACCCACCATCAGGCCCGATTTCGTCGCGACTTCCGGATGCAGCGCCTTGAAGTCCTTCAGCAACTTCAGCGAATGGTGATAATCCGAACCCGGACGCGCTTCCTTGTAGAGACGCGGCACCGTTTCGAGGTTGTGGTTCATCACATCGGGCGGCGCGGCGGTCAGAATGCCGATCGCGCGATCCAGACGCCCGCGGAAGTCCGGCGTCAGAATTTCGATGCGCGTTTCCGGCGAATGCTCGCGAACCTGCCTGATGCACTCGACGAAGTGCGCGGCGCCGCCATCGCGCAGATCGTC
Source organism: Caballeronia sp. ATUFL_F1_KS4A (assembly GCF_023630905.1). NCBI lineage: Bacteria > Pseudomonadati > Pseudomonadota > Betaproteobacteria > Burkholderiales > Burkholderiaceae > Caballeronia > Caballeronia sp. ATUFL_F1_KS4A. The sequence goes on along the minus strand of NZ_JALQEB010000001.1, from coordinate 303,891 downwards.
GCGATCGACGGACGTGATCACCACGTATTTCAGCTTCAGCGCGCCGATGGTGCGCGCGAGATTCAGCGGCTCGTCGGCGTCCAGCGGATCGGGGCGGCCGTGTCCGACATCGCAGAACGGGCAGCGGCGCGTGCACTTGTCGCCCATGATCATGAACGTCGCGGTGCCCTTGCCGAAGCATTCGCCGATGTTCGGGCAGCTCGCTTCCTCGCAAACCGTATGAAGACTGTGCTCGCGCAGGATCTTCTTGATCTCGTTGAAGCGCGAGTTGCCCGTCGCGGTGCGTACGCGAATCCACTCCGGCTTCTTCAGCTTCTCGATCGGAATGACCTTGATCGGAATGCGCGATGTCTTCGCCTGTGCCTTCTGCTTTGCAGTGGCGTCGTAAGCGGTGGGCGACGAAGCAGAAGCGGCGGTGTCGCCAGCCAGGTTTGCGGTTGCGTCAGTCATTCGGTCGATCCGGTTGTTGCAGCGGCAATTGCGGGGAGGCCGCCGATTTGAAGTGCCAGCCGTTCGGCCAGCACGAGAGCTACGTCGCGCCAGTCGGCCGCGACGCCGAGCGTCGCCATGTCGACCGTTTCGAGCCCCGCGTAGCCGCACGGGTTGATTGCGAGGAACGGCTGCAAGTCCATTCGCACATTGAGGCTCACGCCGTGATAACTGCAGCCGTTGCGAATCTTGAGTCCGAGCGCGGCGATCTTCGCGCCTTCATGCGCCTGCGTACGATCGTTCGCGCCTTGAGGATGCCGCGCCACGTAAATGCCCGGCGCGCCGGCCTTGCGGTCGGTCGCGAGATTATACGTCGCGAGGGTTTCGATCACGGCCTCTTCGATGCGCCGCACCAGCTCGCGCACCATGAGCTTGCGGCGGCGCAGGTCGATCAGCAGATAAGCGACGATCTGCCCCGGCCCGTGATACGTGATCTGTCCGCCCCGATCCACCTTGACGAGCGGAATGCCGCTTTCGGCGAGCAGCAGATGCGCCGGATCGCCCGCGAGACCGAGCGTGAAGACGGGCGGATGCTCGACGAGCCAGATTTCGTCCTGTGTTTCGGGCGTGCGGGCGTCGGTGAAGGCGCGCATCGCGTCGAAGCTCTGGCTGTACGGTTCGAGACCGCGCCAGCGCAACGCGACCGGAAAGTCACCGGAACTGAGCACGGTGGCGGGCGCGTCGTGGATTGCTTGTGGGATGGCGAGCGGTGTAGCGGACATGGTGCCGGTAGTTTACCGAAATAGCCCCATGCCCGCCGATGGTGAATTCGCATGCCTTCGATGGCAAATGCGAATACTTGAGGGTCAGACGGTTCTCCATCCGGAGCGCAACCGCTGCGCGAGACGCTCGATGCGCGTCGAAACCCAGTGCATCGCGCGTTCGTCGCAGCGCGGCAGGATCGTGAAGACGACATAGGCCGGACGGTCGCCCTCGACGGAAAGCCAGAGCCGCTCGCGCTCGCGCAGCTTGAGATTGTCGCCGGGCACGAGCCAGTAATCCTCGATGTCGTTGCTTCGCGTCGCCCAGACGGGACTGCCGTGGACCATGAGACGCGTGCCGCGCGCAATTCTCATCGGCACGGTTTCGCCGGGCTTGATTTCAAAGGTGACGCTTGTTGATATTTCTCGCATGATCCACTCCGCCAAGGGAACGTTTCGATGACTACAATCCTAGGCGTGACAAGGCATCAGGCAAAACGATCAATTTTCACTGCTATGTGAGCTGTATTGACAACGACACCGCCGACAATCCATATGGACCTCCGCCAGCTTCCCGCCCTGAACGCGCTGCGCGCCTTCGAAGCCGCCGCCCGTCACGAGAGCTTTTCCCGCGCCGCCGACGAGCTTTTCGTCACGCACGGCGCGGTCAGTCATCAGATTCGCGCGCTGGAGTCGGAGCTCGGCGTGTCGCTGTTCGCGCGCGACGGCAAACGCGTGCGTCTCACCGATCGCGGCCGGCAGTACGCGGCGGAAGTGCGCTCGGCGCTCGTCGCGCTGGCGGAATCGACGCGCCGCATCCGCTCCGGCGATCGCGACCGGCGGCTGATCGTATCGACGATTCCGTCGTTTTCCGCCCGCTGGCTGACGCCGCGCGTCGGCAGATTCATCGAGCAGCATCCGGATATCGATCTCGAACTGCTGACGACGGCCTCGCTCATCGATTTCAACCGCGACGACGCGGACGTGGCGCTGCGTTTCGGCTACGGCAAGTACGCGGGTCTGCACACCGAGGAATTGCTCGACGAGGTTTTTTTCCCGGCGTGCTCACCGAACTTTCGCGGCGGCGCGCTGCCCCGCGTGCCGCGCGATCTGGAAAAGCTGCCGCTTCTGCGCTCGGACGACGAGCTCTGGCGTCCGTGGTTCGACGCCGCGGGACTCACCGATCTGCCCGAACCGAAGCGCGGCGTCTTGTATGAGGATTCGTCGAATTTGCTGCAGGCGGCGATCGACGGTCAGGGCATCGCGCTCGTGCGCCGCTCGCTCGCGATGCAGGAAATCATCGCGGGACGGCTCGTGCGGCTTTTCAATGTCGAAGGGCCGAGTCCGTGGAAGTATTACTTCGTGTGCCCGACCGCGCTGCTTCAGACGAAGCGCGTGCACGCGTTCAGGGAGTGGGTTTTCGAGGAAGCGGAGCAGTTCAGGCTGCTCTACGAGCGCACGCCGGCGGTGTGCGATGCGCCCGCGGGCAAGATCAAAGCACTACCTTGACCATCGGATGGCCGGTGAGCGCGCGATAGATATCGTCGAGATGCGCGCGATTCTGCGCGCGCACGGTGCAGGTGAGACCGGTGTAGTTGCCGCCCGAAGACGGGCGCGACTCCACACGCGACGCGTCGAAATCCTTGTCGAAAGCCTTGAGCACATCGACGATCGTGTCGTGGAATTCCGGATGCGTCTTGCCCATCACCTTGATCGGGAAATCGCAGGGAAAATCGAACAGCTCGTCGGCGCTGTGCTTGGCGCTGTCGGTCGGATCGGTGGCTTGTGGCTTGTCAGTCATGACTTTCTCCTTCACTTGCCGCGCTTGGCCTCTTCGGCGAACTCGCGCGCTTTGGCCCGCTGGTAGGCGTCGTACAGTGCAGCATAGACCGGACCGGGGCGGCCGTCGCCGACGCTCTTGCCGTCGAGCGTCGTGACCGGCATGACTTCTTTCGTCGCCGAGCTGATCATGACTTCGTCCGCCGAACGCAATTCTGCTTCGGTGATGTCGCGCTCCTCGAACGCGATACCCGCCTCGCGCGCCAGTTCCTCGATGAGCCCGTAGCGGATGCCTTCGAGAATGCGCGGTCCGCGCGGCGCGCCCAGCAGCGTGCCGCCCTTCACGATCCACACATTTGAGGACGAACCCTCGGTAAGCAAGCCGTCGCGCAACTGAATGGTTTCGAGCGCGTCGTTTTCGGCGGCGTGCTGCGCCATCAGCACGTTGCCGAGCAACGACACCGATTTGATGTCGCAATGCAGCCAGCGTTTGTCTTCGGCGGTGACGGCGACGGCGCCGCGCGCGCGATCCGCCGCGCTCGGGAACACGAGCTGGCCGAGCATGACGAACACGGTCGGCACGATTCCCGCCGGGAACGCGTGCCCGCGCCGTTTGGCGACGCCGCGCGTCACCTGGATGTAGACGAGCGCATCGCCCGCGCCGGCGTTCTCCGCGATGACGCGATCGATCAGCGCGCGCCAGCCGGCGCCATCGAACGGATTGCCGATGCGAATCTTGCCGAGACTGCGATCGAGCCGCGCGAGATGCTGCTTCAGGCGGAACGGCAGACGCGCGCCGTCGGCTTGCGCGTAGAGCGGCACGACTTCGTACACGCCGTCGCCGAAGATGAAACCACGATCGAGCACGGGAATGCGCGCTTCGGAAAGCGGTCCCCACTCGCCGTTCAGATAGACCGTCGGATCGAATGCTTCGGCTTGGCTCATCACAGGCTCCTTACTTACGCTTTTGCCACCAGAGCAGCGCCGAATCCCACAGGCGGCCGAAGATGCCCGCTTCCGGCACATCCTGCAACGCGACGAGCGGGAACTGCGCGACTTCCTTGCCATCGGCCATCATCTTGACGCTGCCGATCTGCTGGCCCTTCTTGATCGGCGCGACGATCAGATTGTCGTGCGTGACCGTCGGCTTGACCTTCTCGCCCAGGCCCTTCGGCACGGTGATGTACTGATCCGTCGTGACGCCCGCCTGCACGTTGTCGGCCGCGCCCTTGTACACGCGCGGCGAATCGATCACCTGATTCGCCTTGTACAGACGCAGCGCGTCGTACGCGGTGTAGCCGTAGTTCAGCATCTTCAGGCTGTCCTGCACGCGGTTGTGCTCTTTCGGCTCGCCCATCATCACGGCGACGAGGCGGCGGCTCGCGTCGGGCACGCCGACGAGCGAACGCTTCGCGGTCGCGATCAGGCAGTAGCCGGCGGCCTTCGTGTGGCCGGTCTTGAGGCCGTCGACGGTCGGATCGAGCCACAGCAGGCGATTGCGGTTCGGCTGCTTGATCTTGTTGTACGTGAAGTCCTTCACCGAGAAGATGCTGTAGTACTCGGGGAAGTCGCGGATCAGGCGCGTCGACAGCACGGCGAGATCGCCCGCGGTCGTGTAGTGCTGCGGATCGGGCATGCCGTTCACATCGGCGAAATTCGTGTGTGTCATGCCGATGCGCTTCGCCGCCGCGTTCATCAGCGTGACGAAGTTGCCTTCGCTGCCGCCGACGAGTTCCGCGAGCGCGATGGCCGCGTCGTTGCCCGACTGCACGATCATGCCGTACACGAGATCGTGCACGGTGACGGGCTTGTTCGCCTCGATGAACATGCGCGACTCGTCGGTGCGCACGCGGCGCACGGCCTCGCTCGGCATGACGGTCTGATCCATGTTGATCTTCTTCGACTTCAACGCATCGAAGACGAGATACGCGGTCATCAGCTTGGTGAGCGATGCCGGCTCGACGCGCTCATCGGGATTGCCCGAGGCGAGCACCTGATTGCTGGTGGCGTCGACGAGCACCCACGAACGTGCCGTCACGTCGGGCGGCGGAACCTGGGCGAAAGCGCTCGCCGCCGCCAGCACGGCGGGCAGAACGAAAACGGCTTTTGCGGAAACGGAAACGGAAGGAAAAGACAGGCCGGAAGGGACAAAGCGCATAGGATCGATCGGCGGAAAAAGCACGCTGCGACGATGACGATCGAGGATCGGATGATCGGCGAAGCACGGGTTGAACAGGCTGACCGTCGCTGTCGGTCGGGCATTTCGCCAGGACAGCGGCACGCGCGGCGCCGCGGCGAAAAGCGCTCGTTCGACAGACGGACGCAAAAACGGTTCTCAGAAGCCGGGGTTTCGACGGCCGCGATACGTCGAATGCAACGTCGCGCGGCCGGAATCCGTGAAAAAATTCTGCGCCATTATACGCGCGGGCCGCTTCCGTTTTCCTTGGAATCTGCGCGGTTGCCGCTCGTTTTAACGTTTTTCAGGCTGCGCTTAGCCGCTTTTGCCGATCGATGACGAGCGATGCGCTCAACGCCACGCGTCGACGATCACGCGCTTCAGGATATGCAGCTTGCGATGGAAGAAATGCTCGCCGCCCGGAATCACGACGACGGGCAGTTCCTGCGGCCGCGCCCAGTCGTAGACGGATTGAATCGGCACGGTGTCGTCGACTTCGCCGTGGATCACGAGCGTCGTGTCGGGCACGGGCGCGACTTCCCAGCGGCTCGCCGCCGTGCCGACGAACACCATGCGCTCGATGTTCTTGCCGGCATCACGCATGCGCTTCGCGACGTGCGACAGCACGAAGGTGCCGAACGAAAAGCCCGCGAGCACGATCGGCACGTCCGCCTGACCCGGCTGCGCGCGCATGTGATCGATCAGCGCAAGCAGATCGTCCTGTTCGCCGATGCCGTTGTCATGCTCGCCGCCCGTCTGCCCGACGCCGCGAAAGTTCGAACGATACGTCGTGTAGCCGAGCTGGACGAACGTGCGCGCGAGCGTCTGCGCGACCTTGTTGTCCATCGTGCCGCCGAAAAGCGGATGCGGATGCGCGACGAGTGCGATGCCGCGCGGCGCGCTGTCGGTCTTGTCGAGCGCGCATTCGATCTTGCCGACCGGACCGTCGATGAGAAACTTTTCGGTTTGCGCGTTCATGCGGGTTGATCGATTAGAAGACGTTCGACGATTTTGCCGTTGGCGAGATGCGAATCGACGATCTCGTCGATGTCGGTTTCATCGACATACGTGTACCAGGTGCCTTCCGGATACACGACCACGACCGGCCCGAGTTCGCAGCGGTCGAGGCAGCCGGCCTTGTTGATCCGCACGTTGCCTTCGCCCGCGAGACCCAGTTTTTTCACGCGCTTTTTAGCGTATTCCTGCATGGCCTGCGCGTTGCAGTTCGCGCAGCTCGGACGCGCCGCATCGGCTTCGCGCTGGTTCAGGCAGAAGAACACGTGGTACTTGTAGAAGGAATCCATGAGCGGGTGCGATGAGAGTGTCGGTCGATTATAGCCAGCGATGTTCGTGCCCGCCGTATCAGGCCGAGCGCCCCGCCTTGCGCGCGCGCCGCCGCGCGAGCCACGCGCGCTCCGCCGCCGAAGCGAGCCAGCCGAGCGCCGCGTACGGCCACACCCACGCGAGCCAGTGCGCAAGCCCGTTGAAATGCAGATAGCGGCCCTGCCGCCAGTCGGCGAGCACGATGTCGAAATACGGATTCACCGGCAGCAGATTGATGAGCGCGAGCGAGATCACGAGCGCCCCGCCCGCGAGCGCCGCGCGCAAGCCGCGCGGCAACGCGACCGACAGCACGCCCGCGATCGTCGCGATGGCGATGCCTTCCAGCGCGCCGTCCGTCGCCCAGTCGAAGGTCAGACCCGCGCGCGACTGCAGAAAGCTTGCGCCCGCTTTCGCGAAGATCGTCATCGCGATCAGGCCGAGCATCAGGCGGATGCGTGGCGCGCGCTGCCGCGTGAGCAGCGTCGCGAGCACGAGCGCGGCGAACAGGCTCGTCGATGTGATCAGCGCTTCCCAGGCGTCGTCCGGCAGAAGCGCGCCGAGCCGGTCCGGCCAGCTTTCGATGTCCCACGCGGCGGGCGTCCACGCGAGAATCGCGTCCTGCATCGCCGGGTCGAGCTCGTCCCACAGCACGCGCGGAAGATCGCCGCCGCCGAAGAGATACGGCGCGGGGAACATCGCCGCGAACGGCCAGAGCGCCGTCAGCCCGAGCACATACGCCGCGTCGCGCTCGAACCACGTAAAGCGGATGCGCCGCAACAGGCCGCGATCGAGCAGCGCGCTCGTCGTGGGCGCGATCAGCATGCCGCCGACGAGCGCGCCGAACGCGTTCGCGGCGAGATCGAGGTTCGAGGCGACGCGCGTCGGCAGATACGTCTGGATCGCTTCCATCGCGCCGGAGAGCAGCGCGCCGCCGATGAGCGCCGCGCCGACCGCGAATGTGCCGCGCAGACGCGGATAGAGCGCGAGCACGATCAGCGCGCCGAGCGGCATGTAGCCGAGCACGTTGGTCACGACATCGAAAACGGTCAGATATTGCGGCAGCGGATCGGTGAGATACGCGAGCGGGCTCAATCCGAGCGAGCGCCAGCCGGAAAACGGATAAAGCGAACCGTAGACGACGAGCGCCGCATACGCGGCGAGCGCCTGCCGGGAGAACGCCGACGGGCGACGCTGCCATTGCTTGATCGTCATGAGCCGCCCGGACGCTTCGATGCTGGGCGGAAGATCATCGTGACGCGGAGAGCGGCTGCGCGGCGAGCCACGCGGAAAGTTGCGCGATCACATCGTCCGATGCAGCCGCGAGCGCCCGCGCGCCGCCGGGGGCATCGGCGCTCGGCGCGGGCGCGCTCGCGGCGAAGCTGCGCTGGCCGACGACGCGGCCTTGCTGCGTGAGCGTCGCGCGCACCGACACGAGGCCGCGGCTTTGCTCGGGCGCATCGAAGACCTGTTCGAAGCTCGTCAGCTCGACTTCGAGCAGCGGCACGGCGCGCACCGGATCGGCGCCCGACAGAACCGGGCCGCGCGCCGCGAGCGCATCGCGCAGGCGTTGCGTCAGCAACTGCGCGGGCGGCATCGTCCAGTGGCTGTTCGAATAGTTGCCGGTGCGCTGTGCATCGACATAGCTGAGCCGATACGCGAACGAATCGGTTTCGAGACTGCGCGGCGCGCCCACCGCGAGCACTTTGACCGGCGGCATCGGCGCGGCGTTGGCGCTTGCGTTGGCAGCCGGTATCGCGCCGAGGTCGTAATGCGCGTTCGGCATCGCGGTCGACGTCGATCCGCAACCTGCGAGCAACGCGGCGCAGCCGAGCGCGAACGCCGCGACCGCTCCTTTCATGTCGATGTCCGTCATATCTTTTCCCCGATCAATGCGCCGCTTTCGCCGGCCACGCGAAGCCCGGCTCGCCCGGTCCCGGCTCCTTCTGCGGCGCGCCGAAGAGCACGCTGCGCGGATTGGTGCTGAACGCGTCGGCGGCGCGATCGACGGAACGCGCCGCCGCGCTCACGTCGTCGCTGAACGAATAGAAGCGCGGCAACGCCTCGAAACCGACGCGCGCCGTGATGAAACGCAGCGATTCGTTCATGTCCGCGAGCGCCGCGCCCGCGTCTTCGGCGGCCTTGCCCGCCTTGTTCAAGTTGGACACGAGCGGGCCGTCCGGACGATTCAGGTTCTGCACGAGCTGATGCGTCGAGGCGAGCGTCGTGTTGATCTGCCTGAGCGTCTGCGGCAACTGCGCCGTCGCGGGCTGCACCTGGCTCGCAAGCGTCGCGATGCCGTCGGCGGCGGTTTGCAGGCTCTTCGTCGTCGCCATGAGCTGATTGCGCACGTCGTCGGAGAGGAACTTGTCGGCGTCGTCGGAAAGGCGCTCGAACTTCTTCAGGATGATGTCGCCGCGCTGCTGCAACTGCTCGAAGAGACCGGGACGCATCGGCACTTCGGCGACGTGCTGCGGCGACGAAGCCAGCGCGGCCGTATCGGTGCCGGTGTCGTCGAGCTGCACGAACGCGATGCCCGTCACGCCCTGAAAGCCGAGCGTCGCGTACGTGGAATGCGTCATCGGCGCGTTCTTGTCGACGACAATGCGGATGCGGATCTGCCCCGGATGCGACTTGTCGAAGCTGATCGACTGCACCTTGCCGACGCCCAGGCCGCGATAGCGCACGGCCGCGTCCGTGAAGAGGCCGGTCACGTTGGTGCGCGCGATCAGATCGTACGGCACGCGCACGGTGCGATCGACGTTGAAGAAGAACACGGCGAACGCGATGGCCAGCACGAGCACGATCGTGAAAAGCCCGGTCCAGAACGCGTGTGATTTGTTTTCCATCGGCAGGTTCCTTTGGCGCTCGCTTCGCGCTTACTTGTTCACGGCGATCGGCGCATCTTCGAGCGCGGCCGGCGGCAGCTTCGCGCGGCGCTCGGACGGCAATGCCTGCAACGCGCGGCGGCCGCGTCGCCCCAGAAAGTACTCGCGGATAAACGGATGATCCACCGCGCACGCCTCTTCCACCGGCGCCGCGACGAGCACGCGATGATCCGCCAGCACCGCGACGCGCGTGGACAGCGCGACCATGGTGTCGAGATCGTGCGTGACCATCACGACCGTCAGACCGAGCGCGCGATGCAGCGTCGCGATCAGATCGACGAATTCGTCCGATGCCTTCGGATCCAGCCCGGCCGTGGGTTCGTCGAGGAACAGCAGTTCGGGCTCGAGCGCGATCGCCCGCGCGATGCCGACGCGCTTCACCATTCCGCCCGACAACGCGGACGGCATCTTGCTCGCGTGCTTGCACGACAGGCCGACCATTTCGAGCTTCAGCATCACGAATTCGCGGATCAGGTCCTCGGGAATCTTGCCGAGTTCGCGAAACGGCTGCGCGATGTTGTCATATACCGTCAGCGACGAAAACAGCGCGCCTTGCTGAAACATCATGCCGGAGCGCGTGCGCAGCATCTTCGCGGTTTCGTCGTCCATTTGCGCCCATTCCTCGCCGAGCACGCGAATGGTGCCCGATGTCGGCGACTCGAGGCCGAGAATCTGCCGCACGAGCGTGGTCTTGCCCGAGCCCGAACCGCCGAGCAACGCGACGATCTCGCCGCGCCGCACATCCAGATTCAGATGCTCGTGAATCACCGTGCGCCCGTAGCGCTTGGTGAGATCGCGCACTTCGATCACCGGTTCCGCGATGACGGGCGGCGGCTGATGACGAACGGCGGTGGCGAGCGTGGTCGACATGGCGGTCAGAGTCCGACGTTCTGAAAGAGGATCGCGAAGACGGCGTCCGCGAGAATCACGATGGTGATCGACGTCACCACGGACGTCGTCGTGCCTTCGCCGAGACTCTGCGAATTCGCCTTGATGCGAAAGCCGAAGTGACACGCGGCGAGCGCAATCAGCATGCCGAACACGACGCCCTTGCCGAGCCCGATCCACAGATTCGCGATCGGCACGACCGACGGCAGCGAGCGAATGAAGAAGTTCATGTCGATGGACAGCACGAGCTTCGCCGCGAGCGCGCCGCCCGTCAGCGCGATGATGTTGGTCCACATGACGAGCAGCGGCATTGCGATGCCGAGCGCGATCACGCGCGGCAGCACGAGGCGCAGGCTATGCGGAATGCCCATGACCTGCATCGCGTCGAGTTCTTCGGTGACGCGCATCACGCCGATCTGCGCGGTGATCGCCGAACCCGAGCGGCCCGCGACGAGAATCGCGGAAAGCACCGGCCCGAGCTCGCGGATCACGGAAAGCCCGAGAATATTGACGATGTACTGGTTCGCCCCGAACGCCTGCAACTGCTGCGCGGACAAGTAGCTCAACACGATGCCGATCAGGAACGCGACGAGCGCGGTGATCGCGAGCGCCTGCGCGCCGGCGCTGTAGATGTTCGCGGAGATTTCCGTCCACGGAATGCGCTGCGGGCGCCGCACCAGCCCGATGAGATCGAGCACGAAGGCGCCGAACATCGCGAGGCCGCCGTACAGGTGATCGAAGAAACCGAAGATGAGCTGGCCGAGCCGCGTGACCGGATCGACGCGATCGACGGCTTCGGGTTCCTCGCGTTCGGCGTCGAGCAGCGCGACGCGCTCGAAGATTTCGCGCTGCGTGTCGGACAGCGCGATGGTCGCGGGCATCTTGCGTCCCCACACGCGCCAGAGCGCCTGGCCGCCGACGTGATCGAGCCGCTCGACGGAAAGCAGATCCCACTGGCTGATCGCCTCGCGCCCGATGGCGCGCAGACGCCGCGTGACGCCGCTCTTCGCGCGATCGCGAGCGAGCGCGAGCGCGGTCCACTGGCCCGATAGCCGGACCACCTTGCCCTGCAGACCGGCTTCCACTCTTAGGCGCGGCGGCGTGTCGAAGTCCAAGGATCGATGGCGCGATGAGACGCGGTTAAAGGGGAGAGGACATTGTAGCGAAGAGTGTCGGGGGGACGCGGGGATGGTGGCAGGCGGGTTTCGGCTGGAAGGCGCAAGGATCGGAATTTCCGTGTTGCGGTGCACTTGAGTCGCTGAGCCATCATGGTTTCGACAACTCTGGTGCAACCGCAATGGACAAACGACTCGATCCGCTTATTTCCGAACTCGGATTCGCTCGAAGAGGCTGAACTGCACGACGCCTGGTTCCGCGCGGAGGTAGAAGCGTCACTTGCGGACCCGGAGCCGTCGATTCCCAACGATCAAGTATTCGCGGAAATGGATGCGCTCGTGGCGGCCAAGCGAAAGGCACGGAATGCTCGTTGATTGGCGGCCGCGCGCACGGAGACAACTCAGGGAAATCTACGAATACATTGAAGAGCGTGATCCGCAGGCGGCCGACAATCTACTTTCGATGAACAGGGAAGCAGTCCGGACGTTAGCGGATGTTCCATACATCTATCGTCACGGAAGGGTCTCGAATACCAGAGAGATGGTGGTTCATCCGAATTACTTGGTGGTTTACCGTGCGACGGACCGCGTCACCGTACTGGACTCGCTGCATGCACGGCGGCGGTATCCGAGCGACAAGACGCGCTGAAGCGGAGTTTCACGGGCTTCGAACACGCATCCCACGGCTACAATACCCGCCATGACCCCCTCTCCTTTCGCCCCCTTCGCCCCCGACGCGCCCTGGCGCATCGACCGCTCGCGGCTTGCGACGCTTGCCGAGCGGCCCGCTCGCGACTGGACCATCGACATCGTCGACGAAACGGGCTCCACCAACGCCGACGTTTTGGAGCAGTTGCGCGCCTCGCGACGCGACGGCACGCCTGCACCCGTCGTCCGCGTCGCGTACTCGCAATCCGCCGGTCGCGGGCGGCGCGGGCGCGCGTGGCTCGCCGAACCGGGCAATGCGCTGCTGATGTCGGTCGGCTGCGTGCTGCGGCGGCCGATCGAAGGGCTGTCGGGTCTGAGTCTCGCCATCGGCACCGCCGTCCTCGATGCGCTCGCGCGTCTGCCGCTCACGCCATCCGCGCGTCCTGCGCTGAAATGGCCGAACGACGTCCTGCTCGACGACGGCAAGCTCGCCGGGATTCTCATCGAAACCGCGTGGAACACGCCTGACGCGACCGCGGTCGTGATCGGCATCGGCATGAATCTGCACGGCGCGGAACAACTCGCCGCGCAGGTCGACGAAGCCAACCGGCTCGCCGCGCAATCCGCGCCCGGCGCCGCGCCGGCAGCGCTCGCGCGGGCATGGCCCGACGCCAATCTCACCGACACTCTCGCCGCGCTCCTCAACGCGCTCGACGCAGCGCTGCCGCGCTTCGAAGCCGAGGGCTTCAGGCCGTTCCGCCAGCGCTGGCTCGACGCGCACGCGTGGGCCGGACGTGAAGTCGCGCTGATCGACCAGGGCATGGAAGTGACGCGCGGCATCGCATCGGGCGTCGACGAGGGCGGCCAGTTGCTGATCGACGCGCCCGAAGGCCCGCGCGCCGTCACGACCGGCGAACTCACGCTGCGCCTTGCGAAGGAACGTCCGTGAACGCGTCGGGAACCGAGGCGCCGTATCTGCTCATCGATGCGGGTAACAGCCGCATCAAATGGTCGCTCGTCGATGAAGCCGGCGCGTCGCTCGCGAACGGCGCATTCGAGCACGCGCATCACTCGACCGTCGCCGACGACGCCGCGCTCGACGATTGGTCCGAACTTCCCGCGCCGGCGAGCGCGTGGATTTCGAACGTCGCGGGCATGCCGGTACAGAACCGCATCCAGCGCCTGCTCGACGCGCGCTGGCCGACGCTGCCGCGCACCGTGGTCCGCGCGCGCGCCGAGCAGTGCGGCGTCATCAACACCTATGCCGATCCGGCCCGACTCGGCAGCGACCGCTGGGCCGGCATGATCGCAGCGCGCGCGGCGTATCCGGGCGAGCATCTGCTGGTCGCGACCTTCGGCACGGCGACGACGCTCGAAGCACTGCGCGCCGACGGCGTGTTCACCGGCGGCCTCATCGCGCCCGGCTGGTCGCTGATGATGGAATCGCTCGGCAGCCATACGGCGCAATTGCCGACGCTCGACGCGGCATCGGCGCGTGAGGCGCTGAGTCAGACGCGCAGTCTTTTCGCCACCGACACCGCCGCCGCGCTATCCGCCGGATGCCTGCTCGCGCAGGCGAGCCTGATTGAGCGTGCGTGGCGCGACCTCAAGGCCGACTGGCGCGCCGACGTCCGGCTCGTGCTGGGCGGCGGCGCGGCAAATGAAATCGCGGGCGCGCTCGACGTGCCGCACACCCGACACGATTCCCTCGTGCTGTCCGGCCTCGCGCTCATCGCGCGCGACGCGACGGCGCGCCACTCATCCTGACTTTTCTGATTTGATTGACGGACGGAGCCCAAGAATGCTGCGCTGGCTGATCGCCCTTCTGATTCTCGCCAACTTGCTGATGTTCGCGGTCATGCGCGGCATGTTCGGCCCGCTTCCCGCGGCCGGCGTGCGCGAACCGCATCACTTATTGCAGCAGGTTCATCCCGAGGCGCTCGCGACGCGCCCGCTGAGTCCCGAAGAAGCGTTCGATCAGCCGCGCGTCGGCGGACCGGCGCCTGCCGCCAACGTGCAGACCGCGCCGCTCGGGCAGTGATCGCGCGCGTGCGAATCAGCTCTGCGCGCGGACTTTCTTGAGGAGCGCGGTCGTCGATCGATCGTGCTCGAACGCGATGGCGAGCGCCTTGCCGCCCCAGCCGCGCACGAGTGCCGATTCGGCCAGCTTGTCCATGTCGTAGTCGCCGCCCTTCACGAGCACGTCGGGGTGCACGGCTTCGATCAATTGCAGCGGCGTCGTTTCCTCGAACTTCACGACCCAGTCGACGCTCTCCAGCGCGGCGAGCAGCGCCATGCGGTCATCTTCCCGATTGATCGGGCGATCGTCGCCCTTGCCTAGCGTGCGTACCGACGCATCGCTGTTCACGCCGACGATGAGCGTCGCGCCGAGCGCTTTCGCATCGGCGAGATAGGTCACGTGGCCGCGATGAAGGATGTCGAAGACGCCGTTGGTGAAAACGACGGGACCGGCGAGCGTCGGACGGCGCGCGGCGAGCGCTTCGCGCGTGATGATCTTGCGTTCGAAAATAGCGGGCATGACGGCGCTCGTTGCGATGTGCTGAAAGCGCGCATTGTGCCACGGCGCTTCGCACGGGAAAAATGCAAAACGGCTCGCCGGTGCTGACCGGCGAGCCGTCCGTTCATCGAAGCCGAAACTCAGGCCGGCTGTTCAGCCCCGCCGCCCGGCGCGGCCTGAAGCCGCTGCGTCACTTCCTTGCGATAGCGATTCAGTTCCTGCGCGGTCACGAACGAACGCTCGAACAGAATCGACAGGTTGTGCAGAATGCGCTCGACGACCTTCTTCTCCCAACTGTCGTCGAAGCGGATCTGGTCGTCCAGCCAGCGCTCGAGCCATTCGGGATCGGGCAAACGCGACTGCACGGTGTCGCGCGGGAAGAGCGCCTGATTCACATGCAGGTTGGTCGGATGCAGCGGCTTTTCCGTACGGCGCGCGGACGCCATGAGCACGCCGATCTTCGCGAACGCCGCACGCGCGGTGTCGCCGGCGTTGACGAGCGCCTTCTTCATGTAACGCAGATACGCGCCGCCGTGACGGGCTTCGTCGCGCGAGATGGTTTCATAAATGTGCTTGATGACGGGTTCCGTGTGCCACTCGGCCGCGCGGCGATACCAGTGATTCAGGCGGATTTCGCCGCAGAAATGCAGCATCAGCGTTTCGAGCGGCGGCGCCGGATCGAACTCGAAGCGCACCGCGTGCAGCTCTTCTTCGCTCGGCACCATGTCGGGCTTGAAGCGCCGCAGATACTCCATCAGCACCAGCGAATGCTTCTGCTCCTCGAAAAACCACACGCTCATGAACGCGGAGAAATCGCTGTCGTGGTGGTTGTCACGCAGGAACATTTCGGTTGCGGGAAGAGCGGACCATTCGGTGATCGCGTTCATCTTGATGGTTTTGGCCTGCTCGTCGGTGAGCAGGGAAGCATCGAATTTGTCCCAGGGAATGTCCTTCTCCATATCCCAGCGGACGGATTCCAGCGATTTATAAAGTTCCGGATAAAGCATGGTGTTCATAGTCCACCCCTGATGCCACTTATGCGACGTTATATCTGTATTGACTTTCGGCCGGAACGTGCAGACATGCCTTGCACGCGAGCAGCCAAGCTTTCAATTTTACGCGGGATTCGGTCGGCCGAAGACGAAATGCGACAACGAAGCGCGACATTTGGCGCTGCGGCAACGCGTCGCGTCCCGCGTAAACACTGCACTCCCCGTGCAAATGTTGCTGTTGTGCGTCTTGTTCTACCGTGGGTGAGGAGCCAAACCTGTGCCTGAGGTATGTTCAAGTGGCGCCGAACTGCCGCCGGAACCGCGCCGGCCGCGCAGTATGACGTGCGTGCATGACAACGATGCGATGCGCGCTTGATGCGGATTTCCGCGCCAATGCCCGACGTTTCGGGCGTCGTCGATCATAGCACGGTGGATTGACGCCAATCCGCGACGGTCTCATCGATCGGGGTCAACCCCGCGATGTGATGCACGCCGTCGTCGAACTTGCGGCGCAGCGCCGGGCTGCTGCCGCCAACCCAGATGCGGACGTGCGGCGGCAGCAGGTTGCGCAGGTCGGTCAGCCCGTTCGAAATGGACTGCGCCGGCAGCACCGCCGTGAACGACAGCGCGACGATATCGATCTTGTGCACCGACACGGCATCGACGATATCGTGCAGCGGCGTCTGCAATCCCAGTTGCACGCATTCGCACTCGGATAGCGTGAACATCGCCTCGGCCATCAGGATGCCGAGGCCGTGACCTTCGCCGGAAAGCGTCGTGAGCAGCACGCGCGGACGGCCGTTGCGCCCGCGCACGGCATCCGAGAGCGGACGTATCAGCGTGCGCAGCGTCGACTGGATCGCCTCGCTGAACAGATGTTCGTGATAGACCTGCAACGTGCCCGCCGCCCACGCATTGCCGATGCGTGCCGACAGCGGCGCCGCGACATCCAGCACGAAGCGTTCGAGGCCGTCGCGCGTTGCGCGCTTCAGCAGGCCGAAGCGGAAATCGTCATAAGCGCCCGCGCGCAGCAGTGAGATCAGATGGTCGAGCTCGGCGTCCGGCGCGTCCTGGCCGACGCCCGAGCTTTCGGCCAGTTGCTGCAGCGCGTCGATCGATTGCCCGAGCACTTTGCTCGGCCGATGTCCCGCGTCGAGCAATCGCTTCACGAGCCGCAGCTTCGTCACCTGCTCCTGCGGATACAGCCGCTCCCCGCCGGAAGTGCGCATCGGCTGCGGAAATCCATACCGGCGCTCCCAGACACGCAAAGTGTCCTTCGTCAGACCAATCTCCTGAGCGATCGCGCCGATGCCTATGCCGGTCGCGCCCGCCGTTGCGGCGCTTGGCGGCACGGGTTCCGGACGCTCGGGGCCATCGGAGATCGAATCCGAATCGAATTCTTGTTCTGATGAGTTTGTCATGGACAGACCGGTTCGAACGAAATATCGCATTCGATGCAGATTGCGTGCCCAACGCCGATGGATGGACAAAGATTCCGCACCGTCAAGCTTTCATCATAGACAAAATCGAAATGTGCGTCGGTGCTGAGATGCGTTTCGGCTACGGAAATGTGCGCGTCGAGGGGAATTGGCGAGCGCGGCGGCGCTATGCGCGCCGCCGGTCGTAGTGAAGGAAGTGAGCGCGCCGGAACGCGCGTAGTCAGCCGGGTTTCTTGCGCGGCGCCGTCTTGCGCGCGGCCGCCTTCTTCGCGGCCGCCGCGTCGGGCCTTTCATCGGCGTCGTTGGCGGGCTGCTCCGCGGCGCTCTCACCAGCGGCGGCCGGCTGCGCGGCCGCGGCGCCCATCGGGTTGAGCGGGCCGCTCATGCCGGGCTGAATCATCGCGAGATGCGCAAGCTGATTGAACTGCGATTGCAGCACGTTCCACCAGCCGGTCGGATCGAAGCCGGGCGGCGGCGCTGAAGTCTGCCCCGAAGCGTCTTCGCCTTCAGCCGATGCCTCGCTCGCGGGCGCGGCGCCCGACGCTTCCTGCTTCGGGGCATCGGTCTTCGCCGCGCCGCCCATCGGCCATCCGGCTGACGCGGCCTTCGCATTCTCCGCCGCCGCGGTGTGCGCGCTCTCGACGGACGTCTGAGCGAACGCGCCGAACGCGCGCAGCGTCGCGAGCGTCGCGCGCTGCACTTCGAGCGCCTGAATCGCCGATTGCAGCATGTTGAGATTGAGCTTCAGCCAGTGCTCGACGGCGCGCATGTCGGTCACGCGCTTGTCGAGTTCTTCGATGTTGCTGAGCGGAGCGAGCATGTCGGACATCATCGAGAGGGAGGGGCCCATGCCCTGCCCGCCGCCGGGCATCGCGGCGGCGAACGGATTCAGGCGCATCAGTTCCCACATCTTGCCCATCATGTCGGCCTGGCCGAATCCGGGAAAACCGGGAATCGTGTAGGGCGGCGTGCCGCCGGCGTTATCGGTCATTCGACTCTCCTTGTTTTCGTGTGAGGTTCGCGCGGTTCAGAACGGCGCGCCGCCCGGGAAATCCGGCGCGCGCCGTTCGCGCAGCGAGCGCATGCCTTCGTGCACGTCCGGCCCCGCGAAGCCCATGAATTCGAGCGCGAGCGACGTATCGAAAGTCGGCCCCGCCGAGCGCAGCCAGTTGTTGAGCGCGTACTTGGTCCAGCGAATCGCGGTCTGCGAACCTTGCGCCAGACGGTTCGCCACTTCGATTGCCTTCGGCATGAGTTCGTTCTCGTCGACGGCGAGCGACACCAGCCCGATGCGTTCCGCCTCCTCGCCGCTCACCGGCTCGCACAGCAGCAGATAGTACTTGGCCTTCGCCATGCCGCACAGCAGCGGCCAGACGATCGCCGCGTGATCGCCCGCCGCGACGCCGAGCCGCGTATGCCCATCGATGATGCGCGCCGACTTCGACGCGATCGAAATATCGGCGAGCAAGCCCGCGACCAGCCCCGCGCCGACCGCCGGACCGTGCATCGCGGAGACGATCGGCTTGCCGCAGTTGATCACGTTATAGACGAGATCGCGCGCCTCGCGCCACACCCGCGCGCGCACGTCGAAATCGTTCGCCATCTCTTCGACGAGCCCGAGATCGCCGCCCGCCGAAAAGCCCTTGCCTTCGCCGCGAATGAGCGCGACGCGCGTGTCCGGATCGCGATCGATGTCGCGCCAGATATCCGCGAGCTCGCGATGCATGTTGGCGTCGGCGGTGGACAGGCCGCTCTTGTTCGCGCCCGCGCCGGGCATGACGACTTCGAGCACGCCATGCGGATGGCGGCGCAGTTCGAGCGACCTATAGCCCGAATACATGGATAGATCGCTCATGGTCTCGTCGATTGAAGGTTAGCGCGGCTGATAGACCCACTTGCCGTCGCGGATCTCGACCAGCACGCGCGCGCGCTGATCGAGGCCGATGTGATCGTTGGGCGACATGTTGACCTGCCCGTTGGTGTCGGAGAAATTCTTCGTGCCTTCGAGCGCATCGCGCAGCGCAGCGCGAAACGCCGGCGTGCCGGGCGCGCCCGCTTTCATCGCGATAGGCACCGCGCGATTGAGCAGCATGCCCGCGTCCCACGCATAGGAGCCGAACGCCGAGACCGTGCCCGCGCCCTGCTTCGCCTCGTACAGTTTGATGTATTCGAGTGCGAGCCGCTTGGCCGGATGGTCGTCGGGCAACTGCGCGGCGACGAGCACCGGGCTCGCGGGCAGGAACGTGCCGTTGCAATCCGCGCCGCACACGCGCAGGAAGTCGCGGTTGCCGACGCCGTGATTGTGATAGACCTTGCCTTTGAAGCCGCGCTGCGCGAGCGTTTTCGGCGGCAGCGCGGCGGGCGTGCCGGCCGCGCCGACGACCACCGCATCGGGCTTGGCCGCGAGAATCTTCAGGATCTGCCCGGTCACGCTCGGATCGGTGCGATTGAAACGTTCATTCGCGACCACTTCGATCTTGTGCAGCTGCGCGAACTTCGCGACTTCGGCGTAGAAGGTCTCGCCGAGCGCGTCCGCCTGGCCGATGTACGCAAGCGTCTTCACGCCATGATTGCTCGCATGCGCGATGATCGCGGAGGCCATCATCGCGTCGGTTTGCGGCGTCTTAAAGACCCAGCGGCGCTTGTCGTCGACAGGCTCGATGATCTTCGCCGACGACGCCAGCGAGATCATCGGCGTTTGGCCTTGCGCGACGACATCGATCATCGCGAGCGAGTTCGGCGTGATCGACGAGCCGATGATCGCATCGACCTGATCCTCGCTGATGAGCTTCTTCGTGCTTTGCACGGCCTGCGTGGTGTCGGAGGCGTCGTCGAGCACGATGTAGTCGACGGGCTTGCCACCCATTTCCTTCGGCAAGAGCGCGACGGTATCGCGCGCGGGAATGCCGAGCGACGCGGCCGGCCCCGTAAGCGACAGCACGAGACCGATCTTCACGTGCTGCGCCGTCTGCGCGAATGCCGCCGTTGCCACCGTCGCGGCGGCGAGCGCGAATGCCGCGCCCGCCAGAAATTTCCACTTGCCTGCCGCCATCGAAGTCTCCTTTTTTTGATCGTTCTTGTGCTGCCCGAAGAGCAGCCCGGCAAAGTGTAAGGCGAGGCTTGGGCGCGCCGCATCGGGCGAAACCCGTTCAATGCTCCGGTTGCACGACCGCCTGATCGATTGCGCCGAAGATCGACTTGCCTTCTTCGTCGAACATTTCGATCTTCACGCTGTCGCCGAATTTCATGAACTCTGTCTGCGGCGCGCCGTGCTCGATCGTCTCCAGACAGCGCTTCTCGGCGATGCAGCAGTAGCCGCGCTTCGTGTCCTTGTTCGAGATCGTGCCCGAGCCGACGATCGAGCCCGCGCGCAGATTGCGCGTCTTCGCCGCGTGCGCGATGAGCTGGCCGAAGTGGAAGACCATGTCGGTGCCGCAGTCCGGCTGACCGACTTTCCTGCCGTTCCAGTGCACGATCATCGGGCGATGCACGCGCCCTTCGCGCCACGCGTCGCCGAGTTCGTCGGGCGTCACGGCAACCGGCGAGAACGCGGTCGCGGGCTTGCTCTGGAAAAAGCCGAAGCCCTTCGCAAGTTCGGCGGGAATGAGATTGCGCAGCGACACGTCGTTGACGAGCATCAGCAGGCGCACGCTGCGAAGCGCTTCGTCGGGCATCGCGGCCATGTGTACGTCGGACGTGATGATGGCGACTTCCGCTTCGAAGTCGATGCCATACGATTCCGTCGCGCACACGATGTCGTCCGTCGGGCCGATGAAGTCGTCGCTGCCGCCTTGATACATCAGCGGATCGGTCCAGAATTCGGGCGGCATTTCCGCTTTGCGCGCCTTTCGCACGAGCTCGACGTGATTCACGTACGAGGAGCCGTCCGCCCACTGGAACGCGCGCGGCAACGGCGCCATGCAGGCTTTCGGATCGAACGAAAAGCTGTTGCGCGCGCGGCCGGCGTTCAGCGCTTCGTAGACTTCCATGAGTTGCGGCGCGTAAAAGGTCCAGTCGTCGAGCGCGCGTTGCAGCGTCGAGACGATTCCATCGGCGATTGCGGCCGTGCGCAGGTCGCGCGAGACGACGATCAGCTGGCCGTCGCGCGTGCCGTCCTTCAAGGTTGCAAGTTTCATGGAGCAGTGCCGGGTGAGCGTGGTGACGCGGGTGACGTTAAAGGAAATGTATTTTACGATGGTGAATCCGCCGCCGGCACTCGGCCGAACGGCATAGGCCTTTTCGCACATGCAATCCACCTCTCTCACCGACGACGAAGACACCAGCGACGCCGCCGAAGAAAAAACGCGCTCCGGCATTCAGTCGATCGAAGTCGGCTTCCGGCTGCTCGACGTCCTCACCAACGAGCCGCGCGCGATGATGCTGCGCGATCTCGCCCAACGCGCGGGCATGAGCCCGGCAAAGGCGCATCGCTATCTTGTGAGTTTTTTGCGGCTCGGCGTCGCATCGCAGGATCCGGTTTCCGGGCGCTACGAACTCGGCGGTTTCGCGTTGCAAATGGGCCTCGCGCGGCTTGCGCGCGTCGATGGCGTGCGGCTGGCGCGCATCGCGCTCGCGGAACTGCGCGACCGGCTGGATCAGACGGTCGGCATCGCGGTGTGGGGCAATCAGGGGCCGACCGTCGTGCACTGGATGGAATCGAGCCATCCGGCGAAGGCATCGCTCAAGCTGGGCGACGTGATGCCGCTGCTTTCATCCGCGACGGGTCTGCTTTTCGCCGCGTATCTGCCGCGCAGCAAGACGCAGCCGATCCTTGATCGCGAGCTCGCCGCAATGAAGCAGACGATGGCCGATGTCGAGCCGCTTCTCGCCGAGGTGCGCGAGCACGGCGCGGCGCGCGTCGAAGGCATGCTGCTGCCGACGATCCACGCGTTCTGCACGCCGGTCTTCGATTCGACGGGCGAACTCGCGCTCGGTCTCATCGCGCTCGGGCACGAAGGCACGTTCGACACGCGCTGGGGCGGCGAAATCGACTCTGCCTTGCGCGAGTGCGCACGGGGCCTGTCGTACGAATTGGGGCACAAGGCGAGCGAGCGCTGAAAATGTCCGTCGAAGGGGCCAGGAACATCGTTTCCCTCGCGCATGTCTTATGCCTTTCGCCCGATCGTCCGTAACACGCGCTTTTCACGCTTTCCACGATGTCACTGTTTCAATTCCGCCGTCCTCGCCCCGCGTCCGGCGAGCCGCCCGATGCCGCTATCGAATCCGCCGCGCCCCGCCGCTGGGGACGCTGGGTGCTGGCCGTGCTCGTCGTTGCGGGCCTGCATCTGAGCGCGATGCGGTGGATCGAGCACAACCGTCAGCCGGCGAGCGCGCCGCCCGAAACGCCGCCCGTGCAGGTGGAATTGCTGACGCCCAAGCCGATCGCGCCGCCCGCGCCGACGCCGCCCGCGCCGCCGAAACCGGCCGCGTCTCCGGAAACCGCCGCGCCTCCGAAGCCCGCCGCGCCTGCGCCGAAGCCTTCGCCCGCTCCGGTGTCGAGCGCTGCGACGCCAGAGCCCGACGCGCCCGCAGCCGCTTCCGCTCCCGCGCAAATGCCGCAGGCTCAAGCGCCGTCGCCCGCTTCGCAGACCGCGCCGCAACCCAGCGCCGCATCGGGCGACAAGTTCAGCGTCCCGCCCACGGGCGATTTACGTTACGACACGCTCGTGAACGGCATGATGAATCAGACCGGCACGATCCACTGGAGCAACGACGGCCAGCATTACGAAATGATCGTCTCGATCCCGCTGCCTTTCGTCGGTCCGTATGTGTATTCGAGCAAAGGCCATATCGACGGCTTCGGCATCGCGCCGGAACAGTATTCGGAACAGCGCGGCCGCCGTGCCGCCGATATCGCCATCTTCAATCGCGAAACGAAGCAGATCGTCTACACGAAAACGCCGCAAAGCCAGCCGCTCGCGGACGGCGCGCAGGACCGCTTCAGCGTCGTCATGCAGTTGGCGAGCCTCGTGCGCGGCGCGCCGGACAAGTACAAGCCGGGCGTCACGCGGCAATTCAGCGTCGCGGATAACGACAGCAACGAAATCTGGCCGATAGAAACCGTCGGCGACGAAACCGTGGAGGCGCGCGGCGGCTTTACGACGGCGCGCCACTTCACGCGCCTGCCGCGCAAGGAAGGCGACCGCCGCAAGCTCGATATCTGGCTCGCGCCGTCGATCGGCTGGCTGCCCGTGCGGATTCTGCAAACCGAGCCGAACGGAATGCAAATCGAACTGCTCTGGGCAGGCAAGCTCGCCGCGCCGCCGGCGGCGGCACAGGATGTCACCTCGGGCACGCAAGCTGCGTCTGATGAATCCGCGCCCGCCATGCCGAGCACGCCCGCCGCGGACAAACCGTAACGGGGCCGTCACACTCCGTCATGTCAGGCACGAGCGCATTCTTTACGGAGCCGATATGCAGTTGACGATCAATCGCATCGATACACGCTATGTTCTCGACAACGAAGGCGGCGGTCCCTGGCTCGTCTTCATCCATCAGCTCGCCGGCGATCTTTCGATCTGGGATCAGATGGCCGGCTACTTCCGCGACGACTTCACCGTGTTGCGCTACGACCTGCGCGGACACGGCGAAACGACCGTGTCGCCGGATTCGTTCACGATCGACGATCTCGCCGACGATCTCGCGCAACTGCTCGACAAACTCGGCGCGCCTTCGGCACATGTGGTCGGGCTGTCGATAGGCGGCATGGTCGCGCAGAAATTCGCGATCAACCATGCCGACAAAATGGATTCGCTGACGGTCGTGGGCGCGCCCGCCTTTATTCCCGAGGACGCGCGTCCGACATTCGCGCAACGTGCAGCATCCGTGCGCGAACACGGGACAGCGAGTATCGTGGAAGCCACGCTCGAACGCTGGCTCACGCCGGAGTTCCGCAAGGCGCACCCTGAAGTGACCGAGCCGATCGCGGACACGATCGCGCGCACGCCCGTCGAGGGTTTCGCGCGCGCGGCGGAGGCGATCAGCCGTTTCGATGCGCGAGACAAACTGGCTTCCGTGAAGCAGCGCACGCTCGTCGTCGCGGGTGAAAAGGATGTTGGCACGCCGCATGCTGCTTCAAAGGTTGTCGCAGACACGGTGCCGGGCGCACGCTTCGAATTACTTAACGCCGCGCACCTTACACCGGTGGAGGAATCGCAGCGCTTCTCCGCTTTATTGGGGAACTTCTTGCGCGGTTCGAGCTGATTCTTCCTGTTTTTGTTGCAAAAGAAAGCCTCGATACAACCGGCATCACGTCGAGGCCACCCCTTGAATTCCAACCCAATCGCTCCAACTACGATTCAGGATTGCCACGGAGCAAACAAGGAATAAGGAGTGTCGCCATGCAAATGATCTACAACAGCCCCAACTATTGCGTCGTCGAATTTCCGCCGCAAGACAACCACCTCGCCATGAAGGCGGGCGGCTACGAGATCGTCGACAAGAACACGCAGCGGGAGATCTTCATCGACGGCGCGCTCGCGGCGAAGTTTCGCGAGCACGTGCAACAGTTGATCGCTGAAGAGCCGTCGCTCGAGGATGTCGATGAATTCCTCGGCCAGTTCGATATCTTGATGAATCAACCCGTCGTGCTTCACTGATGCATGCACGCGCGCGTGCGGCGCCATGCCGCTCGCGCCCGCCGCCGCCCGGACCAGCGGCACAGGCGACACTCGCCACTTCCCAAAGACCCCGCCCGCGCCAGGCGGGGTTCTTTTTTTGCCCGCCCGGAATCGCGCACGCGCCCGCCCATCGGGAGCGACCGTTGCGCGCTGCGGCTACAATGTCAGGCTATTTCACATTTGGTGCAGGCCTCGTCCGTCATGACCCAGAACGCCATTCCGAAAGCCCCCGCGCGCGCCTATACGCGCGGCGCCGCGCTGCCCGCGCTGCTGCAAAAGCGCATCCTGATTCTCGACGGCGCGATGGGCACGATGATCCAGCGCTACAAGCTCGACGAAGCCGCGTATCGCGGCGAGCGCTTCAAGGACTACGGCCGCGACATCAAGGGCAATAACGAACTGCTGTCGATCACGCAGCCGCAGGTGATCCGCGAGATTCACGAGCAGTATCTGGCTGCGGGCGCGGACATCCTCGAAACGAACACGTTCGGCGCGACGCGTGTCGCGCAGGCCGATTACGGCATGGAAGACCTCGCCGCCGAGATGAACATCGAGTCGGCGAAGCTTGCGCGCGAAGCCTGCGACAAATACTCGACGCCCGGCAAGCCGCGTTTCGTCGCGGGCGCGATCGGACCGACGCCGAAGACCGCGAGCATTTCGCCCGACGTGAACGATCCGGGCGCGCGCAACGTGACCTTCGACGAACTGCGCGACGCGTACTACGAGCAGGCGAAGGCGCTGCTCGATGCGGGCTGCGATCTGTTCCTCGTCGAAACGATCTTCGACACGCTCAATGCAAAGGCCGCGCTGTTCGCGCTCGATCAACTGTTCGAGGACACCGGCGAACTCGTGCCGATCATGATCTCCGGCACCGTCACCGATGCATCGGGCCGCATTCTCTCCGGGCAAACGGTCGAGGCGTTCTGGAACTCGCTGCGTCACGCGAAGCCGCTCACGTTCGGCCTGAACTGCGCGCTCGGCGCGGCGCTGATGCGTCCGTACATCGCCGAGCTGGCGAAGCTGTGCGATACCTACGTGTCCTGCTACCCGAACGCGGGCCTGCCGAATCCGATGAGCGACACCGGCTTCGACGAGACGCCGGACGTAACGTCCGGATTGCTGAAGGAATTCGCGTCCGCCGGGCTCGTCAACGTCGCGGGCGGCTGCTGCGGCACGACGCCGGAGCACATCGCGGAAATCGCGAAGGCGCTCGCCGAAGTGAAGCCGCGCGCTTTCCCCTCGCAATACCGCGACGCCGCCTGAATCAGAGAAGAGAACAAGACATGACCGATCACACGATGCGTCTTTCCGGCCTCGAGCCGTTCAACGTCACCGACGGCTCGCTTTTCATCAACGTCGGCGAGCGCACGAACGTGACCGGCTCGAAGGCGTTCGCGCGCATGATCCTGAACGGCCAGTTCGACGAAGCGCTCGCCGTCGCGCGCCAGCAGGTCGAGAACGGCGCGCAGGTCATCGACATCAACATGGACGAAGCGATGCTCGATTCGAAAGCCGCGATGGTGCGCTTTCTGAATCTGATCGCGTCGGAGCCGGATATCGCGCGCGTGCCGATCATGATCGACTCGTCGAAGTGGGACGTGATCGAAGCGGGCCTGAAATGCGTGCAAGGCAAGGCCATCGTCAATTCGATCTCGCTGAAGGAAGGCAAGGAGCAGTTCGTTCATCACGCGAAGCTGATTCGCCGCTACGGCGCGGCATCGGTGGTGATGGCCTTCGACGAGCAAGGCCAGGCCGACACGTTTCAGCGCAAGACGGAAATCTGCAAACGCTCTTACGACATTCTCGTGAACGAAGTCGGCTTCGAGCCCGAAGACATCATCTTCGATCCGAACATCTTCGCAATCGCGACGGGCATCGAAGAGCACAACAACTACGCGGTCGATTTCATCGAAGCGACACGCTGGATCAAGCAGAACCTGCCGCACGCGAAAGTGAGCGGCGGCGTGTCGAACGTGTCGTTCTCGTTTCGCGGCAACGATCCGGTGCGCGAGGCGATTCATACCGTGTTTCTGTATCACGCGATTCAGGCTGGCATGGACATGGGCATCGTCAACGCGGGCCAGCTCGGCGTGTATGCCGATCTCGACGCCGAGTTGCGCGAGCGCGTGGAAGACGTCGTGCTGAATCGTCGTGAGGACGGCACCGACCGTCTGCTCGAAATCGCGGACAAGTTCAAGACCGGCGCCGCGAAGAAGGAAGAAAACCTCGAATGGCGCAATCAGCCGGTCGAGGCGCGTCTGTCGCATGCGCTCGTGCACGGCATCACGAACTTCATCGTCGAAGATACGGAAGAAGTGCGGCAGAAGATCGACAAGGCCGGCGGTCGTCCGATCAACGTGATCGAAGGCCCGCTGATGGACGGCATGAACATCGTCGGCGACCTGTTCGGCGCGGGCAAGATGTTCCTGCCGCAAGTCGTGAAGTCGGCGCGCGTGATGAAGCAGGCGGTCGCGCATCTGATCCCGTTCATCGAAGAAGAGAAGAAGCGTCTCGCCGATGCCGGCGCGGACGTGCGGCCGAAGGGCAAGATCGTCATCGCGACCGTGAAGGGCGATGTGCACGACATCGGCAAGAACATCGTGTCGGTCGTGCTCCAGTGCAACAACTTCGAAGTGGTCAACATGGGCGTGATGGTGCCCTGCGCGACCATCCTGCAGAAGGCGAAGGAAGAAGGCGCGGACATCATCGGGCTGTCGGGACTGATCACGCCGAGCCTCGAAGAGATGGCTTATGTCGCGTCCGAAATGCAGCGCGACGAATACTTCCGCGGCAAGCAGACGCCGCTGCTCATCGGCGGCGCGACGACTTCGCGCGTGCATACCGCCGTGAAGATCGCGCCGCATTACGAAGGGCCGGTCGTGTACGTGCCGGATGCGTCGCGTTCGGTGTCGGTGGCGTCGAGCCTGTTGTCGGACGAAGGCGCGGCGAAGTATCTCGACGAACTCAAGAGCGACTACGAGCGCATCCGCACGCAGCACGCGAACCGCAAAGCGCAGCCGA
Source organism: Caballeronia sp. ATUFL_F1_KS4A (assembly GCF_023630905.1). Classification (NCBI taxonomy): domain Bacteria; kingdom Pseudomonadati; phylum Pseudomonadota; class Betaproteobacteria; order Burkholderiales; family Burkholderiaceae; genus Caballeronia; species Caballeronia sp. ATUFL_F1_KS4A. Next base: position 276,298 of record NZ_JALQEB010000001.1, on the reverse strand, counting down.
TGGTCACGTACGACGAAGCGCGCGCCAACAAGACGAAGATCGACTGGAGCGCCTACGCGCCGAAGAAGCCGAGCTTCATCGGGCGGCGCGTGTTCAAGAACTACGACCTCGCGGAACTGGCGAATTACATCGACTGGGGTCCGTTCTTTCAGACGTGGGATCTCGCCGGTCCCTATCCCGCGATTCTCAATGACGAGATCGTCGGCGAGTCGGCGCGGCGCGTGTTCTCCGACGGCAAGTCGATGCTCTCGCGCCTCATTCAGGGCCGCTGGCTGACGGCGAACGGCGTCATCACGCTTTTGCCCGCCAACACCGTGAACGACGACGACATCGAGATCTACACGGACGAATCGCGCTCGCAAGTGGCGATGACGTGGCGCAATCTGCGTCAACAAAGCGTGCGTCCGGTCGTCGATGGCGTGATGCGCCCGAACCGCTCGCTCGCCGATTTCATCGCGCCGAAGGATTCGGGCGTGAAGGACTACATCGGCATGTTCGCGGTGACGGCGGGCATCGGCGTCGATAAAAAGGAACAACAGTTCGAAGCCGATCACGACGACTACAGCGCGATCATGCTGAAGGCGCTCGCCGACCGTTTCGCGGAAGCCTTCGCCGAAGCGCTTCATGCGCGCGTGCGCCGCGAATTGTGGGGCTACGCCGCGAACGAGACGCTCGACAACGATGCGCTGATCGCGGAGAAGTATGTCGGCATTCGTCCGGCGCCGGGTTATCCGGCGTGCCCGGATCACCTCGTCAAGCGCGACATGTTCGAAGTGCTTCAAGCGAACGAGATCGGCATGAGCGTGACCGAATCGCTCGCGATGCTGCCGGCCGCGAGCGTCTCGGGCTTCTATATCGCGCATCCGGACAGCACGTACTTTTCGGTGGGCAAGATCGGCGACGATCAGCTCGCGAGCTACGCCGAACGCATGGCGATCTCGACCTCCGACGCCGAACGCGCGCTCGCGCCGTTGCGCTAAGGCATCGTGAAAACGACATATCGCGCAAGTGATAGCCGGAATATGCACGGAACGGGCGGGAAATTTTTGAATTCCGTAGACTTGTCAGCGCGATAAGCCGTCGACATGACGGCCAACGCATTCTTTTCGTCAACGGAGAAAGTCGCATGAAGAAGATGACGTCCGCCGTAACCGTAGCGATCACCGCGGCTTTGCTCGCCGCGTCGAGTACCGCCGCTTTCGCGCAGGCGAGCAGCACCGAGGCTTCGTCGTACTCGCCGCCGCAAACCGAGCACAAGAAGAAACCGAAGAAGCCGAAGAAGCAACATCCGCCCGCGAAACCCGCCGGGCCGGAAGGCGGCCAGTCGCAGTAACACGCCGCAGCGCGACTGAAGCCGTCAGACGTTTCGTCGGAAGAAAAAAACCCGCATCGGAAACGATGCGGGTTTTTCTTTGTGTCGCTGCGAATCGCGCGCCTCAGACGCCCCAGAGAATGTCCTTGTCGTGCTTTTGCGCGAGGCGAAGCATGTCGAGGAAAGGAAACGCGCGCTGCGCGAGCCCAATGGGAAGCTCGTGCGGCTCATGTCCTTCTTCGCCTTCATGAAAACGGCCGTCGTGCTCGGCGCGCTCTCTCTTGTCGGTGACGACCGCCGCTTCGAGCTTCTGAATGGCGGCGGGAATTTCATCGTGCGTGATGACGCCCCGCGCCGTGAGCTGCTTGCCGATGATGCCGAGCAAGTACTCCGCGAGGTTCTCGAGCATGATGACATCCGGTGCGGCCGGGGATTTGAATGTGATCAGCATGGCATGGTCCTTTTGTTTATGTTGGGTCATAGGCGGTTTGCAAACGAAACGCGCAGACGAGCCGGTCTCCCTGACAACATGACGACACCCTGATTCGACATATTAGCACCTGCTAAAATCCCCACTTTATGTGGTGGCCGGTTCCGTTCGCCTGCCAACACCACATGCGGGGCCAACGCGTCGCGAAGACGTCCTTCCGAGCCGGCATGCACGCCGGAACGCGCCCCGTCAGCCCTCGCTCCACTGGATCACATTCAGCATGCTGCCCGCACATAAACACACTCTCGAAACGCTCATCACCGACGCGGTCAAGCAGGTCGCGCAAGCCACGCAAGGCGCCAGCGAAGCGGCCTTCGTCACGCCCACGATCGTCCTCGAACGACCGAAGGTCGCGGCGCACGGCGACGTGGCGTCGAATGTCGCGATGCAGCTCGCCAAGCCGCTGCGCGCGAATCCGCGTCAGCTCGCGCAGCAGATCGTCGATGCGGTGCTCGGCCTGCCGGCCGCGAAGGGTCTCGTCGAGAGCGCCGAAGTGGCGGGTCCGGGCTTCATCAATCTGCGTCTTTCGGCGACGGCCAAGCAAGACGTGATCCCGGCCGTGCTCGGCGAAGCCGCCGCGTTCGGCCGTTCGACGCGCGACGCCGGCAGGCACGTGCTCGTCGAATTCGTATCGGCGAACCCGACGGGCCCGCTGCATGTCGGCCACGGCCGTCAGGCGGCGCTCGGCGATGCGCTCTCGAACCTGCTCGAAACGCAGGGCTACGACGTGCATCGCGAGTTCTACTACAACGACGCGGGCGTGCAGATCGGCAATCTCGCCACGTCCACGCAACTGCGCGCGCGCGGCCTCAAGCCGGGCGACGAGCAGTGGCCGGAAGCGGCGTACAACGGCGAGTACATCGCCGATATCGCGCGCGACTACATGGCGGGCGAAACCGTCGCGGCGAAGGACGGCGAACCGGTGAAGGGCAAAGGCGACGTCGAGGACCTCGAAGCCATCCGCCATTTCGCGGTCGCGTATCTGCGTCACGAGCAGGACATGGATCTCACCGCGTTCGGCGTGAAGTTCGACCAGTTCTATCTGGAGTCGTCGCTGTACAAGGAAGGCCGTGTCGAGAAGACGGTCGCGGCGCTCGTCGATGCCGGCAAGACGTACGAGCAGGACGGCGCGCTGTGGCTGCGCACCACCGACGACGGCGACGACAAGGACCGCGTCATGAAGAAGTCCGACGGCACGTACACGTACTTCGTGCCGGACGTGGCGTATCACGTGACCAAGTGGGAACGCGGCTACACGAAGGTCATCAACATCCAGGGCTCGGACCATCACGGCACGATCGCGCGCGTGCGCGCCGGCTTGCAGGGACTCGGCATCGGCATTCCGAAGGGCTATCCCGACTACGTGCTGCACAAGATGGTCACCGTCATGCGCGACGGCCAGGAAGTGAAAATCTCCAAACGCGCGGGCAGCTACGTGACGGTGCGCGATCTGATCGAATGGTCGGGCGGACTCACGCCGGGCCACGAAACCGCGCCCGATCAGATCGACGAGGACACCATCCGCCGCGGCCGCGATGCCGTGCGCTTCTTCCTCATTTCGCGCAAGGCCGACACCGAATTCGTGTTCGACATCGACCTCGCGCTCAAGCAGAACGACGAGAATCCGGTCTATTACGTGCAATACGCGCACGCGCGCATTTGCACGATCCTGAACGACTGGAAGGAGAAGTTCGGCGGCGACATTTCGAAGGCAGCGCAGGCCGATCTCTCGCCGCTGTCGAGCGACCGCGCAATGGCGCTGCTCAACAAGCTCGCCGAATTCCCCGAAATGCTCGCGCACGCCGCCGACGAACTCGCGCCGCACGCCGTCGCGTTCTATCTGCGCGATCTCGCTGGCGAATTTCACTCGTTCTACAATGCGGAGCGCGTGCTCGTGGACGACGAAAAGGAACGCACCGCGCGCATCGCGCTGCTCGCGGCGACGCGTCAGGTTCTCGAAAACGGTCTCGCGACCATCGGCGTTTCCGCTCCTCAAAAGATGTGACCCTTCTGCCGCGCACGCACGAATTCAGAATTTTCGGCGTGCGCAAGCAGATGCCTGGCGCGGGCTTGTCTTGAGCCGCCGCTATAATCGTCGCCCAACCAGAAGACTTTCTCGCAGGTGATTCATACGATGGCAAAACCACGCCGCACATCGAAGCAGTCGAAGCAAACGGGGGGAACGTTCATCGGTATCGTGCTGGGCCTGATCGTCGGCCTCGCGATTGCCGTAATCGTCGCGCTGTACATCACGCGTGCGCCGACGCCATTCGTGGCGAAGGTCGCGCCGCCGCCGTCCGAGGCCAACTCCGCGCCTGCCGCCGCGCAACCGTACGATCCGAATCGTCCGCTGCAAGGCAAGACGCCGGGCCAGGCGGTGCCGCAAGCCGCGCAGCCCACGCCGCCCAACACCGCGCCGGGCCAGACCAACAATCAGACGCAGTCGTCGGGCATGCTCGACGAGCCGCAGATCGTCGAAGTACCGCCGTCGGGCGCAACGGCATCGGCGCCGAAGACCGCGAGCACAGCGCCCGCGAAGAAGCCCGAAGCCGCACCGGGCGCGCCCGCCGCGACGAGCAACGCGAACGCCACGCCGCCGAAGGGCGGCTCGGCGCCCACGACGGCGAAGACCACGCCGCCCGCGCCCGGCGAGCCGAACACGGGCTACTTCCTGCAAGTCGGCGCGTACAAGACGCAGGCGGATGCCGAACAGCAGCGCGCGCGTCTCGGCTTCCAGGGCTTCGAATCGAAGGTCACGCAGCGCGATGCAGGCGGCGTCACGTACTATCGCGTGCGGATCGGGCCGTTCGCGAAGTTCGAGGACATGAACACCGCGCGCCAGCGTCTGTCCGATGCGGGCGTCGATACCGCCGTCATCCGTTTCTCGAAGCAATAACGAAGCAATAACGCAGCAAACGAAGTCGAAGCGCCGCGACGCTTAAGCGTGGCTTAAGCGTCGTATGTCCCACTTATGGGCCTGCTTTTGTTCCGTCGCGTTTCCATTGCGTATCTCTTCAATCATGAAAAAAATCTTTAGCGCGTTGGCTCTCTCCCTCGGCATCGCAGCCGCATCCCTGAGCGTCGCGAATTCCGCGATGGCCGCGCCCACCGCCGGCAAGGATTACACCGTGCTGCAGGCGGCTCAGCCGATCGCCGCGCCTGCGGGCAAGGTCGAGGTCATCGAGTTCTTCTGGTACGGCTGCCCGCATTGCAACGAGTTCGAGCCGTACATCGAGGCATGGGCGAAGAAGCAAGGTCCGGACGTCGTGTTCAAGCGCGTGCCGGTGGCATTCCGCGACGACTTCATTCCGCACTCGAAGATGTATCACGCGCTCGACGCGCTCGGCGTCGCGGAAAAGGTCACGCCGGCCGTGTTCAACGAAATCCACGTGAAGAAGAACTATCTGCTGACGCCGCAGGCGCAGGCGGACTTCCTCAAGACGCAGGGCGTCGATCCGAAGAAGTACATGGACGCGTATAACTCGTTCTCGACGCAAAGCGCCGTGCAGCGCGACGCCAAGCTCCTGCAGGACTACAAGATCGACGGCGTGCCGACGGTCGTCGTGCAGGGCAAGTACGAAACCGGCCCGGCGATGACCAACAGCCTGCCGGGGACGACGCAGGTCATGGACTTCCTCGTCCAGCAAGTCCGCGACAAGAAGCTGTAAGCACCGACGCTCCGCATGACCGCAGTTCGTTTGAAGGTCTTTATCACCGGGGCGTCGAGCGGCATCGGCCTTGCAATGGCCGAAGAGTATGTGAAGCGCGGGGCCATCCTCGGCCTCGTCGCCCGCCGCGCCGATTCCCTCGCCGCATTCGCGGCCCGTCATCCGCAAAGCTCCATCTCGATCTATCCCGCCGATGTGCGCGACCCCGACGCGCTCGCCGATGCCGCGCGCCGCTTCATCGCGGAGCACGGCACGGCGGATGTCGTCATCGCGAACGCGGGCATGAGCCGGGGCGCGCTGACGGGCCACGGCGATCTCGACACCTTCCGTGCCGTGATGGACGTGAACTATTTCGGCATGGTCGCGACGTTCGAGCCGTTCGTCGCGTCGATGACGGCCGCGCGGCGCGGCACGCTCGTCGGCATCGCAAGCGTCGCGGGCGTGCGCGGGCTGCCCGGCGGCGGCGCGTACAGCGCGTCGAAATCGGCGGTGGCGAAATATCTGGAATCGTTGCGCGTGGAGATGCGCCCGCTCGGCGTGGCCGTCGTCACGATCGCGCCGGGCTACGTGCGCTCGGAGATGACCGCGCACAATCCGTATCGCATGCCGTTCCTGATGGACGCCGACCGCTTCGCCGCGAAAGCCGCCGACGCGATCGAACGCAAGGTGGGTTACGCGACGTTTCCATGGCAGATGCGCGTCGCGGGCATGCTGATGCACGTCCTGCCGCGCTGGCTCTACGACGCGCTCGCCGAACGCGCGCCACGCAAACCACGCGCGGACGAATGACGCAAAAAAAAACCGGCTGCGCGCAAACGCAGCCGGTTTTTTATCGGGCGAACGTCCGAACGGTCAGAACGCCACGTAGGCCGAGCTGTTCGGCAACTGGTATCCGACGTAGACATGCCGGCCGAAGAAGAACGGCAAGCCGAAGTCGAAGAAGTTCGACATGCCCAACTGACCGCCGAGACTGTTGAAGGCGAACTTGTTCTTGCCTTGCGTCAGCGTGCTCGCGTTGGCGAGCAGGAACGGCACGGTGGCGCTGTTGCCTTCGCTGCCTTTGATCGTGGTCGACAGCGACTGCGTCGCGCTCGGGCAATAGAACGCCGACGATCCGTTGCACAGCGGAAAACTATCCTGGAAGAAGTTGCCGTTCGACCCGGTGTCGAAGAACGTCTTGTACGTCTTGCCCTTGTACGTGCCGGTCAGATCGCCATAGGGATCGGTGCCGTACTTCGTCACGTTGCTGATCCCGTTGTTGCTCTGCGTGCCGATGCCGAATATCAGCACGCCGGTCGCGGTGGCCGCGCCGTTATCGGCAACGGGCGGCAATTGCACGATCACGCCGTTGTTGTTGACCGCGAACTTGGTGACCGGATTCGTCACTTGCTGCGCCAGCGGCACCGCGACACCCGAGCAATTCGCGCCGTTGGTGCACGAGAAGTACATCGCGTTGAGCGCCGTGCTCGCGCAGCCGTCGCCGCAGTCGTAGGCCTGCGGGCCGATGCCGAGAATGCCGTTCGCGCCGATGTCGGCGGTCGAATTTTCGTCGCTGCCGGACGGACAGCCGTTGTCGCCGGTCGGCGCCGCGGATGCACTCAGATCGCCGATGATCTGAATCGGCACGCCCGACGCCACTTCCGTGCCCATCTTCACGTCGGCCGTGCGGACGGTGCCCCACGTGTAGCCGTCGGCGAAACCGGCGCATTCGGCGAGCTGCCCGCCGTTCGACGCGCGCGAGGTCGGCAGGCTGCCGAGCACGTTCTGCGCCGCCGATCCGAGAATGCGCAGGCCGAAGGACGCCGTGTCGACCTGAATGTTGTCGATCGTCTGACACACCGACGAGCCCGGCGCGCACACCGTCACCGATACGTTCGGAATGTTGACGAAGCCCGCGGCGCCGGAGTTGACGTTGATCGCCACCGCGTTCGTGCCGTTGGGCGCGATCGGCTGCGCGTTCGCGGTGCTGGTGGTCGAGCCGCCGCCGCTGGAACCGCCCGAGCCGCCGGAGCCGCCCGACGAACCGCCGCCGCTGCTGGAACTGGAGTCGTCGCCGCCGCCACCGCCGCAGGCCGCGAGCATGACGGAAAGGCAGAGCACGCCGAGCCAGCGGGCAAGGCCGCCGCGCCGGGACGAAGAGAGAGCGGGATGGCCGAGTGTCGTTCTATGCATACTGAGTCTCCCGTCGCTTACTGGATGTCGCTGGCGGACACGCCGGCAGGCAACGATTGCGGCAAATACGCGCTGCCCGCGAACGAGCCCATGTGACCGCCCGAATCCACGACGAGTCCGGAATCCTGCACGCTGACCGGCCCGCGGCCGCCGCGCGCGGCGCGTTGCGCCTTCAGGCCCTGCTGATACTGCGGGAAATTGCTGCCGAGCAGGCTGGCGAGATCCGGCATGCGGGGACCGTGCCACGCGATGCCGAACACGACGCCTTCCGTCGACAAATATTCGTTGATGACCGTTCCGCTCGCGAGCGTGGTCGTGCGAACGGTGTAGTTCGACGCCGATGTCGTCGATGCGCTCGATGCGCCGCTTGCGACGGCCGCACGCGCGACCGCGGCCGTGGATGATTCCGCCGTGGCGCCTTGCGGCGCTGCCATCGGCTGGCCGCCGAGCACGGCGTAGGCGGGCGCTGCCGCGCTCACGCCGAGCGCGCCGGCAACGATTGCCAACGCGCTCATGAGATGCCCATGACGGGATTGCTTCGGTGCCTTCACTGGGCCTCCTATCGGTTATCCGCCGGCCCCGCCACTTGATTCAGAGACCGGTGCTTGACGATTGAGTGACAGATGCGCCACCGCCTTTCGCCCCAAAACCGTGCGGGCGCGAACATCGTCAGTATGCCAGCCAGGTGGAACCGTCCTAACGTTCGCAAGCGCACGAAATAAAAAACGCGAAGCGCAATGGTATGCGCTTCGCGTCATCTCGCAACTTCGATGCCGGCCTAAGTTACGAAGGCTTACAAAATCACCCTCAAAATCCCAGGCTGGCGAGCAGATCGTCCACTTGTGACTGATCCTGCACGACGTCGCTGCGTCCTTCAGGATTGATTTGCGGACCGTTCAGCAGGCTTTCCGGACTGCCGGTCGACACTGCCGACATCAGCGCCGCCGCCGATGCAGCGAACTGCTCGCGGCGTTCCGGCGCGATGTTCTCGAGCAAAACGCCCAGCAATTGCTGCTCGATCAGATACACGACGTCCGTAATCTTTTTGATGACCTGGCCGGTCAGATCCTGGAAATCCTGCGCGAGCATGATTTCGAGCAATTGGGCATTGGTCGCCTGCGTGCGCTCCGGCACGCTCTGCAGGAACGAGCGCGTCTGCGCGAGCAGTTCCCCCGCCTCGCCCTGCGCGAGCGGCGCGCCGTACCACTTCGCCCAGCGCGCGTCGAGCGCCTGCGCTTCGGTTTGCAGCGATTCCTGCATCGGCTTGGCAAGCTCGATCGCGTTGAGCGCGCGCTCGGCGGCCTGCTCGGTCATCGTCGCGACATATTTCAGGCGGTCGCGCGCGTCGGGCACGGCTTGCGCGGCGGCTTCGACCTGCTTGTCGAGGCCGAGCTCGCGCATCGAATCGCGCAGCGTGCGCGTCAGTTGGCCGATGCGCGCGAGAATGCGGTCGCTCGACGGATCGCCTTCGCTTTCGGCAACCGCGGCGACCGCGGCTGCGAGTTCAGTGGTCAGATCGTTCAAGATCAGCTCCCCGCTTTGGCCATCTTCTCGAGAATCTTGGTGAGCTTCTCGTCGAGCGTGGCGGCCGTGAAAGGCTTCACCACGTAACCGTTCGCGCCCGCTTGCGCCGCCGCGATGATGTTTTCCTTCTTCGACTCGGCCGTCACCATCAGCACCGGCAGATGCGAGAGCGTCGCGTCCGCGCGGATCTGCTGAAGCATCGACAGGCCGTCGAGGTTCGGCATGTTCCAGTCGGTGATCACGAAGTCGAAGCCGCCGCCGCGCAGACGCGCGAGGCCCGCCGCGCCGTCTTCGGCTTCGTCGACGTTGCCGTAGCCCAGCTCCTTGAGCAGGTTACGCACGATACGGCGCATCGTCGGAAAATCGTCGACGACGAGGATCTTCATGTTCTTGTCCATCATGACTCCAGTGTGTTCTCAATGCGGCGGCGCCGCTTAAATCCAAAGTTCAGACGCGCTGTACGCGTTCGCCCATCGAGGCAAGCCGCGCCATCACGCGCCGGCTCATTTCAGAGAGCGGCGCGATTTCGCTCGCACCGCCCATTGCAATCGCTTCGCGCGGCATGCCGAACACCACGCAACTCGCTTCGTCCTGCGCGAGCGTGTAAGCGCCCGCCTGCTGCATGTCCAGAAGACCGGCGGCGCCGTCGCGGCCCATGCCGGTCAGGATCACGCCGATCGCGTTCTTGCCCGCGTGCTGCGCCGCCGAACGGAACAGCACGTCGACCGAAGGCCGATGCCGGTTCACGGGCGGCGCATCCGACAGATGCGCGACATAGTTCGCACCGCTCCTCGCGAGCACCAGATGCGCGTGGCCGGGCGCGATGTACGCGTGGCCCGGCAACACGCGCTCGCCGTGCTCGGCTTCCTTCACGGTGATGCGGCACAGCCCGTTCAGGCGCTGCGCGAACGACTTCGTGAAGCCCGGCGGCATGTGCTGCGCGATGAGCACCGCGGGCGCATCGGGCGGCAGCGGCACGAGCACTTCGCGGATCGCTTCCGTTCCGCCCGTCGAAGCGCCGACGATCACGAGCTTTTCCGTCGACACGAGCGGATTGTTGAAATGCGGCGCGGGCTTGTGCGTCGCCGCGTTCGCCGGCGCGCTCGCCGCGTGCGTCGTCTGCTTCACGCGTGCCCGCGATGCGGCGCGCACCTTGTCGGCGAGCTTTTCCGCGTAATCGAGCATGCCGTCGCGGATGCCGACTTTCGGCTTCGTGACGAAATCGACCGCGCCGAGTTCCAGCGCGCGCAGCGTGATTTCGTTGCCGCGCTCGGTCAGCGACGACACCATCACGACCGGCATCGGTCGCAGGCGCATCAGCTTCTCCAGGAAGTCGAGGCCGTCCATGCGCGGCATTTCGACGTCGAGCGTGAGCACGTCCGGGTTATGCAGCTTGATGAGCTCGCGCGCGACGAGCGGATCGGGCGCGGTCGCGCAGACGTGCATGTCGGGCTGCGCGTTGATGATCTCGGTCATCAGGCTGCGCACGAGCGCCGAATCGTCGACGCACAGCACTTTGATCTTTGGCGCTGTGTTCATGCTTCCTCCACGGTCTTGAGACGCGACGTGAACAACTCGACGCGCGGGCGCTTCGCCGCCGATGCATTCGTCGTGAACGACTCCGCACGCGGTTTCGCGTTCGACTGAAACAGCTCGACGCGCGCACGCGCTTTCGCGAGCCGCTCCGCGCGCTCTTCCGGCGTGCGCTGCACGAGCGCCTGCTCGCGCTCGACGACCACCGGGTCATGCGCCGTCTTCAGCTTCTTGACCATCACCTGACCCGAGCGCGGCATGAACGCGACCTTGCGCGGATGCGCGCCCTGCAAGTCCTCGGCGACGATGCGAATCTTTTCCAGCGCGAGATAACGCCGCACGAACTCCGAATTGCGATCGCCGATGTTGATGGTCGTCATGCCCGCGAGCACCGCGCCGCCGCCGAACACCTTCGCTTCGAAGCGCTCGCGCCGTCCGCCGCGCTTGATGAGCTCGTTGATGAGCACTTCCATCGCGTACGCGCCGTAGCGCATCGAATCCGACGATGCGTGCGACGCGTCGGAACCGTCATCGGGCAGCATGAAGTGATTCATGCCGCCGATGCCCGCCGTGCGATCGTGGATGCACGCCGCCACGCACGAACCCAGCACCGTGACGAGCACCATGTCTTCGCTCGTCATGTAGAACTCGTTCGGCAGGAGCTTCACGCCCTGCTTCTTGAAGTGATTGTCGAAATAGAGATTCGACGCCATTGGCAGACCGCTCATGCCGGCTCTCCCGCGAGCGCGCGCTTCGATCCGCTCGCAACCTTCGTATCGCGCGTGAGTTCGTACACGGTCTGGCCGCGCAGCCTGAACGCCTGCGACACATACGTGAAGTTTTCCGAATGCCCCGCGAAGAGCAGCGCGCCCGGCTTCATCAGCGGCTCGAAGCGCGTGAGCACCTGGCCCTGCGTCGGCTTGTCGAAGTAGATCATCACGTTGCGGCAGAAGATCGCGTCGAACGGGCCTTTCACGTCGTAGCGCGCTTCGGTCAGATTCACGCGGCCGAAGTTCACCATCGCGCGCAACTCGGGGCGCACTTTGACGAGACCCGCGTGCGCGCCCGTGCCCTTCAGGAAGAAGCGCTTGAGACGCTCGACGGGCAATGCCTTCACCTGATCGAGCGAATACACGCCCGCTTCGGCTTTCGCGAGCACTTGACTGTCGATGTCGCTCGCGAACACCGTGCACTGGCGCGCGGCGTGTTCGCCCAACGCTTCGACGAGCGTCATCGCGATGGAATACGGCTCCTCGCCGGTCGACGCCGCCGAGCACCACACCGAGAACGGCTGCTGCCGGCGCTTCACGAAGTCCGCGAGAATCGGAAAGTGATGCGACTCGCGGAAAAACGCCGTCAGGTTCGTGGTCAGCGCGTTGACGAACGCTTCCCATTCGGCGTTGTCGTCGTTGGTTTCGAGACGGTCGAGATACTGCTTGAACGTATCGATGCCGCAGGCGCGCAGCCGGCGCGCGAGGCGGCTGTACGCCATGTCGCGTTTGTGGTCCGACAGCGAGATGCCTGCGCGGCGATGAATCAGCTCGCGAATGCGGGCGAAATCCGCCGATGTGAATTCGAAATCGCGCTCGACTTCCGTGCCGCGCACATTGGCGGGCAAGTCGACGCGCGCGTTGCGCGTTGCCATCATGATGTTTCGTGCTTCCTTGACGTCGTCCCCGACGTCCGATGTGGCGTGTTCGTCGCGCTCGACCATGCGGACTCGCGCTTTTCCTGCGTGTCGATCGTGCTGCGCGATGCCTGCATGGCCGTTTTCGTTCCGGTCCGGTTAAAAGGTTTCCCAGTCGCCGTCGTCGGCGGTCGTCGCTTTCGCACGCGGTGCCGCAGCGAGCTTGGCAACGCTCGCCGGCTTGATCGCCGGCTTGACCGTTTCCTTGACTGCTTCCTTATTAACGGCCGCTTCCGGCGCAACTTTTGGCGTCTCGACAGCTTTCGCTTTCGCTGCAACCGAAGACGTCGACGGTTCGACGCGCGCCGCCGGCGCAAGACGCGCCACGGCCGTCGATGCGCTCGTGCGCGCCGGCGCTGCCGCCGCGCCTTGCACGCGCCATTGCGCGACCACGTCCTTCAGCTGACGCGTCTGCTCTTCGAGCGATGCCGCAGCGGCGGCCGCCTGCTCGACGAGCGCGGCGTTCTGTTGCGTCACGCTGTCCATCTGCGTGACGGCGCGATTGACCTGCTCGATGCCATCGGACTGTTCCTCCGACGCCGCGCTGATCTCGCCCATGATGTCGGTCACGCGGCGCACCGCCTGCACGATCTCGCTCATCGTCTGACCGGCGCGCGCGACGAGTTCCGTGCCGCTGTCGACCTTCGCGGCCGAATCGCCGATGAGCGCCTTGATTTCCTTCGCCGCCGCCGCGCTGCGTTGCGCGAGCGAGCGCACTTCGCCCGCCACGACCGCGAATCCCCGCCCTTCCTCGCCCGCGCGCGCCGCTTCCACGGCCGCGTTCAACGCGAGAATGTTGGTCTGGAACGCGATGCCTTCGATCACGCCGATGATGTCCACGACCTTGTTCGAGCTCGATGCAATGGCGTGCATCGTTTCGACGACCTGCTCGACGACTTCACCGCCGCGCGAAGCGATATCCGACGCGTTCACCGCGAGCTGGCTCGCCTGGCGCGCGTTGTCGGCGTTCTGCTTCACCGTGCTCGTGAGCTCTTCCATGCTCGACGCCGTTTCCTGCAGCGACGCCGCCTGCTCTTCCGTGCGCTGCGACAGATCCGTGTTGCCGCTCGCGATTTCATGCGCGCCGACATCGATCGATTCCGCGCCGCGATGCACCGCGCCGACCATCGTCGTCAGATTGCCGCGCATGCGCTCGATACCCGCGAACAGGCGGCCGATTTCGTTGCCGCTTTCGCTCTGCGCGGACTGCGTGAGATCGCCGCGCGAGATGCGGTCGAAGTGATCGACGGCCTCGTTGATCGGCTTCACGATCAGGCTGGAGAGCGCCATGCGCGTGCCGATCAGCATCAGCACCGCGAGCACGAGCACCGCGCCGATCGTCATGTTGAGCGCCGCGATATTCGACGACGTGCTGGCGCGCGAGCTTTCCGCGTGCGCCTGATGCGACGCGACCGCAGCCGTCACGGCCTGATCGAACGCGACGAACATCGGGCTGATCTTCGTGTCCGCGATCGCGTGATACGCGGCCAGGTCGTTCGCCCGGATCGCGGTGAATTCCGGCTCCACGCCGGTCTTCACGAGCGTCTCGTGCTGGGCGACGAGCGCATCGAGCGTGTCCTTCGGGAGCATCGGCTTCGGCGTATCGAGATAGAGCTTCCAGTTCTCGTTGCTCTTGTCGAGCAGATACTGGCCGCGATCGATCGCCTTCTTCGCTTCTTCCGTATTGCCCGCTTCGGCGAGCGAACGCACGCGGTCGAGCGTCACGCGCGAGCGCAGCAGATACGACGACGTTTCCGACAGCGCGCGCATCGCGACCATGTCTTCCTGCGCGAGCGACGCGAGCGACGCATTGGCCGAGTTCAGTCCGACGAGCGCGAGTGCGCCGATGAGCGCCGCGCAACCGACGAACAACAAGCCGACGAGCGTGAGCGTCGTGCGGATCGACAACTTCTTCAGCATGGCTTCTTCCTGCTTCCTGAATACGTTTTTATGCGCCGACGGAGTCGATCAACTCCATCTCGCGGCTCGTCATGAGCTTCTCGATGTCCATCAGGATCAGCATGCGGCCGTCGACCGTGCCGAGGCCCGTCAGATATTCGGTCGTGAGCGTGCCGCCGAATTCCGGCGCGGGCATCACCTGTTCCTGCGTGAGCGTGAGCACGTCCGACACGCCGTCGACGACCATGCCGACCACGCGATGCGCGACGTTCAGGATGATGACGACCGTCTGGTTGTCGTACTCGACGCGGCCCAGATTGAACTTGATGCGCATGTCGACGATCGGCACGATGATGCCGCGCAGATTGATCACGCCCTTGATGAACCCGGGCGCATTCGCGATGCGTGTAACGTTGTCGTAGCCGCGGATCTCCTGCACTTTCAGGATGTCGATGCCGTATTCCTCGGCGCCGAGCGTGAACACGAGGAATTCCTGTCCGGCTGCTTCCGTGTTTTGCGTGTCACGACGCGAAGGCGCAGCGGTTTGAATCGATTGAACGTCTGCCATGAAAGACTCCTTCGGTATTAGTGAGCGTGCGCGCCGTGCTGTGCGCGCGATTCGCGGTTGAGCGCGGCCACGTCGACGATCAGCGCGACGCTTCCGTCGCCCAGGATGGTCGCGGCGGAAATGCCGTGCACCTTGCGGTAATTCGTTTCGAGGTTCTTGACGACGACTTGCTGCTGGCCGACGAGCTCGTCGATCAGCATCGCGAAGCGGCGTCCTTCCGTCTGCATGATCGTGACGATGCCCTGCGTCGGCTCCGTGCGCGCGCCTTCGACATCGAACACGCGATGCAGCGCGACGAGCGGCAGATATTCGCCGCGCACGCGCACGACGCGCTCGCCGTTCGCGACCGTGTAGATGTCCTCGGCGACCGGTTGCAGCGACTCCATCACGAAGTTGAGCGGCAGAATGAAGATCTCGTTGCCGACCTTCACCGACATGCCGTCGAGAATCGCGAGCGTGAGCGGCAGCACGATCTTCGTCGTCGTGCCCGCGCCCTGGCGCGACATGATTTCGACGTGGCCGCCCATCGACTGGATGTTGCGCTTCACCACGTCCATGCCGACGCCGCGGCCGGAAATGTCCGTCACTTGTTCGGCGGTCGAGAAGCCCGGCATGAAGATGAGTTGCCAGACTTCTTCGTCGCTCATCGATTCGGAAACCTGCATGCCCTGCTTCTGCGCCTTCGCGAGAATCTTGTCGCGGCGCAGGCCCGCGCCGTCGTCGCTCACTTCGATCACGATGTTGCCGCCGTGATGCGCCGCCGAGAGCACGAGCTGGCCGGTCGTCGACTTGCCCGCCGCGCGGCGCGCTTCCACGGTCTCGATGCCGTGATCGAGCGAGTTGCGCACGAGGTGCGTGAGCGGATCGATGATGCGCTCGATCAGGCTCTTGTCGAGTTCGGTCGCCTGACCGAACGTGACGAGTTCCACTTCCTTGCCGAGCTTGCCGGCGATGTCGCGCACGAGGCGCGGGAAGCGGCTGAAAACGTAATCCATCGGCATCATGCGGATGGACATGACGGCCTCTTGCAGATCGCGCGCGTTGCGCTCGAGCTGCGCCATGCCGTTGAACAGGCGGTCGTGCAACGCGGGATCGAACGTGCTCGTGGTTTCCGCGAGCATCGCCTGCGTGATGACGAGTTCGCCCACCAGGTTGATGAGCTGATCGACCTTCTCCACGCCGACGCGAATCGAGCTGCCTTCCGCCGATGCCGCAGCCTGGGGGCGCGCTTTCTTGTCGGCGTCGCTTGCTGCGGACTTTGCCGGCTGAGCGGCGGACGGGTCTTTCGAGCCCGCCGCCGTCGCCGCTTCTTCCTTCACTGCTTCCTTGCCAGCGGCGGATGCGGGCGCCGCGTGCGCCTGCGATTGCTTCGGCTCTTCGTGTATCGTGGGTTGCGCAATCTGCGTGGCCGTCGCTTCCAGGCGCGCCGGCTGGGCTTCTGCGGATTGCGCCGCTGCATCGCCGCGGCCGATCGTGATCTGCTTTTCATCGATCACGAAGCAGCACACAGCGACGATATCGTCGGCGGGGACGTCCGAGTCGAGCCATACCACGTACTCGGCGTCCGCTTTCTTTTCTCCGACGATGCTTCCCAGGTTCCCCAGCTCCTCGATCAGAGTCGCCAGGTCCTTCTCGCCCACCCCCCGTAGCGTAATTTTCAGGTGGGGTCCAACTTCCGCGTGCGGCGCGCCGGTGTGTCCCGGCGTCGCGGCAGCGGTTCCTGCATTCGTTCCATCGGCGAGCTCGAACGCGCCGTCCCAGTTGCCGTCGTCCTCGATCGCGTCCATCGCCTGTGAAAGCACGTGAGCGGGCGGCGCATTCGGGCCGTCGTAGGCCGGCGCGGCGTTCGCGCTCGCGGCGGACGCGACGTTCGCGTCGGCGCCCGGCAGCGCGGGCGGCTCGATCCGGCCGGACGGTGCGCCTTCGGCCTGTTCGTTCTTCAGACGCTCGAGCTTCGCGCAGATCGCGGCGGCCGCGGCCGCATCCGGCTCCGCGCTCGCGCGATACGCGGCGAGCTGATCCGACAGCACGTCCTTCGTCGCGAGGAACGTGTCGATCATGTCGCGGCGCAGGACGAGTTCGTTGTTGCGCGCGCGGTCCAGCAGCGATTCGAGGATGTGCGTCGTTTCGGTGAGCGCGGTGAAACCGAACGTCGCCGCGCCGCCCTTGATCGAGTGCGCCGCGCGGAAGATCGCCGCGAGGTCTTCCGGATCGGGATTCGCGATGTCCAGAACGAGCAGCAGTTGCTCCATCTGCGCGAGCAGTTCGTCTGCTTCGTCGAAGAAGGTCTGGTAGAACTGGGTAATGTCGAGTGTCATGCTTGAGTCACCATCGGCGCGTGCGTGCGCGAGTTGTCTTGTGCGTTCGCTTTAGTGCTGCGTTTCTTCGGAGAGCGCGGCGACCAGTTCCGTCAGCAGGTCCGGATCGAGCGGCTTCTCGATCCAGCCTGTCGCGCCCGCCGAGCGCGCCGCGTCCTTGAACGGCTCGCCGCCTTCGGTCGTCAGCACGAGAATCGGCGTCGCCTTGTATGCGGGATTTCCGCGCAGCGCCACGATCAGATCGAGCCCGCTTCTGCCCGGCATGTGCTGATCGGTCAGAACCAGATCGAAGCGCTCCGCGAGCGCCCACTCCAGCCCCTCGTCGCCGTCCGACGCAACGGTCACTTGGTAACCCGCCGCCGCCAGCGTCGCCGAGAGGATTTGCCGCATGGCGGCTGAATCGTCGATTGCCAGAATGTGTTTGATCATGTTTGTCTCTTGCCGGGATGACGGTCGAAACGTGTCGACACTTGAGCGTCTTTTTCGAGGTTTTTGCTCACTTCGCCACGGGTCTCACCGCGACGCCGGGAATGAGCTGGCCGAGCGCCGACGACGGATTGCCGTTCGCGTCCGTGCCGTTGTCGAGCGTCGCGCCGCGTGAGCCGTCGTCGCGCAGCATCGACAGCTCCGTCTTGCGATTGAGCACGATCACGCTGATGCGCCGGTTCTCCGGATCGAGCGGATCTTTCTTGTTCAGGTTTTGCGTCGATGCGAGTCCGAGCACGCGCATCACCTTTCCTTCGTCCATGCCGCCCGCGACCAGCTCGCGCCGCGACGCGTTCGCGCGGTCCGCGGACAGCTCCCAGTTGCTGTAGCCCTTGTCGCCGCCCGCGTACTTCACGGCGTCTGTGTGTCCCTGCACGACGATGTGATTCGGCACGTCGTTGAGCGAGCGGCCGATCTCGCGCAGGATGTCGCGCATGTACGGCTGCACGGCGTCGCTGGAGAGCGCGAACATCGGGCGCTTCTGGGTATCGACGATTTCGATGCGCAAGCCCTGTTGCGTCGATTCGATGCGGATCTGCTGCTTGAACTGGCGCAGCGTCGGATTGGCCTCGATCGCGGCCATGAGCTTCACCTGAAGATCGTGCAGGCGCACCTGCTCGCGCCGTTCGAGCTCGCCCTGCGCGGACTTGAGCAGTTCTTCGTCGGTGTCGGACGAGGCGCGCTGCGCGAGCTGCGTGGCGCCATCGGTCTTGCGCGCGGCGCCTGCGTCGGTGCTGGAAATGTCGCGGCCGCCGCCCATGATGATGCTGTTGTCCATGCCGACGGTCTTGCCGCCGACCATCGCGGCCTTGAGCGGCATCTGAAAATATTCGGCGATGCCGCGCCGCTGCACCGGCGACGTCGACGAAAGCAGCCACATCAGCAGGAAGAACGCCATCATCGCGGTCATGAAGTCCGCGTAGGCGAGTTTCCACGCGCCGCCGTGATGGCCTTTCTTGCCCGCGACGACGCGCTTGATGAATATCGGGCGATCGGTATCGTTGCTCATCGCTGTGTCTCGACTATGGCGGAAGTCACTTCGACTTGACCTTGCGCACGTGTTCTTCCAGCTCGGAGAACGACGGGCGCTCCGTCGAGAACAGCACCTTGCGGCCGAATTCCACCGCGATCGCGGGGGCGTAGCCATTCAGGCTCGCGAGGATCGTCACCTTGATGCACTGGAACATCTTGGTCTGCTCCGCGACGCGCTGTTCCGCGACGTTCGCGAGCGGTCCGATGAAGCCGTACGAAAGCAGAATGCCGAGGAAGGTGCCGACGAGTGCCTGCGCGATCATCTCGCCGAGAATCGCGGGCGGCTGATCGGCGGAGGCCATCGTGTGCACGACGCCCATCACCGCCGCGACGATGCCGAACGCGGGCATCGCGTCGCCGACCTTGGTGAGCGCGTGCGCCGGCGCTTCGCCTTCGACGTGATGCGTCTCGATTTCCTCGTCCATGAGGCTTTCGATCTCGAACGCGTTCATGTTGCCGCTCACCATGAGGCGCAGGTAATCCGTGAGGAATTCGACGATGTGATGGTCCGCGAGAATCTTCGGGTACTGGCTGAACACCGGGCTCTTCGCCGGATCTTCGATATCCGCTTCGAGCGCGAGCGTGCCTTCCTTGCGCGCTTTCGCGAGCAGCACGTAGAGCAGGCCCATCAGCTCCATGTACATGCTCTTGTCGTACTTCGCGCCCTTGAAGAGCGTCGGCAGCACCTGAATCGTCGCCTTGATGGTCTTGACGTTGTTGCCGAGGATGAACGCGCCGACGCCCGCGCCCGCGATCATCAGAATTTCGACCGGCTGCATGAGCGCGCCAAGGTGGCCGCCTTCGATGGCATAGCCGCCGAAGACGGACAGCAATGTCACGAGCGATCCAATGAAAATCAGCACAGTCGAGTCCTCACGTTTGATGCGGTAAGACCGCCGTTAAGTGGTTTACGGCACTCGACCGGAAAACTTTGGGGCACGGTCAAACCGCCGTACGTTCCGTGCGGTTTGCCGCGCGGCCTTCTCGCTGTTTCGCAAAATCTGCGTCTCAATCGCTGAAATCTCGAACTTTTCCTAACGGCGAAACAAAATTTTCCCGTTCGACACGAAACATCACATTTCCTGCCGATAATACGAACGCGCGTTCAGTTTTGTTGGAGACGCGAAGTCGTGAAATCGGAGAGAACGATGACAAGAGCAATGAAACAGGCCAGCGCGCTCGCGCTGACAGTGACCGCGAGTTCATTCGCGCATGCGGGTTTCGACTGCAGCGGTTCGCGCGGCGGCTGGCGTATGCAGACATCGGATAGCTGGACCGGCTCCGACAAACTTGCCCACGTGGCCGCGTCCGCGCCGTTCGGCGCGCTCGGCGCCTATTTGACGCGCGGCTCGGACCATCCGGTCGTCTACGGCACGTTGATCGGCACTGCGCCGGGCTTGGTGAAGGAAATCGTCGACGGAACCTGCCGCACGGACGGCTTCTCCTACAAGGATCTGGCCGCCGACGCGCTCGGTGCGTGGATCGGCGCATCGGTGACGCATTGGGCGATCATGTATCAGCGCACGCCGCACGGGATGACCGTCGGGCTTTCGTACCACGATCGCTTTTAGACGGACGCGGGCGCGCGGATCAGGCGGCGATCCGCCCCGCTTCGCGGTCCGCGCCCGCCTTGCGCGTCTTGCCCGCGCGCGATGGCGGCTGGCAGAGGCCGCACACGTAACCGGCGCGCAGTTCGTACGCATGTGCGACGAAACGTCCGCGGCAGCGCGTGCAGACGTTGGTCTGGAGCATGCCGGATTCGAAGTAGCGCACGAGCGTCCACGCGCGCGTGAGCGACAGCACGGGTTCGTCGCCGTACAGCGCCGCGTGTTCGAGATAGAGGCGGTAGCTTTTCACGATCGCGTGAATCGTCGGCTGGCTCTTGTCGTTGGCCGCCATGAAGCGATAAATGCCGTGAAACAGCGACGAATGGATGTTCGGCTGCCACGTCATGAACCAGTCCGTCGAGAACGGCAGCATGCCCTTGGGCGGCGACACGCCTTTCAGTTCCTTATAGAGCTTGATGAGACGGTCGCGCGACAGGCTCGTTTCCGCTTCGAGCAGTTGCAGGCGCGCGCCGAGCTCGATCAGCTCGATCGCCAAAGTGATTTCGCGGACCTCCGCGACCACGCTTTTCGTCGCCATCGGGCTTCGCGCGCGGCGTCAGCCGATCTGCTCGACGGGACTGTCCGCCAGCACAATCGCCGCGTGGGCGTGCGCGAGCGCCGCGCTGCGGTCCTTGTCGGCGAGCGACGAAAGGATCGCGTGGTCATCGAAACGAAAGCGGCACAGCAAATGGCTCGACGACGCCACTTTCACTGCCTGCGCGAGCGTCAGCGAAGCCAGAACTTGCGCAACCTGCTCCGAAAGGCCCAGGCGATACATCGCCGAGATGCGGTCTTCCTGAAGAAGCCGCTGAGCGAGGAGCAAGTACGACAGGTTCACCTCGCGGATTTCCGCGAGCGTACTCGTAGTGCTGGTCGTCATCTTTTTCCCCGAATCGAAACGTGGCTGGTCAGGCCCGGCGGGAACGTTTGCTCGAATTCGCAAAGAAACGCGAATGCGGCCCCGCGCGTGTTGTCTGTTGTCGATTCGATTGTCGCCGATGCCCGCGGCCGCGCCTGTCGGACAAAGCATCCGACGCTGCGACGGAGTTTCGCGAAGAATCGTGTAGGAAAATTTCTTACAAGCCGGCCGCTTCGATGCCGCTCGGCAGACATGCGTTATCGGCACGTATTCGTCTGACTTAATAGCCGCGCCCCGTTTTTTTAAGACGGGCGCGCGCTGTCGCGCCTTTCAGGCCGCAGGACCGTGAATTGCTGATTCATGCCGCCCGGCGCGTCCGACGCTTCAAATCCGCCCTCATCGCCGCCATCGATGCAATTTCTGACTTCGTAACAGCACATGTATCGCGCTGTAACAACGATAAGCGATTGAAAAATGAAGTGAAATGCCGGTCTCGATCCCGATAATGATCGGTAAGGGATAACCCGGTCGCGATGTTTTTTCATCTCCGGGCCTGTCTCGGGCGGCGTCCAACCACACGCGGCCCGCCCGAATGGCATGCGTTGAGCGCTCGACCGGAGCGTGACTGCAATGCCTTACCTACATGGAGAGTCACGTTATGCGAATCGCACAAATTGCACCGTTGCACGAAGCAGTTCCTCCGAAGTTTTACGGCGGCACTGAGCGCGTCGTGTCTTATCTGACGGATGCGCTCGTCGAACTCGGCCACGATGTAACGTTGTTTGCCAGCGGCGATTCGCAAACCAAGGCGACGCTCGAACCCGTGTGGCCGCGTGCGTTGCGTCTCGATCCGACCGTGCGCGACGCGCTCGCGCCGCACATGCTGCTGCTCGAAACCGTCCGCCAGCGCGCGCACGAGTTCGACGTGCTGCACTTCCACCTCGATTACATGCCGTTCCCGCTGTTCACGCAGATGGACACGCCGTTCGTGACGACGCTGCACGGCCGGCTCGATCTGCCGGAACTGCAGCCGATCTTCAACACGTTCACGAAGGCGAACGTCATTTCGATCTCGGACAATCAGCGCGGGCCGCTGCCGCAGGCGAACTGGCTGAACACCGTTTATCACGGTCTGCCGAGCCAGTTGCTGACGCCGCAGCCCCACAAGCAGCCGGAATATCTGGCGTTCCTGGGCCGCATCTGCCCGGAAAAGCGCGCCGATCTCGCAATCAAGATCGCGGCCCAGAGCGGTCTGCCGCTGAAGATCGCCGCCAAGGTGGACAAGGTCGACCAGGAATACTTCAAGTCGACGATCGAACCGCTGCTTTCACAGGCGCACGTCGAGTTCATCGGCGAGATCAATGAAGCGCAGAAGCCGGAATTTCTGTCGGGCGCGAAGGCGCTACTCTTCCCGATCGATTGGAACGAGCCGTTCGGCCTCGTGATGATCGAGGCGATGGCCTGCGGCACGCCGGTGATCGCGTTCAATCGCGGTTCGGTGCCGGAAGTGATCGACCACGGCGTGACGGGCTTCATCTGCGAGGACGTGCAAGGCGCGGTCGGCGCGCTGCAACGTCTCGACGAGCTGTCGCGCACGGAAATCCGCGCGCAGTTCGAGCGCCGCTTCAGCGCGCAGACGATGGCGCAGAACTACGTCGAAAGCTACACGGCGATGCTTCAGGCCGCGAAGCGCCCGGTGTTGCGTCAGGTCGCGGTGGGCTGATTGCCTTCCTGACCAGATTTGCTGGAACTGCCGCCCGCTTGCCGGGCGGCATTTTTTTGCGCGCTTGTTAAGACATTCGCTAAGGAATGATCCGAAGTTTCGGTGCAATGCCCGTGAATTGAGAGCCGATCGACCATTTTTGACAGTTCGCCAAAGACACCGCGCTTAAACTGCGCTGCGCAAAAGCGCGTCACGCGTTCTTGTTTGAAATCAACGGCTTTTCATCTTTTTCACGAAGGCAGAATCATGCATTTGTCGAAGCGTCTCGGCGCTGAAATTTTCGGTACTTTCTGGCTCGTGCTGGGCGGCTGCGGAAGCGCCGTGCTCGCCGCGGCCTTTCCTGAACTCGGCATCGGATTCGCCGGCGTTTCGCTGGCATTCGGTCTCACCGTCCTGACGATGGCCTACGCCATCGGCCACGTCTCGGGCTGCCACCTGAACCCGGCCGTGAGCATCGGGCTCGCGACGGCGGGCCGCTTTCCGGTGCGCGATCTCGTGCCGTACATCGCGGCGCAAGTGATCGGCGCGACGCTCGGCGCGTGGGTAATCTATCTGATCGCCACGGGCAATCCGAGCTTCGACTTCGCGTCGAGCGCATTCGCCGCGAACGGTTTCGGCGAGCACTCGCCGGGGCACTTCTCGATGGCCGCCGCGCTCATCGCCGAAATCGCGATGACGTTCTTCTTCCTCTTCGTGATCCTCGGCGCGACCGACGAGCGCGCGCCGAAAGGCTTCGCGCCGCTTGCCATCGGCCTGTGCCTGACGCTCATCCATCTGATCTCGATTCCGGTCACGAATACGTCGGTGAATCCGGCGCGCTCGTCGAGCCAGGCGTTCTTCGTCGGCGGCTGGGCGCTCGATCAGCTGTGGCTGTTCTGGATTGCGCCGATCGTCGGCGCGATTCTCGCGGGCGTGCTTTATCCGTTGCTGACGCGTCAGAAGTAAGTCACGGCGGCAGCAAACGGCGGCAAGCAAAACGGGCGCGAAATGCGCCCGTTTTTGTTTTTGCGCCACAGCGCGCATACGAAAGATTAAACGCGCGCGACAAATGTAATGCCGAATTACGCAGCCTGCTTATGAATTTCCGTCACGCGATGCCAAGGATCATTTCGCGCGCCGCCGAAGGCTTGAAGGATAAGGCTTCCAGCGATGTCGACGGCGCCGCCGCGCTTGCGAACTCCCTTACGCCGTCCTTGCACACGGTAACAAGTCCTCGAAGCATGTAAGACGGCGGGCGCTTAAATTGGACTCATGCGACACACGTCGCCTTAAAGGAGAAACACAATGAAGCGCATCGTCACCCACATGCTTGTCGCGACTGGTCTTGCTATCGGTGCTGTCGGCGCGGCTCAGGCTCACAGCGATCTGCACATCGGCGTCTCGCTCGGCGCGCCGGCTTATGTGGCGCCGGCTCCGGTGTACGTGCGTCCGGCGGTTCCGGCGTATCGCGCGCCGTACTATCGCCACGAAGCGCCGCGCTGGTATGGCCGCGATCATCGCGACTATGGCCGATACGACCGCGCGGGCTGGAATCACGGCGGCTACGGCAACAACTGGGGCCATCGCGGATAAGCGGGACCGGCCGCGGATCGAGGTCCGCGGCCCGCCGTGACGGATATCAGTCGGGCGTCTGTCCCGGCGACGCGAGTTCGTCGCGAATGTCGAACAGCTTGCGCAGCTGATGCGCGACGCCCGCCTCGAAGTTGTACCCAATACGCGGCACGTTCGGCAGGCGCTTGATCAGATCGGGGTTCGCGTTGTTCATCATGAACGGATGCCCGGCGGTTTCGAGCAGATCGATATCGTTCATGTTGTCGCCGAACGCGACGCATTGCGCGGTATCGACATCGAGCCGCTCCAGCACGAAACGCAGCGCGCGCCCTTTCGATACGTCCGACGTCATCACTTCCAGACAGTCCGGCAGCGAATACGTGACGTAGAGCGAATCGCCGAACTCCCGTTCGAGGTTCGCGGCGGTCACCTTCAGATCGGCCGGATCGCCGATATACAGCACTTTCGCGATGTTCTCGCCATCATGCTCGCGCAGATCCATCACTTCGTACTTGAAGCCGGAATCCTGGTGGAAGACCAGCAACTCGGGCGCGTGACGGTCGATGAGCCAGGCGTCGTCGGCAAAAAGATTGACGATGACGCGCTCGCTGCCCGCGATCTCGGGCTGCACGAGGCGGCGCACGGCGGCGGGCTCGAGGTCGCGCGAATAAATGCGCTCGTCGGCCGGCGTATGCACGCGCGCGCCGTTGGACGTGATGAGATACGCGTCGACGCCGAGCACATCGCGAATGCCGGCGACGTCGCGATAATGCCGGCCCGTCGCGATGACGATAGGCACGCCGCGCGCCGCGAGCGCGCGCACGGTTTCGGCGGTGAAGGGATCGAGCTGGTGGTCGCTGTTGAGAAGCGTACCGTCGAGATCAGTAGCGATAACCGAATACATGACTGCCTTTGTGGTGCCGCGAAGGTCGGTATTTTATCGCGCCGCACCGTCCGCAGCCGCGAAAGCGGACGCCGCGCGTCGCGCCAGTTCGAGCGCGCCCGCTGCGGAATCGGCGCGTGGCGCACGCATGCGTTCGCGCAACATGGCCGGCACGAATGGCTCGTAAGGCGCGGCCAGCCCGCCGCACAGCGCGACGGGCAGCACGCCGGCGGAATCGAGCGCCGCGACGAGTTTCGCGATTTCCTGCCCCGCCTGATCCAGCAGACGCGCTGCCTCGGGATGGTCGCGGAACTCGAACACGGTGGGCGCAAGCGTCGCATAAGCGGTTTGATTCGCGGCGCACAGCCAGACGACGAGACTGTCGCGATCCGTCGCGCCAGTGTGGGCGAGCATCGCGCGCGACCAGCCATCTTCGGGCGCGCGGCCGTCGAGCACGCGCTGCAGATGCACCACCGCGCGCAGGCCGAGCCACGCGCCGCTGGCTTCATCGCCGCTCGGAAAGCCGTAGCCACCCGCGATTCGGCAAACGCCCGATTCGTCCAGCGACGCCGCGATGCTGCCCGTGCCGAGCGCGACGATCACGCCGGATTCCCCGCCGTGCGCGCCGAGCACGGTCGTATAGGCGTCGCTTTCCACGCTCAACGCGCGCACGTCCGGCGCCGCGCCGAGAAACGCGGTGAGCCAGTCCGCGTTGTTGACGCCCGCCAGGCCACAGCCGAGTGCGCAGTTGCGCCAGTCGAACGGCAGCGCGGCGGCCTCGAATGCGCGCGCGCACGCGTCGCCGATCGATTGCCACGCGCGCGCCACCCCGAGCCCGAGCCCCGAAGGTCCGCCGCTCGCGCGCGCCAGTTCGTTGCCGTGCGCGTCGGCGAGAATCACGCGCGTGCCGCTCCCGCCGCCGTCGATGCCGAGCAGGAAGCCGTCAAATGCCGAAGTCGAAGATGTAGTCATGGGCGCAAGCTTACCGGCGGCCGCGACGCGCGCCAATTGGCCGAATGGCATAGATGGCGCGAGCCGGGCGATCAGCTATGCTGACGCGATTCAAAATAATGATGAGGACTCGCAATGGCAGACGCCGAACACACCCGCTGCGCCTGGGCCACGACCGACGCGATGATCGAATATCACGACGGCGAATGGGGCGTGCCGTCGCACGACGACCGGCATCTGTTCGAAATGCTGGTGCTGGAAGGCGCGCAGGCGGGCCTTTCCTGGTCGACGATCCTCAACAAGCGCGAGGGCTATCGCGCGCTCTTCGCGGGCTTCGACATCGACAAGGTGGCGCGCTTCACCGAGAAGGACGTCGAGCGGATCGTGCAGGACGCGCGCATCGTGCGTAACCGGGCGAAGATCGAATCGGCGGTGCTCAATGCACGCGCCGTGAAGCAGATCCAGCAAGAGCACGGCTCGTTCGCGGATTTCGTCTGGTCGTTCGTCGCCGGCAAAACGATCGACACGCCGCGCGATGCGAAAAATCCCACGCCCGCGTCCACGCCGGAATCGGACGCGCTCAGCAAGGCGCTCAAGAAATACGGCTGCAAGTTCGTCGGCACGACGATTTGCTACGCGTTCATGCAGGCCACCGGCATGGTCAACGATCACGCCGTGGGTTGCATGTCGCGAGAAAAACCTAAGACAAAACGGAAGACCGTTGCAAAAACCCCGCTTTGATCGATTCCTATGCGGAAAAATTTTGCCTTTTGACAACATCGTATAGCGTAATTTACGCGATCTAGGGTAAATCCTTATAGATGACGTTTTTTTTGCAGTGAAGCACGCGCAATTGCCCGAACTGCAAGGCTTTTGGCCGGGTTTTCCGCACTGCACGAACGTACGAGCCGTGTAAAAATGGCTTCCTCGCGTGCGCTGGCGCACCTTTTTACCGTTCCGAACCGTTATAACTGACGGTGTACGGATCGTCACTGAGTGTAGAAATCCGACGCGAGCACACAGGGCGCAGTCAGACCACACGCCCAGGCCGGGAAAACCGCCGTGCTCGGAGCAGAGGCCGGGCGGCGAGCGTCGATTCTGTTGCGCCACATTTGCAACGACGCTGCCGCTTTCGGTAAGCAGGTGCAGGTTCTCGAATACTTAAACGTATGGCCGCTGCGCAGGGGCGCAGGGGAGAAGATCATGAAAAGCTTGAACTTCCTGACGCATCAGGAGATTTTCAACAGCGCAGTCCAGCATCTTTTCGGACAAGGGCAAGCGGCTTTGCTGCCGCGGGGCGGCGGCGCCTATCGCGGATACTGCGGCGGCTGCCCTGTCGGGAGCTTCATCAAGCCGCGCGACTATGTCACCGCGATGGAAGGCGTGCCCATTCGCTTCATCGCGAAGCCGCCCGAGCAGGTGCCGGCGTACATGGATGTCGGCGTCGTGGCGCTGAAGCGCGCGCTGCTCCGTTCGCGCATCAACGTGTTCGATCCCAACACCGTCGAGCTGCTGTCGTGCCTGCAGAACGTGCATGACGTCTTCGGCAAATGGGAATGGCGCGAGCGTTTGACGTCGATCGCGCGTCAGTTCGGGTTGTCAGCCGAACTTCTTAAAACGGCCGCGTGATATTGCAGGTGCTGTGATGTTGAGCCCTATTACGATGTTGAGCCCGAAGGACATTTACGAGCGCGTCAGCGAGCACTTGCTGACGCAGCGCGCGGTCTCGGAAGACGACAACGGTTCGTGCAGGCTTCGCAGTCCGGAAGGCCGCAAGTGCGCGATCGGGTCGCTCGTGCGCGACGATGTGTACGAGCCGGAGCTGGAAGGCGTCGGCATTTCCTACTATCGGCATGCGCGGGACGGCGGTCTGCTGCGGGCGCTCTACGCATCGAACGTGAATGCCTACGATCCGAACATCATCGATCTGCTGATCGAGCTGGAGGAAGTTCACGACTACGCCGAAATCGAAGAGTGGCCGGCGTTGCTCGCGGCGCTTGGCAGGCGTCACGCGTTCGTCTGAGCGCCCTCGCTAAAAAAGGCAATAGAAACGAAAACGGCGGTGCGCCCTTACGGGTCGCACCGCCGTTTTGCCGTTCGGCGCGAGGATCCGTAAACCCTCGCCCGAACAAGACGCTTAGTGCATCTTCTTCGGCAGCATCTGGCTGCGCAGGCGCTTGCGCAGGCGCGCGACAGCGGCGGCCTTCTTGCGCTTGCGCTCGGTGGTCGGCTTTTCGTACGACTGGCGCTCGCGCAGTTCGGCGATCAGGCCATTGCGCTCGATGGTGCGGCGGAAACGCCGAATCGCGACATCGAACGGCTCGTTTTCTTTGAGGACGATAGTGGTCATGTAAATCCTGGTTTGCTAAACGTATTTTCAAGCGCGCGACGACTGCGAGTTGCCGCGCCCCGGCACTCCGATCGTCCGCCGGACGTGAGAACGGCGCGACGGACACGAGCAAAGCGGCCACGGAGGCCGGAAAAGAGAGCGTTGAGATTCAGCCGCGGAAGCGGCAGGCGCTTTCGAAAGAACCACACGAAGGCGCGTTTCAGAGCCGTTCGCCGCTGTTGGTTGACGTTGTCATTTTCAGCGGCGAAGGCAGGAAATCGGGCACATTTCTCGATTCGGGCGCGATGTTACCAGAACACCGCGCCATTGCCAACTCCCGCGCGCCGGCCAACTCGTTGATGCAACAGAACTATTTCTGCCACGCGCTGGCTTCGTCGAGCAGATGGATATCGTCGGCTGCGAGTTGCAGGCGCGTCGCGGCGGCCAAGCTCTCCAGTTGCGCGACCGACGTGGCGCTGGCGATCGGCGCCGTCACGCTCGGGCGCGCGATCATCCACGCGAGCGCGACCGTCGCGGGCGTCGTGTCGTTGCGTTTCGCGACTTCGTCGAGCGCGTCGAGAATCTCGAGGCCGCGCCGTGTCAGATACTTTTCGACGCGCGAGCCGCGCGCCTTGTGCTGCGTGTCCGCCTTCGACCGATATTTGCCCGACAGAAAGCCGCTCGCGAGCGCGTAATACGGCACGACGGCGATCTTGTGCTGTTCTGCCACCGGTTCGAGACCGGTCTCGTAGCCCTCGCGGTCGTAGAGGTTGTATTCGGGTTGCAGAATCTGATACGCCGGCAAGCCCGAATCCTTCGCGACTTTCAACGCCTCTTCTAGCCGCTCGCCCGTGTAGTTCGACGCGCCGATCACCCGCACCTTCCCCGCCTTGATGAGCGTCTGATACGCGTCGAGGGTTTCGTCGAGCGGCGTGGTTTCGTCGTCGTAATGGGAGAAATAGACGTCGATGTAATCGGTCTTGAGACGCCGCAGCGAATCGTCGACGGCCGCCGCGATGTTCGCCGCCGAGAGCCCGGCGCGCGTGGACAGCTTGCCGACTTTCGTCGCGAGCACGACCTGGTGGCGCTTGCCGCTTTCCCTGAACCACTTGCCGATGATCGTCTCCGATTCGCCGCCCTGATGCCCGTCGACCCAGGCGGAATAGACGTCGGCTGTATCGATGAAATTCAGGCCGTGGTCGACGAACGCGTCGAGGATCGAGAACGACGTGCGCTCGTTGGCAGTCCAGCCGAACACGTTGCCGCCGAAGACGAGCGGCGCAACTTTCAGTTCCGATGTGCCGATATTGCGTGTCTGCATGTGCGCTCCGAATGCGTCGTGAGGGACCAAAAAGCATACGCGCGAAATCGGCGCCTTGCCGGGCAAGGCTTCGCGGCCTCGCAACAGAATTCGTTACACAAATCGTTTGCGCGGGCCTTAAGTTTTTTTCGAGGGGCCCGATAACCACAAGTAGGCGGCCGGCTATCACCGAGCGCAGGACCGCCAGGCAACTTACTCGGTGCTTTAGCCAAAGCCAGATACAGTCTCCCAGGAGAGAACAAAATGATCGGTATCAACAGCAACATCAACTCGCTGGTTGCACAGCAGAACCTCAACGGCACGCAAAGCGCGCTGTCTTCGGCGATCACCCGCCTCTCGTCGGGCAAGCGCATCAACAGCGCTGCTGACGACGCAGCAGGTCTCGCGATCTCGAACCGGATGCAAACGCAGATCAACGGCCTGAACCAGGGCGTTTCGAATGCGAACGACGGTGTGTCGATTGCCCAGACGGCTTCGAGCGCGCTTTCGTCGATGACCTCCAGCCTGCAGCGTATCCGTACGCTGGCCGTGCAAGCCGCGAGCGGCTCGCTCTCGTCGAGCGACCAGGCTTCGCTGCAGAAGGAAGTTTCGCAGCAGATCGCCGAAGTGAACCGTATCGCTTCGCAAACGACGTACAACGGCCGCAACATTCTTGACGGTTCGGCTGGCAGCCTGAGCTTCCAGGTCGGCGCGAACGTCGGTCAGACGATCAATCTGGACCTGAGCCAAGACATGGGCGCGAACTCGCTCGGCGGCGGCATGGTGCAGAAGGGCAACACGCTCGGCACGTTCTCGAACCTGTCGCTGTCGTCGAGCGGCGCCTACGCCTCTTCCGGCGCGACGATCACCTCGATCAACGTGCTGTCGGACGGCAAGGGCGGCTTCTCGTTCACCGACCAGAACAACGTCGCGCTGAGCTCGACGGCCGTCACGGCCATCTTCGGCTCGGGCACCGCAGGCACGGGCACGGCTGCAGCACCGCACGAAAACACGCTGACGTTCAGCACGAGCATTGCCGGTTCGATGGGCGCATCCGTGAGCTCCGCGATCACCACCCTCAACGCGTCGATCAACAAGATCAACAAGCCGGACACGGTCGCGAACCTCGACATCAGCACCACGACGGGCGCCAACGTCGCGCTGGTCTCGATCGACAACGCACTGCAGACGCTGAACAACGTGCAGGCAACGCTGGGTGCAGCCCAGAACCGTCTGAGCGCAATCGCTTCGTCGCAGCAAGCTGAATCGACCGACCTGTCGTCGGCTCAGTCGCAGATCACCGACGCGAACTTCGCGCAGGAAACGGCGAACCTCAGCAAGGCTCAAGTGCTGCAACAGGCTGGTATCTCGGTGCTCGCGCAAGCGAACTCCCTGCCGCAGCAAGTTCTGAAGCTCCTCGGCTAAGCGGTACGCCAAGGTAGCACCCGACGCCGGATCTTCATCCCGAAGATCCGGCGTCGGGCCGTCCCGGCGACGAAACCACGTTTCGATCTCTTGCGTGTGCGCCCGCGCCCACGAGCGCACACGGAAGAGTTTGTTTCCCGCAACGAGCAGTTGACTGCGATCACGCGCAATCAGGCGACAGCGCGATACACGGAGTTACCCGATGTCCACGATCAGTACGGCCACCACGGCGGCGACCGCCGCGCAGACCCAGGCGTCCGCGAACGCGGCGCTTGCCGAAGCAGCGCAATCCATCATCAGCGGCGCGACGGGCAACTCGTCGATGGACGTCAACGCGCTCGTCACCGCGATGGTCAACGCGAAAACGGCCGGCCAGAGCGCATCGCTCGCCGCCGCGCAATCGAACGACAACACGAAGCTCTCGGCGATCGGCACGCTGTCGTCGGCGCTCTCGACGCTGCAAACTACGATGACGAGCCTGACCGACGGCTCGCTGATGTCGACCTTCACGACCAACGTGACGGGCACCGGCATCACCGCATCGGGCGCCGCCGGCGCCGTGGCGGGCAGCTACGACGTGACGGTCTCGCAGATAGCGAAGGCGCAATCGCTGACGTCGACCGGCTTCGCAACGGACGAAAAGCTCGGCACCGGCACGATGCAGATCAGCGTCGGCTCCAAGTCGATGTCGATCAACATCACGAGCAGCAACAACACGCTTTCGGGCATCGCCGCCGCGATCAACAACGCGTCCGGCAATCCGGGCGTGAGCGCGACGATCGTGACCGGCACGGACGGCCAGCATCTGGTGCTCAACTCCACGTCGACGGGCGCGTCGAACGTCATCTCGACCACGATCACCGGCGCGGCCAGCGGCAGCGACCTGAACAAGCTCGGGGTCTCGTCGACGGCCGGCGCAAACGGCGCGGCGTCCACGATTTCCGACGATTCCGTCACCAACGGCTGGTCGCAAAGCGCGACCGCGCAGGACGCGATGTACAAGGTCGGCGGCGTCGCGGGCACGAGTTCGAGCAACACGGTCACGAGCGCGATCAAGGGCGTGACGCTGAACCTCACGCCGGCGGCGGTGACGACCCCGGCGAGCACGCAGACGGTCACGATCTCGCAGGACACGTCGTCGATTTCGAGCGCGATTTCGAACTTCGTCAGCCTCTACAACACGGTCGTCTCGACGATCAACTCTTATACGTCGTTCAACAGCAGCGCGTCCGCGGGCTCGCAGGGCGGCGTGCTGCTCGGCAACTCGGCGGTCAACACGATCAAGAATCAGCTTTCGGCGATCATCGGCAGCGCGGTCGGCAAGGGCAGCGGCTCGATCTCGCTGGCGTCGCTCGGCATCAGCCAGGTTTCGTCGCTCGATGCGACCGCGGAGCAGCCGGCCGGCACGCTGACCATCGACAGCGACAAGCTCACCGACGCGCTGACGAACAACGCAACCGGCGTGTCGCAGCTTTTCAACGCGATCAACGGCGTCGGCGCGCAGCTGACCGACAAGATTTCGAGCTATCTGAGCACGGGCGGCCTGCTCACGTCCGAGACGGATTCGATCAACAAGGATCTCGCCAACATCTCGACGCAGCAGACGACGCTGACCAACTACGCCGCGCAGCTCACGTCGGACTACAACGCGCAGTTCACGGCGCTCAATACGCTGATGGCGAGCATGAACCAGAACACGCAATATCTGACGGCGCTCTTCGGCGGCACGAACAGCGCAGGCGCGATGGCGACCAACAAGTCCTAAAAGCGGAGAACCGGCACGATGAACCAGGACGCTCTCGTCGAACAACTGTTCGCACTGACGAAAGACATGGAAACGGCGGCCACGCTCGCGGACTGGCCGCGCGCAGCGGAGCTCGATGCCGCGCGCACGCCGCTTTTGCAGGCGCTGACGCGCGAGCAGAGCCCGCAGGCGCTCGCGAAAATCCGCGAAATCCAGGGTATCGACGCTGCCGTGCTCGCGGACGCGAGCGCGACCCGCACCGGTCTCGCCGCCGAATATCACGCGGCGATGAAGCGCGTGAACGCCGTCAACCGCTACCAGCAAGGCGCGCGGTTCTAGAAACACCGCGCTTTCGCTTCAGTTTTCCCCCGATGCCCGCTTCACGCGGGCATTTTTTCGCCCGCTGGCGATCCCCCGAATTACGGCGGCTTTCCCGCTCATCTCCGCGCTTCGGTTTGGCGGCCTCGCTTGGATAATCAGTTCAATCGCAAGGAGCACGCCGAAGATCATGAGCATTTCCCTACAGGTTCCGGACGCCACGACGCTGACGCCGGAGCAACAGTTCGAGCAGGACATCGCGACCGTCATGCAGTCGGCGCTGGAGAATCATCACGCCGGCAATCATGCCGACGCCGAAGCGCTCTATCGCGCGATTCTCGATCACAAGCCGGATCACGCGGACGTGCTGTACAACCTCGCGGTTCTCTTTATCCAGACGCAACGTCCGGACGACGCGGTGCCGCTGTTCGAATCCGTGCTCGGCCTGCGTCCGGACAACGGCCAGTACTGGGTCTCGTACATCGACGCGCTCGCGCGCACCAATCAGACGCAGGCTGCCTGGTTCGCGGTTGAAATGGCGCAGCAGCGCGGCGCGCGCGGTCCGGCGATGGACGGCCTGATCGAGCGCCTGTCGCACCCGAATGGCTACGCGGCGGCCGTGCTCGCCGAGGCCTCGCAGCTCGCGCGCCTCGCGCCGAAGACCGTCGATGGCAGCGCGGACGACGCGTCACAATCGACCGCCGGCAAGCGCGGCAATCCCACGCCGCAGGACCTGAACCAGTTCGCGTCGCTTTACAACAAGGGCCGCCACGACGAAGCGATCAAGCTGGCGCGCGTGCTCGTCGAACGTTATCCGCATCACGTCGGCGCGCAGCGTTCGCTCGGCCTGGCGCTGTACTCGCACGGCCGCTTCGTCGAAGCCATCGAGCCGCTCGGCCGCACGGTCGAGCTGGAGCCCGCGGACCAGCATTCGCGCATGCTGTTCGCGAGCGCGCTGCAGGTTCATGGCGACAACGTCGGCGCCGAGCGGCAGTGCCGTCTGGTGATCGCGCGCGACCCGAATCACGCGGAAGCGCATCGCGTGCTCGGCGTGTCGCTGTCGGCGATGCGCCGTCACGCCGAAGCCATCGAAGCCTGCGAACGGGCGATCGAGCTCGCGCCCAAAAACGGCGACATGCACGGCGCGCTCGGCGTCGTGCTGATGGACGACGGTCAGATCGCGCGCGCCGAAGGCACCTTCCGCAAGGCGCTCGAGTGCAACCCGATCGACTTCATTTCGCACAGCAATCTGCTGTTCTGCCTCACGCACCGTACCGATCTGACGCCCGTCGCGCTCTTCGACGAACATCGCGAATTCGACCGCCGTCACGGCGATCCGGCGCGCCGCCTGTGGCGCGCGCACGAGAACGCGAAGGATCCGCACAAGACGCTGCGCGTCGGTCTCGTGTCCGGCGACTTGTTCCGCCACGCCGTCGCATCGTTTCTGGAACCCGTGCTCGCATTGCTCGCGAAGGATCCGGGCATCGAGATTCACGTCTACAGCACCCATGCGCGCGAGGATTCGACGACGCAGCGCCTGCGCGGCCACGCGCCACGCTGGAACGTCGTCTCGGGCTTGTCGGACGATGCGTTCGTCGAGAAAGTGCGCGCCGACGGCATCGATATCCTGATCGACCTGTCGGGCCATACCGGCCGCAACCGCCTGCGCGCCTTCGCACGCAAGCCCGCGCCGGTCCAGGCGTCGTGGATCGGCTATCCGCAGACGACCGGCGTCAGCGCCATCGACTATTACTTCGCGAACCGCACGCCGGATTTCTCGCCGATCGACGACCAGTTCGTCGAAAAGATCGCGTACCTGCCGGCGGCGGCGCCGTTCCTGCCCGATGCGAATTCGCCGCCGGTCAATCTGCTGCCCGCGCTCCACAAGGGCTACGTCACGTTCGGCAGCTTCAACCGCGTGTCGAAGCTGCGCCGCGAGGTGATCGCGCTGTGGGCGCGCGTGCTGCACGCCGTGCCGGATTCGAAGATGCTGATGGGCGCGATGCCCGACGACAGCGCCGTCGCCGAACTGGGCAAGTGGTTCGCCGAAGAAGGCATCGCCGCGGACCGGCTTGCGCTGCTCAAGCGCTCGAACGTGTCGGTGTATCTGCAGCAGCATCATCAGGTCGATCTGTGTCTCGACACCTTCCCGTATGCGGGCGGCACGACGACGCTGCACGCGCTCTGGATGGGCGTGCCGACGCTGACGCTGCTCGGCGACACGATGCCCGGCCGCGCGGGCGGCACGTTGATGAGCCAGGTCGGACTCGAATCGTTCATCGCACGCGACGCGGATGAATTCGTCGCGAAGGGCGTCGCGTACGCAAGCGATCTGAATGCGCTCGCGGCCCTGCGCACCGGCATGCGCGAGCGCTGCTCGGAATCGGCGCGCTTCCGTCCGGACGTGATCGCCGCGAGCATGAGCCACGCGCTTCGTCACATGTGGCAGCGCTGGTGCGCCGGCCTGCCCGCCGAATCTTTCGATACCGAACTCCTCGCCGCCGCGCCCGCCGCAGCGAATTCAGCAGCCACCACGCAAGGTTGATCATGAGCGCCATTCCTCTCTTTCGCGAGCAGCCCGCCATCGACGAGCGTATCTTCGTCACGCAGCCGCATCTGCCGCCGCTCGACGAATTCGTTCCGTATCTCGAGAAGATCTGGGAAAACAAGACGCTGACCAACGGCGGCCCGTTTCATCAGCAGCTCGAACAGGCGCTGTGCGAATACCTCGGCGTGCAGCACCTCGCGCTGTTCTCGAACGGCACGATGGGTCTCGTCACCGCGCTGCAGGCGCTGCGCATCACGGGCGAAGTGATCACCACGCCGTATTCGTTCGTCGCGACCGCGCATTCGCTGCTGTGGAACGGCATCAAGCCGGTGTTCGTCGACGTGGACCCGGTCACGCTGAATCTGGATCCGCGTCAGATCGAAGCCGCCATCACGCCGCAGACCACCGCGATCATGCCGGTGCACTGCTACGGCCAGCCGTGCGACGTCGAAGCGATCCAGGCGATCGCCGACAACTACAACTTGAAGGTGATCTACGACGCCGCGCACGCGTTCGGCGTGCGCAACGAGGCGGGCAGCATCCTCACGCACGGCGACCTGTCGGTGCTGAGCTTCCACGCGACGAAAGTCTTCAACACGTTCGAGGGCGGCGCGATCGTCTGCCCGGACGCGAAGGTGAAGCAGCGCATCGACCATCTGAAGAACTTCGGCTTCGTCAACGAGACGACCGTGGTCGCGGCCGGCATCAACGGCAAGATGAGCGAAATCAATGCGGCATTCGGCCTGTTGCAGCTTCAGCACATCGATCGCGCGCTCGCGCGCCGTCAGGAGATCGACGCGCTGTATCGCACCCTGCTCGCCGACGTCGACGGCATCGTGCCACTGCCCGGTCTCGCGGGCGGCGCGACGAACCACTCGTATTTCCCAGTGCTCGTGCAAAGCGACTACAAGCTGACGCGCGACGAGCTGTATCAGCGTCTGCGCGATCACGAGATTTTCGGCCGCCGCTATTTTTATCCGCTGATTTCGGATTTCCCGATGTATCGCGGCCTGCCCTCCGCGCAGCCGAGCCGACTGCCGAACGCGCAGGAAGCATCGCGCAAGGTGCTGTGCCTGCCGATCTATCCGGCGCTCGCGGACCGCGACGTCGAGCGCGTCGTGGACGTGATCCGCGCGGCCAACGTCTAAGGCCCGGCAGCCCGGCGCACGCAGGATCGACCCATGCACGTGTTTCTTCTCTTCAGCGGCACCAACGATCGCGCCGTCGTCGCGCTGCTGCGCGCGATCGGCAAGCTCGGGCAACAGGCGGCGGTGATCGCCCGTTCGGCCGCCGATCAGGTTCTGTCGAGCGCGTATCGCGATCTCGTGGTCGCCGTGCGCGAAAACGACACGCTCTCGGTCCCGCTGCTCGCCGGTTATATCGCGCAGGCGAAGGCGAAGTTCGGCGCGCGCCGCGTGACGCTCGTGCCGATCTCCGAATTCTTCAACACCTTCCTGCTGAATCACAAGGAAGCGCTGGAATCCATCGACGGCGTGCATGTGCCGCTCGTCGATCCGTCGCTGTACGCGAAGCTCACGAACAAGGCGAGCGCCACCGAGTTCTTCGCGCGCGAAGGCATCGCGCCGCCGCCCGAATACGCGGGCATCGACGATGCCGTGGTGCCTTTCGTCGCCAAGCCGAAATGCAACGTCGACGGCAAGCGCGTGCTTTATCCGGTGCTCGTGAAAAGCGACGCGGACCTCGCCGCTTTCAAGGCGAGCGAAGATCCGTCGCACTATTTCTTTCAGCACTTCGTGACGGGACGCAGCTTTTATCTGCTCGCCTATTTCGCGCGCACGGGCGAAGTCTTCTGCTCGTCGCAGGAAAACCTCGCGCAGCAGCCCGGCGGCAAGTCGATCGTGCTCGCGCGCACCGCCGATTTTCATGCGAGCGATATCGGCGTGAAGCTGCGGCAGGCGCTTTCGCAATGCGGCTATTTCGGCTTCGCGATGATCGAATGCATCGTCGGGGACGACGGCGCGTACTTCATCGAAATGAATCCCCGTCCGTGGGGACCGCTCGACCTGTGCCTGAACCACGACTGCGGCATCGTCGAAGCTTTCGTGGGCGACTGGGCGACGGAAGATGCAACCGCTTATCAAGGCCGGCGCCTTTCGCGCGCACGCCACGCCACGTATCTGTGGACGGGCGGCATCGTGAACACATGGCGCCGGCGCCGGACGACCGTGCATCGCTATGGCAGCGAAGCGCGTCTCGCGGGCGCCGCGTTGCGCGCCCTGGCCGGCGACGTCTATCTCGCAAGCGACAGCTGGCGAATCTTTTACAAGGAACTATGGAAATGACCTCTGGCGCCACCGCAGTCAAGGAGCGGCTCGCTCAACTCTACGGAGAAGTCTCCAAGCACTCGGGGTATCAGACGATCCCCGACTTCGTCGCGAGTACGCTCGGTTATCAGGAGACCATTCAGAGCCAATGGCGCGGCGACCGCAACCGCCTCGACTGGATTCTCGCGCATCGCGCGCCGCAAGCCGGCGAGCGCTGGGCCGACTTCGGCGCGAATACGGGCTTCTTCACGTACACGATCGCGCATGCGCATCCCGATGCGCGCGTGACGGCGATCGAAGCGAACGCCGAACACGCGAGGTTCCTGCGCGAACTCGGCGATGCCTTCTCGATCGGCAATGTCGACGTGCATCACGAAGCGCTGCCCTTCGATGGCCTCGACAAGCTGTCGAACATCGACGTGCTTTTGCATCTGAATGTGCTGCATCACGCGGGCGCGGATTTCGACCGCGAATATGTGACCGGCGCGCACGACTTTCCGGCGTATGCGGTCGCTTATCTGAAGAAGCTGCGTCAGGCGTCGCGCTCGCTCGTGTTCCAGCTCGGCTGCAATCTGTGGGGCGACAAGACGCATCCGCTGCAGCCGGGCGCGACCGATGCGGAGCGTCTCGCGTATGTGTCGAAGCTGCTGACGGACGCCGGCTGGCGCATTCGCGATCTCGCGTACGCGAAGAAGACGACCGACGCGCCGATCGCCTATGCCGATCTCGGCAAGGACGTCATCGAAGCGCTGAACGGCCAGCACGGACAAGCCGAACTGCGCCTCTTCGCCGACGCGCTCGCGCCGTATGCGCTGGAACAGCACATCGGCGAGTTTTATCGGCGCGCGATTTACATCGTCGATTAATTGACGGACGGCACTAAAGTTATCGGCGCACGTGCCGATAACCCCTATAAGAACAACAAGAACGACGTGCCGGTTTTCTCGGCGCGCTGCTTCGCTCTTCGATGCCCGCCTCGCGCGGGCATTCTTCTTTGTGCCGCAGCTTTGTCAGCGCCCGAGCGTCAACGCGAGATAGGCCGCGTACAGCACGCCGTTGCCGAGCAGCGCCCACAGCACGACGCCGTTCTCCTTCGCATTGAAGCGCAGCCACGCCGCCGCCGCGAGCGTGATGAGCACGCCCGTCAGCACTTCGATACGCGGCTCCCACGGCGTCAGCATGATGCCGATGGCCGGCAGCAACGTCCCTTGAAACACCATCGCGCCGGTGATGTTGCCGAACGCGAGCGTGTCCTTTCCTCGGCGCGCCCACAGAATGCTGTTCACTTTCTCGGGCAGTTCCGTCGCGATCGGAATGATGATGAGCGACAGCAGCAGCGCCGAAATTCCCAGCGCATGCGACACGCCCTCGACGCCGTGAATGAAGCCCTTCGCGCCGCCGACGAGCAGCGCGATGCCGAAGAAAAACTGCAGCATGATCGTGCCGAGCGACGTTTTCAAACCGAGACGCGAAGCGAACAAGGCCTCGGGCGCTTCCGTTCCGTGTCCGCCCTCGACGAGCTTCGCCGAAGCCTTGAATGTCGAAATCACATAAACGATATAGAGCGCGACGAGCCCGACCGCGAACAACGCGCGCACTTGCCACGCGTGATGCGGCACGAACATCGCGGCGCACGCGATGAGAAACGCGACCAGAAAGAAGTTCAGATCGCGCACGAAGCCGCTGCGCTCCGGCACGATGCGCCCGCTCATGCCGCGCGACTTGAGGATCGCGAACGTCATCAGACACGTCGAAAGCGTCGCGAGCATAAGCGGCGCGCCGAGAATCGCGCCGACGCCGATCTCTTCGTTGACCGCACGGCTCGTCGTGCCGCCGAGCAGCGCGATGATCGGCACCGTCGTCTCGGGCAATGCCGTGCCGACCGCCGCGAACAGCGATCCGGTCACGCCTTCGGAAATGCCGAGCCGTTCGCCGAGATGTTCGAGCGCATTCGTGAATAGCTCCGCCGCGACCAGGATGATCGCGAGCATCAGCGCGAGTTCGAGAAAGAGCATCGTCATGCGGCACCTCGCATCGAAACATGCGACGGGTGCGCGAGCGTGCGCGGGAAACGGGGATGTTGTAGTTGTGGGGACACGATGATTCCACGGCCGGACGTCGAGCGAACCACGATGCGCCACGCGCCGTCCGGCCAGGAACGACATAGCGCATCGATGGTCTCGCCAAACCGTTCCGGTCGAACGCGCCACGGCAGCAGGGCCGAGGATGTTGACGCGTTCTCCTTCGCTCGCGAAGGAAGGCTACTCCCCAAAGAAGGCGCAAGTTTAGCCCGATGCGCCCCGTTTCGGCAACCCGCGGAATAAGCGTATGCCGATCGGATCGTTGTCGTCGACGGATGCATCCGCTAATCTGGCCGCGCCGGGCGCGTCGCTTGCTGCGCGTGCTCAAGCTCATCCACGAACAAAAATGAAGATCACGGGAGATCTCATGCGTCTGAAACTCTTCGCCGCGGCCGCCGCGATGGCCATGCTCGCCGCGCCGATGCTCGCGATGTCCAAGCCGCTCACCGTCTGCACCGAATCGAGCCCGGACGGCTTCGATGTCGTGCAATTCAATTCGCTCGTAACGACCAACGCATCGGCGGAT
Organism: Caballeronia sp. ATUFL_F1_KS4A; assembly: GCF_023630905.1. Lineage (NCBI taxonomy): Bacteria > Pseudomonadati > Pseudomonadota > Betaproteobacteria > Burkholderiales > Burkholderiaceae > Caballeronia > Caballeronia sp. ATUFL_F1_KS4A. Next base: position 235,479 of record NZ_JALQEB010000001.1, on the reverse strand, counting down.
GTCATCTTCAATACGCTCGTCTCCTACGACGAAGCCGCGAAGAAGGTCGTGCCCTCGCTCGCGGAAAAGTGGGACGTGACGAGCGACGGGCTCACGTACACATTCCATCTGCGTCCGAACGTTCAGTTTCAGACGACCGATTACTTCAAGCCGACGCGCCCGCTCAGTGCCGACGACGTCGTGTTCACGTTCTCGCGCATGCTCTCGGACGACAATCCGTGGCACAAGATCGCTGGCGCGAGCGGCTTTCCGCACGCGCAGTCGATGGGCCTCGTGAAGCTCATCAAGGCCGTATCGAAAGTCGATGACCATACCGTGAAGTTCGAGCTCAACGAGCCGAACGCGACCTTCGTGCCGATCCTCACGATGGGCTTCGCATCGATCTATTCGGCCGAATATGCGGACAAGCTGCTGAAGGCGAACCAGCGGGTCGATCTGAACAGCAAGCCGATCGGCACCGGCCCGTTCGTGCTGAAGAGCTACACGAAAGATTCGGTCATCCGCTACGACGTGAATCCGTCGTACTGGGGCGCGAAACCGAAGATCGACCGGCTGATCTACGCGATCACGCCCGACGCCGCCGTGCGCGCGCAGAAGATCAAGGCGGGCGAATGCCAGATCGCGCTGTCGCCGAAGCCGCAGGACGTCATCGACGCGAAGAAGGACAAGTCGCTGAAGGTGAGCGAAGCGCCCGCGTTCATGACGGCGTTCGTCGCGCTCAACACGCAGAAGAAGCCGCTCGACAATCCGAAGGTGCGTCAGGCGATCAACATGGCCTTCGATCGCACGACCTACATGAAGACCGTGTTCGACAACACGGCGACGCAAGCGGTGAATCCGTATCCGCCGAATACGTGGAGTTACGACAAGAGCATCGAGGCGTACAAATATTCATCCGCCGATGCGAAGAAGCTGCTCGCCGATGCGGGCTTTCCGAACGGTTTCGACACGACGATCTGGGTACGCCCGAACGGCAGCGTGCTCAATCCGAATCCGAAGGCGGGCGCGGAATTGCTGCAAGCCGATCTCGCGAAAATCGGCGTGAAGGCGCAGGTGAAAGTGATCGAATGGGGCGAACTCATCAAGCAGGCGAAGCAGGGTCAGCACGACATGCTGTTCATGGGCTGGGCCGGCGACAACGGCGACCCGGACAACTACATGTCGCCGCTTTTCAGTTGCAACGCGGTGAAGTCAGGCATCAACTTCGCGCGCTATTGCGATCCGCAACTGGACAAGCTCATCGCCGATGGCAAGTCGACCGCCGATGTCGCCAAACGCACGAAGTCGTATGTCGACGCGCAGAAGATCATCCACGATCAGGCGCTGTGGATTCCGCTCGTCTATCCGACGGCGGCGGCGCTCACGCGCGCGAACGTCAGCGGCTATAACGTGAGTCCGTTCGGGCGCGTGAATTTCGGCGCTGTTTCCGTGCAGTAAGCGAAGTCAGGCCGGCGTGAAGCGGATCACGCCGTCAGCGCCGGTCTGACGTTTCAGCGTGCCATCGAGCCAAAGCAGGTTCAGATGCGCGAGCGCTTCGCCGAGCGCGAACGTCATCTGATGGATATCGAGCTTGCGCTTGAACATGATAGGGACGATGTCTGCGGCGCTGCATGGCTTTTGAGCGCACGCGTCGCGCACTTCCGCCAGCCGCGCGCGATGATGCTCGCGCAATTGCCCGATGCGCGTTTGCACGCCGCGAAACGGCTTGCCGTGTGAGGGCAGCGCGAGCGTATCGGCGGGCATGGTTTCGTAGCGGCCGAGCGATTCCAGATACAGCGCAAGCGGATTGCCTTCCGGCTCGACCGCGAACACCGACACGTTTGTCGAAATGCGCGGCAACACCATGTCGCCGGAAATGAGCAACTTGTCGGCGGCGCAGAAAAGCGCGCTGTGCTCCGGCGAATGGCCGTAGCCCGACACCACTTCCCAATTGCGCGCGCCGATACGCATGACATCGCCATCGCGGATACGCCGATATTCCGCCGGAATCGACGGCACGAGCGTCGGGTAATAGCTATCGCGCTTGCGCAGCGCATCGAGCGACGCTTCGTCGGACAGGCCGTGCGCCGCGAAATGCGCCGCCGCGCGCTCGCCGCCCGCGTTCGAGCCGTCGCCGGCGGCCATCACGCGGCCCATCGCGTATTCGCCGAGCGACATCCACAGGCGCACGTTCCATCGATTCTTGTCGCCGCCCGTGCAGATCCAGTCGGCAAGTCCCAGATGATCCGGATGACAATGCGTGACGATCACACGCAGCACCGGCTTTCCATCGAGCACGGAATCGAACACGCGCTCCCAGTTCGCGCGGATCGTATCGCTCGAAATGCCGCAATCGACGACGGTCCAGCCTTTTACACCGTCGATTTCATCGGCGAGCAGCCACAGATTGATGTGATCGAGCGCGAACGGCAGCGGCATGCGCAGCCAGAACACGCCCGGCGCCACTTCCATGACGCCGCCCGATTCGGGCAGCCGGTCCGCGAAAACATAGTCGAGCTGGTGTTCGAGTGCGTTCATTCGGTGCCTGTCTCCGGGTTTGCGCCGCGTTGCAATTTGGCCAAGTTGACGATAACGTAAACGTCCATTCTAACGTTGCGCGCGCATTTGCGCTGCCGGCCGGCAATGACCCAACCGACGCATTACACGATCACCGAACTGGCGCGCGAGTTCGACATTACGCCGCGCGCCATTCGCTTTTACGAAGATCAGGGGCTGCTCGCGCCGAAGCGCGAAGGCTCGAACGGCCTGCGGCGTGTGTATTCGGCGCGCGATCGCACGCGCCTCAAGCTCACGCTGCGCGGCAAGCGGCTCGGTTTCACGCTGTCGGAAATCCGCACGCTGCTCGATCTGTATGACTCACCTACCGGCACCGCGACGCAGCTACAGGCTTTCGTCGATACGATCGCGGCGCATCGCGAAGTGCTGCAGCGTCAGCTCGAAGACTTGAACACGACGCTCGCCGAACTTTCCGCGTATGAGGAACAGGGCCGCGCGCTGCTCGCGGCGGGCGCGGAAAAGCGTGCACGCAAACCCAAAGCGGCATAACGCGTGACGCCCGCACAGGAAGCGCAGGGTCGATATGAATCATTTCCCCAAGCTGCTCTCGTCGCAAATCGGCTTCGATGTCGCCAAGACGATACTCGAAGGCTTCGAGCATCATTACCGCGTGTTCCGCGAAGCCGCGATCAAGGCGAAGGAGCTATTCGAGCGCGGCGACTGGCTCGCGTTGCAACAACTGGCGCGCGATCGCATCGCGTCGTATGACGATCGCGTCACGGAATGCGTGACGGCGCTCGAAGACGAATACGACGCGGAGAATATCGAGGACGACGTGTGGCAGCAGATCAAGCTGCATTACATCGGCTTGCTGACGACGCATCGTCAGCCGGAATGCGCGGAAACGTTCTTCAATTCCGTGTGCTGCAAGATCCTGCATCGCTCGTACTTCAACAATGACTTCATCTTTGTGCGGCCGGCCATTTCGACGGAATACATCGAGAACGACGAGCCCGCCGCAAAGCCGACGTATCGCGCGTATTACCCGGAAAAGGACGGCCTCGCCGCGACGCTCGAACGCATCGTCACGAACTTTCAGTTGGAACCGCCGTTCGAGGATTTGCCGCGCGACGTGCAATGCGTGATGCAGGCGCTGCGCGAAGCCTTCGGCGATATCACGCCGGCGCCGAACTTTCAGATTCATGTGCTTTCGTCGCTGTTCTTTCGCAACAAGGCGGCGTATGTCGTCGGGCGGATCATCAACGGCGATGCGCTGCTGCCCTTCGCCATCGCGATCCGGCATACGAAGCCCGGCTTGCTCGCGCTCGATACCGTGCTGCTCTCGCGCGAGCAGGTGCTCATCATCTTCAGCTTCTCGCATTCGTACTTTCTCGTCGATATGGAAGTGCCGTCGGCGTTCGTGCAATTTCTGAGCACGATCATGCCGCGCAAGCCGAAGGCCGAAATCTATACGTCGGTCGGTTTGCAGAAGCAGGGCAAGAACGATTTCTATCGCGACTTGCTGCATCATCTGTCGCATTCGAGCGATAAGTTCATCGTCGCGCCGGGCATCAAGGGACTCGTGATGATCGTCTTCACGCTGCCGTCGTTTCCTTACGTGTTCAAGCTCATCAAGGACGCGTTTCCGCCGCCGAAGGAAACCACGCGGCAGAAGATTCAGGACAAGTATCAGCTCGTGAAGCGGCACGATCGCGTTGGCCGAATGGCCGATACGCTCGAATATTCGAGCGTCGCGCTGCCGGTCGCGCGCCTCGACGACGCGCTCATCCGCGAACTCGAAAAGGAAGCGCCTTCGATGATCGAATACGAAGGCGACAAGCTCGTCATCCGGCATGTGTATATCGAGCGCCGCATGGTGCCGCTCAATCTCTTCCTGCAGAACGGCAACGCCGACGACGTCGATCACGGCATCAAGGAATATGGCGACGCGATCAAACAGCTGATTCAGGCGAACATCTTCCCCGGCGACATGCTGTACAAGAACTTCGGCGTGACGCGGCACGGTCGCGTGGTGTTCTACGACTACGATGAAATCGAGTATCTGACCGATTGCAACGTGCGCCGCGTCCCTGCGCCGCGCACGGAAGAGGACGAGCTGTCCGTCGAACCGTGGTATACCGTCGGGCCGCACGATATCTTTCCCGAAACGTACGGCACATTTTTGCTCGGCGATCCGCGCGTGCGCGAAGCGTTCATGCGTCATCACGCGGATTTTTTCGATCCCGCGTTCTGGCAGCATCACAAGGAACAACTGCTGCGCGGCGAACTCGCCGATTTCTTTCCCTATGACCGGGACGTCCGATTCTGCATCCGTTACCCGGAGCGTTTCGACGAGCCCGGCCGATCGGACGCGCGCGCCGCGTGAAGCGCGCGGTCCGGCTTTTGACTTTCGAACATGAAACACATTGACGATAAAACGCCGCTTGCTCACCTGTTCGCAAACAATCAGGAATGGGTCGAACGCAAGCTCGCCGAAGACGCCGCTTTCTTCGAGCGCCTCGCGCATCAGCAGACGCCCGAATATCTGTGGATCGGCTGCGCGGACTCGCGCGTGCCGGCCAACGAGATCATCGGCTTGCCGCCGGGCGAAGTCTTCGTGCACAGAAACATCGCGAACGTCGTCGTGCACTCCGATCTCAATTGTCTGTCGGTGATCCAGTTCGCCGTCGATCTGCTGAAGGTGAAGCACATCATGGTCGTCGGCCATTACGGCTGCTCGGGCGTGGGCGCGGCGCTCGTCGGGCGGCGCGTCGGTCTCGCCGATAACTGGCTGCGCCATGTCGAAGACGTGCGCGAAAAGCACGGCGCGCTGCTCGACGAATGGCCGATGGGCGACGCGCGCCATCGCCGTCTCGTGGAGCTGAACACGATCGAGCAGACCATCAACGTCTGCCGCACGACCGTCGTACAGGACGCATGGGCGCGCGGACAGGAGCTCACCGTGCACGGCTGGACCTACGGCGTGCACGACGGCCGCCTGCGCAACATGGGCATGATGATCGGCGCACCGGCCGAGATCGATCCGGTTTATCAGTCGTGCGTTGCCGCGATGACTCGCAGCGGCGCGCATTCCGCGGAAAACGATGTCCTCGCGTCAGATGCGGCACTTGCCGAACGCTTGGGCGACGTTCCCGACGTGATCAAGGGCGTCATCAAGGAGCTGAAACATGAGTGAGACAAGGAACGATCCGATCGTCATCGTGTCGGCGGCGCGCACGCCGATGGCCGCGTTTCAGGGCGATTTCGCGTCGCTGACCGCGCCGCAGGTTGGCGCTGCTGCGGTGAAGGCGGCGGTCGAACGCGCGGGATTAAAACCCGAGCAGATCGACGAAGCCATCATGGGCTGCGTGCTGCCCGCCGGTCAGGGTCAGGCGCCCGCGCGTCAGGCGGCGCTCGGCGCGGGCTTGCCGCTATCCACCGGCTGCACGACGATCAACAAGATGTGCGGCTCGGGCATGCGCGCGGCGATGTTCGCGCACGACATGCTGCTGGCCGGATCGGTCGACGTGATCGTCGCGGGCGGAATGGAAAGCATGACGAACGCGCCGTATCTGCTGCCGAAAGCGCGCGGCGGCATGCGCATGGGTCACGGTCAGGTTCTCGATCACATGTTCCTCGACGGCCTCGAAGACGCTTACGAAAAAGGCCGTCTGATGGGCGCGTTCGCGGAGCAATGCGCTTCGTCGTATGCGTTCTCGCGCGAGTCGCAGGATGCGTTCGCGGTCGAATCGCTGCGGCGCGCGCAGCGAGCGAACGACGATGGCTCGTTCGACTGGGAAATCGCGCCCGTGACGGTACAGGGCAGGAAGGGCGATACGGTGATCGGGCGCGACGAGCAGCCGTTCAAGGCGAACATCGAGAAGATTCCGTCGCTCAAGCCCGCGTTCGCGAAGGACGGCACGGTGACGGCCGCGAATTCGTCGTCGATTTCCGATGGCGCGGCGGCGCTCGTGATGATGCGCGAATCGACCGCGATGCGGCTCGGCGTCACGCCGATCGCGCGTATCGCCGGACACAGCACGTTCGCGCAACAACCGGCCTTGTTCACGACGGCGCCCGTCGGCGCGATCAGCAAGCTCTTCGAGAAAAACGGCTGGCGCGCGGGCGATGTCGATCTGTATGAAATCAACGAAGCGTTCGCCGTCGTGACGATGGCCGCGATGCGTGAGCACGATCTGCCGCATGACAAGGTCAATGTGAACGGCGGCGCGTGCGCGCTCGGGCATCCGATCGGTGCGTCGGGCGCGCGGATTCTTGTGACGCTGCTCGGTGCGTTGAAGGCGCGTGGGCTGAAGCGCGGGGTGGCGAGCTTGTGTATCGGCGGTGGGGAGGCGACGGCGATGGGGGTGGAGTTGGTTTGAGTGTTCCGGGCCGGTCCGGCGCGAGCCGGGCCGCATTCATTCCTATTCGAAGGGATTCAGCATCTCGACGCCCATTCGCTCGAAGTCTCTGACGTTGCGCGTGACCACCGTCAATCCGTGGAAAATGGCCGTTGCGCTTATGAGCTTGTCCAAAGCGGGTTCAGGGTGCGGCGCGCGCAGGTTTCCCCATAGCCTGCCGATCTCCTTGCCCGCCGGCAGGATTCTCGTGTCGTATTCTCGCAGGACGTTGTTCACCCACGATTCGAGCTTTTCGGCCTGCCGTTTATCGCCTCTTCGGCGCACCCGCTCAACGCCCTGTCGAAGTTCCGCGACAGTCACGACGGAGAGATGAACGCATCTCTTATCGAGCTTGGCTTGCCGGAAGAACACGCGAACGCCTTCATTGGCGCGTTCTTCGAGTCTCGTTTCACTGATCACGTTCGTATCAGCCAGATACATCGGAGGCTCCTCGTTTCGGATGACGATCGAAGAAGTCGTCCTCCACGTCGAGTTTCGGAAAGTTCAGCAGATGATCGATGAAACGGCTGTTGTACTCGGGACTGTCGATGTATTCCTCGGCCGTCCCTTTGCGGCTTTCGATCTCGAGCTTGCGACGGATGGCAGCCTGTTCCGCGTATTCGCGAATCTCCTCGGCGGTTATATTCCAAGGTAACTCGGCCTTGATGATCTTGAACATGCTCGGCTCCTTATCGATGTTGCGACAGTCGTCACTCTATCGAATTCAATAAGCACGACTAGTCATCCAAACGAAATAAGCGAAATCTCACTCACCCCGTCAGCGACATCGCCACGGCCCGCTTGAACGGCGTCAGCTTCTCTCCGATCCGCAGCATCGCATCGCGCGCGATCCGTGCCGGCAGCGAGTCGCGCGTATAAACCTCCGTGATGAATCGCGTGATCAGATAAAGCGGCCGCGTTTCCTGCCGATGCTTCGCTTCATATCGCGCGAGCAGCCCATCGCCGGCGATGTCGAGCCCCGCCGCCTGCGCGTCGCGAATCGCGCGCGTGAGCGTCTCGATGCCGGCCAGCCCGAAGTTGAACCCGTGCGCCGTGACCGGATGCATGCCGACCGCCGCATCGCCGACCGTCGCAAAACGCTTCGCCACGAAGCGCTTCGGATAAACCGACACCAGCGGATAAACATGCCGCGTCGTGCGCAGCGCCATCGTTCCGAGTCTGCGCTCGAAGCGGCGTTCGATCTCGCGGTTGAACGCATCCTCGTCGAGCTTGCTCAGGCGCTCGATGTCGCGCGCCTCGAGCGTCACCACGACCGACGACCGATGCGCGCCCGTCTCCGGATCGGGATTCATCGGCAAGAGCGCGAGCGTCTGCCGGTGGCCGAACCATTCCCACGCCGCGTGATCGTGGGGCACGTCGTGCGTCATGCAGCAGACCAACATCGACTTGCCGAAATCGTGCATGTCGGCGGCGATGCCCATCATGCGGCGCGTCGCGGAGAACCGGCTGTCCGCCGCGACGACGAGCCGCGCCGCGATCGTCTCGCCGCTTTCGAGCCGCACGCGCGCGCCACATGCGTCGGTATCGAGGTCGGTCACGCGTTCGGACGTCATGATGCGGACGTCCGCGCTCACTGCTTCGAACGCGGCGCGCCGGATCAGATGATTCGACACGAGCCAACCGAGCTCGTCGTGACCGGAAAGCGCATGACCGATTTTCATCGCGAACGGCGACGATCCGTTGAAAACGCGCGCATCGGCCAACTGCGATTTCGCGTGCGCGTCGATGCGCTCCCACACGCCGAGCGTCTTGAGAAACGCGACGGATTTCTGCGTCAACGCGATCTCGCGGCCGTCGAAGGCGGGCTCGCGCAGCGCGTCGTGGCTTTGCTGCTCGACGAACACGATCGACAAACCCGCGCCGCTCAGCGCGTTCGCGAGACACAAGCCCGCCGGCCCCGCGCCGACGATCACGACATCGGTTTGCATCATCTTTCCGGTCCTGCTGTTTGAAAGCGCACAACGATAGCCGAAAGGCCGAACGGCGATCCGCGACAGCGGGTCGCGCGTTATATTCACGAAGTCTGTTCACACAAGGAACATGTCGCTCATGAAAACGGTTCTGATCGTCGGCGCGTCGCGCGGCCTCGGCCACGAATTCGCACGCGAATATTGTCGCGACGGCTGGCGCGTGCTCGCCACGGCCCGCGATAAAACCTCGCTCTCCGCGCTCGACGCGATGGGTGCGCAAACCTTCCCGCTCGACGTCACGCAGCCCGAGCAGATCGCCGCGCTCGCCTGGCAACTGGACGAGGAAAAGCTGAATGTCGCGATCGTCGTGTCGGGCGTGTATGGACCGCGCACCGAAGGCGTCGAGACGATCGGCGCGGAGGACTTCGATCAGGTCATGCACACCAACGTGCGTGGTCCGATGCAACTGATTCCCGTGCTCCTGCCGCTAACCGACGCCGCGAACGGCGTGCTCGCGGTCGTGTCGAGCAAGATGGGCAGCATCGCCGAGACGAGCGGCACGACCGGCTGGCTGTATCGCGCGAGCAAGGCGGCGCTCAATTCTGCGCTGAAGGTGGCGTCGCTGGAATCGCGGCATTCGGCGTGCATCGCGCTGCATCCGGGCTGGGTTCGCACGGAAATGGGCGGGCCATCGGCGGCGATCGACGTCGCGCGCAGCGTCGCCGGCATGCGCGCGGTGATCGCCGAAGCGGGCGCGCTGCGCGAGGAATTCAACGGGACTTTCGTGCAGTACGACGGCACGAAGATCGAATGGTGAACAAGGAGTGAATGTGACCTATCAGGTACACGGCGTTTCGGCATCGGGCAACTGTCACAAGGTTCGCCTCGTCCTCGAACAGCTCGGCCAGCCTTATGTCTGGCACGAAGTCGACATGATGAACGGCGCAACGCGCACCGACGAATTCAAAAAGCTGAATCCGAACGGCAAGGTGCCGGTGCTCGTCATCGACGAGAACACGACGCTCTCCGAATCGGACGCGATTCTCTGCTATCTCGCCGACGGCACGCCGCTCATGCCCGACGACCGGCTCGAACGCGCGCAAGTGCTTCAGTGGATGTTCTTCGAGCAGTACAGCCACGAGCCGTATGTCGCGGTGGCGCGCTTCATCCTGCAGTTTCAGAAGAATCCCGGCGACGCGCGTCTGCCGGAGAAGATCGCCGGTTCGTATCGCGCGCTCGACGTGATGGAACGGCATTTGTCGACGCGCACGTTTTTAGTCGGCGAGCGCTACACCGTCGCCGATATCGCGCTGTATGCGTACACGCATGTCGCGGATCAGGCGAATCTCGATCTGTCGCGCTATCCGGCGATCCGCGCGTGGCTCGAACGCGTGCGCAGCCAGCCGCGCCATGTCGTCATGCCGGGTGTCGATCAATGAAGTTCGTGGAATGTCCGTGCGGCGGCGCCGCGCCCGGCCAGCGGCCTGACGCGCGCGCGCCGCGTTACGACGCGTGTTGCGGACGATTCATCGAAGGCGGCGAAAAGCCCGCGAACGCAATGGAACTGATGCGCTCGCGCTACACCGCCTACGTGCTCGGCGACACCGCGTATCTGCGCGCGACCTGGGCCGAAGCGACCTGCCCGCCCGATCTCGACGCCTCCGACGCCGGCACGCGCTGGCTCGGCTTGCAGATCAAACGCCACACGCCGACCGACGCGAATCACGAGGAAGTCGAGTTCGTCGCGCGCTACAAGGTCGGCGGGCGCGCGCATCGTTTGCACGAAGCCAGCCGCTTCACTCGAGACAGCGCCGGAAACTGGATCTATGTCGATGGTCGGATTAAAGAAAACTAAATATTCCTTTAAGAAATATGCTGTGGCACGCGGTATTAATTTCCTAAGAATTTCCTTACAGATTAAACAGTTACGGGGTTTCTCTTATTGTGCAGTGCAATTTTGAACGGTTAATCTGTGTTCACGTCAGGGCGCTGTCATTCCCGTGCCCGGACACTCGCAGCGAAGCCCCGTTTTGAAGCCAATTGTCATGCCTTTTCAGGGCATGACTCCCGGAACCCGCAGCCGATACTGCTCTCATCGAGCAGCGCGATAGGTTTGTGACTTCAAAAAGACGTTCCGGGCTCGCCGTATCAACGTCCTTTGGAAGCGCAGTCGGAGTTCACGGATGGCGATCAGAACCTGGTTGGTCGGATGCAGCATGGTGTGCGCGCTCGCGGCATCGCTCGTCACGTCCGCCGTGCGTGCCGAACCGGTCGGCGGCGTGCGTCAATCCGAAGGTCTGCAGGCGCCCGCATTCGGCCAGACGCTCTCGCAGATTCCCGATTCGCTCGATGCCGGCCTGCCCGTCGTCGCGATCGGACTGAACGAAAGCGTCATCGAGATTCCCGAAGCCGACATCTCGCTCGAAACCACCGTGTTCAAGCCGGACGGCGCCGGCCCGTTCCCGATGATCGTCTTCAATCACGGCAAGCTCCCCGGCGATTCGCACGCGCAACCGCGCAATCGCCCGGTCGCGCTCGCGCGTGAATTCGTGCGCCACGGGTATGTCGTCGTCGTGCCGAACCGGCGCGGCTTCGCGGGCTCGGGCGGCGATTACACCGGCCACGGCTGCGACGTCGAGGCGAACGGGTTCGCGCAAGCGCAGGACGTCGCCGCGACCATCGCCTATATGAGCCAGCAAGCGTATGTCGACAAGACGCATATCGTCGTCGCGGGCACGTCGCACGGCGGTTTGACGACCATCGCCTACGGCGCGCGCGATGCCGTCGCGGCGCCCGGCGTGCGCGGTCTCATCAATTTCTCGGGCGGGCTGCGTCAGGACGAATGCGGCGACTGGCGGAAGAATCTCGTCAACGCGTTCGGCGATTACGGGCAGAACGTGCGCCTGCCGTCGCTGTGGCTCTACGGCGACAACGATTCGGTCTGGGACGGCGACTTGTCCGCGCAGATGTACACCGCGTTCACCGCGCACGGCGCGCGCGCCAACATGGTCGATTTCGGCAGCTACAAGAACGACGCGCATCGGCTCGTCGGCGACCGCGACGGCGTGCAGATCTGGTGGCCGCGCGTGAAGGCCTTCCTCGCGCAGATCGGCATGCCGACCGCCGTGCAATATCAGGTGGCCGAGCCGCGCATGCCGAACGCGACGCACTTCGCGGACCTCGATTCCGTGCAGGCCGTGCCGTTCGTCGATGAAAACGGCCGCGCCGGTTATCGCAACTTCCTTTCGCAGTATTCGAGCCGCGCGTTCGCCGTGTCCGATTCGGGCGCGTGGTCGTGGGCCGAAGGCGGCGACGATCCGATGGCCGTCGCCATCGCGAGCTGCCAGAAGCAGAGCGCCGATCCGTGCCGGCTGTACGCGGTGAATAATCGCGTCGTCTGGAACGATCAGGCCGCCGAGACGCAGACGGCGTCACGCTAGAACACCTTTTCCGCCTGTCGGGAACGCCGGCCTTCGCGCCGGCGTTTTTGCGTCGATCGCACGTTAAGCGACCCATTTGGCCGACGTTGCACGCGATAGCGCGTTTTCGCATTTCCATTGCGCGCGCACGCATGTCCAAAAAACCTTCCGAATACGGAAGGTCGGCCATGTTTTAGGGATAATTGACTCGCGCAGTTTTCACGCAGTTTCCCCGTAACGCAGGCGCCTGGCGCTTGCCCGATGTATCCGGCCCGCATCGCGCGCGCGGGCCTGGGAGCCGTTTTTGAACACAGAAGCCAATCAGGACTGGGTTGCCCGCTCGCTTGCGGCCGTGTGGCATCCGTGCACCCAGATGAAACATCACGAGCGCGTGCCGCTCGTGCCGATCGCGCGCGGCAAGGGCGCGTGGCTCTACGACCACGAAGGCCACCGCTATCTCGATGCGATCAGTTCGTGGTGGGTCAATCTCTTCGGCCACGCTAACGACGACATCAACCGCGCGCTCAAGGATCAACTCGACACGCTCGAACACGCGATGCTCGCGGGCTGCACGCACGCGCCGGCCGTCGAACTGGCCGAGCGTCTTTGCGCGCTCACCGATCGCACGCTCGGCCATGCGTTTTTCGCGTCCGATGGCGCGTCGGCGGTCGAGATCGCGCTGAAGATGAGCTTTCACTTCTGGCGCAATCGCGGCGCAAGCGAGAAGCGCGAATTCGCGTGTCTCGCGAACAGCTATCACGGCGAAACGATCGGCGCGCTCGGCGTGACGGACGTCGCCATTTTCAAGGACGCTTACGATCCGCTGATCCGTCACGCGCATGTGGTCGCGTCGCCGGCGGCGGTCGGCGTCGACGAAGCCATCGCCGCGATGCGCGCGCTCTTCGGGCAGCGCGCGTCGCAGCTTGCGGCCGTGATCGTCGAGCCGCTCGTGCAGTGCGCGGCCGGCATGTCGATGTACGACGCGTCGTATCTCACGCGTTTGCGCGCGCTGTGCGACGAATTCGGCGTGCATCTGATCGCCGATGAAATCGCGGTCGGCTGCGGGCGCACCGGCACTTTTTTCGCGTGCGAGCAGGCGGGCATCTGGCCTGATTTCATCTGCTTGTCGAAGGGCATCAGCGGCGGATACTTGCCCCTTTCGATCGTGCTCACGCGCGACGACATCTACGCCGCGTTCTACGACGACGACGTCACGCGCGGCTTTCTGCATTCGCATTCGTACACGGGCAATCCGCTCGCGTGCCGCGCCGCGCTGGCGACGCTCGATCTGTTCGACAGCGCGAACGTGCTCGCGGAAAACAAACGCAAATCGGCGTTGCTGGGCGAGGCGTTGCGCGCGCGCGTCGGCGGGCACGAACGCGTGAAGAATCTGCGCAATCGCGGCACGATCTTCGCGTTCGATGTCGATATCGACGACAAGACGTTCTCGCGCCGCTTCTTCGCAAACGCGTTGCAGCGCGAACTGCTGATGCGCCCCATCGGCACGACGGTCTACATGATGCCGCCGTACATCCTCTCCGACGACGAACTGCTGCTCCTCGCGCAACGCACGCGCGAAACGCTCGACGCCACGCTCGCGGGGGTCGCAGCATGAGCACGACAGCGAGAGCGTTGTACGAAACGCTCGAACAGGGCTTGAACGATATCGATGCGCGCGGCCTGCGGCGTCGCCGCAAGACGATCGACGGCGCCTGTTCCGCGCACATGACCGTCGATGGCCGCGCGATCGTCGGCTTCGCGAGCAACGATTATCTCGGCCTCGCCGCGCACGATGCGATTCGCGCGGCGCTCGCCGAAGGCGCGTCGCTTTTCGGCGCGGGCAGCGGCGGCTCGCATCTGCTGGGCGGCCATTCACGCGCGCACGCGCAACTCGAAGACGATCTCGCCGCGTTCTCGGGCGGTTTCGTCGACAACCCGCGCGCGCTTTACTTCAGCACCGGCTACATGGCGAACCTCGCGGTCGTCACGGCGCTCGCCGGACGCGGCACGCTCGTGTTTTCGGACGCGCTCAATCACGCATCGCTGATCGACGGCGTGCGCCTGTCGCGCGCGCAAACGCAGATTTATCCGCACGCCGACATCGACGCGCTCGACGCGATGCTCGACGCCTCCCGCGACGAAACAGCGACGAAGCTCATCGTCACCGACACGGTGTTCAGCATGGACGGCGATATCGCGCCGCTCGCGCGTCTCGTCGAGCTTGCGGAGAAGTACGGCGCGTGGCTCGTCGTCGACGACGCGCACGGCTTCGGCGTGCTCGGCCCGCAAGGACGCGGCGCGCTGGCGCATTACGCACTGCGCTCGCCGCATCTCGTCTATGTCGGCACGCTCGGCAAGGCGGCGGGCGTGTCGGGCGCGTTCGTCGCGGCGGATGAAACCGTCATCGAATGGCTCATTCAGCGCGCGCGTCCGTATATCTTCACGACGGCGTCCGCGCCGGCGGTCGCGCATGCGGTGTCGAAGAGCATCGAAATCATCGCGGGCGATGAAGGCGACGCGCGCCGCGCGCACCTCGCGTCGCTGATCGACACCACGCGCGCGATGCTGAAACGCACGCGCTGGATGCCGGTCGATTCGCATACCGCCGTGCAGCCGCTCGTGATCGGCGGCAACGACGAAACGCTGGAAATCGCCGCCGCGCTCGACAAGCAAGGCCTCTGGGTTCCGGCGATTCGTCCGCCGACGGTTCCGGCGGGCACGTCGCGCCTGCGCATTTCCCTTTCCGCCGCGCACAGTGAGGACGATCTCGCGCGGCTCGATCACGCGTTAAACGCTTTGAATACGCTATGACCGCTTTATCCCTGTTCGTCGCCGGAACCGATACGGAAATCGGCAAGACGCTCGTCTCTTGCGCGCTGCTGCACGGCTTCGCGCGCGCGGGCCTTTCCGCCGCCGCGATGAAGCCGATCGCGTCGGGCGCGGTCGAGCGCGACGGCGTGCTGCACAACGAAGACGCCGATCAGCTCGACGCCGCCGCGAACGTCGCGCTGCCGAACGACATCCGCACGCCGTTCATGATGCGCGAGCCGATCGCGCCGCATATCGCTGGGGCGCGCGAAGGCGTGGCGCTCGACATCGGGCGCATTGTGCAAGCGCATCAGTTCGCGATGACGAAAGCGGATATCGTCGTCGTGGAAGGCGTCGGTGGTTTTCGCGTGCCGCTCACCGACACGCACGACACCGCCGATCTCGCCGTCGCGCTGAATCTGCCGGTCGTGCTCGTCGTCGGCATGCGGCTCGGCTGCATCAGCCATGCGTTGCTGACGGTCGAAGCCATCGCGTCGCGCGGCCTGAAGCTCGCCGGCTGGGTGGCGAATCGCGTCGATCCGAATATGCTGTATCCCGACGAAAACATCGCAACACTGAAACAACGCATCAAGGCGCCGCTCATCGGCGTGATTCCGCATCTCGCGGCACCCGATGCAACGCGCGCCGCCGATTCGCTCGATATCGGCGCTCTGACCGACTCGCTTCATCAAAAGGATTGAATACATGACACAGCAAATCGCCACTGAGACCACCTCGAAAACCACGCCGCAACCGATGCAGCGCTGGCGCGTCGCCGATGTCGTCGCGCTGTACGAACTGCCGTTCAACGATCTGCTCTTCCGCGCGCAGACCGTGCATCGCGAACACTTCGATCCGAACGCGGTGCAGTTGTCCACGCTGCTGTCGATCAAGACGGGCGGCTGCGAGGAAGATTGCGCGTACTGTCCGCAGTCGGTGCATCACGACACCGGCCTCAAGGCCGAAAAGCTGATGGACGTCGATGAAGTCCTGAAGGCAGCCGAAGTCGCGAAGTCGAACGGTGCGACGCGCTTTTGCATGGGCGCGGCGTGGCGCAATCCGAAGGATCGCCATCTCGAGCCGATCAAGGACATGATTCGCGGCGTGAAGGCGATGGGCCTCGAAACCTGCGTGACGCTCGGCATGCTCGAAGCGCATCAGGCGCAAGGCTTGCGCGACGCCGGCCTCGATTACTACAACCACAATCTCGACACGTCGCCGGAGTTCTACGGCCAGATCATTTCGACGCGCACGTATCAGGATCGCCTCGATACGCTCGAACACGTTCGCGACGCGGGCATCAACGTGTGCTGTGGCGGGATCGTCGGCATGGGCGAATCGCGACGCGAACGCGCGGGACTGATCTCGCAGCTCGCGAACATGGAGCCGTATCCGGAATCGGTGCCGATCAACAATCTCGTGCAGGTCGCGGGCACGCCGCTCACCGGCGTCGACGCGCTCGATCCGTTCGAGTTCGTGAGGACGATCGCGGTCGCGCGCATCACGATGCCGAAGGCGATGGTGCGTCTGTCCGCCGGACGCGAGCAGATGGATGAAGCGTTGCAGGCGCTGTGCTTCGCGGCGGGCGCAAACTCGATCTTCTACGGCGATCAGCTTCTGACGACGAGCAACCCGCAAGCCGAAGCCGACCGCAAGCTGATCGAGCGCCTCGGCATGCGCGCGGAAGCCGCGCAGAACGCCGGCGCGCAGGAAGCCGAACGCGGTTGCGGACACAAGCACGCGAACTAAACGGAAAACGGACGCGGCCATGAAAATCATCTTCTACGAGAAGGGCGCCGATATCGACGCGTGGCTCGGCGGCCTGAAACGCGAGTTGCCCGATGCGGACCTGCGCGTTTGGGAGCCGGGCGACACCGCGAACGCCGACTACGCGATCGTGTGGCGCGCGCCGCGCGAGCTCTTCGCGAATCGTCCCGATCTTCAGGCCGTGTTCAATCTCGGCGCGGGCGTCGATGCGATTCTCGATGTCGAGCGCCGCGAACCCGGCACGCTGCCGCCGAACGCGAAGCTCGTGCGTCTCGAAGACACCGGCATGGCGCAGCAGATGGTCGAATACGCGACGTACTGCGTGCTGCGCTACCTGCGCCGCTTCGACGAATACGACGCCCTGGAACGCGAAGGCCGCTGGGAAAAACTGCCGCAGCACGCGCGCGAATCGTTCACTGTCGGCGTGCTCGGGCTCGGCGTGCTCGGCGCGGAAGTCGCGAAGGGTTTGCTGAAACTCGGCGTGCCCGTGCGCGGATACAGCCGCACGCCGAAGACGATCGAAGGCGTCCACGTTCACGCGGGCGCGGACGAATTCGACGCGTTTCTCGACGGCGTAAAAGTGCTCATCAATCTGTTGCCGCACACGCCGGACACCGAAGGCATTCTGAACGCGCGCACGTTCGGCAAGCTCGCGCGCGGCGCGTATCTGGTGAACGTGGCGCGCGGCCCGCATCTCGTCGATGCCGATCTCATCGCCGCGCTCGACAGCGGCCAGATCGCCGCCGCGACGCTCGATGTCTTCCACACCGAGCCGCTGCCGCAGGAACATCCGTTCTGGACGCATCCGCGCGTGTCGGTGACGCCGCATATTTCGGCGGAAACGCTGCGCGAGGAAAGCATCGTGCAGATCGCCGGCAAGATCAAAGCGCTCGCGCGCGGCGAGCCGATCAGCGGCATCGTCGATTTCAAGCGCGGGTACTGAGACCACATCGAAAGGAGACAGAGACATGATTCCGTCAAAAGTGAAAATCGTCGAAGTCGGGCCGCGCGACGGCCTGCAGAACGAAAAGGAATTCGTGCCCACCGAAACCAAGATCGAGCTCGTGAACCGGCTCGCGCGGGCGGGCATCGTGAACGTGGAATCGACATCGTTCGTGTCGCCGAAATGGGTGCCGCAAATGTCCGACGCCGCCGCACTCATGGCCGGCATCGAGCGCCGTCCGGGCACGATCTACTCCGTGCTCACGCCGAACATGCGCGGCTTCGAAGGCGCGCTCGAAGCCAAAGCCGATGAAATCGTGATCTTCGGCGCGGCGAGCGAGGCGTTCTCGCAGAAGAACATCAATTGCAGCATCGCGGAGAGCATCGCGCGCTTCGAGCCGGTCGCGAAAGCCGCGAAGGACGCCGGCATGCGGCTGCGCGGATCCATCTCGTGCGCGCTCGGCTGTCCGTATCAGGGCGAAGTGAGCATCGAATCGGTCGTGGATGTCGTCGAACGCATGAAAGCGCTCGGCTGCGACGAGATCGATATCGCCGATACCATCGGCGTCGGCACGCCCAAACGCACGCGCGAAGTGCTCGCGGCAGCGCAGAAAGCGTTTCCGCGCGAGCGCCTTTCCGGACATTTCCACGACACGTACGGGCAAGCCATCGGCAACATTTATGCGGCGCTGCTCGAAGGCATCGAGATCTTCCACGCGTCGGTGGCGGGGCTCGGCGGCTGTCCGTATGCGAAGGGCGCGACCGGGAATGTCGCGACCGAAGACGTCGTGTATCTGATGAACGGGCTCGGCATCGAGACCGGCGTCGATCTGGATCAGCTCGTCGATATCGGCGATTTCATTTCGCGCGCGATCGGCAAGCCGAGTTCGTCGCGTGCAGGAAAGGCGATCTTCACGAAGAAACGCGACGGCGCCGCCGCCTGCGTCTGAACAACAAAGGACAAAGATGATCGATCAATTGCCCGATTCCGCGCGCCGCGTCGCGCTTTTGTTGAAGGAACGCGGCCATCCGCATGACGTCGTGATGCTGCCCGAAACCGGCAAGACGTCGGCGGAAGCGGCGGCCGGCCTCGGCTGCGAGGTCGCGCAGATCGCCAAGTCGATTCTGTTTCGCCGCAAGGAAGACGACGCGCCCGTGCTCGTGATCGCGAGCGGCGCGAATCGCGTCGATGAAGCGAAGGTCGCGGCGCGCGTCGGCGCTCTGGCGCGCGCGGACGCGAAGTTCGTGCGCGAGAAGACCGGCTACGCGATCGGCGGCGTGTGCCCGATCGGACATGCGGTCACGCCGGTCACGCTCATCGACGAAGACCTGCTCGCGCTCGACAGCCTGTGGGCGGCGGCCGGGCATCCGCACGCGGTGTTCAATCTGTCGCCGCAGGAATTGATCGAGCTGACGGGCGCGCCGGTCGCGGACGTTGCGTTGCGCGAGACGGCGGAATCGTGACGAACGTGACGGACGTTGCGTCGCCGTGCGTCGATGTATGCCGCATGAATCCGGAGACCGGTTTCTGCGACGGCTGCTTTCGCAACATCGACGAAATCGCCGCGTGGTCCTCCCATGACGATGACGCGAAACGCGCGGTGCTCGCGCGCGTCGAGAGCCGTCGTCAGGGCGCGCGCGTGGTGACGCTCGGCGAATCGTTCGACGCGACGCTCGCGCTGCCGCCCGATTCGATCAAGCACTTCGCGACGCTCGTCAACGATCTCAACCCGCTGCATCACGACGACGCCTACGCGCGCGCAAGCCGTTTCGGTGCGCTGATCGCATCGGGCACGCAGCCGACCGCGCATCTGATGGCGATGCTCGCCACGCACTTCTCGCAATACGCGCAGCCGCTCGGACTCGAATTCGGCATCAGGCTGACGCGCGCGGTGAAGGCGAACGACGTGCTCACGATGTCCTGGCGCGTGACCGAAGCGAAGTGGAAAGCGAGTCTGAACGGGGATCTCGTGAAGCTGGAAGGCGACGCGCGCAATCAGCTCGGCGAAACGGTGATGAAGGCGACGGCGACCATCGTCGTGATGCCGCTGGAGACACGCGCGTGAGAACGCTGCCGGAGTCGATGACGGTCTTCGAGCGCGGCTGGCTCTCGTCGAACAACGTGCTGTTCAGAAGCGCCGAAGGCACCGCGATCGTCGACACGGGCTATGTATCGCACGCGCCGCAAACGCTCGCGCTGGTCAAACAAAAGCTCGGCGCGCGCAAGCTCGATCTGATCGTCAACACGCATCTGCATTCGGATCATTGCGGCGGCAACGCGCTGCTCCAGCGCACGTACGCCTGCGACACGCTGATTCCCGCAAGCGAAGCGCACGCCGTGCGCGCATGGGACGAAGACGCGCTCACGTTTCGCGCGACCGGCCAGCGCTGCGATCGCTTCGATTTCACGGGCACGATCGCGCACGGCGCGACGCTCGCGCTCGGCGGCTTCGACTGGAACGTGCTCGGCGCGCCGGGCCATGATCCGCATTCGCTGATGCTCCATTGCCCCGAGACGCGCGTGCTCATCAGCGCGGACGCGTTGTGGGAAAACGGCTTCGGCGTGATCTTTCCCGAACTCGAAGGCGACAGCGGTTTCGCGGAAGAACGCGCGGTGCTCGAACTCATATCGACGCTCGACGTCGATATCGTGATTCCCGGCCACGGCGCGCCGTTCACGGACGTTGCGCGCGCGCTCGAGGTCGCTTCGTCGCGACTCGAATACTTGGAGGCCGATCCCGCGCGCAACGCGAAGAACGCGCTCAAGGTGCTGATCGTCTTCAAGTTGATGGAAGTGCGCACGATGACGCTCGATGCGCTCGTCACGATGACGCAAGACGCCCGCGCGATGCGCGCCGCCGCCGATGCGCTCGCGCCATCGGGCGAATGTCATACGCTCGTCGAGAAAATCGTCGGGGAACTGGCGCGCGGCGGCTCGGTGAACGTGAGCGGCGAAACCGTGTCGGTGGCCTGAACCGCCCGAGTGCACAAAAAGAAAGCCGCTTGTCAGCTACGGCAAGCGGCAGAATCATATGGACGTGATCAACGTCCCAAGTATCGTATCGCGACACTATTTCACGTGCATCGGTGCTTTCCCTACAAAATTGTAACGACACCTGAATTCACGTAAAGCCCAATGCCGGCGCGGGTTTCAGGGCGCATCTGCCTCGAAGAACGCGAGCATTTCCGCGAGCAGCATGTCGGGCTGTTCCTCGGGAATGTAGTGCCCGCACGGCAGCGCGCGGCCGCTCACGTCGCGTGCGACGCGCCGCCATTCGTCGAGCGCGTCGAAGCGCCGTCCGATGACGCCTTGCTCGCCCCACAGCACGCGCAGCGGACAGGCGATCTTCATGCCGCGTTCGAGATCGGCGCGTTCGTGTTCGAGGTCGATGCCCGCCGACGCGCGATAGTCCTCGCACGTCGCGAAGATCGCACCCGGCGCGGCAAACGCGTCGCGATACGCCTGCAACGCATGCGGCGCGAAGGGCGCAAATCCCGCTTGGCCACTGCCCAATAGCCGATCGATATATGCGTCCGGGTTGCCGCCGATCAGCAATTCCGGCAGCGGCGACGGCTGGATCAGCATGAACCAGTGGAAGTTTGCAGTCGCGAATTCGCGGTCGGTAGCGTCGTACATCGCGAGCGTCGGCGCGATGTCGAGCAGCATCAGACGATCGACGGCGTCGGGGAAATCCATCGCCATGCGATGCGCGACCCGCGCGCCGCGATCGTGCGCGCAGACAAGAAACTGTTCGAAGCCGAAGTGACGCATGACCGCGACCTGATCGCCGGCCATCGCACGTTTCGAATACGGCGTGTGATGCGTGTCGCTTTCCGGCTTTCCCGACGCGCCGTAGCCGCGCAGATCGCTGGCGATCACCGTGAAGTGCTTCGCAAGCTCGCCGGCGCACTTGTGCCAGATCTCGTGCGTTTGCGGATGTCCGTGCAGGAGCAAGAGCGGCGGCCCCTCGCCGCCTTTCATCCCGGCGATCTCGACGCCGCCCGCATCGACGCGAAACGGCTCGTAGTCTTTGAACGACATTGTGTTTTCTTGTTCGTGGCGTTGCGGACCATTGTAGGCGCGCTCGCGCAGTCGCCGATGCCGTGGCGAGCGTGGAACGCCGAAACCGAATACTTCTTCGGGAAATGGCGGATGTTTCGGCGGCGATGTCGTGCATATAATCGAACGATCGTTCGCTGGCCACGCGTGCCTTCCGGAAAATGATCGTGCGTGCCGGATCGCGCGCCAGTTCTCTAGAATGGTTTAACGCTGCTCGGACACACTCAGGAGATTCGTGCCATGGCTCTGCCCGCCATCTTGCAGCACCTCAGCTTGCCCGTCGTCGGCTCGCCGATGTTCATCGTCAGTTATCCCGAGCTCGTGCTTGCGCAATGCAAGGCGGGCATCGTCGGCTCTTTTCCGGCGTTGAACGCGCGTCCCGCCGAACTGCTCGACGAATGGCTCACGCAGATTCAAAGCGAGCTCGCCGCGCACAAGGCCGCGAATCCCGATGCCGTGATCGGGCCGATCGCGGTCAATCAGATCGTTCATCAGTCGAATGCGCGGCTCGAACAGGACGTGCGCGTGTGCGTCGAGCATGAGGTGCCGATCTTCATCACGAGCCTGCGCGCGCCGGTCAAGGAGATGATCGACGCCGTGCATTCGTACGGCGGCATCGTGCTGCACGACGTCATCAACTTGCGGCACGCGCAGAAAGCGCTCGAAGCGGGCGTCGACGGCCTCATTCTCGTCGCGGCGGGCGCGGGCGGCCACGCGGGGACGACGTCGCCGTTCGCGCTCGTCGGCGAAGTGCGGCGCATGTTCGACGGCCCGATCGTGCTGTCGGGCGCGATCGCCAATGGCGGCTCGATCCTCGCGGCGCAAGCGATGGGCGCGGACCTCGCCTACATGGGCACGCGCTTCATCGCGACGAAGGAAGCGCACGCGCTCGAGGAATACAAGCGCGCGATCGTCGATGCAACCGCCGCCGACATCATCTACACGAATCTCTTCACGGGCGTGCATGGCAACTACATCCGCGAGAGCATCGTCAATGCGGGACTCGATCCCGATGCGCTGCCTGTCTCCGACAAGAACGCGATGAACTTCGCCGAAGGCACGAGCAAGGCGAAGGCGTGGAAGGAAATCTGGGGCGCGGGCCAGGGCGTCGGGCTGATGGAGGACGTGCCGAGCGTCGCGGAACTGGTCGAGCGTCTGAAGCGCGAATACGACGACGCGAAGGCGCGCCTCGCGATCGGCTGATTTTTTGTGCCGTAGAAAGCAAAACACCGCGCCCTTGAGCGCGGTGTTTTCGTTCGATGCGAAACGCTTTAGAACTTCGCGCGGAGACCGACGCCGAAGGTATCGCCCGTCGACATACCCGTGTACTTGTCGTTCAGGTACGCGGCGTAGACGTCGGTGCGCTTCGACAGCGGATAGTCGTAGCCGAGCGCCCAGCTCTTGTGCGTCTGATCGAGACCGCCGTTGCTGCGCGAGTACGCATACGACGCCATCACCGTGCCCGGGCCGAGCGGAACCGTCACACCGCCTTGTCCGGTGTTGACGTGGAACGTGCCGGGGCCTTCGTAGTCGTTCTTCGTGTACATGTACTGCGCGAAGAACTTGACGTACTTCATGTCGTACGACGCGCCCAACTGGCCGACGCTCTGGCTCTTGTAGCCCGGCGAAGCGAAGCCGTCCACCGACGTCAGATCGCCCGGGGTGTTGTTGAAGTTCACGTACTGATAGACGCCCGTCGCCGCGAACGGACCGTGGAAGTACAGGAACTGCGCGCTGTACTTCTTCGAGCGGCCGTCGCCGGCGGTGTTGCCGAAGCTGTACATCACGCTGCCCGACAGACCGTTGAAGTCAGGCGACGTGTACTGGACCGAGTTGTTCCAGCCCGAATCGCCGATCACGCCCTGATCCGTGCGGTACGTCGGGAATGTGCCCGCGCCGAGGAACACGTGATAGACCATCGGCGAGAAGACGTACGAATCGACGAACGGGTTGAACAGGATCGTCGAGACGAAGAGTTGCGTCGTCAGGCGGCCCACGGTGAACGTGCCGATCGGACCTTGAATGCCGACGTATGAGTTGCGCGCGAAGAAGGTGTCGCCCTGGAAGCGTCCGTACTGACCGTTCTGCGCGCGGAAGAAGCTTTCCAACGTGAAGATGGCCTTGTAGCCGCCGCCGAGATCCTCGGCGCCCTTCAAGCCCCAGTACGACGTCGACATGCCGCCGCCGCTCACGTTCCAGGCACGATCGCCGCCGGGAAATTTCTGCGCGCCGACCCATTCGTCGACCTGTCCATACAGCGAAACGCTCGATTGCGCGTGCGCCGTGCCCGCGGCGAAGAGGCCGAACATCGCTGCGGCGACCGCGGTGGCCTTGACCGTTGTTTTCACCGTAGTCATTGCACGGTTGACGGTTGACTTCATGAACTCTCCTGTTCTTTGTCGAAAATTGAAATCTTTGCGGGCGAGTTGCGTTGCGCTCGCCTCGTCTGACCGGCATAACGGTTTAGTGGGCGAAGAGGCATCGCGTGTGGAGCGGCACCATCTTTACGGACCATTTTTCCGGTCAAAAATGTTTTTGGTTATTGCGGGTATAGCGGTTCGAATACTTCCCGCCCCGCCCGCGCGCAGGAAGGGACGCTTTGCCTCAGGCTCGCGATGGCCGGATCGACAACCGGCGAGATGCGCAGCGAGTACCGGCGCGCCTCTCCAAGCGTCGAAAGGCGTTTGAAATTAAGAATTTCGGACATTTTCCCGCGCAGGCCGCATTGTCCTTGCGCGGAAAAAAGAGCGGAACGTCTGGGGGAAATTCGATGCGCAACTGTGGCGAGATTACGTCATCGTGACAGCGAAGCTAGACGCGCAAACAGTTTTGCGCTCCGCGCGGTGAACGCGGCGAAACGGAGGTCAGCTCAGGAAGACTGCGGAGCGTTCAGTTGCGGTAGTTCGCGTTCGTCGGCGCGCGACCGTCGTCGGCCGGACGGCCGGGGGGGCGCGGCAGGCTGCGCTCTTCGTTGTAGCGCGTGATGTCGGCGCGAATCGAGCCCGCGCCACGCAGCGGCACCGTCTGATCGCCCCGCGGGCCCGGACGCACTTCGGCGCTAACGGGCGTCAAGCCGTCTTTGGCGGCGACCGGCGTGTAATGCAGCGATTGCCTGCTGGCGCCGGAATCGGTGAGGACTGTCGACGGCAGCCACTCGACGCGCGGCCCGGCAAGCGCGAGCGAACCCGCCACCGCGAGCGCGCCAAGCGCTGCAGATGCGAAAAGCCGGGTAGTGTTGCGAATGCCTGTGAGCGCCATGTCGAAACAGCCTGCGTCCGACCGATATTTCCGTCCGTGAATGGAAAGCGGAGACTTTCGCTTCAGGCGGACAACCGGCGGCAGTCGGAACATTCGGGGCCTTGCATCGAGCGATGCATAAACCCGCCAACCGGTGTATTCAACAATTTATTTCGCGCCGCGAAAGCAGTCGAGCCAAAAAGTGTTAGGCCCGCTCGATGGTTGTAACACCATGTTACGTCAGAGTTTTTCGCTGCCGCCGAGCATTTCGGACGACCAAACATATGAAGAACAAATGTGCTGGACAAAAGAATCTGAAAGCCGCGAAATTGGCTCGCGCGCGGCCCGAGTTTTGCTGTAGCGCTCATTCGGCCTTCCTCGTGCACAGGTCGTTTCATGTGGACGTGTCATCAATCGATCCAGTAAATGAATTTGCCAATTTAATCGGGTGCGAGCGAAAATCATGGTTTTTCCTGACTTGACGCAAAAAACGCCCCGCCCAGCGGCCGGCGTGTCCAAGTACGAGACTCTTTGATGGCACGGCCCAAACTTCTTCCCGACAACTTCACGCTGGCGCTCGTCGGCACCGTCATCGTCGCGAGCTTTCTGCCCTGCCGCGGCGGCGCGGCGGTCGCATTCAACTGGATCACCGATATCGCCATCGGCCTCTTGTTCTTCCTGCATGGCGCGAAGCTTTCCCGCGAGGCGATCATCGCCGGCGCGACGCACTGGCGGCTGCATCTCGTCGTGCTGCTCAGCACCTTCGCGCTCTTTCCACTGCTCGGGCTCGCGCTCAAACCGGTGCTGACGCCGCTCGTGACGCCGGCGCTGTACACCGGCATCCTGTTTCTGTGCACGCTGCCGTCCACGGTGCAGTCGTCGATTGCGTTCACGTCGATGGCAAAGGGCAACGTGCCGGCCGCCGTGTGCAGCGCGTCCGCGTCGAGCCTGCTCGGCATTTTCATCACGCCGGCGCTCGTCGGGATCGTCGTGAGCAATCACGGCGCGACGACCGGCTCGCCGTGGCACACCGTCGGCAACATCACGCTGCAACTGCTCGTGCCGTTCATTGCCGGGCAATTGCTGCGGCCGGCCATCGGCAAGTGGATCGACAGGCATCGCGCGATGCTCAAGTTCGTCGACCAGGGCTCGATTCTGCTCGTCGTGTACGTCGCGTTCAGCGAAGCCGTGAACGAAGGCATCTGGCATTCGATTTCGCTCGGGACGCTCGCGGGGCTGCTCGCGGTCAATATCCTGTTGCTGGCGGCGGCGCTGTTCATCACGGCGTTCACGGCCAAGCGCCTCGGCTTCTCGCGCGCCGACCAGATCACGATCATCTTCTGCGGTTCGAAGAAGAGTCTCGCCTCCGGCATTCCGATGGCGAAGGTGATTTTCGCGTCGCACGCGGTCGGTGCGGTCGTGCTTCCGCTCATGCTTTTCCACCAGATTCAATTGATGGTGTGCGCGGTGCTCGCGCAGCGTTGGGGCGCACGCAAGACTGCGCCCGAAGCCGCGCGCGAGAACAAGGCCGTCGGAGCGCCCGCCCGCCGCTGATTCACGCCCGTCCGCGAACGGCGCCCGCTGGTTCGCCATATTCGATCCCTTTCCAGAAGGCCGCCGCGTGCGGCCTTTTGCGTCATTTGAACCCGGCCACGCTCAAGCGACCATTCAGCCAAGCGGCATAAGCCAGAAAGCCTGACTTTTCACATCGATTCGTCGGAACGCGTTGCCGCGCGTCCGGCACTTTGGCCTACGTCTTTGGGCTGAATGGTGCTCGGGCATGTCCCTTGCCACACTCTTGTTCAAAACCGGGCAAAAGCGGACACGGCGCGCCATGTGGACACAACGCATCAAACTTAAACAGCGGATGGACCGATGAACTGCGTCGAACAGCATGCGACGGCCTCCGCCTTGCGCGACTTTCTCGGCAAGTTGCCGTTTCAACGCGGCAACGCCGAAGAAACAGGCCGCGCGCTTCATGCGCTGATCGGCGCGGGTCTCGATCGCCTTCCCTTGCCGGGCCGGGGAAACACGGCTGAGCGCTGGCGCGCGTTGGGCGCGGTCGCAGCCTTCGACCTCTCTTTGGTCAAGCTCTACGAAGGCCACACGGACGCGCTCGCCATCCTCGCCGAACTGGGCGGCCCGCCACCCGACGACGGCAGCGCGTGGGCCGTGTGGGCAGCCGAACCGCCGAGCGCGCGCTTGTTGGCGCTGGGTGACGCCGGCTCACAGATCGTCGCGCTGGACGGCACGAAGGCATGGTGCTCGGGGGCGGCATCGGTCACGCATGCGCTCGTAACCGCGTGGAACGAGCGCGACGAACCGGTTCTCGCCGCCGTCGATCTGCGGCAGAACGGCGTGAAAGTCACCGGTTCCGGCTGGCAGGCGGTCGGCATGGAGGCGAGCGCGAGCGTCGACGTGCGCTTCGAGCGAGTACCCGCGCAGTTGGTCGGTCCGCCGCGTGGTTATCTCGAGCGCCCTGGTTTCTGGCAGGGCGGCGCGGGCATTGCCGCGTGCTGGTTCGGCGCGGCATCGGGCATTGCAGCGTTCGTCGCGCGCGATACAAAGCATCGCGCGGGGCCGCACAAGCTCGCGCATCTCGGTGCGATCGATACGGCGCTATCCGCGACGGCCGCGTTGCTGCGCGAGACGGCGGCGTTCATCGACCGCGAGCCGCAGGCCGACGCCATGGTGCCGACGATGCGTGCGCGCCTCGCGGCCGAACATGTGGCAACGCTGGTCGTGGAGCGCGCGGGCCGCGCGCTGGGCGCCGGCCCGCTCTGCCGCGACGCGCACTTCGCGCAGTTGATGGCCGATCTGCCGGTTTTCATTCGACAAAGCCACGCCGAGCGTGACGAAGCATCGCTCGCCGAGCACGTCATAGAGGAGGAAAGGATTTCATGGCAAGTGTGACCACGCAAGCGCCTACCGACGAAACGGCCACTGACCGCGCCATACGCGGCGAAGGCACGCCCGAAGCCGCATGGCAGGGATGGGCGCGTCTGAATGCGCTGCCCGAAGTCGATCCGGCGGAACTGGTGCCGCTCGGCAGCCGGGCCGTCGTCGTTGCGCCACACCCCGACGATGAAATCCTCGGCACCGGCGGCCTGCTCGCTCGACTGTCGGAGATCAGCCGGCACATTCTCATCATCGCCGCAACAGACGGCACGGCAAGTCACCCGAAGTCATCCGAATGGCCGCCGGAACGTCTTGCACGCGTACGTCCGCAGGAAACGAGGGCTGCGCTGCAACGGCTGCATCTGCGTCAGGTCCAGGTAGTCCGGCTCGGGCTCCAGGACGGCGATCCTGACCAGATCGAATCGAGTTTGTCAGGATGCCTGTCGGAGTACCTTCAACCGGGCGACATAGTTTTCACGACATGGCGCTATGATGGTCACCCCGACCACGAGGCGGCCGGGCGCGCCGTTCAGTCCGCGGCACAAGCGCTCGATCTGCCTTGTGTGGAGGTGCCGCTCTGGACCTGGCACTGGGCGTCGCCGGACGATACGCGCGTGCCATGGAGCCGTGCTCGCCGCATCGTGCTCGACGGCGCCACGCATGCCCGGAAGCTTCGGGCCGTGCAGGCTTTTCGGAGCCAGCTCGACCCCGACGCCACCACCGGACAAGCGCCAGTGCTGCCCGAGCATGTGCTGGCAAGGCTTACACGGCCTTTCGAAGTCGTACTCATATGAACAACACCAACAACAATACTAAGCAGTACTTCGATACCCTTTATCGAGATAACGACGATCCCTGGAAAATCAGGCATCGATGGTATGAACGGCGCAAACGCGCGCTCCTGCTCGCCTCGCTTCCGCACGAACGCTATGCGCGCGCATTCGAGCCAGGCTGCGGCAACGGCGAACTGACGGCGCTGCTCGCGCCACGCTGCGACGAGCTGATCGCAACCGACATCGCCGAGGACGCCGTCGCGCTCACGCGGCAACGCGTCGCGGAATATCGGAACGTCGATGTCCGGCAGATGCTGCTGCCCGACTGCTGGCCCACCGGCAAGTTCGATCTCGTCGTGATCAGCGAGATCGGCTATTACCTCGACGAGCCGCAGCTATGGCACATCGTCGAGCACATACATCAAAGCTTGTCGCACGACGGCGCGGTCGTCGCGTGTCACTGGCGTCGGCCGATCGAAGGCTGGCTTCAGAACGGCGACGAAGTCCACGCAAAGCTGCGCGGCCGCATGAGTCTGCCGCTGCTAAGCCACTATTGGGACGACGATCTGATCCTCGACGTATGGACGCCCGACAAGCGCTCGGTTCACGACCGCGAAGCCGCGGCGTAATGTTTCCGTATTTTTACTAAACAAACAATTCGCAAGGAATCGCATATATAACAACGGCCTACTGGTTTTCTCCAATCTTCGCATACGGTAGGTTCGAGACTTTTTACTATACAATCGCCTCGAACAAGTGAACCGGCCGAGCGCGCGCAACATCGCGCCTGAGCGGAAAACAGCCGAGAAAAGCGGAGACAGAGAACACCACGATGGCCACCACCATTCGCGATGTCGCGCGCGCGGCAAGCGTCTCGATCGGGACGGTTTCGCGCGCGCTTAAGAATCAACCAGGCTTGTCCGAGGCGACGCGCGTGCGCGTCGTCGAAGTGGCGCAGCAACTCGGCTACGATTCGGCTCAGTTGCGCACGCGCATTCGTCGCGTGACCTTTCTGCTGCATCGGCAGCACAACAATTTCGCCGTCAGCCCTTTCTTTTCCCATGTGCTGAACGGCTTCGAGGAAGCGTGCCGCGAGCGGCGGCTCGTGCCATCCGTGCTCACGGCCGGTCCGACGCACGATCTCGCGCAGCAGATGCGCCTGCACGCGCCGGACGCCATCGCGGTCGCGGGTTTCGTCGAGCCGGAACTGCTCGCGCATCTTCATTCGCTCGCGCGGCCCACCGTGCTGATCGACCTGCGCGCGCCGGGATTCCGCTCCGTCAACATCGACAATGTGACCGGCGCGTCGCTCGCGATGCAGCATCTGTTCGCGCAAGGGCGGCGGCGCATCGCGTTCATCGGCGGATCGCTCGCGCATTACAGCATCGCGCAACGCGCGCTCGGCTATCGGAAAGCATATTTCGATGCCGGCCAGCTTTTCGATCCGACGCTCGAGGTCATGACGCAGCCGGGTCTGACCGCCGATCAGGCCGCCGCCGACGCGATGGAACGCCTCATCGCGGAAGCCCGCGCGCAATCCGGTCCCCTGCCCGACGCCGTTTTCGCCTATAACGATGCAGCGGCCCTCGCCGCGATGCGCGTCTGTCTCGCGCACGGCTTGCGCGTGCCGGACGACATCGCGTTCGTCGGTTTCGACGACATTCCGGCCGCCGCCCAAAGCACGCCGCCGCTCTCGACCGTGACCGTCGACAAGGAAGCGCTCGGGCGCCGCGGTGTCGAATTGCTGTTGGAAGATCAATCGAGCCCGCCGAGCCAGGCCGACACGCTCGTCGCCGTCAATTTCGTTCCTCGCGCGAGCTCGGGCACGAAACAGGACATCAGCACGCCATGAACATGACCGCCTCACCTGCCCTCGCGGAACCGGCGCCAGCAGAACGCGCGATCGATTTCCGCAGCCGCGACTTCCTGCTCTCCCACGTACGCGACACGCTCGCGTTCTACGCGCCGAACGCGCGCGATCCGTCCGGCGGTTTCTTTCATTTCTTCAAGGACGACGGCAGCGTCTATAACCGCACGACGCGCCATCTCGTCAGCAGCACGCGCTTCGTCTTCAACTACGCGATGGCCTTCCGCCACTTCGGCGACGCGCGCTATCGGGACGACGCGCATCACGCGTTCAGATTCCTGCGCGACGCCCACTGGGACGCCGCGAACGAAGGTTACGACTGGGAAATCGAGTGGCACGACGGCCAGAAGCGCACGCTCGACGGCACGCGCCACTGCTACGGCACGGCGTTCGTGCTGCTCGCATGCGCGCACGCGGCGATGGCGGGCATCGACGAAGCCAGGCCGATGATCGACGAAACCTTCGCGCTGATGGAAAAGCGTTTCTGGGACGCCGACGCCGGCCTCTACGCCGACGAAGCCACGCCCGACTGGCGGCTTTCGGACTATCGCGGGCAGAACGCGAACATGCACGCGACCGAGGCGCTGCTCGCGGCTTACGAGGCGACGGGTCACGTCATCTATCTGGATCGCGCGGAAAAGATCGCGGGCAACATCACGCTGCGGCAGGCGAAGCTGTCGCACGGCATGGTGTGGGAGCATTTTCATCGCGACTGGTCGGTCGACTGGCATTACAACGAATCGGACAGTTCGAACATCTTCCGTCCGTGGGGTTTTCAGCCGGGTCATCAGATCGAATGGGCGAAGCTGCTGCTGATTCTGGAGCGGCATCGCGCGCTGCCGTGGCTCTCGGCGCGCGCCGTCGAACTGTTCGACGCCGGCTTCAACCGCGCGTGGGACAGCCGTCACGGCGGCCTCTACTACGGCTTCGGCCCGGACGACACCATCTGCGACCACGACAAGTATTTCTGGGTGCAGGCCGAAGGCTTCGCGGCGGCGGCGCTGCTCGGCGCGCGCACGGGACGCGAGCGTTTCTGGGATTGCTATGACGAACTCTGGCGCTATAGCTGGGAGCACTTCGTCGATCACGAATACGGCGCGTGGTATCGCATTCTGACGTGCGACAACCGCAAGTACGGCGACGAGAAAAGTCCCGCCGGCAAGACCGACTACCACACGATGGGCGCGTGCTACGAAGTGCTGAACGCGCTGGCCCCGACTTCGACTCAACGGTGACAAGCATGGCAAGCGAGCAAACCACTTTTCCGCAATTCGTTTCCGCGGGCGACATCCTCACCGACATGATCCGCACGGACGTGTCGAGCTGGCTTTCGCGTCCGGGCGGCGCGGGCTGGAACGTCGCGCGCGCGGTCGCGCGGCTCGGCCTGCCGACGGCCTGCGCCGGCTCGCTCGGCACGGACAATTTCTCCGACGATCTGTGGGACGCGAGCGTCGCTTCGGGCCTCGACATGCGCTTCATGCAGCGCGTCGAGCGTCCGCCCTTGCTCGCGATCGTCCACAAGACGCAGCCGCCCACGTACTACTTCATGGGCGAGAACGGCGCTGATCTCGCGTTCGATCCGTCGCGGCTGCCGCAAGGCTGGATGGAGCGCGTGAAGTGGGCGCATTTCGGCTGCATCAGCCTCGTGCGTCAGCCGCTCGGCGCGACGCTTGCCGCGCTCGCCCGTCAGTTGCGCGAACACGGCGTGAAGATCAGCTTCGATCCGAACTATCGCAATCTGATGGAGCACGGCTACGAGCCGATCCTGCGCAACATGGCGGGCCTCGCCGATCTGATCAAGGTGTCCGACGAAGATCTGCACATGCTGTTCAAAGGCATGCCCGAAGCCGACGCGCTCGCGAAAATCCGCGCGATGAACCGCCAAGCCACCGTGCTCGTCACGCGCGGCTCGTCGGAAGCCACGCTCTATGCCGGCGACGAGCAGTACAGCGCGCGTCCGCCGAGCGTCGAAGTGGCCGATACGGTCGGCGCGGGCGATGCGTCCATCGGCGGATTGCTCTATAGCTTGATGGCGCGTCACGGCGAATGGCCCGAACATCTGAAGTTCGCGCTCGCGGCGGGCGCGGCGGCGTGCCGTCATTCGGGCGCGCATTCGCCGTCGCTGGATGAGGTCGAGGCGTTGCTGAAATAAGCGTCGCACGCGTTACATATCAGCGTGCTAGCATGGATTCGTCCTTGCCTGGAGGCGAATCCATCATGGAAGACACCACCTACACGAAAGGCATCTACACCGCGACGATCGGCGTGCGCGCCATCGACGGCGGTCAGTACCAGGGCCTCGTCTCGCTCGCACGCGACGACGGCGAAGATACCGAAGCGACGCTCTACGAAGTGGAAGCCGCGTCGGGCAACGAAGAAGAAGCGCTCAACGAAGCGCGCGCGCTCGCGCACCGCATCCTCGGGGAAATCGAGTTGTAGCCACGCTGCATGGCCGCATCGGAGGACAACATGCCGGAGCAGATCTTCCTTTATGGCGTCTACGCCATCCACGTGAGGCCGGTCGAGCTGCAGGGCTCGCGCTGGGACGCGGAGTACGAGATCCGTCATCACGACAAGGCGGTGCAGACGTGGACGACCGTCGGCGGCGACGACGGTCTCGCCGATCGCGCCGAAGCCGTCGAGCTGGCGCATCGGCGCGCGGTGTCGGATATCGAAGCCGGCGCGGGCATTCCCAAGCCGCGCGCGTTTCCCTAACTCTCGCTCGACGAATGCACGACGCCCGCGTGGCTGTTCAGCGCCAGCCGCTCGGCCTCGCGATGATCGATCGCTGACGCGCGCTCGTAGCCCTCGCGCCCGAGCGCGCGTTCGACGTAATCGAAAAGCACGCCCTGCGGCTCGATCAGCTTCGCCCTGAACGCGATCTGCAGCGTGCTCGCCGCGAGAATGTCCGCGGCGGTGAATTGCTCGCCGAGCAGCCACGGCCCCTCTTCCAGCGCGTTTTCGATCGCGTGCTCGACGCGCGCGAGATCGCCCCATCCGAAACTCACCGTGTTGCCTTGCGCGCCGGTCACGCGTTCGGCCATCGCGGGTTCGAGGCACGAACCGGTGAAAAACATCCACTGCAGAAAGCGCCCGCGCGACGGATCGTGCAGCGGCACGCCGAGCGTCGTTTCCGGATAGCGATCCGCCAGATACAGCAGCACCGCGCCCGATTCGGCCACGCGCACGCTGCCGTCTTCCAGCGCGGGCAGCTTCGACATCGGATTGACGCGGCAGAAGTTCGGATCGTTCTGCGCGCCGGCTCGGATGTTCACGAACTCCAGTTGATACGGCACGCGCATTTCTTCGAGCATCCACAGCGCGCGAAAGGCGCGCGTCTTCGGCCAGTAAAAGAGCTTCATCGGCTGCAATCGGGTTGGCTGTCGAGGCATTCAGGTTAGCCCTTTCGCGCGCCGACGCCCGATCCGGGTTTACGCGAAGCACGGACAGATCGAGGAAATTTCTCTCGCGTATCTCGAAAATCAGCCCGATGTTTCTCGGCGCGACGGTATTCGCTGCGAGTAAGCAAAAACATTCCGCTTTTGTCGGCAAAGAATGTCGCATTGCCTCGCATACCTACAAGACACGGAGATCTCATGAACGCGCGCGTCCCCGCCGATGCCTTTTTTCCTCCCGCGCTGTCGGACTATCAACTCGGCGACAACCTCTCCGCCACGAAAGGCCGGATCTTCCTCACCGGCACGCAGGCGCTCGTGCGTCTCGTTTTGATGCAGCGCGAACTCGACCGCGCCGCCGGCCTGAACACCGCTGGCTTCATCAGCGGATACCGCGGCTCGCCGCTCGGCATGGTCGATCAGCAATTGTGGAAAGCGAAGAAACTGCTCGCGTCGCACGATGTGCGCTTCTTGCCCGCGATCAACGAGGAACTCGGCGGCACGGCCGTGCTCGGCACGCAGCGCGTGGAATCGGACGCGGAACGCACCGTCGATGGCGTGTTCGCGATGTGGTACGGCAAAGGCCCGGGCGTCGATCGAGCAGGCGATGCGCTCAAGCACGGCAACGCGTACGGCTCGTCGCCGCACGGCGGCGTGCTCGTCGTCGCGGGCGATGACCACGGCTGCGTGTCGTCGTCGATGCCGCATCAGAGCGATCAGACGATGATCTCCTGGCACATGCCGGTGGTGAATCCGTCGAACGTCGCCGACATGCTGG
Organism: Caballeronia sp. ATUFL_F1_KS4A; assembly: GCF_023630905.1. NCBI lineage: Bacteria > Pseudomonadati > Pseudomonadota > Betaproteobacteria > Burkholderiales > Burkholderiaceae > Caballeronia > Caballeronia sp. ATUFL_F1_KS4A. The sequence continues at coordinate 200,708 of NZ_JALQEB010000001.1, read as the reverse complement.
AGTTCGGCATCTACGGCTGGGCGCTGTCGCGCTTTTCGGGCGCGTGGATCGGCTTCAAGGCGATTTCGGAGACGGTCGAATCCGGCTCGACTGTCGATCTCGATGCGCTCAGGCTCGACTGGCAAGCGCCGCAAGATTTCACGCCGCCGGCGGGCGGCCTGCACAACCGCTGGCCCGATCTGCCGAGCCTCACGATCGAAGCGCGTCTCGCGGCGAAGATCGAGGCCGTGCGCCACTTCGCGCGCACGAACAGCATCGACAAGTGGATCGCGTCGAGCCCGCGTGCGAACGTCGGCATCGTGACGTGCGGCAAGGCGCATCTCGATCTGATGGAAGCGCTGCGCCGCCTCGATCTCACCGTCGACGATCTCGACCGCGCGGGCGTGCGGATCTACAAGGTCGGGCTGTCATATCCGCTCGAAACGACGCGGCTCGAGACCTTCGTCGAAGGTCTGAGCGAAGTGCTCGTCATCGAGGAGAAGGGCCCGGTCATCGAGCAGCAGATCAAGGATCATCTGTATAACCGCGTCGACGGCGCGCGGCCGATCGTCATCGGCAAGAACGCTCGCGACGGCGCGCAACTGCTTTCCGCGCTCGGCGAATTGCGTCCGTCGCGCGTGTTGCCGGTGTTCGCGGACTGGCTCGCGCGTCACAAGCCGGCGCTCGATCGCCGCGACAAAGTGGTCGATCTGGTCGCGCCGCAAATCCTGTCGAATGTCGCCGATGCCGTGAAGCGCACGCCCTATTTCTGCTCGGGCTGCCCGCACAACACCTCGACGAAAGTGCCGGAAGGCTCGGTCGCGCAGGCGGGCATCGGCTGTCACTTCATGGCGTCGTGGATGGAGCGCGACACGACCGGTCTCATCCAGATGGGCGGCGAAGGCGTCGACTGGGCGTCGCACTCGATGTTCACGAAAACGCCGCACGTCTTTCAGAATCTCGGCGACGGCACGTACTTTCATTCCGGCATTCTCGCGATTCGCCAGGCCGTGGCCGCGAAGGCGAACATCACGTACAAGATTCTGTATAACGACGCCGTCGCGATGACGGGCGGCCAGCCCGTCGACGGCAGCATTTCCGTGCCGCAGATCGCGCGTCAGGTCGAAGCCGAAGGCATCGCGCTGCTCGTCGTCGTGAGCGACGAGCCGGAGAAATACATCGGTCACGAAGATCAGTTTCCGCGCGGCACGACGTTTCATCATCGCGGCGAGCTGGACGACGTGCAGCGCCGTCTGCGCGACACGCCGGGCGTCACCGTGCTCATCTACGATCAGACGTGCGCCGCCGAAAAGCGCCGCCGCCGCAAGAAAGGCGAGTTTCCCGATCCGGACAAGCGGCTTTTCATCAACGAAGCCGTCTGCGAAGGCTGCGGCGATTGCGGCGTGCAATCGAATTGCCTGTCGGTCGAGCCTGTGGAAACGGAACTGGGACGCAAGCGCCGCATCGATCAGTCGTCGTGCAACAAGGATTATTCGTGCGTGAACGGCTTCTGCCCGAGCTTTGTCACGGTCGAAGGCGCGAAGCTCAAGAAGGCCGAAGGCCACGCGTTCGATCCCGCCGAACTCGCGCGCCGCGTCGATGCCTTGCCGCTGCCGCAAGGCCAGCTCGATAACGCGCCGTACGACATCCTCGTGACGGGCGTCGGCGGCACGGGCGTCGTGACGGTCGGCGCGCTCATCAGCATGGCAGCGCATCTGGAAGGCAAGAGCGCGTCGGTGCTCGATTTCATGGGCTTCGCGCAGAAAGGCGGCTCGGTGCTGTCGTTCGTGCGCTTCGCCGCGACCGATGCGCTGCTCAATCAGGTACGCATCGACGCGCAACAGGCGGACTTGCTGCTCGCGTGCGACATGGTCGTCGGCGCGAGCCCGGAAGCGCTGCAGACGGTGCGGCACGATCGCACGAAGATCGTCGTGAACACGCACGCGATTCCGAACGCGAGCTTCGTGCAGAACCCCGAAGCGAATCTTCACGCGGATGCGCTGCTCGACAAGATGCGTCACGCCGCCGGCCACGCCGCGCACGACGCGATGCGCAGTTGCGACGCGCAAGCGCTCGCCCAGCGTTTTCTCGGCGACACCATCGGCGCGAACATTCTGATGCTCGGCTTCGCGTGGCAGCTCGGCCTCGTGCCGCTGTCGCTCGCAGCGTTGATGCGCGCGCTCGAACTGAACAACGTCGCGGTCGCGGCGAACAAGCTGGCGTTTTCGATCGGCCGTCTCGCCGCGCACGACATGAAAGCGCTCGAATCGCTGACCGCTTCGACGCAGCCGAAGCGCATCGTCATGGCGGATATGCCGCTCGCGGAACTCATCGGCGATCGCGAAGCGCGCTTGCTCGCGTATGGCGGCAAGAAGTTCGTCGGGCGCTATCGGTCGCTGCTCGCGAAGGCATCGGCGAATGAGGACGTGAAGCGCGCCATCGCGATCTCGTTCTACAAGCTGCTCGCCGTGAAGGACGAATACGAAGTCGCGCGCCTGCACGCGGACCCGGCGTTCCGCGCCGCGCTCGGCGCGCAGTTCGAAGGCACGGCAGGCTCGGATTACGCGGTGAAGTTCAACTTCGCGCCGCCGGTTCTGTCACACGGCGCGCCGAAGAAGAAAGTGTTCGGCCAGTGGATGTGGCCGGTGCTCGGCGGTCTCGCGAAGTTTCGCGCGCTGCGAGGCACCGCGCTCGACGTCTTCGGACGCACGCTCGAACGCCGCATGGAGCGTCAGCTCGCCGACGACTTCGAGATCACCATGACGCGCGCCTTGTCCCGCCTGAACGCCGACAACGCGAAGGACGTGCAAGCCCTCGCCGCGCTGTTCGAGAAAGTGCGCGGCTACGGACACGTCAAGCTCGCGAACGTCGCGATGGTCAAGCGCAGCGAACGCGACATCGCGGCGCGCATCGGCATCGAAGCGGCGACGGGCGACGCGGTGCGCGCCTCCATCGATTCGATGAAGGGCGCGGCATCGCTGAAGGGGATTCCGGTCGTCGTGGCGAAGTAATCAGTCGATATCGTCGGGCAGCCAGTCGATATCGCCGCACAGCACGCAGCGCTTGCCCTGCGCGCGCGTCTCCACGGAGAGCGTGACGCAGGGCATCGCTTCGTTGATCGACAGATACGGCTTCGTCACGTGCACGCGCTCGGGATCGCCGAGGGCCGCGCGGAAGTACGGACGGCGCAGCCAGTTCGCGCCCTGCGCATCGATGAGCGGCAGAAAGCGCGCTTCGTGCGCGGCGCGGTCGGCGCGCAGCACGACGTTGCGGCCGGCCTGCTTGCCGTTCTGATCGAGCAGAAAACAGCGCGCGGCGTTATCGAGCGCGAGGAAATTCCAGCACACTTCTTCGAGCGGCTCCCCCGCCGCGAGCCGCTCGGCCGCGCGCTCGAACGCGCGGATATACGGCTGAAGCCTCGTCGCGACGCGCCGTTCGCGCGCTTCGGTCTGCAGTCGGTAACGCTCGGTCAGCTCGCCGATCACGTTTTGCGCGTGCGCGCTGTCCGCGAGACCCGGATGCGGCCGCGCGAAGAAAAAGCCCTGCACGAAATCCGCGCCGCTCGCGAGCGCGAGTTGCGCCTCGTGCTCGGTCTCGACGCCTTCGATCAGCACGAGCTTGCCCGCCTGATGCAGCAACGACACGATGCCCGACAGCACCGCCTCCATGTTCTGCCGCTGCTTGAGCGAGCGAGCGGACAGCGGCGCGTGAACGTTGTGGCCGGCGTGCGAAAGCATGACGCGATCGAGTTTGACGATGTCCGGATCGAGCTGCCAGATCCGTTCGATGTTCGTATGTCCCGCGCCGAAATCGTCGAGCGCGATGAGAAAGCCGTGGTCGCGGAACTGCTGCACCGCGAGCGCGAGCCGCTCGATATCCTCGGCGCTTTGCTCGAGCACTTCCAGCACGACGCGGCGCGGCTCCAGATTCAGGCGCTTCAGATTCGCGAGCAGCGCGGCGGCGTGATACGGCTCGGTCAGCGCGCCCGGATGCACGTTGAGAAAGAGCCATTCGTCCTTCGCGCCGAGCATCCTGAAGTTTTCCAGATGCAGCGCCTGCGCGAGCCGGTCGATCTGCAACGCCTCGCCGACGCGCGATGCCTGCCCGAACACATCGAGCGGCGACACCGGGCGATCGAGCGCATCGTGCGCGCGCAGCAAGCCCTCGTATCCGACGGCGCGCATGTGCGACAGACTGAACACCGGCTGAAAGACGCTCGATAACGTCAACTCGCCGTGTTCGACCGAATAGCGATCGAAGCCCGATGTCACGCCTAGCTCGAAGCTGCGCGCGGAAACCGTCGTCTTCTCGGGATTTGCGATCATCATGCGGATGCCCTCGCCTGAACGCCGTGGCGAAACGCACTCGGCTGCGTGATGCCCCATACCATTGTCATAAGAACTGCCCTCGGTGATCTCGCCGGGAGTCTCTCTGTCCCGTGGCTTTCGGTAAAGCAAGCTCCATGCGCAGAGCGCGCTGCGCGCAGCCGGTGTTTTGCGTCCCGCGTGCACCGTCAGCAGGCGATTTCAGGTGCACGCGCACCGTCGCGGTGCGAAAGCCGGCGGCGCGTCCGCTGCCCGCATCGCGAGCAAACGCTAAACTTTGCGCTCATCGAAACAATGCTAGACGCCGCGCGCACAGCCGTTCGTGCGTCTGGTGCAGTAGCGCACACATGGAAATCGTTTTTACCGTTCTCATTCTTCTGCTGGCTGTCGCGCTTTCGGGATTCGGACTGAGCCTGCTTCCGATCAAGCTGCCGCTGCCGCTCATCCAGATCGCGATCGGCGCGTGCCTCGCGTGGCCGGGCTTCGCACTGCACGTCACGTTCGATCCTGAACTTTTCATGCTGCTCTTCATTCCGCCGCTGCTGTTCGCGGACGGCTGGCGCATACCGAAGCGCGAGCTGTACATGCAGCGCCGCGCGATCCTGATGCTTGCGCTCGGGCTCGTGTTCATCACCGTCGGCGTGCTCGGCTATTTCCTGCACGCGATGATTCCGTCGATGCCGCTGCCCATCGCGTTCGCGCTCGCCGCCGTGCTTTCGCCGACCGATGCCGTCGCGCTGACGGGCATCGCCGGGCGCAACCGGATTCCCGCGAACCTGATGCACGTTCTCGAAGGCGAGGCGCTGATGAACGATGCGTCGGGCCTCGTCGCGCTCAAGTTCGCGATCGCGGCCGCGCTGACGGGCGTGTTCTCGCTGCGCGACGCGACGGTCAGCTTTTTCATCATCGCGGCGGGCGGGTTGGCGATCGGCGCGGCGATCAGTTGGGCCGTCACCGAGATTCCGTCGCGCCTGCTGAAATTCTCCGACGACGACGATCCCGCCGCGGGCGTCATCCTCACGATCCTGATTCCGTTCGCGTCGTACGTGATGGCCGAGCACGTTGGCTGCTCGGGCATTCTGGCGGCGGTGTCGGCGGGCATGATGATGAACATCCAGAGCTTGCGCGAAGGCATTCCGAGCGCGGTGCGCGTGCGCATGACGAGCACCTGGACGATGATCGAATTCGTCTTCAACGGCATGGTGTTCATCCTGCTCGGGCTGCAGTTTCCGCACATCATCGGGCAGGCGCTGATCGAGGCGCATCACGACGGCAACGCGCAGGTCGGGCTGCTCATCGGCTATGTGTTCGCGACGCTGATCGCGCTTTATGCGTTGCGTTTCGTGTGGGTGTATTCGCTGCGCTGGGTCGCCGCGCGCCGTACGGCGAAGCAGGGCCTCGACAGCGCCGCGCCCGGTTTTCGCACGCTGGCGCTGACGACGATCGGCGGCGTGCGCGGTGCCGTGACGCTGGCGGGCGTGCTGTCGCTGCCCGTGACGCTCGCCGGGCGCGATCTGGCGATTTTCATCGCGTCGGCGGTGATCCTGGCGTCGCTCCTGATCGCCGTCGTCGGCTTGCCGCTGATGCTGCGCGGCATCGAGCGCGAGAAGAATCCGCATGCGGTGGAGGAGCGCATGGCGCGTCGTCGCGCGGCGCAGGCCGCGATTCGCGCGATCGACGATACGCATGATGAGCTCATCGAACAGATGGACGAAGCCGCGTCCGCGCGTTGCGCCGATTCGACCGCGCGCGTGATGAGCATGTATCGCAGACGGCTGGAATCGCTCGGCGATGAAGAAGCGTCGCGCAAGGCCGCGAAGAAGAGCGAAATGGTGGAGACGCGGTTGAAGATGGCGGCGTTGCGGGCCGAGCGAGCGGAATTGCTGAAGCTGCGCTCGTTGCAGCATATCAACGATGAAACGCTCAATAAGCTGATGCGGGAGGTGGATCTTTCGGAGACTGCTATTGTGAATCGGAAGCGGGGGGCGGGGGCGTAGGGGTTTGGGGCTTCTTGTCGCGATCTTGATTTTTATTGGCCTCGTTTCTGTGCGGCGCAAAGCAGGAATTTTTCTATCTTCCTTACATGGGCCATGCGAATTCCCGAATAGATACGACTAACGCTGAGTAAAAAGTTCGCATCGCGCGAGACGCTAAAGCGAGTTTCGCTTTCCCTTGCGACTGTCTCGCCTCGCCTGAGCGCGCAAGAACAATCTGATTCTCTCGTCCGGCGCGGGCGATTGATCTTCGCAAGGGCGGTGCGTCAAGAATTGACACACATATCAAGCGGCTTGCGTTACCCTTCGTAGGGCTAACGAGTCTGATCGGAAACAATGGCAACTTCGGACTAGGAAAGCGCGGCTTCTCGCGTACGTCATCGTCTGGATCAACGACGCTCCGAAGTTAAGCACTGCTTCTGACTCGCCAACGGCGGTTTTTTTTATGCCGGTTACGTGCGTTCAGCCGCGAAGGAGGAATACTTGAATCGAAGCGACGAATACTTTGAACGGCGTGACCAGGCCTTTCGAGGACAGCATCAACCTTATTTTCTGGAGATGCGCAGTGTACCGAGTTCGGCCACTGCCGATGTTTTCAGTATCGAGGGCGAAGAAGCGATCGGACGCGAGAGCCGCTACACAATCCAGTTCACGCATACCTCGCACGATTTGTCTCAGCGTGAATATCTTGGCAAGCGCGGCTCGTTGCTTATTCAGCCGCCGCGACGACTCAGACCCGAACCGCCACGTCACAAATACGGCGTCGTGACGGGCTTCTCCAAACTTTCGACCTCGAAGAACCAAAGCGTCTACGAAGTCGTATTGGAATCGCGGCTCTCGCTTCTGCGAAACACGCCGAAAGTTCGCTTCTTCTTCGACAAGAGCGAGCCTGAAATCATGCAACAAATCTTGCAGGAGCACGGCTTCAACAAGATTTGGGCGCGCGTGGACATGAAGCTGTATCGGACGTATGGAAAGCGGCGCATCGTCACGCAGTGGCAAGAGTCTGATCTGGCATTCCTCAAGCGGATGTGCGAACGCACCGGCATCTGGTTCGTCTGCGAAGAAGGCGACGATTGCGAAGTCGTGCGCTTCGGCGATGACTTCACGCATTATCGCCGTGATGCAGCGCGTGATAATCGCGCGTTTGGATTACCGTTCCGTCCTGAAGCCGGCATGGACACGCACGGTGCGGAATCGGTGAAGTCGTTGGAAATGCACGCCGTGAGCATTCCGGCTGCCTATCACGTGCGCAGCTATAACTACCGGCAGGCGCCTTATCCGATCGAGGCGACCGAACAGATTCTCGCCAAGAAGGACGATACCAGCACTTACGGCGAGGCGTCGACGGCCAGTCTGGCTATTGAAACCAAAGAGGATGCGCAACGCGAAGCACTATTGCGTCGCGAAGCCGCGGAGGCCGCGCAGATCGAATATCGCGGCACGGGCGATTCGCTGGATGCCACGCCCGGCACAGTCATCGCGTTCACCAATCACACGCTCGCGGATGCGAAGTATGGCTTGCTGATCGTGAGCATGAAGTGCAGCGCTTCACGCAAGCAAGGATATAAGGTCGAATTTACCGCGATGCCTTCCGATCGCCTGTATCGGATGCCTTTGCGTGAGTCGGAATGGCCGCGCATCGAGGGCACGATAACCGGAACGATTGCGTCGACGGAAGGTTATAGCGGTCCTTACATCGATCCGCACGGCGAATATATCGTTCAGTTCCACGATGACCGAGAGAAACGCGTCGCGGGTCTGAATAGCTGTCTGCTGCGACTCGGCAAGCCTTTCGCGGGGAAATGGCAGAGCGGCTTTCATATGCCCTATATACCCGGTACGGAGGTGGCCGTCGCGTTTTTCGCGGGCAATCCGGATCTGCCATACATACTCCATGCGCTGCATAACTCGCAAGATACCGACCCGGTTCATCAGCAACACAAGTGGCGCACGCGTAACGTCGTCATCCACACGATTCGCAATAACACGATTCAAGTCGAGGATCGGGAGAATCAGGAACACATCAAGATTGCGACGGAGCCAGGTAAGTCACAACTGAATCTCGGGCATACGGTCAATAACGGAGACCAGCTTCGCGGACTCGGTTTTGAGCTGCGCAGCGATGCGAAAGGCGCGCTCAGGGCCGGTCAAGGTCTGTTGATTTCCGCCGAGGCGCAAAGCAAAGCGCAAGGACAGATCGCCGATACGAGCGGCGCGACGGCGCTGTTCGAACGCACACAAGCGCAAGCCGATGCGTTGGCGCAAGGTGCGGCTGCATCGAAGGCGGAAGTCGCGGATCTGAAGGCCGAGAATCAATGGCTCCGGGACGAACTCGCCGACATCAAGAAGCAGGTTATTGCGCTGTCCGCGCCTCACGGGATCGGGCTCGCTACGCCGGATCGCGTGATGATCGGCGCGGGCAAAGACGTGAGTGTGGCGACTTCTCGCGGATTCAATGTCAGCGCGTTCAAGAACGTGGCGATTGCCGCGCGTGAAGTGCTGTCGCTGTTCGCGAACACAATGGGGATTCGCATGTTCGCGGCTAAAGGGCCTGTAGAGATTCAGGCGCAATCCAATGTGTTGGCGCTTGCCGCGCAGAAGGACGTGATCGTGACGAGCGCGAACGGCGCGGTGCATGTGCGCGCCGATAAAGAGCTTGTGCTTGAGTGCGGCGGTGCGTATGTCGAGTTGAAGGATGGCGCGATTACGCTTGGTAGTGCAAAGCCGTTGCAACTCAGGCTTCCGGGGATGAAAAAGGCACCGCCGGAAATCATGCATCTGGCCGGCCCCGCATTCGCGCCTACGGTTGTTCCGTTCAAAACGGCGTGCGACGCGTGGTTGGGAGCAGAGAGCTTCGCGGAGAAGACAACGCTACTGGCTTCGAAGGCAGTGGATGGGCAGGAGCCAGACACGACCGCAGCGGTGCCTGCTGCCCCGGCCGCACCTGCTCCACAGGCAACACCTAACGCGAACGTGTCGAACCCTTCGCCGTGGATTCCGGCCGTTGCACTAATCGTTGTCGTCATCGCGGGCTTCATTCTCACGATCCTGAACTGGAAACAGGGCGAAGCGATCTTATCGGGCACGTTCTTTCTCTTCGCGTTGGTGGTGCCTTTACTGCTGTGGGGCGCGTTCTGCGCCTTGCTGTATCAGTCCTACGAGGATTGGAATACGCGTGTCGACTGGTGGAACTACCTGTGCAAGGACCATTTCGCCGACTGGCGTGATTGGGCGCGCTGGGATCTGGCCTTGCTCGATACCGTGACGGTGACGCCTGAAGTGCAACTCGCTGAGCGCATGGCCGCGCTGGACGGTACGCCGCCGGCGAACGGCGGCAAATCGCCGAAGCTGGCGCAGCGCGACTTCGCCGCGTTGCTTACGCAGCTTGTCGAACCGTTGATGCCGCATCTCGCGCGCTTCGCAGGGAAAAGCACCATCCACATTGCGCTTCAGACGTCACATGAGACGCACGTCGCGCAACTTCGCGGCGTGCTGCAAGCGCTCGAAGTGCCGAACCTCGAGCACATCGCTGTGAGCCGCGTCGAAGCGAACGAGTGTTCGGCGTTGCTCGATACGTGGATGACGAACCAGACCGCCCGCTATGACTATGCCTCTGACCGGCGCAAGAGAACGCCGGACCTGTGCCTTCTGCTCGCGTGTCAGCTTCAGGAGGAAAGCGCGGCACCTTGCACGGAAGCGGCCGTCGCGCTGCTGTTCGCTTCATGGAATCTGCTTCACGAGAAGAAGCTCAAGCCCAAGGCGCGGCTCTTTCGCTCGATGCCCACGACAACAGACGACATACCTGACGCCATCAAGACGCTTGTCACTGCCGAGCCGACACCGGTCAAGCGCCTGAAGCACATGTGGATGAGCGGTCTGTCCAAACCCGACGGCCACGTGATGCGCGCAGCGGTCAAGGACAGCGAGCCGGAATTGACCTTGCTCGACCTCGATCATGCAATCGGCCTTCCGGGACCGGCCAGCCCGCTGCTGATGCAAGCACTCGCGGCTGAATTGATGCAGTACGGGCAAGGTCCGCAGGTCGTAGTCGCGCCTGCCGCCGAGGGTGTCCGGCTGAATTTGATCGGCAAGGACTATGCACCGATCGCGCGCGCCGTCGAGCCGAACCTGAGCCTGATTCAAATGTCGACTTCATACGGCTTCGTTTGCCTGACCGTGTTGCTGCTGATCCTGGGCGAATCGGGCGAGTTCGGCCCTGGCTGGTTTTGGGGTATCGCGGCCGCCGGGGTAGTCTTTCTGTTGATAGTTCAGCCCGCTGCGCAGATCTTCAAGCGGCGCACAGTGACTCAGGAGTTCTACGAGCGAGCGCGTTCGGGGGGATGAAATCGATCAGGAGAAGCGGATGGATCGGCTGAGGTGGCGACGCGCGCTGTGGCGCGTCGATCGCTGAGCCAGCGCGTCTGCGACGGACGCGCTTGCGCGGTTTGAGGGACGTCATCCACCGATGCCGCCCCGTACGAGCGCAATGTTCTCAAACCCAAGAAATTGAAACCGAGCGGCAAAGACCCTCAAACCACCCCCGCCCCCCGCCGCCGCAACAGCGCATAAAAGATGATAGCGCCGAACGTAGCCGTCCCGATGCCACCGAGAGCGAACCCACCGAGCTTCAGCGTGAAATCCCCGGTCCCGAGCACGAGCGTCACCGCCGCAACGATCAGATTCCGGTTATCCGAAAAATTCACCTTGTTGACGACCCAAATGCGCGCGCCCGTCACCGCGATAAGCCCGAACACGACGATCGACACACCGCCGAGCACCGGCCCCGGAATCGTCTGAATCAGCGCGCCGAACTTCGGCGAAAACCCGAGCACGATCGCGAACAGCGCCGCGATCACGAACACGAGCGTCGAATAGATCTTCGTGACGGCCATCACGCCGATGTTCTCGGCATACGTCGTCACACCGGTGCCCCCGGCAAAGCCCGATGCAATCGTCGCCAGCCCGTCGCCGATAAACGCGCGTCCGATGTACTTGTCGAGACTCTTGCCGGTCATCGCGCCGACAGCCTTGATGTGCCCGAGATTCTCCGCGACGAGAATGATCGCGACCGGCGCGATCAGCGTCATCGCCGGGGCTTCGAAGACAGGCGCGGTGAAGTGCGGCATGCCGAACCACGCAGCGTTCGCGACGATCGAAAAGTCGATCGGCTTGCCCATGCCCATCCCGTTCGTGAGCGCCGCATAAATGATGTACGCGATCGCGAGACCGATCAGGATCAGCAGCCGCTGCGCCATCCCGCGCGCGAACACCGCGACGCCGCCCACGCACAGCACGGTGACGAGCGCCATCCACGATTCGAAGCTGCTGCCCATCACGCCTTTCACCGCGATCGGCGCGAGATTCAGCCCGATCACGCAGACGATCGCGCCCGTCACGACCGGCGGCATCAGCGCTTCGATCCACTTCGTGCCGACCGCCGCAACGATCAATCCGATGATCGTGTAAGCCACGCCGCACGCAATGATCCCGCCGAGCGCCACCGGTATGTTCAGGTTCGGGCCATGACCGCTGTATCCCGTCACCGCGATCACGAGGCCGATGAACGCGAAGCTCGAACCGAGATAACTCGGCACGCGCCCGCCGACCAGCACGAAAAACAGCAACGTGCCGATGCCCGACATGAAGATGCACAGATTGGGATCGAAGCCCATCAAGAGCGGCGCGAGCACGGTCGAGCCGAACATCGCGACGACGTGCTGAACGCCCATCGCGATCATCTGCGGCCAGGCGAGGCGCTGGTCGGGCCCGACGACGCGACCCTCCTGGGCGTCCGGCTGGACCGGCCAGCGCGGGAAATAGGAATCGGACATCGGCGGGGCTCCTTGGCGGCGGTGAGGCGCCGCTCCGTGCGGCGCGCTCGATCTGAAAAAATCAGGCGCGAGTGTACGGAGCGGGCTCTCGGGTGGCAAGCGAGCCGATATTACGACCGTTTGGCCGTCGCATGCCCGCGACGCGTCACACTTTTCCCGCGCCGGAGACGTCGCGCTCCAGCTCGAAAACCGCGACCGCGCTCTTCAATTGCTCGGCCTGATCGGCCATCGCGCCCGCCGCGGCGGCGGCCTGTTCGACGAGCGCCGCGTTCTGCTGCGTCACCTCGTCCATCTGCGCGACCGCGCGATTCACCTGCTCGATGCCCGCGCTCTGCTCATGCGATGCCGACGAAATCTGCGCCATGATGTCCGTCACGCGCTGCACGGCCTGTGTGACTTCGGCCATCGTCGCGCCGGCACGCTCGGCGAGCGCCGCGCCGCTGTCCACGCGCGCCGTCGACGCTTCGATCAGCTCCTTGATTTCCTTCGCCGACGTCGCGCTCCGCTGCGCGAGCGAGCGCACTTCGCCCGCGACCACCGCGAAGCCGCGCCCTTCCTCGCCGGCGCGCGCCGCTTCCACGGCCGCGTTCAGCGCGAGTATGTTCGTCTGGAACGCGATGCCTTCGATCACCGCGATGATGTCCGTCATGCGCTTCGAGCCCGACGCCAGTTCGCGCATGTTGTCGACGACCTCGCCCACGAGCTCGCTGCCGCGCGCCGATACATCCGACGCGCCGCGCGCGAGTCCGCTCGCCTCGTCCGCATTGCTCGCATTCTGTTTCACGGTCTGCGTGAGCTGCTCCATGCTCGACGCCGTCTCTTCCAGCGATGCCGCCTGCTCTTCCGTGCGCTGCGACAGATCGGTGTTGCCCTGCGCGATTTCGCGCGATGCGTACAGGATCGAATCGCTCGAATGCCGAATCCCGCCGACGATGTCCGCGAGCTTCGCGCTCATGTTGCCGAGGCTCGCGAGCATGCTGCTGTCGTCGCCCGGACGCGTGGCGACGCGCGTCGCCAGATCGCCGCGCGCGATGCGGTCGGCGATATCCGCCGCGTACGCCGGCTCGCCGCCGAGTTGCGCCGACAGACGCCGCCCGATCAGCACCGCGAGCAACGCGCCCGCGACCATCGCGCCGAACACGAGCGCGAGCATCACGACGCGCATCGTTTCATACTCCGATGCCGCGCTGCTGCGCGCCTCGGTCGCGCGCTTGCGCTTGAAGTCGGCGAGACGCTCAAGCGATTCGCGCGCCTTCTCGCTCGCGGCGATCGCGCGCGCGATGAGGCCCATCTGATCGACGTCGACGGGCATCGCTTTCTTGCCCATCTGCATCAGCACGATGTCTTCCCACGCGGCGACGGACTTGCTGGCCGCATCGTAGAGCGCGAGGCTTTCTGCCGAGCGCATCGTCGGGCGCATGCGCTCGAACGCGCGGTGCATGCTGTCGAGCGATCCGGCCATGCCTTCCTTCAGCTTTTCCTTGCCGGCATCGTCGGCGAAAGTGAGGTTGGCGGCGGCGAGGTCCGTGTTGAGCTTGTGCTTGTTGATTTCCTCGACCCAATAGAGGCCGTCCATGTGACGGTCGCCGATTTCCTCGATCAGGAAGTTCATCTTCGCGAGCGAAACCACGCCGGTGGCGCCCACGCACGCAGTGAACAGAATCACGACCGCGAAAGACAGCAAAAGCTTGCTGAGCACGGACAGGCGGTCAAACCATTTCATCGAAGTCTCCTCTTTCACGCCCCGCGGACGACGCCCGCGGACGGCGCGGCGCAAACTTCGGTTCGCGCACAGAGTGGCTTTACGGCGCTCGCTGCAAAATTCTTGAGCGCGTATGAAGGAGATAACGCCGGCGAAATGGACGCTGAAACGAGGACGAAAGAACCGCGAAAGCTCGTCCGAAAGAAATCCGCAAATTGCTGCTAAGTAGCAGACAACCTAAGCAAATTCCTAATTGGGAATTTTCTGATTTGGGCGCCCAACGCTGCAACGTATGCTTTGTCCATGCGTGTTCCATGTACGCGCATGTCGTTGCAACTCTCCGATTTCCGCCCTTGGCACCCGGCTTGGGCGGTTCTTTTTTTTGGGCGCCCGTTTTCGTCGATGCGATTTTCGAACGCATCGATATCGAACCGACGCCCGAGCTTCCTCGGGCGTCATCCGCCTTACTGCCGCACCGGTTTCTTCGCCAATTTGCGCTGCAGCGTGCGCCGATGCATGTTGAGCGCGCGCGCCGTCGCGGAAATATTGCCGTTGTTCTCTGCCAGCGCGCGCTGGATGTGCTCCCATTCGAGCCGCGCAACCGAAAGCAACGTCGGGTTCTCGATCGCCTCTTCGGCCGTCTGCTCGCTCGCCTGCTCGTGCAGCGCGGAAAGAATCGATTCGACGTTCGCCGGTTTCGCGAGATAGTTGTCCGCGCCGTCCTTCACCGCCTGCACGGCCGTCGCGATGCTCGCGTAGCCGGTCAGCACGAGAATGCGCGCGTCCGGTTGCAGGTCGCGCAGCGGCGCGACGAGGCGCAGGCCGGAATCGTTGCCCAAGTGAAGATCGACGGTGATCATGCCGAATTTGTGCTGGTTGGCGAGCTTCAGCGCTTCGTCCGCATTGTGTGCCTGATGCGGCGTGAAACCGCGCCGTGTCAGGCCGCGGGCGAGAATGCCGGCAAAGACTTCATCGTCGTCGATGATCAGGAAGTTGGTATCGCTCATGTGTTTCTTCTCCAAAATGCCGCTCGCGTGCGCCTGAGTTCGAGTTCAGGCCGCGCCGCTTCGTTCAGTTCTTGCCGTCTGCGCGGGCGCCGCCACCGCGCCGCGATTCGGCAGGCGCAACACGGCGCACGTGCCGCGCGGCTTGCCGTCGATCAGTTCGATCGAACCTGCGAGCCGCGCCGCCGCCGCGAACGCCAGATATAACCCGACGCCGTGTCCGCCCTGCGTGCTGTCCACCGGTCCGGCGCCCAGCGTGCCGCGCAGCGCGGCAGGAATGCCCGGACCGCGGTCGCACACGTCGAAGCGCACGTAATCCAGTTCGTCGACGGTTTCCGCCGACGCCTGCAGCGTCACCGATTCGCTGCTCGCGCGCGCGGCGTTGTCGAGCAGGATCGTCAGAATCTGTCCGACGGCGACGGCATCGTCGATCGATGCATCCGCGGGCGTCCGGTCGATTTGCGCGAATTTCACCTGCGGATGCCGCAGACGCCATTGCTCGATGAAACTCGACAGCCACTCGTCGAGCGCCTGGCGGCTCGACGGCCCGGTCGCGCGGCTGCGCAGGCGCGCGAGCGCGGACGTGCACAAAGCCATCTGCTGTTCGAGCAATTCGAAATCGGCCGCGTAGGGCGCGAGGTTCTTGTCGTGCGCGGCGGAATCGCGCAATTCCTCCGACAGCATCGCGATGGTCGAAAGCGGCGTGCCCATTTCGTGCGCGACGGTCGCCGCCTGCACGCCGAGCGCGACGGCCCGTTCATCGCGAAGATGACGCTGCTGCGCGTCGGCGAGCGCGGCGTCGCGCACGCGCAGCGCCCGCGACATGCGCGCGACGAACCAGCCGATCAGCACGACGCTCACCATGAAGTTGACCCACAGGCCCGTGCGGAAATAATCGAACAGATTGGCCGGATTCTCGATGTTGAGCGGCACATAGTTGTAACTAAGCAGCGCGTAACAGGTGACGGCGAAGAGCGCGAGGCAGGTCATCATCGTCCACGGCAGGACGGCGGCGGCGATCGCGAGCGACGGCAGATAAAGCGTGACGAACGGATTGGTCGCGCCGCCGGACAGGAACAGCAGCGCCGACAGCGCGCCGAGGTCGACGAGCATCTGCCCGAACAGTTCGAGATTGGTTTCCGGACGCGCCCGCGCGACGCGCATCCAAGTGAGGCCGTTGAAGACCATTTCGAGCGCGATGACGAGCAGCATCGCGGGCAGCGGAAGCTTCGCGCCGAAGAATATCTGGACGACGGCGATGGTCGTCAGCTGGCCGATGATCGCGAGCGAGCGAAGCCAGAAAAGATGGCCGAGATTGACCCGTCCGGTGTTGGTTATGCGATGCATCTGATTGAGTGCGTGTTAGCGCGTGCGCGCTCCGTGCGACATTATCCCGTTTGCATCCCGCCTGCTGCGACATCTGGCGCGATTTGTCGCACCTCGGCACGCGCTCTGCTAACTGGAAGTCGTGCCGCGCCCGGCTTCCGTTGTGAGACACGCGGGACACAGACAACGAATGCCGGGCCGCAATCGATCCAGCGGCAACGCGGGCAGCGACGCGCACCAGCACGACGCATCGCCCGCGAGCGCGCCGCAGCGAAACGTCGCGCCGCAGCGTTCGCAAACCTGCGCGCCCGGCGCTTCGCGTTCGTTCGTTTCCGTGGATGGGTTCATCATCTTGTCATCAATCTGCCGAAACGATGATCGCACGCCGGAACGCCCGCCGGAAAACGTGGCGCGACCGCGGCAATTCGTCCTGCCGCGGAGCGTCGGTCCTGTACAATTCGGCGTGTTTAAACGCTCCTCGCCTCATTTGCCGCCATGTCCGAGCTACCCGACCTCACGCAAATCGCGCCGACCCTGAAGGCTGAAATCCTGGCCGAGGCGCTGCCCTACATCCGTCAGTATCACGGCAAGACGGTCGTGATCAAATACGGCGGCAATGCCATGACCGAAGAGCGCCTTAAGCAGGGCTTCGCGCGCGACGTCATTCTGCTGAAGCTCGTCGGCATCAATCCGGTGATCGTGCATGGCGGCGGCCCTCAGATCGATCAGGCGCTGAAGAAGATCGGCAAGCAGGGCACCTTCATTCAAGGCATGCGCGTCACCGACGAAGAGACGATGGAAGTCGTCGAGTGGGTGCTCGGCGGCGAAGTGCAGCAGGATATCGTCACGCTGATCAATCACTTCGGCGGCCACGCGGTCGGTCTGACCGGCAAGGACGGCGGCCTGATCCACGCGCGCAAGCTGATGATGCCGGACCGCGACAATCCGGGCCAGTTCATCGACATCGGTCAGGTCGGCGAGGTGGAGGCGATCAATCCGGCGGTCGTCAAGGCGCTGCAGGACGACGCGTTCATCCCGGTCATTTCACCGATCGGCTTCGGCGAAGACGGCCTCTCGTACAACATCAACGCGGACCTCGTCGCGGGCAAGCTCGCCGTCGTCCTGAACGCGGAGAAGCTCGTCATGATGACGAACATCCCCGGCGTGATGGACAAGGAAGGCAATCTGCTCACCGATCTTTCCGCGCGCGAGATCGACGCCCTCTTCGCCGACGGCACCATCTCCGGCGGCATGCTGCCGAAGATTTCGTCCGCGCTGGATGCCGCGAAGAGCGGCGTGCGCTCGGTGCACATCATCGATGGCCGCATCGAACATTCGGTGCTGCTCGAAATCCTGACCGAGCAGCCGTTCGGCACGATGATCCGCTCGCATTGAGCTCGTTCCCTTGCTAAAGACGCCCGCCTTCGCGCGGGCGTTCTTACGATAACGGCGCACGATGACCGCGCAACGCATTTCCCGCCGACGCCGCGTCAAGACGCGCGGCCCCGTCTGGCTCTTCGATCTCGACAACACGCTGCATCACGCGTCGCACGCGGTGTTTCCGGCGATCAATCGCGGCATGACGCAGTACATCATGGATCGCCTGAACGTCGACGTCGACGAGGCGAACCGGCTGCGCGTCGGCTATACCGTGCGTTACGGCGCGACGCTGCTCGGGCTCGTGCGGCATCACGGCGTCGATGCCGCCGACTTCCTGCACGAGGTGCACACGTTTCCCGATCTTGCGTCGATGCTGCGCGCCGAACGCGGCCTCACGCGCATGCTGCGCGCGCTGCCCGGACGCAAGATCGTGCTCACCAACGCGCCGACGCTCTACGCGCGCACGGTGCTTGCGGAACTGGGCATCGCGAAGCTGTTCGAGCGCGTGATTGCCATCGAAGACATGCGCAGCGGCCACCATTGGCGCGCCAAGCCGGATGCGCCGATGCTCCGCCACGCGATGCGCCGCGCGCACGTGCGTCTCGAGGACGCGATTCTCGTCGAGGACACGCGCGGGCATCTGAAGTCGTATCGGCGGCTCGGGATTCGCACCGTGTGGATCGTCGGACATCTGCCGGTCGCGAAAACGTCAAACGGCGGGCTGTCGATTCGCAAGCCCGGTTCCGGGCGGCCGCACTATGTGGATCGCACGGTGCGCTCGCTGCGCGCGCTGACGCAATCGCGCCGATTGCCGCTACATCCGAAATAAGCGGCGCGCGAGTATGTCTTCGAGGTCCGAGCGTGCATCGACGACGAGATGCACGTAAATCGTGTCGCCATCGACCTTGTAGATGATGCGGTTCGTGCCGCTCGGCACTTCGTAATAGCCCGACATGCGAAAGTCGACGAGCTCGGGCGGCGTCGAGCCGTTGCGCGGCGCGGCTTCGATCTCGGCAATGGTTTCCGCGAACTTGTTGCGCGTAGCGGCCCACGCCGTGCCGCCGAACTTGTTGATGACATAGCGCCGGAAATCCTGCAGATCCCGACGCACCGGATCCAGGAAAACGGTCTTCATTTGAAGCCTTCCTCGCGGTCCATGCGCTCGATCTCGGCGAAGACATCGCCGGCGCTCACGCAGTGGCCGGCTTCGATGGTCTTCTGTCCCATCGCGAGAATCTTCAGCAAGGCAAGCGTCTGATGCAGGTCTTCATAGGACTGCACATCCTGCACGACGACCCTGCCTTCACCGTTCTGCGTGATGAGCATCGGCTCGCGGCTCTCGACGATATTGCGGATCATCTCGGCCGCGCGGCTCTTCAGGTGACTGAGCGGTCTGACCCGGCTCGGTTTCATGTCCTTTCCTCGGGACGACGAGGCGATTAGACAATATAGACGCTAAAGCGGGCCGCATCCAAGGCGCGGCAGATGGCGGCATTATTGACGGCGTTATGACGTTTTCCGCTATACTTCCCCGCTAACGAGATTTTCTCGAACATGAACAGTGCGCCGATTTGCTGACTCGATTGCGGGCGCGCGAACCTCAGTGATCTTTCGCGGGGTTCACTATAAATGCGGCTAAAGAGGTCGTCAGCCGCGCTCGATTTCTCAGGCAGCGCATCGCCGACACCGTTTAGCCGCCAGGTCAAAGGCGGAATGAATGGAATCGATCGGCATCGTCACTCCCCAAACAATGCGCTTCACCGAGCCGCTGCGGATGCAGAACGGCTCGTCGCTCGGCGACTACGAACTCGTCGTCGAAACCTATGGCGAACTGAACGCCGCGCGCTCGAACGCCGTGCTCGTGTGCCATGCGCTGAACGCGTCGCATCACGTCGCCGGCATTCACGCCGATAACCCGAAGAACGTCGGCTGGTGGGACAACATGGTCGGCCCCGGCAAGCCGCTCGACACGAACCGCTTCTTCGTCATCGGCGTGAACAATCTCGGCTCGTGTTTCGGCTCGACCGGACCGATGAGCATCGACGGCGCAACCGGAAAACCGTATGGCGCGAGCTTTCCCGTCGTCACCGTCGAGGACTGGGTGAACGCGCAGGCGCGTCTCGCGGACCGCTTCGGTATCGAGCGCTTCGCGGCCGTGATGGGCGGCAGCTTGGGCGGCATGCAGGCGCTCGCGTGGAGCATGATGTATCCGGAGCGGCTCGCGCATTGCATCGTGGTGGCGTCGACGCCGAAGCTGTCCGCACAGAACATCGCGTTCAACGAGACGGCGCGCTCCGCGATCCTCTCGGACCCCGACTTCCACGGCGGCGATTACTACGCGCACGGCGTGAAGCCGCGCCGCGGCTTGCGCGTCGCGCGGATGATCGGCCACATCACGTATCTGTCGGACGACGACATGGCCGTGAAATTCGGCCGCGCGCTGCGCCGTGCCGAAGGCGCGCTCGACGCGTACAACTTCAATTTCGATGTCGAATTCGAAGTGGAGTCGTATCTGCGCTATCAGGCCGACAAGTTCGCCGAATACTTCGATGCGAACACGTATCTGCTCATCACGCGCGCGCTCGATTATTTCGATCCCGCGAAAGCCTTCGACGGCGATCTAACGAAAGCGCTTGCCAATACATCGGCGAAATATCTCATCACCAGCTTTACGACCGACTGGCGTTTCGCGCCGGCGCGCTCGCGCGAGATCGTGAAGGCGCTGCTCGACAACAAGCGCACGGTGAGCTACGCGGAAATCGACGCGCCGCACGGCCACGACGCCTTCCTGCTCGACGACGCGCGCTATCACAATCTGATGCGCGCCTACTACGAACGCATTGCCACGGAGATCGGCGCATGAACCAGCACACTCTCGATTCCCTCGCGCTGCGCTCGGACTTTCGCGCGATCGCCCGCTGGGTCGAACCGCGCTCGACGGTGCTCGATCTCGGCTGCGGCGACGGTTCGCTGCTGTCGCTGCTCGGTGAAGAACTGGAAGTGAAGGGCTACGGCATCGAAATCAACGATGCCGGCGTGCTCGCGTGCGCGCAAAAAGGCGTGAACGTGATCCAGCAGAATCTCGAAGACGGCTTGCGTCTCTTCGAAGACGACAGCTTCGACTTCGCGATCCTCTCGCAGACGCTGCAGACGATCCATCAGACCGCCGCGATCCTGCGCGAAACGGTGCGCGTCGGACGCGAATGCATTGTGTCGTTTCCGAATTTCGGTTACTGGCAGCATCGGCTTTCGGTGATTCAGGGACGCATGCCGGTGTCGAAATCGCTGCCTTATCAATGGCACAACACGCCGAACGTGCGCGTGCTCACGATCAAGGACTTCGAGGCGCTCGCGCCGGAAGTGGGCATCGAGATTCTGGATCGCGTGGTGCTGCACGGCGGGCAGTCGGTCCGTTGGGGCGCGAACTGGCGTGGTAGTCTTGCGGTCTATCGCGTGAAGCGCCGGTAACATCGACCGGCGGGTTCCCGCATCGACAACTGCCCGTAATCTGACATGCCCGATACGCCACACGAGGCGCCCGCTCTAACTGCTCACGAAGATCATCCCGGATGGCGCGCGTTCCTCAACAAGCGCATCCTCATTTGCGTCTTTCTCGGCTTTACGTCCGGATTGCCGCTCTTCACGCTTTATAGCCTGTTGCAGGCGTGGCTCACGACCGCGCACATCAACGTCAAGGAGATCGGTCTCTTCGCGCTGATCGGACTTCCGTACACGTGGAAATTCGTCTGGTCGCCGCTGATGGACCGTTTCATTCCGCGCTTTCCCGGCTGGAGTCCGGGCAGGCGGCGCGGCTGGATGTTCGTCACGCAAGTGCTCGTGATGATCGCGATCGGCTCGTTCGGCTTCTTCTCGCCCGAGCAGAATCTCTGGGCCGTCGCCGCGATCGCCGCGCTCGTCGCGTTCTTCAGCGCGAGTCAGGATATCGTCATCGATGCCTATCGCCGCGAGCTCCTCGCCGACACCGAACAAGGGCTCGGCAACGCGGTGCACGTCAACGCATATAAGGTCGCGGGACTCGTGCCCGGTTCGCTGTCGCTGATTCTCGCGACCGTCCTGCCGTGGAAAAGCGTCTTTCTGATCACCGCCGCGTTCATGCTGCCGGGGCTCATCATGACGCTCGTCGTGAAGGAGCCGCAGATTCATGGCGCGCCGCCGAAAAATCTGCGCGAGGCGATCGTCGAGCCCTTTCACGAGTTCGTCACGCGTGACGGCTGGCGCGCGGCGCTGCTCGTGCTCAGTTTCATCTTCCTGTACAAGCTCGGCGATACGATGGCCACCGCGCTCGCGACGAAGTTCTTCATCGACGTCGGATTCTCGCTCGCGCAGATCGGCGTGATCGCGAAAGCGGTCGCGTTCTGGGCGAGCATCGCGGGCGGCTTGCTCGGCGGCATCGCGCTCGTGAAGATCGGCATTGCGCGCGGCTTGTGGATCTTCGGCATTCTGCAGATCGTCGCGACGCTCGGCTTCGCATGGCTCGCGAAGATCGGGCCGTCGCCGTTCGCGCTCGGCGTGCTGTACGGCTTCGAAACCTTCGCGACGGGTCTCACGCTCGCGACCTTCACGGCGTATATCGCGAGCACGACCGACCCGCGCTACACCGCGACGCAATTCGCGCTCTTCACGAGCCTCGCGGCCGTGCCGCGCACCTTCGCGGCGGCGGGCAGCGGCTACATCGTGAATGAAACCGGCTGGTTTCCGTACTTCATGATCTGCGTCGCGCTGTCCATTCCGGGCATGTTACTGTTGCCCAAGATCGCGCCCTGGAGAATTCGACGATGACGGTTTCTTTCAAGCTTCGCGCCTTGGTTTGCGCATGGACATGGGCGTCGCTCGCGCCTTCGTCCGCGCATGCCCAGGACGAACAAAAGACGCCGCCGCCGTACTCCGCACCGAACAACCAGATCCGTTTCGGCAATACGGCGCTGTTTCGCAACTTGATTGCGCCCGCGACGCTCGAAGCGCAGGCCGCCGACGAATACGCGCAGGTCATCCACGATGCCGAGCGCAACAAGACGCTGCTCCCCGATACCAACCCGCTCGTCAAACGCGTGCGCGAAATCGCGAATCACGAGATTCCGTTCGCGCTCAAGTGGAACGATCGCGCGAAGAGCTGGAAGTGGGAGATCAACGTCATCAAGTCGGCCGACGAGCGCATGGTCTGCCTGCCGGGCGGGAAGATCGTCGTGTACAGCGGGCTGATCGACAAGCTGCATCTGAACGACAACGAGATCGGCATGATGATCGGCCATGAAATCGCGCACGCGTTGCGCGAGCATGCGCGCGAGCGGCTCGGGCGGCAGCAGGCGGCGCAGCTCTCGTCGAACGGCATGCCGCAGCTTTTCGGCTTTTCGAATTACGCGTCGCAGCAGCCCGATATCGGCGATGAACTGCTGACGATGCGCTATTCCCCCGCCGACGAAACCGAAGCCGACGTGATCGGCAGCGAGATCGCGTCGCGCGCGGGCTACGATCCGCGCGCG
Organism: Caballeronia sp. ATUFL_F1_KS4A; assembly: GCF_023630905.1. Lineage (NCBI taxonomy): Bacteria > Pseudomonadati > Pseudomonadota > Betaproteobacteria > Burkholderiales > Burkholderiaceae > Caballeronia > Caballeronia sp. ATUFL_F1_KS4A. The sequence goes on along the minus strand of NZ_JALQEB010000001.1, from coordinate 177,663 downwards.
GCCGTCACGTTGTGGAACAAGATCGATTCGGGCACGCGCCGCGCGGACGATGGCTTCATCTGGCTGCATCCGTACGGGCCGGATCGCCGGCAGGATCTGCTCAAACGCATGCCGGACATGATGCCGCTCTATGCGAAGGCGGTCGGCAAGACCATCGATCAATTGCCGAATTACGCCGGGATGGGGCGGTTCAAGAAGAGCGGGCGCTAGCTCACTTCTTCTTCGCGATCTTCCAGTCGTAATCGATCGTCAGCGGCGCGTGGTCGCTGAACTTGATATCCCGGAAAATCGACGTCTTCTTCGCGGTCGCGGCGACTTCCTTCGTCGCGATCTGATAATCGATACGCCACCCGACGTTCTTCGCATACGCCTGGCCGCGATTGCTCCACCACGTATATTGCTCGGGACGCTGATCGAGCGTGCGGAATACATCGACATAACCGACGTCCTCGAAAAGCTTCGTGAGCCACGCGCGTTCTTCGGGCAAACAACCGGAATTCTTCTGGTTGCTCTTCCAGTTCTTGATGTCGATTTCCTTGTGCACGATATTCACATCGCCGCACAGGATGACTTCGCGCTCCTTCGAAAGCGCGTCCAGATGCGGCATGAACTCGTCCATGAAGCGATACTTCGCCTGCTGACGCTCGTCGCCGCTCGAACCCGACGGCACATACACCGAAACGACCGACAACTTGCCGAAACGCGCTTCGACATAGCGCCCTTCCGGATCGAACTCTTCCGAACCGAAGCCGATGATCACGTCATCCGGTTCGTGGCGCGTGTACAGACCGGCGCCGCTGTAGCCCTTCTTCACCGCGTGCTGGAAATAGCCCTGGAAACCGTGCGGCGCGAGAAATTCCGGCGTCAGATCGTCCTGCGAGCATTTGATTTCCTGAACGCACACGACGTCGGATTTCTGCTCTCCGAACCAGTCGAAGAAACCTTTCTTGGCGGCCGAACGGATGCCGTTGAGATTGGCGGTTATCACGCGAAACATGTTCTTCCTTTTTGATCTTAATTATTCGACCTTCACGCCCTTCAGCGATTCTTTCGCCGGCGGGAATTCGAGCTTCATGTCCTGCATCGTGCGCAACAGCAGCTCTGCGACCATCACGTTGCGATGCGTCTTCGAATTGCCCGGAATGATGTACCAAGGCGCGTAACCCGTCGATGTCGCCGCGAGCGCGTCGGCGTATGCGGCCTGATAGTCGTCCCATTGCTTGCGCGCTTCGAGATCGGAGACGTCGAACTTCCAGTGTTTCGTCGGATCGTCGATGCGCGCCTGCAGTCGCTCGCGCTGCTCGTCCTTCGAAATGTGCAGGAAGCATTTGACGATGGTGGTGCCGCTGTCAGCGAGCAGCGCCTCGAATTCGCGAATATGCCGATAACGCCGTTCGCATTCGTCGGCATCGATCGACTTCAGCACGCGCGGCACGAGCACGTCTTCGTAGTGACTGCGGTTGAAGATCGCGAATTCGCCGGCCATCGGCGCCTGCGCGTGCACGCGCCACAGAAAATCGTGCGCGGCCTCGCGCTCGGACGGCGCGCGAAACGGCACGATGCGCAAGCCGAGCGGATCGACATCGTGAAACACCGCGCGCACCGTGCCGTCTTTGCCGCTCGTGTCCATGCCCTGCAGCACGAGCAGCACGCGCCGGCGGCGCTGCGCGTGCAGTTTCTCCTGAAGATCGTCGAGCTGCACGCCGATCGCCGTGAGACGCTCGCGGTCGATGTCCTTCGTGCCGCTGGAAAACGGCTTCGCGGACGGATCGATCGCGCTCAGGTCGAATGGCTTGCGCTTCTTGCCGGCGTCGAAGAAAGGCACACGGAAGTCGTCGAGTTCGGGTTTTTTTGCCATATTTTTGTGATCACCAAAAAGAAAGGCCGTCGCCTAGCTTAACCGGCAACGGCCCTGTCTTTCACGCACCGAAACAATCAGCCGAGTTTCTTCTTCAAAAGCTCGTTCACCTGCTGCGGATTCGCCTTGCCCTTGGTCGCCTTCATCGCCTGACCGATCAGCGCGTTGAACGCCTTCTCCTTGCCCGCGCGGAATTCCTCGACGGACTTCTGGTTTGCCGCAAGCACCTCGTCGATGATCGCTTCGAGCGCGCCGGTGTCGGAAATCTGCTTCAAACCCTTCGCGTCGATGATGCGATCCGCGGCGGCCTCGTCGGTCGCCTTCTCTTCCCAGATCGTCTGGAAAATGTCCTTCGCGATCTTGTTGGAGATGGTGCCATCGGCGATACGCTGAATGATGAGCGCGAGCTGCGCAGCCGATACCGGCGATTCGCTGATATCGAGCGATTCGCGATTCAGTTGCGCGGAGACGTCGCCCATCATCCAGTTCGCGGCGATCTTCGCCTGGGCCGCGCCCGCCTTCTGCACGAGCGCTTCGAAGTAGGACGCCATCGCCTTCGACGAAGTCAGCACGCCCGCGTCATACGGCGTCAAACCGTACGTGTCGACGAAACGCTTCTGCATGTCCGCCGGCAGCTCGGGCATCTCGCCCTTCACGCGATCGATCCACGATGCATCGATCACGAGCGGCATCAGATCGGGATCGGGAAAATAGCGGTAATCGTGCGCGTCTTCCTTGCTGCGCATCGAACGCGTTTCGCGCTTGTCCGGGTCATAAAGACGCGTTTCCTGAACCACCGTGCCGCCGTCTTCGATCAGCTCGATCTGACGGCGCACTTCGTACTGGATCGCTTCTTCGAGAAAGCGGAACGAGTTCAAGTTCTTGATCTCGGCGCGCGTGCCGAATTCCTTCTGGCCGACCGGGCGCACCGAGACGTTCGCGTCGCAACGGAACGAGCCTTCCTGCATGTTGCCGTCGCAGATGCCGAGCCAAACGACGAGACCGTGCAGTGCCTTCGCATACGCGACCGCTTCCGCGGCGCTGCGCATTTCCGGCTCAGTGACGATTTCGAGCAGCGGCGTGCCCGCGCGGTTCAGGTCGATGCCCGTCATGCCCGCGAAGTCTTCGTGCAGCGACTTGCCCGCGTCCTCTTCGAGGTGCGCGCGCGTCAGGTTGATGGTCTTCTCGTACGCTTCCTTGCCCGCCTTCTCGTTGGCCGGCACCTGAATCGTGATCTGCCCGCCCTGCACGACCGGAATCTCGTACTGGCTGATCTGATAGCCCTTCGGAAGATCCGGATAGAAGTAGTTCTTGCGCGCGAAGATGCTGCGCGGCGCGATGTGCGAACCGATCGCGAGACCGAAGCGGATCGCGCGCTCGACGGCGCCGCGGTTCATCACAGGCAACACGCCGGGCAACGCGAGATCGACGGGACTCGCCTGCGAATTCGGGCTCGCGCCGAACTGCGTGGGCGCGCCGGAAAAAATCTTGGAGACGGTGGAAAGCTGCGCGTGCGTTTCCAGACCGATGACGACTTCCCACTGCATGTTCACACTCCCGATGCCAATGCCGATGCAGGTGCCTTGCGGTGCCAGTCGGTCGCGCGCTGATAAGCGTCGGCGACCTGGAGCATCCGGGCTTCGTTGAAATAGTTGCCGATGATCTGCAGACCGACCGGCCGATTCGCATTCGCGCCCGCGCCGAAACCGCACGGCACGCTCATGCCGGGCAGGCCCGCGAGGCTCACGGAAAGCGTGTAGATATCGGCGAGATACATCTGCACGGGATCGTCGGCCTTCTCGCCGAGATTCCACGCGACCGACGGCGCGACCGGTCCCATGATGACGTCGCACTGCTTGAACGCTTCCTGGAAATCGCGCGCGATGATGCGGCGAATCTTCTGCGCCTGCAGGTAGTACGCGTCGTAATAACCGTGCGACAGCACGTACGTGCCGACGAGAATCCGCCGCTTCACTTCCGGCCCGAAGCCTTCCGCGCGCGACTTCTTGTACATGTCGAGCAGATCGCGGTACTCGGCCGCGCGATGCCCGTAGCGCACGCCATCGAAGCGCGACAGATTCGACGATGCCTCCGCCGGCGCGATGATGTAGTACACGGGAATCGAAAGCTCGGTCTTCGGCAGCGACACTTCGACGAGCGTCGCGCCGAGCGCTTCGTATTGCCTCAATGCGGCGTCGATGGACGCGCGCACGTCGTCGGCGAGACCCGCGCCGAAATACTCCTTCGGCATGCCGATGCGCAGGCCCTTCAGCGGCTTGCCGGCATCATCGCTGCCGTTCCACGTCTTGCCGAGATAGCGCGTGTAGTCTTCGTTCTCGCGTTGAAGGCTCGTGGAATCGCGCTCGTCGAAGCCGCCCATCGCGTTCAGCAGCAGCGCGCAGTCGTGCGCCGTTTGCGCCATCGGGCCGCCCTGATCCAGCGACGACGCGAACGCGATCATTCCATAACGCGAAACGCGGCCATACGTCGGTTTGATGCCGGTGATGCCGGTGAACGAAGCGGGCTGGCGGATGGAGCCGCCGGTGTCCGTGCCGGTCGCCGCGGGCGCGAGACGCGCGGCCACGGCAGCAGCCGAACCGCCCGACGAACCGCCCGGCACGGCCTTCATATCCCACGGATTCTTCACCGCGCCGAAGTACGAATTCTCGTTGGACGAGCCCATCGCGAACTCGTCCATGTTGGTCTTGCCGAGCGTGACCATACCGGCGTTCGCGAGGCGATCGACGACGGTCGCATCGAACGGACTCGAATAGTTTTCGAGCATGTGCGAGCCGGCGGTCGATGTCCAGCCGCGCGTGACGAAGACGTCCTTGTGCGCGATCGGCAAGCCGGTGAGCGCGCCCACGCGGCCTTCGCTGATGAGCGCGTCGGCGGCTTTCGCCTGTTCGAGCGTGAGCGCGGCGTCGACGCCGATGAACGCGTTCAATTCCTTCGCGCCCTCGATGCGCCGCAGATACGACTGCGCCAGTTCGACCGCGGATACTTCCTTCGAGTCGAGCGCGGCGCGCAGTTCGGTCAAGCTTTTCTGATGCATTGCAGTTTCCTGATGAGCGCGGTGTGAATCACGCGCTGACGCTGAATGTTTGATGCTTATTCGATGACTTTGGGCACGAGATAGAGTCCGTCTTGCACGGCGGGCGCGCAACGCTGGAACTCTTCGCGTTCGACACGCTCTGAGACAGCGTCGTCACGCAGACGCAGCGCGACTTCCTCGATCTGCTCGATCGGGTGCGCGAGCGGTTCGATGCCGGTCGTGTCGACGGCCTGCATCTGCTCGACGAGACCGAAAAAATCGTTGAGCCGCGTGAGCGTGGGCTCGGCTTCGTGGTCGGGCAATTCGAGCCGCGCGAGGTGCGCGATGCGTTTTACGTCGGTCAGGGTCAAAGACATGGATTCACCGGAGAAAGCGTGGACAGCCTCAATCTCGAAAACTTTCGCTGCAGCAGCCAGTTGCGATCTTGAAAGGAGCCCTCGGAAACAGGTCTGGCGATGGCAAAAACTGCCATCCTTTTCCTATAGATACCCACAAATTATAAGGTATCATTACACGTTCGACTCACCTCTGGAACGGCTTGTCGGCGGCTTTCTCCCGCATTTGATGGATTCCGAGAAACGTTTGCGTCCAGCGTTCCGTTCTGCAGTAGATTTCTTCCCGGATTTGCCCTTCCCGGCGAGCGTTCGCCGCCCCGGCAAACCGTTATTTTTTCCGCTGCCGTCCCCGGCGCTCCTCGCGACGAACGGCCACCCAGCGAGACAGGATTTTTGAATGTTCGGTTTTTTGCGCAGCTATTTCTCCAACGACCTGGCGATTGACCTCGGCACCGCCAACACGCTGATCTACATGCGCGGCAAGGGCATCGTCCTCGACGAACCCTCGGTCGTTTCGATTCGCCAGGAAGGCGGCCCCAACGGCAAGAAGACCATTCAGGCGGTCGGCAAGGAAGCCAAGCAGATGCTCGGTAAAGTGCCGGGCAACATCGAGGCCATCCGCCCGATGAAGGACGGCGTGATCGCCGACTTCACCGTCACCGAGCAGATGATCAAGCAGTTCATCAAGACCGCTCACGAATCCCGCATGTTCTCGCCGTCGCCGCGCATCATCATCTGCGTGCCGTGCGGCTCCACTCAAGTCGAGCGCCGCGCGATCAAGGAAGCGGCACACGGCGCGGGCGCCTCGCAGGTCTATCTGATCGAAGAGCCGATGGCCGCGGCAATCGGCGCGGGCCTGCCGGTTTCGGAAGCAACGGGCTCGATGGTCGTCGACATCGGCGGCGGCACGACGGAAGTCGGCGTCATCTCGCTGGGTGGCATCGTGTACAAGGGCTCGGTGCGCGTCGGCGGCGACAAGTTCGACGAGGCCATCGTCAACTACATCCGCCGCAACTACGGCATGCTGATCGGCGAGCAAACAGCCGAAGCCATCAAGAAGGAAATCGGCTCGGCGTTCCCCGGCTCCGAAGTGAAGGAAATGGAAGTCAAGGGCCGCAATCTGTCGGAAGGCATTCCGCGCAGCTTCACCATTTCGAGCAATGAAATTCTCGAAGCGCTGACCGACCCGCTGAACCAGATCGTGTCGTCGGTGAAGATCGCGCTCGAACAGACGCCGCCGGAACTCGGCGCGGACATCGCGGAGCGCGGCATGATGCTGACGGGCGGCGGCGCGCTCCTGCGCGATCTCGACCGCCTGCTCGCGGAAGAAACCGGCCTGCCGGTGCTCGTCGCCGAAGATCCGCTGACTTGCGTGGTGCGTGGCTCGGGCATGGCGCTCGAGCGCATGGACAAGCTCGGCAGCATCTTCTCGTACGAGTGATCTGCTGCTTCGGGCGTCCGGATATCGACGCAACGCCGAAGCACGCTTGCAAGCACCCGCGTAACGCGACGCGCGCACGGCCCGGCCTCTGTCCGGGCCGTTGTCGGAACAGCGTAGGGCAGGTTTCGCCGCCGGCGAAGTGACCTGCAGCATCGATCCATCCGTTCACGCCCTCGGCGCCGACCATGGAATACAGTCCGCCGCCCCTTTTCAAGCAAGGCCCTTCCGCGCTCGCGCGCCTGATTTTCTTCGTGGTGCTCGCCATCGCGCTGCTCATCTCGGACGCTCGCTTCAGCACGCTGGAAATCGTTCGCGGGATGCTCGGCGCCGGGCTGTATCCGTTGCAGCGCGCGGCGCTGGTGCCGCGCGACATCTTCATGGGCGCCGCCGATCTCGCCGTGACCAGCGCGACGCTGCGCAGCGAAAACCGCAAGCTCAGCGACAAGAATCTGGAGCTTTCCGTCAAGGCGGGCGACGCGGCCCAGCTCGCCATCGAGAACGCGCATCTGCGCGCGCTGCTGAATCTGCAATCGCGCGCAACGACCGAAGAAACGCCCGCCGAAATTCAATACGACACGCGCGATCCGTTCACGCAGAAAGTCGTGATCGGCAAGGGTTCGCAGCAGAATATCCAGGACGGCGCGCCCGTCGTCACCGAAGACGGCGTGATCGGTCAGGTGACGCGCGTGTTTCCGCTGCAATCCGAAGTCACGCTGCTCACCGATAAAGACCAGGCCGTGCCCGTCCAGATCTCGCGCACCGGCTTGCGCAGCGTGATTTACGGCACGCCGAAGGGCGACACGCTCGATCTTCGCTTCGTGCCGATCAGCGCCGACGTCCAAGCCGGCGACGAACTCGTGACGAGCGGCCTCGACGGCATCTATCCGCCGGGACTGCCGGTCGCGAAGGTGCTGCGCGTCGACAAGCAGGCGGATACGGCGTTCGCGCGCGTCGTCTGCGTGCCGATCGCGGCCGTGCGCGGCGCGCGCCAGTTGCTCGTGCTGCACTACAACTTGAATCAGCCGCCGAATCCGGTCGAAGTCGAAGCAGCCGCGGCCGCCAAGGAAGCGAAGGAAAACAAGGGCAAGAAGAAGCCCGCGCCGAAGGCTGCCGCCGCAGCGGGCGCGAGCGGCGCTTCCGCTCCGGTGCCGGGTTCTGCGCCAGCGGCTGCAACACCGGCAGCGCCCGCGCCCGCGAAGCCGTCGGAGAAGGCGGCCGAGCCGAAAGCTGCATCGGGCGCGGCGGCGAAACCGTCGAAGAAGGCGCATGCGCCGAAACCCGCATCATCGGGAGCCGCGCGATGAACCGCCCGCAATACATCCTGCAGCCGGTCAATCCGTACTTCATCACGTTCAGCCTGGCCGCCGCGTTCCTGCTGAACCTCATGCCGTGGGGACGGCTCATCGGCGTGCCGGATTTCGTCGCGCTCGTGCTGCTGTTCTGGAACGTGCATCAACCGCGCAAGGTCGGCATGGGCATCGCGTTCATGCTCGGCATCCTGATGGACGTGCACAACGCGAATCTCCTTGGCGAACACGCGCTGGCCTACACGCTGCTTTCGTACGGCGCGATCACGATTCATCGCCGCGTGCTGTGGATGACACTGCCCGTGCAGATGTTCGTCGTCGCGCCGCTGCTGGTGGGCGCGCATCTCGTGCCTTTCATCATCCGCCTGATGACGGGCGCCGCGTTCCCCGGCTGGAGCTATCTCATCAACGGATTCGTCGAAGCGCTGCTCTGGCCGATCGCGAGCTTCCTCCTGCTGATGCCGCAACGCCGCGCCGCCGACCCGGACGATACGCGTCCAATCTGAGTCTTGCCGCGCGGCGCCTGGTCGGCGAAAAAACCGCCGCGCGCGAACTACACTTGAATCGCGAGCACACCGCGAAAGCTGCATGACCGAAATCAAGAACACCGAGCAACAGTTGTCGAAGTTCCGCCTGCGCGTCGCGGCGGCGGGACTGTTCGTGTTCATCTGCTTCGGGCTGATCGGGCTGCGCTTCCTCTATCTGCAGGTCTGGCATTTCAGCAAATACTCGTTGCAGGCGAACGAGAACCGCATTTCGGTCGCGCCGATCGTGCCGAATCGCGGCATCATCACCGACCGCAACGGGGTCGTGCTGGCGAAGAACTATTCGGCGTACACGCTCGAAATCACGCGCTCCAAGATCAACGGCACGCTCGACGAAACCATCGACGAGCTGTCGCAAGTCATTCCGATCGACGCGCGCGACCGCCGCCGTTTCAAGAAGCTTCTCGAGGACTCGAAGAATTTCGAAAGCCTGCCGATTCGCACGCGTCTCACCGACGAGGAAGTCGCCAAGTTCACGGCGCAGCGTTTCCGCTTTCCCGGCGTCGAAGTGCGCGCGCGCCTGTTCCGCCAATATCCGCTCGGCACGACCGCAGCGCATGTGATCGGCTATATCGGGCGCATTTCGCAGCGCGATCAGGAGCGCATCGACGACGCGAGCGACGCCAACGACGAAAGCTCGGATCACTACGATCCGCGCCTCGACGCCAACAATTACAAGGGCACGGATTACGTCGGCAAGATCGGCGTCGAGCAGAGCTACGAAACGGAGCTGCACGGCCTGACCGGTTTCGAGGAAGTGGAAGTGACCGCGGGCGGCCGTCCGGTACGCACGATGTCGCGCACGCAGGCGACGCCGGGCAACAATTTGCAGTTGTCGCTGGATATCGGCTTGCAGCAGGTCGCGGAGCAGGCATTCGCGGGCAAGCGCGGCGCGCTCGTCGCGATCGAGCCATCGACCGGCGACGTGCTCGCATTCGTCTCCGCGCCGAGTTTCGATCCGAATTCGTTCGTCGACGGCATCGATCAGCAAACCTGGGACGCGCTCAACAATTCGCCGGATCATCCGCTCTTGAATCGTCCGCTGCACGGCACGTATCCGCCGGGCTCGACGTACAAGCCGTTCATGGCGCTCGCCGCGTTGTCGCTGCACAAGCGCACGCCGGGCTGGGGCTTCCAGGATCCGGGCTACTTCACGTTCGGCGGCCACACGTTCCGCAACGACGTGCGCTCGGGTCAGGGCTGGGTGGACATGAACCGCGCGATCGTCGTGTCGAACGACACGTACTTCTACATGCTCGCGCGCGATCTCGGCGTCAATGCGATGGCCGGCTTCATGAAGCCGTGGGGCTTCGGCCAGATCACCGGCATCGATATCGCGGGCGAGGCGAAGGGCATTCTTCCGTCGACGGAATGGAAGCGCAAGGCGTACCGCAAGCCCGAGCAGCAGAAATGGTACGAAGGCGAGACGATCAGCCTCGGCATCGGACAGGGCTACAACTCGTTCACGATCCTGCAACTCGCGCACGCGACGGCGACGCTCGCGAATAACGGCGTCGTGATGAAGCCGCACCTCGTGCGCAACATCGAGAATCCGATCAACAAGGACCTGCGCGCGGTCGTGCGCGATCCGAGCAACAAGATTCCGGTGCAGCAGAAGGACATCGACGTCATCAAGCACGCAATGGAAGGCGTCGTGACGAACGGCACGGCAGCGAAGGTTTTCGCGGGCGCGCCCTATCTCGCGGCGGGCAAGACGGGCACGGCACAGGTTTATTCGCTGCAGGGCGCGAACTATCGGGGCCACGGCGGAACGGCCGAGCATCTGCGAGACCATGCGTTGTTCATCGCGTTCGCGCCGGCGGAGCAGCCGAAGATCGCGATCGCGCTGATCGTCGAAAACGGCGGCTGGGGCGCGGAGTCCGCCGGTCCGATCGCGCGCAAGGTGCTCGACTATTACCTCGTCGACCGTCTCAAGCCGGGCGCGGAAGCGGCGGCGGTCGCAGCGGCGGCTTCGGCCACGACCGAAGCGACCGTGCCGGTCATCGGCGGCACGCAACCGCCCGCCGCCGTCGCGCTGCCCGCGTCGGTCGCGAATTCGTCGCCGGCGTTTTCGCCGCAAGCGGCGTCGAATCCGGATGCCGCGAAGGCGGCGTCGGCGCCTGCGGCATCCGCTCCGAAAGTCTCGAAACCGCGCGCTGCGTCGGCGCCGCCCGCTGCGCCTGCGGCTGCGGTGCCTGCATCGACGCCCGGCCGATCGCCCGCGCCGAAGAAGCGCCCGAGCGAGCCGACGCCCACCATGGTGCGCAGCAACGAAAACGACGGGGTGCGCGTTCTCGCGCCGTCCGGCGGCATCGACGAGTAAAGGAAACCGCCATGCAACTGCACGTCCAATTCGACAAGCGCGAGCTGCTGGACCGCGCCAAGCGCATGTTCGCGGGCTTCGACAAGCCGCTCGCGCTCATCGTGTTCCTGCTGCTCGGCGTCGGAATCGTGACGCTCTATAGCGCCAGCCTCGACATGCCGGGCCGCGTCGAAGACCAGTTGCGCAACATCATGCTGACCTTCGGCCTGATGTGGATACTCGCCAACATTCCGCCGCAAACGCTGATGCGCTTCGCCGTGCCGCTCTATACGGTCGGCGTCGCGTTGCTGATCGCGGTCGCCGCGTTCGGCCTGACGCGCAAGGGCGCGAAGCGCTGGCTCAATGTCGGCGTGGTGATCCAGCCATCGGAAATCATGAAGATCGCGATGCCGCTGATGCTCGCGTGGTACTACCAGAAGCGCGAAAGCAACATTCGCTGGTGGGATTACATCGTCGGCTTTCTCATTCTGATGCTGCCCGTCGGCCTGATCGCGAAGCAGCCGGACCTCGGCACCGCCGTGCTCGTGTTCGCGGCGGGCATGTTCGTCATCTATTTCGCGGGGCTGAGTTTCAAGCTGATCCTGCCGGTGCTGATCGCGGGCGTCATCGCGGTGGCGGGCGTCGCGACGTTCCAGGAAAAGATTTGTCAGCCCGAAGTCGTCTGGCCGATGATGCACGACTACCAGAAGCATCGCATCTGCACGCTGCTCGATCCGACTTCCGATCCGCTCGGCAAAGGCTTCCACACGATTCAGGCGGTGATCGCGATCGGCTCCGGCGGCACGCTCGGCAAGGGCTGGCTGAAGGGCACGCAGGCGCACCTGGAGTTCATCCCCGAGAAACACACCGACTTCATTTTCGCCGTGTTCTCCGAAGAGTTCGGGCTCGCGGGCGGGCTCGTGCTGCTCTTTCTTTATATGGCGCTCATCGCGCGCGGACTGTTCATCGCGGCGAACGGAGCGACCTTCTTCGGGCGATTATTGGCGGGATCGCTCACGCTCGCGTTCTTTACTTACGCGTTCGTCAACATCGGCATGGTGAGCGGGATTCTGCCGGTGGTCGGCGTGCCGCTGCCCTTCATGAGTTACGGCGGAACCGCGCTGACGACGCTCGGCGTCGCGGCCGGGCTCATCATGAGCGTCGCGCGGCAAAAGCGGTTGATGCAGAGTTAGCGGGCTATCTTCCGCCACATGAGCCGCGGCTTCGACCGCGGTTTTTTTTATCGACGCGCGCCGTCACTGCGGCTTTTGCTGCTCGAGTTCGGTGCTGAGCTGCAGATACTTGAGCTTCGCCGCCGGATCGCCCTGCGCGGCCGCTGCCGCGTAATAAGCCCGCGCGACATTCAGATTGCGTTCGACGCCATCGCCGCCGCGCTCGTAGAACGATCCCGCGACGTATTGCGCCGTCATGTCGCCGCCTTCCGCAGCCTTCTTGTACCAGGTGAACGCCTGTGTGTTGTCGCGCGCGGTGCCGCGTCCGTCGAGGAACTGGTTGGCGAGCGCGAGTTCGGCCTGTACGTGACCCTGATTCGCCGCGCGCAGGAACCAGCGATGCGCCTCCGCCGGATCTTTCTCGACGAACTGGCCGTCGTCGTACATCTTGCCGTACACGTATTGCGCGTGCGTCATGTTGGCGTCGGCGGCGCGGCGCAGCCATTTCTTGCCTTCGGGCACATCCGCCGGGCCGCCCTCGCCGTTGAGCAGCATCATCGCGTAGTTGAATTCGGCGAGGCGGCTGCCTCTTTGCGCCGCACGCCGAAACTCCGAGCGCGCCGCGACGAAATTGCCCGCGTTGTAATCGGCGACGGCGTTTTGCGTCGCGATGTCGGTCGGCTTCGGCGCGTTGTCGGCGCGGGCCGCACCGGCGAGCGCCAGCGCGATGATCGCAGCGGCGGCGGCTTTCATGATCTCGCCTCCTGCAACGCCTGACGCGTCGCCTTCAACAGCCACATTACATCCGCGCCGATCGCGACGAGCTTGACGCCCGCCTGCGCGTACTGCTTCGCGCTCGCGGCATCGAGTGCGAAGATGCCGCTCGCGATGCCCGCGCGATTCGCCGCGTCGACGATCTTCGTGATCGCCGCCTGCACATCCGGATGCTTGCCGTCGCCGAGATGACCGAGGCTCGCGGCCAGATCCGCCGGCCCGATGAACAGGCAATCGACGCCCGGCGTCGCGGCAATTTCATCGACGGCTTCGAGCGCCGCGACCGATTCGATCTGCACGATCGTCGCAATCTGCGCATTCGCGCTCGCCATGTAATCGCGACGCATACCGTATGCCGCCGCGCGCACCGCGCCCGCCACGCCGCGCAGGCCGTGCAGCGCCGCTTCGGTCGGATATTGCGTCAGCCTCACGATGCGCGCCGCCTCTTCCGCCGATTGCACGTTCGGGAACATCAGCGTGCGCGCGCCTGCGTCGAGCGCGCGCTTGACGAGCCAGCCTTCGTTCGCCGGCACGCGCACGATCGGCTCGCTCGGCAGATGCGCGGCGGCGATCGCGCGCAACTGGGCGACGACGTCGGCGCTATCGTTCGGCGAGTGCTCCATGTCGATGCAGAGCCAGTCGAAGCCCGCGTGCGCGAGCGCTTCGGCGGCATCGGCGCTGCCGAGCGACAGCCACAGGCCGAACAACGTGCCCGGTTCGGAGAAGCGCTGCTTAAGGGGATTGGTGAAGGTGCTCATCGCGCGTCTCCTTCGAGCGTTTGAAGGACGGCCACGCGCGGCCACTGGAAAAACGGATGAAGTGACGGCATGCGTGCGCTCCGTGTCTCGCCGCCTCGGAGGATGGGCGACTCATCGGACGATCATACCGTGACAAAAGCACGCGCGCCGGAGGTGCTTCCGGCCGCGCGCACGCCTGAAATCAGCCGCGCGCGACGTCGGCCCAGCAGTTCGGCGTTTCGTACAGACGCACGCGCTTCAGCTTGAGATTGACGCCGTAGTGCGCGTCATAGACTTCCGCGAGAATGTTGAACGCGACGGCCGCGAGGTTCTCGACGGTCGGAATGCGATCGAGCACGACGGTCTTGTGATCCGACAGCGTCTGCAGAAATTCGCGCACCTTGACATCGCCCTCGTAGACGATGAACGCGTGATCCCATTTGTTGACGAGATGCTCCATCGCGAGCGCTTTCACGTCGGCGAAGTCCATCACCATGCCGCGATCGGGCGCGCCTTCCACATCGACGAGATCGCCTTGCAGCGTGATTTCGAGCACGTAGCGATGCCCGTGCAGATTGCGGCACTGGCTGCGGTGATCGGGAATGCGGTGGCCCGCATCGAATTCGAGTTTTCGGGTAATCGTCTGCACGGCGTTCAGGGGATATTCAGGTATTTGTGCGTCTGCATCGACAGGCGCCACTTCGGATGCCGCTTGCACCAGTCGATCGCGAGCCTCGTATTGATGTCGCGCGATGCGTTGTCCATCGGTTGCACGAGAAAGTATTCGAAGTCGAGCTTTTCGTACTCGGCAAGACGCTGGTTGTCCTGCGGCACCACGACTTTCAGCTCGTTGCCTTTCGTCACGACGAGCGGCGCGTCGGCTTTCGGACTCACGCAGATCCAGTCGATGCTCTCGAGCACCGGCAGCGAACCGTTCGTTTCGATGGCCATTTCGAAGCCGGCTTCGTGCAGCGCATCGACGAACGGCTGGTCGATCTGCAGCATCGGCTCGCCGCCCGTGCACACGACGAACTTGTGCGCCTCGCCTTCCGGCCACAGCGATGCGATCTTCGCGACGAGTTCCGCCGGCGTTTTGTACTTGCCACCGTTTTCGCCATCGGTGCCGACGAAATCGGTGTCGCAAAACTGGCAGACGGCGTCCGCGCGATCTTCCTCGCGCCCCGACCACAGATTGCAGCCCGCGAAACGGCAGAACACGGCCGGACGCCCGGCATTGGCGCCTTCGCCCTGCAACGTGTAGAAAATTTCCTTTACCGCGTACGTCATGACTGCTCTGTGAACCTCTAAAAAAATCAGACCGGCGCGGTATCGACCTGCTCGCCCGCGCGATACGCCTCATAACCACGTTTGCGCAGTTTGCATGCCGGGCATTGGCCGCAGCCGAAGCCCCAGTCGTGCAATTCCGCGCGCTCGCCGACATAGCAAGTGTGCGTCTCGACGCGCACCAGTTCGACGAGCGCCTCGCCGCCGAGCGTTTCCGCGAGCCGCCAGGTATCGGCCTTGTCGAGCCACATCAGCGGCGTTTCGAGCGCGTAGCGCGTTTCCATGCCGAGATTGAGCGCGACTTGCAGCGCTTTCATCGTGTCGTCGCGGCAATCCGGATAGCCGGAGAAGTCCGTCTCGCACATGCCGCCGACCAGCACCTTCAGCCCGCGCCGATACGCCACTGCTGCAGCAATCGTCATGAACAGCAGATTGCGGCCCGGCACGAACGTGTTGGGCAGGCCGTTCGCGGTCGCCTGAATCTCGATCTCGCGCGTCATCGCGGTATCGCTGATCGCGCCGAGCACGGACAGATCGATCATGTGATCTTCGCCCAGCCGTTCGGCCCACTGCGGAAACTCGCGCATGATCGCGGCGCGAAAGCCTTCGCGGCACTCGAGTTCCACGCGATGGCGCTGTCCGTAATCGAAACCGAGCGTCTCTACCGTCTTGTAACGTTCGAGCGCCCAGGCGAGGCACGTGGCCGAGTCCTGGCCGCCGGAGAACAGCACGAGCGCGCTGTCTTTAGCGTCTATCCGAGTCACCGTGAAAACTCCGTACTCCGTGAATTTGATGGCGTCGCACGCCGCACAGGCAGTCGGAGTGACCGGACTTCGCGACGAGCGGCGCGGGCAAGATGCCCGCGAGTCCAGTATAGGCCGGCGGCCTTCGCCCGGAAGCGCACGCCTTTTATGCCGCCGATAGCGGAATGCGAGACGGATGACCAGCGCCGGACGAATGTTCCGGCGCGTCGCACGAGCAATCCGGAGCGCCGAAAAGAAAAGGACTTGCGGGGTCCGAGGACGAGGCAAGTCCTTAATTCGGCGCGAATTTTAACACGGAGGGCGGTTGTTCGCCGAGCTCGGCGCGCTGGCGCGCGGGGAATCGGTAATTCGTGCCATCATCGGAAGAAATAAATCGGCAATTCCGACGAATTCTCTAAACCCGCCAACACGCGCGCCGTTATACATGTAACAAAATGGCGCGGCTCGTTACAGTTTCAGGTATTTTTTTCCTTTAGTTGCAGGACACTGGCGCGCCATCAAAGCCCCGTCGACTGACGGCCGCCGTTAATTCGCACTTCAAAGTTACTCGGCTTGAAACCCTCCCGCAGGGTTAAGCGGGACCGCAGGTCCGTTTCCGATCCGCCCTTTCGGCTCGCGGCGCTCCTGAAGACGTACCTACTTTACCGATACACAACATCTCCATTAGTAGTACATACAATGAAAAAATACATTCAGACCAGCTTGCGCGTCATTGACGCATTACGGGCACCCAAGGCGAGCCTTATCACCGCTGCCGTGGCAACCAGCGTGTTGCTGGCAGCGTGCGGAGGCGGCGGCAACGACGCGCTCGACACGGCATCGACCACAGCCGCGGCGAGCCGCAAGGCGGCGGCCGCGACAACCACGAGCACGATCTTCTACGGCGCCAACGGCCACAACAACGAAGGCGGCGCGTACGACATCTCCAGCCCGGCAGTGCAGCTCTCGCAGTTGCAGGATCTCGGCGTGAAGCTGTATCGGAACGAGGTGTACAACCAGTCATCGGCGAACAAGCTGGCAGGCATCGCGAAGACGATGGCAGCGGGCGGCGTGACCGTGTATCCCGTCATGCTGATGAGCATCGACTTCAACACCGAGACCGACGCGTATAACGCCGGCTATCAGTTGGGCGTCTGGACGGCCACCGCCTACAAGTACCCGTACTACGAAGTGTCGAACGAACTCGACGCGATGACGATTTACAACAACGTCGACGGCGTCTATCCGCAGCAGTTCGACAACGCGAAATTTCAGATCGCGCGCGGCGTCATTCGCGGCATGATCGCCGGCGTGAAGTCGGTCGATACGAACGGCAAGATCATCATGGGCGGCGGTACGTGGATGCATTACGCCGTGGATCAGATGCTCGCGGCCGGCACGCAGCCGGACGGCACGACGGGGCACCCGGTCGTGAACTGGGACATCACCGCGTGGCACTGGTATTCGGATATGGGCGACATCACCAACGCGTGCGGCGGCACGGGTTGCCATGACGTACTCGGAACACTGCAGCAGTTCGGCAAGCCGATCTGGCTCAACGAATACGGCGTGCGTCCGTGGTATGGCTCGGATCAGCAGATCGCGTCGTATCTCGTCGGCAACAAGATGATGGCGCAGTTCGTCGCGCTGGCGTCGAAGTACAACATCCAGGCGATTCAGACGTACCAGTTGTATGACGATCCCGCAGGCGGCGAAGGCGCGTACGGCCTGCTGAAGAACGACGGCAAAACGCAGAAGGCGTCTTACACCGCGTTCAAGAATTTCGTCGCGGCCAATCCGAAGTAAGCGCCGGATCGCTGAAAAAAGAACGCGCAGTCGGCTTACACGGACTGCGCGTTTTTCACATGCGGAAAATGAAAAAGCCCGAGAGCGATAACACTCTCGGGCTTCTTGCATTCTGGTGGCCTGGGACGGAATCGAACCATCGACACGCGGATTTTCAATCCGCTGCTCTACCAACTGAGCTACCGGGCCAACGAAGAGGTGAAACTATAGCAGAGACTATCCCGCGCCTCAAGCCCCTTTGCGCATTTTTCTGAAAATGTCCGGGGCCGCGCTCACACCTCGTTCTTGTTCTTCCCAAGATCGACGCCGAGCTGCTTCAACTTGCGATACAGGTGCGTGCGCTCCAGCCCCGTCTTTTCGGCGACGCGCGTCATGCTGCCGTTCTCGCGCGCAAGGTGATATTCGAAGTACGCGCGTTCGAACGCATCGCGGGCGTCGCGCAACGGAATATCGAACGAGATCGACGCCGTCTGCCCAGGCTGATTCTGCGCCGCGCCGCTCGCCGCCGCATCGTTCGATGCATTCAGCGCCGATGCCGTCGGCAGCGCAGCCGCGACCGGCACGCCCGATGCGTTCACGCTCGACGGAGGCTTCGCCGCCGTCGCCGCGGGCGCCGCCGCAGTGCCGTGCGCGAGTCCCTGCTCGACGGCCTTCAGCAGTTTCTGCAGCGCGATCGGCTTTTCGAGGAAGTTGAGCGCGCCGATCTTCGTCGCCTCGACGGCCGTGTCGATAGTCGCATGCCCCGACATCATGATGACCGGCATCGTGAGCTTGCCCTGCGCGGCCCATTCCTTGAGGAGCGTTACGCCGTCGGTATCGGGCATCCAGATGTCGAGCAAAACGAGATCGGGCGTTTGCTGTAGACGGTAGTCGCGCGCGTGCTGCGCGTTTTCCGCCACTTCCACAACATGGCCTTCGTCGCTCAGGATCTCGGAGAGCAGTTCCCGGATCCCCATTTCATCGTCTACCACCAGGATGGTTGCCATTTACGCTGCCCTTGTCTGCACTGTTGCTTTTGTCGTTCCATGATTCGCCGGCGCACCGGAGCCAGGCGTCGCGCCGGACGCCGCGGTATCGTCCGCGAGTTGTAGAAACAGAATCGATATCTGCGCGCCTTCGATCACATCCGCGCTCTTCGAGCGGTTGCGTATGTCGATGCGCGCGCCGTGCTCGTCGACGATCTTCTTCACGGTCGCAAGTCCCAGGCCCGTGCCTTTCGCTTTCGTCGTCACGTAAGGCTCGAAAGCACGCGAAAGAATACGCGCCGGAAAGCCCGAGCCGTTGTCCGACACAGTCAGGCGAACCGCGACGCGCGCATGACCCGATGCATCGGGCTCGCCATATTCTACTGTCCTCGTTTCGAGCAGCACGCGCGGCTCCGCGACTTCGGCCACCGCATCCTGCGCGTTCTGCAACAAGTTGTGGATGACCTGGCGGATCTGCGTCGCATCGCCGCGTATCACCGGCAGCTTCGCGAGATCGACTTTGATCGGCGTCTTGCCGTCCTCGATGCCGTACAACGTCAGCACTTCCGCGACGAGATCGTTCAGTTGCAGATTGCCGAGCACCGCGGGCGGCGTGCGCGCGTATTCGCGGAAGTCGTCGACCATCTGCTTCATCGCCTGCACCTGATTGACGATGGTCGTCGATGCGCGCTTCAGCACGTCCGCATCCGGCGGCGCGAGCTTGTCGGCGAGCTTCATCTGCAGACGTTCGGCTGAAAGCTGAATAGGCGTGAGCGGATTCTTGATCTCGTGCGCGAGACGCCGCGCGACTTCGCCCCACGCGACGGAACGCTGCGCGGAGATGACATCCGATATGTCATCGAACACGACGACGTAGCCCGTGGTTTCCGCGTCGTCGGTGTCGCTCTCGGTCACGCTCAACAACTGCGTGCCGCGCACGAGCAACGTGAGCGGATCGCTCTCGCCCGGCACCGTCACCGCAACCTGCTGCTGCCAGTGACCGCGATCGCCGACAGGATGATCGCTGCCGACCGCCGCCGCGTCGCGCTCGGCGAACGCCTTTTTGACCATCGCGCCGAACTCGGCGAGCACCTCGATCTGATCGAGCGGCTGATTGAGCAACGCGGCGAACGGTTGGCGGAAGATGCGCTCCGCGCCGCGATTCGCAGTGGAGAGACGGAACTGCCGGTCGAACACGAACACGCCCGCGGTGAGGTTCGCGAGAATGCTCTCCAGATACGCCTTCGAATGCTCCAGTGCGATGCGATTGTTCTCGACCGCCGCGCGCGCCTCGGAAAGCTGGCGCGTCATCGCGTTGAAGGACTGCGTGAGAAAGCCGAGTTCGTCGCGTGAATTGATCTCGCGTTTGGGCGTGTAGTCGCCTTCGGCCACTTCCTTCGTGCCCTGCGCCAGCAGGAACAACGGCCGCGCGAGCTGATTGCCGAGCGCGAGCGCGAGCATCATCGCGATGAAGGTCGCGAGAAAAAGCGCGAGCGTCA
The DNA here is from genome assembly GCF_023630905.1 of Caballeronia sp. ATUFL_F1_KS4A. NCBI lineage: Bacteria > Pseudomonadati > Pseudomonadota > Betaproteobacteria > Burkholderiales > Burkholderiaceae > Caballeronia > Caballeronia sp. ATUFL_F1_KS4A. The sequence goes on along the minus strand of NZ_JALQEB010000001.1, from coordinate 157,840 downwards.
GCGTGCCGATATACATCTTGCGCAAGCCGGTGCGCCCGAGCCGCTTCTCCTGATATTCGCGATACGCGCGCTGCACGGCGTCGGCGTTGCGCGCGAGCTCCTGGCTCACGGGCTGCTCGATCTGCAGGAAACGGTCGACGTGCTGAAATTCGGTGGTCGTCGTCGGATCGGGAATCTTCGTGAGCACGCGCAATCGCAATGCGCCCTTCGGCCCGTTCGATTTCGGATCGCCGTCGATCTCGCCTTCGATCGCGCCGTACGGATGATCCTGCGCCTCCCGCAGCATCGTGCCGGTCGGCTCGTTGGCCGGCAGGAGCGCGTAGTAATTGCCCGATGCCTGCGCGACCGTGCGCAATCCGGGCACGCGTTGCGAACTGTTGTTCGCCGCGAGATCCTCGCGGTTGTACTGATCGCGCGGCCGCTCGAACACGACGGCGTCCTGCACGCCGTACTGATCGCGCAGCCGCAAAAGCGATAGCGTGAGACTCGATGGATCGGCGCTCGCGAGCTGATCGCTCATCTGCCGGCCGCGGTTCTTGAAATCGGCGAGCGATGTCTGGAGCATGCCGCGCCCGAGCGTCAGACCGGAGGTGAGCGCGGTTTCGACATTCACGTCGAACCACGACTCGATGCTGCGCGACACGAACTGATACGAAACCACATAGATGATCGCGCCCGGCACCACGCCGACGAGCGCGAAGATGAACGCGAGCTTGGCGAGCAGGCGCGTGCCGAAGCGCCCTTGCCTCACCCTCGACACGATGATGATGAACAGGCTGATGACGATCAGCATGAAGACCATCGCCACCGCGACATTCGCCGCGTAGAGCCAGCCGTAGTAGCGGTCGAAGAACTCGGTGTTCGCGCTCGCGAGCGCGAGCATCACGAGCAGCAGGACTGCCGTGAGCGCCACCGTGGAGACCAGCAAGCGGACGACGAAACTCTTCATGTCCGTGCGGCCGCGTCGAAATCTATTTCGCACGTTCTGCCGCCGTAAAAGTAAAACGCTTCCAGTCCGAGGAAAGGTTCCAGTCGCGATTGTTCACCGCGTCGATCTGGAACGGCTTGGGCATCAATGCGATGTCGAGCTGCATACGCACCGATGCGGTATAGGTTTCGCCGCCATGCACCTGATTACGGTCGATGACATGCCACGAAGTCACATGCTTGATGACCGCGAGCGCTTCGTTCAACGATGCGAAGCGCAACTGCAGGCCGCCCGTCGACACGCGATATTCGTTCGTGAGCGGTTGAAATGACAGACGGATGCTCTGCGACACGTTGACCGGCTCTTCATCGAACCAGTACCAGCGCGGTCTCGACAGGTTGAAGTCGATCGTGAAATAGAGCGGCACGCTGCGGTTCACGGCATCTTCGAGGCTGTTGTTCAGGTCGAAGTCGAAATGCGCGTCCAAGCTCCAGCCGGCATTGTCCGCTTGCAGCGACGCGCGCTGCACGGCGATCGTCTCGGCGAACGCGGAATCGGCCGCGGCGAACGTCAGCCAGAGCGTCAGCGCAGTCCAGATGACGGCCGCGAGCCGAAGCGGAAAAAAGCGTTTGATCGTCACCGTTTCTGAAAGCGCGCGTAGAAGAATCCGTCGTGGTCCGCGAGAGTCTCCGCGTCCCGATGCGGGCTCGCGAGATTTGTACTGTCCGGTGAACCTTGCGCCGCGACCGCGCTTGCGCGCGCCGCTGTCGGCAACAATTGGCCCGGCGCGTCCAATCGTACCGCATCTTCATGTGCGGTTCCAAACCAGCGGGCCTGCTCTTCGCCCTCCTCGGGAAAGATGGAGCACGTCACGTAGAGCAACTCGCCGCCCTTCGCGACGAGCGGCCACAGCGCGCTCACGATGCGCCTTTGCTCGGCGACGAGCGCATCGATATCCGATGCGCGCCGCAGCCAGCGAATATCCGGATGACGCCGCACGATGCCCGACGCCGAGCACGGCACGTCCGCGAGAATGCGGTCGAAGGGCGCGCCGTCGAACCATTGCGCGGGATCGCCCGCGTCGCCGATCTTGATTTGCGCGTCGAGTTTCAGACGCTGCAAGTTTTGTCCGATGCGGCCAGAACGCTCGGCGTCGCTTTCGAGCGCGATCAGATCGACGTTCGCGAGTTCGAGAATGTGGCCCGTCTTGCCGCCCGGCGCGGCGCAGGCATCGAGCACGCGCATGCCGTCCTTCACGCCGAGCAGTTGCGCGGCGAGCTGCGCGCCGGCGTCCTGCACCGACACGACGCCTTCGTCGAACCCGGGAATGCGATCGACGGGCATCGGCGTTCTCAGGCGCACCGCGTGCAGGCCGGCGGCGTCGGCTTCGATATGCCCGTCGCGGAGGCGCGCGAGATAGTCGTCGACGCTCGCGTGCCGCGCGTTCACGCGAAGCGTGAGCGGACCTTGCGCGTTGCCCGCTTCGAGGATGCGCTCCCAGGCATCCGGCTGGCCGCGCTTCACCGCGTCGATCCACCATTGCGGATAATTCCAGCGCGCGACTTCGCTTGTGCGCGCTTCGTCGATCAGCATGTCGCGCTCACGCAGAAAATTGCGCAGCACCGCGTTCACCAGGCCCTTCGCAAACGCGAATTCGCGGCGCGCGGCGATCGCGCTCACCGCCTGATCGACCACGGTGAAGGGCGAGTAAGCGGCATGCGCTTCGTCGTCGGTCAGCAGCGCGAACGCGCAGACGAGCACGTTCGCCACATGCGGCGGCGGCGCCTTCTTCACGAGCCTGTGCAGCAGCGCATCGGCGAGCGCGAGACGGCGCATGGTCCGATACGCGATGTCCTGCACCGCCCCGCGCGCGCTCGCGTGCTTCGCCGACGCGACGACCGTCTGCAACGCCGCCGGCAGCGCCGAGCCCGCGCGCACCGCGCCGACGGCCTGCGCCGCGCTGTCGAGCGCGAACGCGAGCGAATCGGGCGCGAGACGCAACGCGCTCAGACGGAAATGCGCGGCGGCGGGCCGGCGGGAAGGCTTGTCGGTCATGGCGAAACGGGGACGGTCAACGGCGACGCGCAGAGTTCGCGCGAACGGGGAATTGTAACGTGCGGGAATTGCGCGCCCGGACGGCGGCGGCCGAACAGGAAAAAGGCCGCTCCGGCGTAACCGGAACGGCCTTGCTTTACGACGTTGCAGGTTTTAGAAGCGGCCGGTGCGCGTCATTTCCATCAGGCGGGCGACGCGCTCTTCGGTCGCCGGGTGCGTCGAGAACAGATTCGCGATGCCGCCGCCCGACAGCGGATTCATGATCATCATCTGCGCAGTCGCCGGATGCTGCTCGGCGGTCGGGAACGGCACGCCGGTCGCGTATGCGTGAATCTTCTCGAGCGCACTCGCGAGCGCTTGCGGATCGCCCGAAATTTCCGCGCCGCCGCGATCGGCTTCGAATTCGCGCGCGCGGGAAATCGCCATCTGGATCAGCGCACCCGCGATCGGGGCGAGAATTGCCACCAGAATGCTCGCGATGGGATTCGCCGGACGACCTTCGTCGTCGCGACCGCCGAAGAACATCGCGAAGTTCGCGAGCGCGGAGATCGCGCCGGCCATCGTCGCGGAGATGGTCGAGATGAGGATGTCGCGGTGCTTCACGTGCGCCAGTTCGTGCGCCATCACGCCGCGCATTTCACGCTCGGACAGCACGCGCAAAATGCCCGTGGTCGCCGCGACCGCCGCGTGCTCGGGATTGCGGCCCGTGGCGAACGCGTTCGGCGCGTCTTCGTTGATCAGATAGACGCGCGGCATCGGCAATTGAGCGCGCGTCGCGAGCTCGCGCACCATGCGATAAAACTGCGGCGCGGTGGTTTCGTCGACTTCCTGCGCGTTGTACATGCGCAAGACCATCTTGTCCGAGAACCAGTACGAAAAGAAATTCATGCCGAGCGCGACGATCAGCGCGAGCATCATGCCCTTCGATCCGCCGATCATTCCGCCGATCACGACAAAGAGGGCCGTGATCGCAGCCATCAGCATCGCGGTTTTGACCCAGTTGAACATGTCCGGAGCTCCTCTCCGTGTATGCAGTGCGCGAAGTGCGCGGTTGCCCCGGCCAACATGACCGGGACGACAATTGTAAGCAAAATGTTAGATAGTGGCAGCCGGCAATAATTCAATCCGAGATTGCGCGATTTATCGATGCGTCGTCGCGAGTTTGATACCGAGTCCGACGAACGCGCTGCCGACCCCGCGATCCAGCCACTTCTTCACGCCCGATTTGCCCGCGAAGCGCTCGGTGACGCTGCCCGCGATCCACGCGACGAAGCTGTTCCAGACCGTGCTCATCGCGATGAACACGACCCCGAGCGCGAGAAACGCGAGCGTCTTGTGCTGGCTGTCGGCGGCGACGAACTGCGGAAAGAACGACACGAAGAACAACACGACCTTCGGATTCAGCACGTTCGTGACGAAGCCTTGCGCGAAAAGCTGGCCGAGCGATTTCGGCGTGGCTTTTTCGTTTTGCGTCTCGCGCGCGGTTTCGGTGTCGTCGTGCTTCGCGAAAATGAGGCGCACGCCGAGATAAATCAGATAAATCGCGCCGGCAATCTTGATGACCGTGAACGCCGTCGCCGATGCAGCGAGAATCGCCGTCAACCCGAAGGCGCACGCGAGCGTATGGACGATGCAGCCAGCGGAAATCCCGAGCGCCGAAACGATGCCCGCGCCGCGTCCTTGAGCGACGCTGCGTCCGACGATGTAAGCCGTATCGGGGCCGGGCGTGACGTTTAGAAGAAAGACGGCGACGAGAAAGAAGGTGAAACCGGTAATGCCGAGCATCGAAAAACTCCAGACAGACAGGCGCGCGTTGACAACGATTTATTTTAGCGCTGCGTCTGTCCTGCCGTCCTTCACTGCAGCGTGAAACGCTGGCCCTTCGCGAGCGGCGCGCCCGCGAGAAATTCCCGCGCGGGCAAGCGCTTGCCGCCCGGTTTCTGAAGTTGCGTGAGTTTGAGCGCGCCGCTGCCGCACATAACGACGATACCGTCCGGGGAAACATCGGCGATGGCGCCCGGTTCGCCCGCACCGTCGACCGGTTGCGCCGCCCAGATCTTGATCGGCGCACCGTCGAGCGTGCCGAACGCGCCGGGAAACGGATCGAACGCGCGAATCTGGCGCGCGAGCTCTTCCGCCGGACGACGCCAGTCGAGCGCGGCTTCGTTCTTCGCGATCTTTTCCGCGTAGGTCGTGCCTTCGTCCGGCTGCGGCGTGGACGGCAATGCGCCATCGCGTTCGAGATCGCGCAGCGCGGCGACGATCAATTCCGCGCCCATCTGCGCGAGCCTGTCGTGCAGCGTGGCGGTCGTGTCGTCGGCGAGAATCGGCGTGCGCGCCTCACGGATCATCGCGCCGGTGTCGAGGCCGGCGTCCATCTGCATCAGCGTGATGCCGGTTTCTGCGTCGCCCGCTTCGATCGCGCGATGGATCGGCGCCGCGCCACGCCAGCGCGGCAACAGCGAAGCGTGAATGTTGATGGCGCCGCGCGGCGGAATATCGAGCACCTCCTGCGGCAGGATCAGCCCGTATGCGGCAACGACCATCACGTCGTGCGGCGTGGCCTTCAGCAAATCGATGGCTTCCGCCGCTTCCTGCGGATACTTGCCCGCGCGACGCAGCGACGTTGGCTGCGCGACCTTCAGACCATGCTCGACGGCGAAGCGCTTGACCGCGCTCGCGGTCAGCTTCATGCCGCGTCCGGCGGGCCGGTCGGGCTGCGTCAAAACCAGCGGCACGGAAAAACCGGCTGCGTGAATGGCCGCGAGCGCGGCGGCAGCGAATTCCGGCGTACCGGCGAAAACCACGCGCAGCGATTGAGTCATCGGTTACAGCGCCTTTTCCAGCTTTTTCATCTTGCCGCGAATGCGCGTCTGCTTAAGCGTCGACAGATATTCCACGAAAACGTGGCCAGCCAGATGATCCATCTCGTGCTGGATGCACACCGCGAGCAAGCCGTCGCAATCGAGCTCGAAGGTTTCGCCCTTCTCGTTCAGCGCCTTCACGCGCACCTTGTCAGGGCGCTCGACGAAGTCGTAAATGCCCGGCACCGAAAGACAGCCCTCTTCCCATTCCTTCTTCTGCTCGCTCGTCCAGACGAGCTCAGGGTTGATGAAGACCATCAGCTGGTCGTGCGCGTCCGAGACGTCGATCACGATCACGCGCTCGTGCACATCCACCTGCGTCGCGGCGAGGCCGACGCCGGGCGCGGCGTACATCGTCTCGGCCATGTCGGCGACGAGCTTGCGGATGCGGTCGTCGACCACGGCGACAGGTTTCGCCACCTTGTTCAGACGCTTGTCCGGGTAGTTGAGTATCTTGAGCAGAGCCATGATTCGGATTGTCTACGCGCGCCGCGACGCGTGTAAATCGGCCATTCGGCCAGGTTGCGGGTAATGGGGCGGCATGCCGAAGATATGCGGGCGAATCCAGTGGATTCAACGCCGCCGGCAAGCGGCCGATGGGCGTCGCTGCGGGCTTTCAAACGTGCCTGAGCGACCTTTCTTTATCTATTCCGGATCAAAAATCTTAACATGACGACCGCCGACCTGCCGACCGAGGAAGCCGCCTCCACACTCGATGCCGACGAACTGCGCGCCTGGCTGCGGCTCGCGCACGCCAAAGGGCTGCGCCCGCTCGCGCTGCGCACGTTGCTCGGTACTTTCGGCGGTCCGCGCGAGGTTTTGTGGGAGAGTTTTGCGACGCTCGCGGAAACCACCGACGCCCGCACAGCCGAAGCCGTGCTCGCGCCACCCGCGGACATCGAAGGCGTTTCGTTCGACCACTATATTGAAGCGGCTTTGGCGTGGGCATCCGAACCGGGCAACCACGTCCTGACGCTCGCCGACGCCGCCTATCCGCAAGCGCTGCTGACGATGCCCGATCCGCCGCCGTTGCTCTATGCGAAGGGCCGGCTCGATCTGCTGCAGGCGCGCGCGGTGGCCATCGTCGGCAGCCGGCATGCGACGCCGCAAGGTCTGGAGGACGCGCGCCGCTTCGCCCGCGTGCTGTCGGATGCGGGACTTGCGGTCGTGTCGGGGCTCGCGCTCGGCATCGATGCGTCCGCGCATCGCGGAGCGCTGGAGGGTGCGACCGGCACGGTGTCGGTCATCGGCACGGGCGCCGATCTCGTGTATCCCGCCGCGCATCACACGCTCGCGCACGAAATCGCCCGCGACGGCGCGATGCTCTCCGAATGGCCGCTCGGCACGCCCGCGCGCTCCGCCAACTTCCCACAGCGCAACCGGCTGATCGCGGGATTGTCGGGCGGCGTGCTGATCGTCGAAGCCGCGATGCGCTCCGGCTCGCTCATCACCGCGCGGCTCGCCAACGAAATGGGGCGCGATGTTTTTGCGATGCCTGGCTCCGTCCACGCGCCGCTTTCGCAGGGTTGTCATCGGCTGATAAAGGAGGGCGCGAAGCTCGTCGAAACGCCGGAAGAAGTGCTCGAAGAGTTCGGTTTCTCGTCGGCGCAGGCAAGCGCGGCGGGGTCGGCGGCAAAGCGCGGGAGGCTGCGGCCGGTGAGCGCATCGTGGGCATCGGCGGCGTTGCACGACACGCCGATGAACGCCGATGCCGCGCGCGTGCTCGGCGCGCTCGGCCATGCGCCCGCGACGCTTGAAATCCTCGCGACGCGCACCGATCTGGACGGGGCGGCGTTGCAAGGCGCGCTGCTGCAGCTCGAATTGTCGGGCCAGGTGGCCGCGCTCGCGGGCGGTCGCTACGCGGCGGTGCAGCGCTCGTGATTCCTCGTCGTGCTACATTCGCGGAAAAATGAGCCGTCCCCGCAGCCGATACCAATAAGGATCTCGCACCCGTCATGTCCGCGCTGAATCTCGATACCGACGCCGATCTCATCGCGGAACGCATCGCCGTGCCCGGCACGCTGTTCGTCGCCTGCCTGTGCGCGGAGTGGTGCGGAACGTGCCGCGAGTATCGCGAAGGGTTCGACAAGCTGGCGGACGCGCATCCGGACGTCTGCTTCGCGTGGATCGACATCGAGAATCACGCCGACCGTTTCGACGATCTCGACGTGGAAAATTTTCCTACCATCCTGATCGAGGACTCGGTCACGACGCGATTCTTCGGCACGGTTCTGCCGCAGGCTTCCATCGTCGACCGGATGCTCACCGATCTGACCGCGCTGCCGGGCATGGTCGGTGCGCCGAAACTGCGCCCGGCGCTTGCTACGGCCTGATTGCGACGCCCGCGAAACGCACCTTTCGCGTCTGTCGCAACGCGCTTCGCGGCCCGGATATCGAAACGCCCGGATTCGCGGTTCGGCGCCCGCCGCGCAAAGCGTGTGCTATAAAGCGGTCGTTAAAGCAGTCCAAACCGGGCCGCTGCCAGTTACCAACCCTTTTGAGTCATGTCCAAAGCCCTGATCATCGCTGAGAAGCCTTCCGTCGCGAACGACATCGCGCGTGCGCTGGGCGGCTTCACCAAGCATGACGAGTACTACGAGAGCGATGACTACGTGCTCTCGTCCGCGGTCGGCCATCTGCTCGAGATCGCGGCGCCCGAGGAGTACGACGTCAAGCGCGGCAAATGGAGCTTCGCCAATCTGCCGGTCATTCCGCCGCATTTCGACCTGAATCCCATCGCGAAAAGCGAGTCGCGCCTCAAGGTGCTGACGAAGCTGATGAAGCGAAAAGATATCGACCGCCTCATCAACGCATGCGACGCGGGGCGCGAGGGCGAGCTGATTTTCCGTCTGATCGCGCAGCATGCGAAGGCGAAGCAGCCGGTCCAGCGCCTGTGGCTGCAGTCGATGACGCCCGCCGCGATCCGCGAAGGCTTCGCGAACCTGCGCAGCGACGCCGACATGCAGCCGCTCGCCGACGCCGCACGCTGCCGCTCGGAAGCGGACTGGCTCGTCGGCATCAACGGCACGCGCGCGATGACCGCGTTCAACAGCAAGGGCGGCGGTTTCTTCCTGACGACCGTCGGCCGCGTTCAGACGCCAACGTTGTCGATCGTCGTCGAACGCGAAGAGAAGATTCGGCGATTCGTGCCGCGCGATTACTGGGAAGTGCGCGCCGAGTTCATCGCCGCGAAGGGCCTGTACGAAGGCCGCTGGTTCGATCCGAAGTTCAAGCGCGTCGAAAACGATCCGGAGCAGCGCGATTCGCGCCTGTGGAGCCTGCCGGCGGCGGAATCCATCGTCGCGGCGTGCCGCGGCAAGACCGGCACCGTGACCGAGGAATCGAAGCCGTCGACGCAAATGTCGCCGCTGCTGTTCGATCTGACCAGCTTGCAGCGCGAAGCCAACAGCCGCTTCGGCTTTTCGGCGAAGAACACGCTCGGCCTCGCGCAAGCGCTGTACGAAAAGCACAAGGTTCTCACCTATCCGCGTACCGACGCGCGCGCGCTGCCCGAGGACTACCTGAACACGGTCAAAGACACGATGACCATGCTCAAGGAGAGCAACAACTATCTGCCGTTCGCGAAGCAGGTGCTCGACAAGGGCTGGGTGAAGCCGAACAAGCGCATCTTCGACAATTCGAAGATCAGCGACCACTTCGCCATCATCCCGACGCTGCAGGCGCCCAAAGCGCTGTCCGAGCCCGAGCAGAAGCTGTATGACCTCGTCGTCAAGCGCTTCCTGTCGGTGTTTTTCCCGGCGGCCGAATATCTCGTGACGACGCGCATCACCGAAGTTTCCGGGCATCACTTCAAGACGGAAGGCAAGGTGCTGGTCGAGCCCGGCTGGCTGCAGGTCTACGGCCGCGAAGCCGCGGGCGAGGAAGGCAATCTCGTGCCGGTGCAGAAGGACGAAAAGGTCGATGTCGAAAAGGTCGAGGCGCACGGTCTCGTGACCAAGCCGCCCGCGCGCTACAACGAGGCGTCGCTGCTTTCGGCAATGGAAGGCGCGGGCAAGCTCGTCGAAGACGAGGAACTGCGCGACGCGATGGCCGCGAAAGGTCTCGGCACGCCGGCGACGCGCGCGGCGATCATCGAAGGTCTGCTCGGCGAGAAGTACATGGTGCGCGAAGGCCGCGAGCTGATCCCGACGGCCAAGGCATTCCAGCTGATGACCTTGCTGCGCGGTCTCGGCGTCGAGGAGCTCACCGCGCCCGAATTGACGGGCCAGTGGGAGCACAAGCTTTCGCAGATGGAGCGCGGCAACCTGCATCGCGATGCGTTCATGCAGGAAATCGCGCGCATGACGCAAACCATCGTCAAACGCGCGAAAGAGTACGACTCCGACACGATCCCCGGCGATTACGCGACGCTCGAAACACCGTGCCCGAATTGCGGCGCGCAGGTGAAGGAGAACTATCGCCGGTTCGCCTGCACGAAGTGCGAGTTTTCGATTTCGAAGATTCCGGGCGGACGTCAGTTCGAGATTCCTGAAGTCGAGGAATTGCTGCGCGAGAAGACCATCGGGCCGCTGTCGGGCTTTCGCAGCAAGATGGGCCGTCCGTTCTCGGCGATCCTCAAGCTCGCGTTGGACGACGAAATCAAGAACTACAAGCTCGAATTCGACTTCGGTCAGGATTCCGGCGGCGAAGACGGCGAACCGCCCGATTTCTCCGAGCAGACGCCGGTCGGCGCATGTCCGAAATGCCAGTCGCGCGTGTTCGAACACGGCATGAGCTATGTGTGCGAAAACTCGGTGTCGAATCCGAAGACTTGCGACTTCCGCTCCGGCAAGGTGATCCTTCAGCAGGAAATCACCCGAGAACAGATGGAAAAGCTGCTGGGCGCGGGCCGCACCGATCTGCTGACGAACTTCAAGTCGTCGCGCACCGGACGCAACTTCAAGGCATTCCTCGTGAAGCAGCCGGATGGCAAGATCGGCTTCGAATTCGAGAAGAAAGAGGCCAAACCGGGCGCGAAGACGGCGGCGAAGCGCGGCGCGACAGCGGAAGCTCAAGCCGACAGCGGCGACGACAACGGCGACAGCGATGTCGCAGTCGCCGCCAAGACCACGTCCGCGAAGACTGCAGCCAAGAAAGCGCCCGCGAAGAAGGCGGCAGCGAAGAAAGCTCCGGCGAAGAAGACGAGCTGATCGTTCTCGGAGTCCGTCAGAAAGAAAAACCCCCGCGAGAAACGTCGCGGGGGTTTTTTATTGGCGCCTGGCGCGAGCCTTTCAGAAAGGCGATGCCGCCGGCACACGCCCTCGCGTACGCGACGGTTTCGACAGCTTCGGCGCGAGCTCGCCGTCGATCGGGCGCGCGCGCGGCGCGGGCGTCGCCGGTTCGTCGGCGTGCTCGTAGTGCGAATGCGCCACCGGCCTGCCGCGGCCATCGCGAATCCACTGCTCGCCGAGTTGATGATTCGGCGTCTGGCTGAAATGCTCGACGAGGTGATCGATGAACGTCCGCACCTTCGCCGGCAAATGACGGCGGCTCGGATACGCGACGTTGATCTCGACCTGCGGCAATTGATAGTCGCCGAGCAGACGCACGAGCTGGCCGCGCGTCGTGTCGTTGCCGATCAAATAGCTCGGCAAGATCGCGATGCCCATGCCGAGCAGCGCGAACTGCCGCAGCATCTCCGTGTTGTTCGCGATGATCACGTTCTGCGGCCGCACACGCACTTCGCCTTCCGGACCGGTGAACACGCGCTCGTCGCCCCAGTATTCCGACGGCAAGCTCAGGCACGGATGCTCGAGCAGATGCTCGGGGCGCGTCGGCGTGCCGTGCGTTTCGAGATACGCGGGCGTCGCACAGACAGTCATGCAGCCCGTCGTCAGACGCCGCGTGACGACGCTTGCGCTTTTTACCTGCCGCGCGATCACGATGCCGACATCGAAGCCTTCCTCGACCAAATCGACCTGACGATCCACCAGCGTCACGTCCGGCACGACTTTCGGATAACGCTGCGCATACGTCTGTAACACGGGCGCGAGATTATGCAGACCGAACACGACGGGCGCGACGATCCTGAGCGAACCGAGCGGTTCGTGATTGCGCGCCACCACCATTTGTTCGACGTCTTCCAGTTCGTCGAGAATTTGCCGCGCCCGCTCCAGATAAACCTGGCCGGACTCGGTGAGCGAGAGGCTGCGCGTCGTGCGGTTGAGCAAGCGCGTGCCGAGGCGTCCTTCCAGGTCCGCGACGTGCCGCGTAGCCACCGCATTGGAGATGTCCATCGCGCTTGCGGCACGGGCGAAACTCCCGAGATCCGCGACGCGGACGAACACTCTCATCGACTGCAAATGATCCATAAGACAACTCCTGCCGCTAGACGGCTCGAATTCTGCTGCAAAGCAATTCAGGATTATCCTAGGACCGGCGTTTTTGTGCAGAAGTTGCCCGGAAGCACAAAAAAATCGAAAAAAATCTGGATGTTAGGCGCGTTACGCGGATGAAAGATCACCGATTGTTGCGATGTGCACAACACCAAGATCAGTGCAATCCGATTGATGGAATTTTGAAAGCACTTGCCGCGTCAATTTCGGCGGTGTACGCGAGGAGCAAATCGGGCCCGTCGCTGCGGGCCCGATAAAAAGGGATTGATTCAGTTTTCGATATAAATCCGGCGCGCGAGCGCGCCGGATGCGGCGCTTATGCGGCGAGGCGCTTCTCCATACCGGCCTTGGCGTCCGGCAGAGCTTCCGGCAAACCGTGCTTGAGCTTCGAAAAAAGCTCGTCGTGGAGCGCGAGTTCGTCGCGCCAGGCGGCATCGCTGACGGAGATGACCTGCTCGAACTGCTCGCGCGAGAAGCCGAGCGCGCCCCAGTCGATGTCCTCGTAGCGCGGCGAAATGCCGAACGCGTGCTCCTCGCCGTTCGCGGTGCCTTCGATACGGCCGATCATCCAGTTCAGCACGCGCATGTTTTCGCCGAAGCCCGGCCACACGAACTTGCCGTCGTCGCCCTTGCGGAACCAGTTGACGCAGAAGAACTTCGGCGCTTTCGCGTTCGTCGCTTCGAGGCGCTCGCCCATTTTCAGCCAGTGGCCGAAATAATCGGCCATGTTGTAGCCGCAGAACGGCAGCATCGCGAATGGATCTCGGCGCACGACGCCTTGTTGCCCCGCGGCGGCGGCGGTGGTTTCGGAGCCCATCGTCGCGGCCATGTAGACGCCTTCCTTCCAGTCGCGCGCTTCAGTGACGAGCGGCACGGTGTTGGAGCGGCGTCCGCCGAAGATGAACGCATCGATCGGCACGCCAGCCGGATTTTCCCAATCGGCATCGATCGACGGACATTGCGACGCCGGCGCGGTGAAGCGCGCGTTCGGATGCGCGGCTTTCGCGCCGGTTTCCTTCGCGATTGCCGGCGTCCAGTCGCGGCCCTGCCAGTCGATCAGATGCGCTGGCGGCGTGTCGGTCATGCCTTCCCACCAGACATCGCCGTCGTCGGTCAGCGCGACGTTCGTGAAGATCACGTTTTCCTTCAACGTGGCCATCGCGTTGAAGTTGGTCTTTTCGCTCGTGCCGGGCGCGACGCCGAAATAGCCCGCTTCCGGATTGATCGCGTAGAGACGCCCGTCGCGGCCCGGCTTGATCCACGCGATGTCGTCGCCGATGGTCGTGACCTTCCAGCCGTTCAGGTCGCTCGGCGGAATCAGCATCGCGAAGTTGGTCTTGCCGCACGCCGACGGAAACGCCGCCGCGACGTGATACTTGCGCCCCTGCGGCGAGGTCACGCCGAGAATCAGCATGTGCTCGGCGAGCCAGCCTTCGTCGCGGCCCATCGTCGAGGCGATGCGCAGCGCGAAGCATTTCTTGCCGAGCAGCGCGTTGCCGCCGTATCCCGAGCCGAAGCTCCAGATTTCGCGCTTTTCGGGAAAATGGACGATGTACTTCGTGTCGTTGCACGGCCAAGGCACGTCCTTGCGCCCATCGGCGAGCGGCGCACCGACGGAATGCACGCACGGCACGAACTCGCCGTTCTCGCCCAACACGTCGTACACGGCGCGTCCCATGCGCGTCATGATGCGCATGTTCGTCACGACATACGGGCTGTCCGACAATTCCACGCCGATATGCGCGATCGGCGAGCCGAGCGGGCCCATCGAGAACGGCACGACATACATCGTGCGGCCGCGCATGGACCCGTCGAACAGGCCGTCGAGCGTAACGCGCATTTCCTGCGGATCGATCCAGTTATTCGTGGGGCCGGCGTCTTCGCGCCGCTGCGAGCAGATGAACGTGCGATCTTCGACGCGCGCCACGTCCGAGGGATCCGAGCAGGCGAGGAAGGAATTCGGGCGCTTCTCGGGATTGAGCTTCTTCATCGTGCCGGCTTCGACCATCTGCTGGCAGAGCCGATCGTATTCTTCCTGCGACCCGTCGCACCATTCGATGCGATCCGGCTTGGTCAGGGCCGCGATTTGCTGGACCCATTCGATGAGTCTTCGGTGCCGGACATAGGCCGGCGCTTCGATTTCGACGGCGTTTTTATGGTTGTCTTCGACTACTGCGGGCTGGTTCATCGAGCTGTCTCCGTTCTTCTGCAATGAAAACCAATGGCCCCACTGACGCTGCATGCGAGAGGCGTGTGCGACTCGAACCGCCGGGCGCTTTCCTGCATTTTGCAGCGCTGCTTTACGCGCTTTCATCGCATGAAATGCGGTTCGCGAGCCAATGCGGCGTCACGGGCATGAATCCTTACGCAGCAAACCGTACCTTTTCGCGGCTTGCGTCGCAAAGGAACAAACTGTTAAAAAGAGATACTAAGTGGCCTGTCTCCTCGCGGATCATCGTGTTTTCCGCTACTTGTGCCGAATTTCTTTATTTTGGCGCGGCCTGACGAGGCTCCTGAAAAATGGGAGTCAAGCATAACACTGCATTGCATGAACTCGTTGATGCAGCGCAATAACGACGAATAGAGCGCAATTTATCGGTATTTACCCGGACTTAGCGCTACATTCTCGCCTTCGATTAAAAAGCAGCACGTTTGATGCCTAACAAAAGCCACCCAATGCCCATGAAAATCGCCATTCTCGACGACTACCAGGATGCCGTCCGGAAGCTCGATTGCTTCCATCTGCTCGATGACCATGAGGTGAAGGTCTTCAATAACACGGTGCGTGGTCTTGGACAGTTGGCCAGCAGACTGTCGGAAGTGGACGCGCTCGTGCTGATTCGCGAACGCACGCGCATCAGCTCGCAACTGCTCGACAAATGTCCGAAACTGCGCATGATCAGCCAGACGGGACGCGCGGGCGGCGGGCATATCGATATCGATGCGTGCACGGAACGCGGCATCGCAGTGCTCGAAGGCACAGGTTCACCGATCGCACCCGCCGAACTGACGTGGGCGCTCATCATGTCGGCGCAGCGGCGCATTCCGCAGTACGTCGCAAACCTGAAGCAAGGCGCGTGGCAGCAGTCGGGGTTGAAGACATCGGCGCTGCCGCCGAATTTCGGCTTGGGCCAAGTGTTGCGCGGACAGACGCTCGGCATCTGGGGCTACGGCAAGATCGGCAAGCTCGTCGCGGGCTACGGCAAAGCGTTCGGCATGAACGTGCTCGTCTACGGACGGGAGCATTCGGCAAGCGCCGCGCGCGAAGATGGATTCGCGGTCGCCGAAAGCCGCGAGGCGCTTTTCGAACAGAGCGACGTGCTCACGCTGCATCTGCGTCTGACGGACGAGACGACTGGCATCGTCAAGCAGGACGATCTGATGCGTATGAAGCCGACCGCGCTGTTCGTCAACACGAGCCGCGCCGAACTGCTCGAAGAGAACGCGCTGCTCAACTCGCTGCACCACAACCGGCCGGGCATGGTCGCCGTCGATGTGTTCGAAAGCGAGCCGATTCTGCAAGGCTACGGCCTGCTGCGTCTGGAGAACGTGATCTGCACGCCGCACATCGGCTATGTGGAGCGCGAGAGTTACGAGCTGTATTTCGGCGCGGCGTTCAGGAACATCCTCGCGTTCGATGCGGGCGATACCTCGAGCGTTTTCAACAAGGAAGCGCTTCACCACGCGCGCCGCCGTTGAGTTTCGTCGCGGCGAAGATCAGAGCGTCGACATTTCGATCGACGGCTCGCAGCGCACCGGAAAATTCACCGAGTTCGCGATGAAGCAAAAGCGGTGCGCCTCTTCGTGCAGGCGCGCCGCGAGACCGGCGTCGCTGCCCGCGCCGATCGTCACCTTCGGACGCAGCAGCACATCGACGAAACGTCCGTCGCCCTTCGATTCCTCCTGCATCGTGCCGATGGCTTCATCGACATAACCGGTCACCGCGATCTTGTTCGTCGCGCACAAGTGCAGATACCAGAGCATGTGGCACGACGAAAGCGACGCCACGAACAACTCTTCGGGATTGTGACGCGCGGGATCGCCGCGAAACGCCGGATCGCTCGACGCCTCGATCGCCGTCTTCGTGCCGACGCGCACGAGGTGATCGCGCGAATACGCGTCGTAAGCCGATGTGCCGGAACCGAGATTGCCGGTCCAGTCGACGGTCAGTTCGTACGTGTGTTTCTTCGCCACGGTCTGCTCCTCAAGCGAGATGCGAAGCGGTTTCCATCAGGCGCGGAAGACGTTCCAGGAAGTCTTCGCCGTCCGCGCGGCCCAGATCATAAGCATGTTGCATTTGCGCCGGACTCGTATAGTCCCAGCTCGAAATCGGCACTTTGCGCGACGGCTGGATGTAAAGGCGCTTCTGCTCGCCGTGCGGCACGACGAACATGCGCTCGCGCGGATAGAGGCGCGTGACCATCACGAGGACGAGTCCCGGCGATGGATCGAGCGCGGAGACGGGCACGTTGTCGACCATGCCGCCATCGAGAACCGGGCGGCCGTTGCGCCGGAGGATCGGCGTGAACGGCGGCGTGCTCGACGATTGCAGGATGAGATCGGCGAGATCTTCGATCGTCGCGCATTCCTGCGCCTTCACGAATTCCGGATGAAAGCCGAGCGCCTGGCCGAGCGTCGGATGCAGCGTCTTGCGCACGTATTTTTCGATGTTGTACGCGATGAGGCCCGCCGCGACCGCGCTGCGCGCGCCGAGCCAGCGCGGCAGATGCGACACGCCGATGCGGATCTCGGGCGCCGACGCGAGTTCGTGGAAGCGGTTCGCGAAGATGTCGAGCAGCGCCTGGCGATAGATGCGGTAGTGCGGAAACACCGATCGGCCGCGCAGCAGGTTGCCCCAGTAGGCGTTGCGCGTGTTGTCGCGCAGGGCGTGGGCATAGTAGTCCATCACCCAGCGCGACTGGTTCGTGTAGAGCATGCACGCCGTGGCCGCGCCCGCCGATATGCCCGCGATGATGCGCGGCGTGAGATCCAGTTCCGGCTGGATGACGTCCCAGAAGCCGGCTTGCCACCAGCAGCGGTTTCCGCCGCCGGCGAATACGACTTGGTCGAACATTTATTTGTCGTTCACTTGTTGATGAGCGCGTAGGTAGTCGTGGCGTGCGCGGCGAGTTCGCCTTGTTCGTCGTGCATCTCGATTTCGCCGAAGACGAGATTGCGGCCGCGGCGCTGGATGTGCGCGGTGATCAGCACGTCGCCGGTTTTGACCGGGCGCATGAATGTGGTGTTGAGGGAGACGGTGGTCATCGGCTGGAACCCGCCGAGAATGTGCGAGACGGCGATGACCATCGCGGTGTCGGCGGCGGCCATGAAAACTTGCCCACAGATGACGCCGCCCGCGTGACGCAGATGATCCGAATACGGCAAGCGCAGCGTGACGGCGTTTTCGGCGATGGATTCGGGCGCGAGGCGCAGTTCCTTGACCCACGGCGCGAGGATGTCGTCGAGCAAGGCGCGGATGGCGGTTTCGTCCATGGTTCTTCTTTCGCGATGCGGTGGCTGAAGATGCGTCATGATACCGGGGCGTCGCGCGCTCGCAGACGCCCTTCAGGGACGGTTTCGTCAGAAAGTTAAGAATTTTCGCTGCGAGGGCTTGCGCTTCTGCAAAAGCTCCCGCTATAATTTCGCTTCTGTTGGGGCGTTAGCTCAGTTGGTAGAGCAGCGGACTCTTAATCCGTAGGTCGAGTGTTCGAGTCACTCACGCCCCACCAAAGAATTCCGAAGCCCGGTTAGCGAAAGCTGACCGGGCTTTTTGCTTTTCGTGCGCGTCGGATCAGCACGGCGTCTTTCTCATGCAACGACCGTCGCGCGCGCAGTGCATCGCAAACCCGGCCGAACGTAGCGACCTCCAACCGGGTTGATTTCGTTTGTCAGTTGTCGCATACACCTCGCCGACAACCTACGCGTCGACAATTCTCAAAGCACTTCGAACCAGGCCTTGATCTTGAGGGCCATCAACTTTCGACGCTCCTCCAGAAAGACGTCATATTCGTCGACATTTCCATACAGCATGGAGACCGGAACGCAGTTGGCTTCAAGATTTGCGATGAGATCCTCTCGCTTGTCGATGCACTACTAACTACTTGCCCCATCGCGACATCCGTTCGGGTTGAATTCAGACATCCGAATCAGATTGCCGACGCGCCCGCCCAGCCGCGGGCGCTCACTTGAAGCCGAATTATAGACTCCGGCTCTGGAGTTATCGGACTCTCAAACCACCTCCGCCCCGCGCGCCTGCAACAACTCCCGCAACACCGAGCGATGACACCGCGCCTCATCCTCGCAATAACACCCGACCGAAAAGTTCGCGGTATGCGACAACGCCGCCAGCAAATCGAGCGTCTTGCTCGCATCCGACTCAGCCATCTCCGCTTTGAACTTCTTCACGAACGCGCGCCAATCCTTGTCGTTCTCGGCATGAAGCGCCTGCGTCACCAGTTCCGGCGTCGGCGCTAGCACCGGATACCACACGTCATAAAAATCGCGCTTCGCGAACTCGGCCTTCGGCACGCCGCGCGGCGGCCGCCGCACCGTGCCGATCCGCAATCCCTCGTTCTCCGCGCGCGGCGTTCCCAGTCTCACGATCCGTATCGTCATCATCGGTCTCCTTCGATGAACCAAAGCCGTAAAAGCATAACCGCTGACATCGCTTTGAAAGCTCCCGGGCACCCATCCAGCGAAACCGCGAATCTTCCCGTATCGTTTCGGATTATTCTCCGTCCGCTTACATCCGGAATGCCCGTCGTGCCCACCGAAGAACGCTCGCAAGACCTGCCTCACGACCCCGACGCCCCGATGACCCCGCTCGAGCGCCGCGGCATGGCCGCGATCCTGCTCTCGGTCGCGCTGGCGACGCTTGACACCGCCATCGCCAATACCGCGCTGCCCGCGATCGCCGCCGATCTGCACACGACGCCCGCGGCCTCCGTCTGGATCATCAACGCCTATCAGCTCGCGATGGTCGCGACGCTGCTCCCGTTCGCCGCGCTCGGCGGCATTCTCGGGCATCGGCGCGTCTATCTCGGCGGGCTGATCGTGTTTCTGATCGCGTCGGCGGTATGCGCGTTTTCGTGGTCGCTGCCGACGCTCGTCGCCGCGCGCCTGCTGCAAGGCCTCGGCGCGAGCGCGATCATGAGCGTCAACGCGGCGCTCATCAGCGCGATTTTTCCGCCGCACCGGCTCGGACGCGGCGTCGGGCTGAATGCGCTCGTCGTCGGGATCGCGTTCGCGATCGGGCCGACGGTCGCGTCGATCGTCCTCTCGCTCGGCACCTGGCCGTGGCTCTTCGCGGTCAACTTGCCGGTCGGCGTGTTCGCGTTGATGATCGCATGGCCGTCGCTGCCGCAGACGAAGCGCGCAGCGCACGGCTTCGATCGTTTCGCGGCGCTGCTCAACGTCGTCACGTTCGCGTCGCTGATTTTCGCGCTCGGCGAAGCGGCCCAGCGCGCGCCCGCGCACACCGTGCTCGCGTCGTTCGGCGTCGCGCTCGTCGCGGGCTTCCTGCTGCTGCGACGCGAACGCGGCCATCCCGCGCCGATGCTGCCCGTCGATCTCTTCCGCCGCCCGATGTTCGCCCTTTCGACGATGACCGCCATCTGCTCGTTCGCCGCGCAAGGGCTCGCGTTCGTGTCGCTGCCGTTCTTCTTCGAAAGCGTGCTCGGTCGCAGTCAGGTCGAAACAGGATTTCTGATGACGCCGTGGTCCGCGCTCGTCGCGCTCATGGCGCCGATCGCCGGACGTCTTTCCGATCGTCACGCGCCCGGTCTGCTCGGCGGCGTCGGGCTGGCGATTCTATGCGTGGGAATGGTTTCGCTCGCGATGCTGCCCGCAGAGCCGCATGCGCTGGAGATCTGCATTCGCATGGCGATTTGCGGCGCGGGCTTCGGTTTCTTTCAGTCGCCGAATCTGAAGGCGTTCATGTCGAGCGCGCCGCGCGAACGCAGCGGCGGCGCGAGCGGCATGATCGCGACGTCGCGTCTGATCGGACAGGCGACGGGCGCGGCGCTCGTCGCGTTGTGTTTCAGCATCGCCGGAAAGCATGGCCCGGCGCTCGCGTTGTCGCTGGGCGCGGCGTTCGCGGGCGCGGGAAGCATCGCGAGCGGATTGCGGCTCGTCACGCGCAAACAGTCGTCCGAGCGTATCGTGGGAGACGCGTCGCGCGAGGCGTGAGCGCGATCACATCCGGCGCACTTTCACTTTGCGGCCTTTGAGCTTGCCCGCGCTCAGCTTGCGCACGGCGTCGTCCGCGACCTTTCGCTCGACGGCCACGTAGGTGACCATGTCCATCACGTTGATCTTGCCGATCTGCTTGCCGTCGAAGCCCGCTTCGCCGGTGAGCGCGCCGAGCACGTCGCCGGGGCGAATCTTGTCCTTGCGGCCGCCGAGAATTTGCAGCGTCGCCATCGGCGGCTTCAGATGACCCGGTTCCGCCGACGTCAGTTCGTCGAGCGGATGCCATTCCACTTCCGCGCGCTGCGCCTCTTCGATCGCGCCGACGCGCCCCATTTCGTCCATGCTCGCGAGCGACAGCGCCCAGCCTTCCTCATCGCCGCGACCGGTGCGGCCAATGCGATGCACATGCACTTCCGGGTCCGGCGTCACATCGACGTTGATCACCGCTTCCAGTTGCGCGATGTCGAGCCCGCGCGCGGCGACATCGGTGGCGACGAGCACCGAGCAACTGCGATTCGCGAACTGCACGAGCACCTGGTCGCGCTCGCGCTGCTCCAGTTCGCCGTGCAAGGTCAGCGCTTCGAAGCCTTGCGCGGACAGAACGTCGAGCAGATCGCGGCATTGCTGCTTCGTGTTGCAGAACGCGATCGTACTGACCGGGCGATAGTGATCGAGCAGCAAGCCGACGGCATGCAGGCGCTCGTGATCCTCGACCTGATAGAAGCGCTGCTTAATCTTCGCGTTGCTGTGCTGTTCCTTGAGCTTGATTTCGCGCGGATTGCGCAGGAACTGCTGGCTCAGTTTCGCGATGCCTTCCGGATACGTCGCCGAAAAGAGCAGCGTCTGACGATCTTTCGGGCATTGGCGCGCGACCGACGCGATATCGTCGAAGAAGCCCATGTCGAGCATGCGATCGGCTTCGTCGAGGACGAGCGTGCGGACCGCATCGAGCGAAAGCGTCTCGCGCTGCAGGTGATCCATGATGCGTCCCGGCGTGCCGACGATGATATGCGCGCCGTGCTCGAGACTCGCGATCTGCGGGCGCATCGGCGTGCCGCCGCACAGCGTCAGCACTTTCACGTTCTCTTCCGCGCGCGCCAGGCGGCGGATTTCCTGCGTGACCTGATCGGCGAGTTCGCGCGTCGGACAGAGAACGAGCGCTTGCACCGCGAAGCGGGTCGCATCGAGTTTGGCGAGCAGCGGCAGCGTGAAAGCAGCGGTCTTGCCGCTGCCCGTTTTCGCCTGCGCGATGAGATCGTGGCCCGCGAGCGCCGGCGGCAGGCTCGCGGCCTGGATCGGCGTCATCGACAGATAGCCGAGCTGCTGCAGATTCGACTGCATCGCCGGCGAGAGCGGCAGGCTGCTGAAAGAGGTGTCGGTGGTCATGTCGGTTATCGCTTGCCGTGCGGCGTGATGTCCTGGACTTGCTCGTAGGTCACGTCGCCGTCGTTGGTCTCGTGGCGCGTGACGTAGTTGCGCGCGCCGCACATCGGGCAGCGGAACAGCAGGCCTTGGCCCTCGTTGTGAATATCGACGTCCGACAGCGCCCAATCGGCGCCGCAGGACTGGTTTCGGCAGGTGAACATGTTCGTATTTCTCGGTTCGTGGCGCGTTCGTGCGCTCAAAGGCGAAAGTGTACGCGTGTCTCGTGGCGGCGCGGTCGGCGCAAGTCCGCAAGAAATGCTAAAGCGGGTCGTGCTACGTTTCCTGACATCGAGTTTTCTTTCCTTTCGGAGCTGGCGATGAGCGAAAAGTCTTATGAGACGCGGCTCGCGCGCGTGGTCGCGTATATCCACGATCATCTCGACGACGCGCTCGATCTCAATCGGCTCGCCGACGTGGCGTGTTTGTCGCCGTATCACTGGCATCGGGTTTATCACGCGTTTTATGGAGAGACGGCGGCGGCGACCGTCCGACGCTTGCGGCTGCATCGCGCGTCGAACGAGCTTTTGCAGGGCGCCCTGCCGATCGATTCGATCGCCGAACACGCGGGTTACAGCAGCGTGCAGGCGTTTTCGCGGGCGTTTCAGGCGAGTTATCGAATTCCGCCGGCGCAGTTTCGCAGTGAGGGCGGCGCTTCGAGATTCGTTCCTTTGGATGAAGTTCGATCAGGAGATACGGCGATGCATCAGGTCGATATTCGTAGTCAGCGTGGATTTACGGTCGCGGCGATGGAGCATCGCGGGTCGTACATGAATATCGGGCGAGCGTTCGAGATGCTGTTTCACTGGCTTGCGGTGCGCGGGCTGGTCGATCCGCGGGCGCGCTCGCTCGGGATTTATTTCGATGATCCTTCCGCCGTCGCCGAAGACGATTTGCGCTCGATCGCTTGTTGTGAGCTCTTCTCCCCCGACGATGTGAAGTTCGAAGCGCCGGTTTCGCGCGTGGAAGTCGCGGGTGGGGAGTTTGCGGTGCTCACGCATATCGGGCCGTATGCGCAGCTTTGTTTTGCGTATCAGTGGTTGTATGGGGAATGGTTGCCGCGCTCCGGGCGTGAAACCGGAGAGGCGCCGGTTTTCGAGGTTTATGTGAATGATCCGAGGGAGACCGCGCCGGGGGATCTGGTGACGGAGATTTGGTTGTCGTTGCGGCAAAGCGCGTGATGCGCGAAAAGAAAAACCCGTGCCGCTTGCGCGGACACGGGTTTGGATGATGCAGAGACAATCAGCAATCAAACATCAATATTCCCCGCCCGCAGCGCGTTATTCTCGATAAACGCCCGACGCGGCTCGACATCATCACCCATCAGCGTCGTAAAGATGCCATCCGCCGCGATCGCGTCCTCGATCTGCACGCGCAGCAAACGCCGCACGTTCGGATCCATCGTCGTTTCCCACAGCTGCTCGGGATTCATCTCGCCCAAGCCCTTATAGCGCTGCTTCGAAACGTTGCGCTCGGCATCCGCGATCAGCCACTTCATCGCGCTCTTGAAATCCGTCACCGCCATCGAGCGCTCGCCGCGCTTGATCAACGCGCCTTCGCCGATCAAGCCCTTGAAGGTATCCGCCGTCGAAACGAGCTGCTTGTAATCCGCGGTCAGCTGCAGGTCTTCGTCGAACACCGTGACCTTCACGTTGCCATGATGACGCCGCTTGACATGCAGCGAGCGCAGCTCACGCACCTGATCGTAAGCCGGTTCGACGCTCACTTCCGGCTTCAGCGGGTCGGCACGCAGACGCTCTTCCAGACGCTTCGCCGATGCCTCCGCCGCTTCTTGCGACGACAGATCGATCACCACGCCGTCCATCACGGCCTCCAGCGAAGCCGCGTCGTAAATGCGGCTGAGACGATCGACGACGGCCTGCGCCAGCAAATAAGCACGCGCGAGCTCGCCCAACGCATCGCCGGAGATCGGATCGGCGCCTTCGCTCGGGATGAGTTCGGACCCTTGCAACGCCAGCTTCAACATATGCTGATTGAGCTCGTGCGCGTCCTTCATATAGCGCTCGTCCTTGCCCGCCTTGATCTTGTACAACGGCGGCTGCGCGATATAGATGTACCCGCGCTCGACGATCTCCGGCATCTGCCGATAGAAGAACGTGAGCAGCAGCGTGCGGATGTGCGCGCCGTCGACGTCCGCATCGGTCATGATGATGATGCGGTGATAGCGCAGCTTGTCGAGGTTGTAGTCGTCCTTGCCGATGCCGCAGCCGAGCGCCGTCACCAGCGTCACGATCTGCTCGGAAGACAGCAGTTTGTCGAAGCGCGCCTTCTCGACGTTCAGCACCTTGCCGCGCAGCGGCAGGATCGCCTGGAACTTGCGGTCGCGTCCCTGCTTCGCCGATCCACCCGCCGAGTCGCCCTCGACGATATAAATCTCGGACTTCGCCGGATCCTTCTCCTGACAATCCGCGAGCTTGCCCGGCAAACCGATGCCGTCGAGCACGCCCTTGCGACGCGTCATCTCACGCGCCTTGCGCGCGGCATCGCGAGCACGCGCGGCATCGACGATCTTGCCCGTAATGATCTTCGCGTCGTTCGGCGTTTCCTGCAGATAATCTTCCAGCGCCTTCGCGACGATTTCCTCGACCGGCGCGCGCACTTCCGACGACACGAGCTTGTCCTTCGTCTGCGAGCTGAACTTCGGCTCCGGCACCTTCACCGACAGCACGCACGACAAACCTTCGCGCATGTCGTCGCCGGTGGTCTCGACCTTCGCCTTCTTCGCGATGTCGTTATCGGTGATGTACTTGTTGATGACGCGCGTCATCGCCGCGCGCAGGCCCGTCAAGTGCGTGCCGCCGTCGCGCTGCGGAATGTTGTTAGTGAAGCACAGCACGCTTTCGTTGAAGCTGTCGTTCCACTGCATCGCCACTTCGACGGTCACGTTCTCGCGCTCGCCGACCGCGTGGAATACGGTCGGATGCAGCACCTGCTTCGCCTTGTTGATGTACTCGACGAAACCCTTCACGCCGCCCGCGAACGCGAAATCGTCTTCCTTGCCGGTGCGCTGATCCGTCAAGCGAATCCGCACGCCGTTGTTCAGGAACGAAAGCTCGCGCATGCGCTTGGCGAGAATGTCGTAGTGGAATTCGACATTGCCGAAGATAGTCGCGTCCGCCAGAAAGTGCACTTCGGTGCCGCGATTTTCCGTTTCGCCGACGACCGGCATCGGCGAATACTGCACGCCGTCTTCCTCGACGAGCTCGCGGTTCTGCACGACGCCGCGCGCGAACTCCATGAAGTGCTTCTTGCCGTCGCGGCGCACGGTCAAGCGCAGCCATTCCGACAGCGCGTTCACGCACGACACGCCCACGCCGTGCAGGCCGCCCGACACCTTGTAGCTGTTCTGGTCGAACTTGCCGCCCGCGTGCAACTCGGTCATCACGATTTCGGCGGCGCTACGCTTCGGATCGTGCTTGTCGTCGCGCTTCAGACCCGTGGGCACGCCGCGGCCGTTGTCGGTGACGGAAATCGAGTTGTCCGCGTGAATGACGACGTGAATGTCGTCGCAATATCCGGCGAGCGCTTCGTCGATGGAGTTGTCCAGCACTTCGAAAACGAGGTGATGCAGACCGGTGCCATCCGACGTATCGCCGATATACATGCCCGGCCGCTTGCGCACGGCCTCCAGACCCTCGAGGATCTGGATCGACGATGCGCCGTAGCTGTTGTCAGGCTTGTTGTCGGGTTGCGAATTTGTGTTTTCAGTCATGGATTTTTTCCGGTTCTGCGTCACTGCTTCGACACTGCTTCGATAACGCTGCGATTACTGCTCGAACTTTTCAAAACACCTTAAAAACGCCAAAGGGGCGCGCCGCCCCTTGGAGTGTTCTCGGTATTGCGTGCGTCAGATACGCATCGGCATCACCACATACTTGAATTCCTCGTTCTCGGGAATCGTGATGAGCGCGCTGGAATTGGCGTCGCCAAGGCTCACCTTGAGCGTGTCGACCTTCAGATTCGCGAGCACGTCGAGCAGATACGTGACGTTGAATCCGATATCGACGGAATCGCCCTGATAAGCGATTTCCAGTTCTTCCTGCGCCTCTTCCTGGTCCGCGTTCGTGGACATGATCTTGAGCTGGCCCGGCTCGACGAGGCAGCGCACGCCCTTGAACTTGTCGGACGTGAGAATCGCCGCGCGCTGCAGCGAGCGCTGCAACTCTTCGCGGCCGATCTCGAACGTGTTCTTGTGCGACTTCGGAATCACGCGCTGGAAGTCGGGGAACTTGCCCTCGACGAGCTTCGACACCAGTTCCACCTGACCGAAGCTGAACTTCACCTGCGTCGCGGCGATGTCGATCTTCAACGAGTCGTCGATGTCTTCGAGCAGGCGCTGCAACTCGAGAATCGTCTTGCGCGGAATGATGACTTCCTGACGCGGGAACGAACCTTCGATCTTCATCGACGAGAACGCGAGACGGTGGCCGTCGGTCGCGACCGCCATCAGCTGGTCGCCATCCACCACGAGCAGCATGCCGTTCAGGTAGTAGCGGATGTCCTGCTGGGCCATCGCGAAATAAACCATGCCGAGCAACTGGCGGAACGTCTTCTGCGGAACCGAAAGGCTCGCGCCGAAGTCAGTAGCCTGGTTGACCGTGGGAAATTCGTCGGCGGCGAGCGTCTGGAGCGCGAAGCGGCTCTTGCCCGAACGCACCGTGAGACGCTTGTCGGAGAGGTCGAGCACGACTTCGCCCGAAGGCATCGCGCGCAGAATGTCGAGCAGCTTGCGCGCTGCGACCGTCGTGGCGACCTGATCGCTGCCGACGCCGAAATCGGCGCGCGTCGTGATCTGGAGTTCGAGGTCGGTCGAGAGGAACGACACATCGGCGCCGTTCTTGGTGATGAGCAAATTCGCGAGGATCGGCAACGTATGGCGGCGTTCTACGATGCCGCTCACGGTTTGCAGCGGCCTTAGAAGATTATCTCGTTCGGTCTTGACCAGTTGCATAGAGTTCCTTCGTTGATGTGACGGCCTGTCCGCCGGTTTCGCCACCAGATTTGCCCGACGGACAACCTCGTAACACGCGTTGCCGGCCCCCCGCCGGTCACTCGCGAAAACTGCGCTCGAATGCCGCCCAGGCCACGGACGGCTAAACCTATATTGTGCCTCAAAACGGAACCGCTCCCTAAAAATGGGGACGTTTTCGTTAAAAAACAGGCCGCCGGGCGCAATAAATGACGCGTGCGTTCCTGGCAAAGCGTCGATCGGTGGCTTAGCCCTTCAGCGTCTGTTCGAGCACGTGCAGTTCGTGGTTCAACTGCGCATCGGTGCCGCGCTCGGCCGCGATCTTGCGCACCGCGTGGAGCACGGTCGTGTGATCGCGTCCGCCGAACAGTTCGCCGATCTCGGGCAGGCTCTTCTGCGTCAGTTCCTTCGCCAGATACATCGCGATCTGGCGCGGGCGCGCAATGTTAGCCGGCCTCTTTTTCGAATACATGTCGGCGACCTTGATGTTGTAGAAATCGGCCACCGTCTTCTGGATGTTCTCCACCGAGATCTGCCGGTTCTGCACCGTCAGCAGGTCTTTGAGCGCTTCCTTGGTCAGTTCGATCGTGATGTCGCGGCCATGGAACTTCGAATACGCGAGGATCTTGCGCAGCGCGCCTTCGAGCTCGCGCACGTTCGAGCGCAGATGCTTCGCGACGAAGAACGCGACGTCCTCCGACAGGCTCACGCCTTCCGACAGCGCCTTCCTCATCAGAATCGCGACGCGCATTTCCAGTTCGGGCGGCTCGATCGCGACCGTGAGACCGGAGTCGAAGCGCGAGATCAGGCGATCGTCGATGCCGGAGATTTCCTTCGGATACGTGTCGCTCGTGATGATGACCTGCGCCTTGTTCGCGACGAGCGCCTCGAACGCGTAGAAGAACTCTTCCTGCGTGCGCGACTTGCCGGAGAAGAACTGAATATCGTCGATGAGCAGCAGATCGAGCGAGTGGTAATAGCGCTTGAAGTCGTCGAACGCCTTGCGCTGGTACGCCTTCACGACATCGGACACGTATTGTTCAGCGTGGATGTAGCGGATGCGCGCGCCCGCCTTGTCCATCAGCAACTGATTGCCGATGGCGTGAATCAGGTGCGTCTTGCCGAGACCCACGCCGCCATACAGAAAGAGCGGGTTGTACGAAATGCCGGGGTTGTCCGCGACTTGAATGGCCGCCGCGCGCGCGAGCTGGTTCGCCTTACCGGTGACGAAGTTGTCGAACGTCAGCACCGGATTCAGCTTCGAGCGCTCGTAGGCGGAATCGTTTTCACCCGCGGCCGAAGGCGCGCCGCCCGGACGCCACGTGCGTCGGCCGGCAGCGGCTTCGTTGGCGTCGAGGCTCGGCAGGTCGAGATCGGCCTGATCTTCCTGCGTGGCTTGCGCCTGCTGTGCCGCTTCTGCGGCGAGCGCGTTGATGTGCGCGGTGGCGTTCGCATGCGCAACGACCGTCGGCGCCTGAGGCGCGGCCGCAGCCGGCGCCGGGGCGCGCGGCGCGACGGGCGCGCTCGCGGTCGGACGTGGCGCGGCATTCGGTCCGCCGCCGATGGCGTTGCGCGCGGTCGCTTTCGGATCGAGGACGAATTGCACGTCGATGGGCGCGCTGAAGAAGTCGCGCGCCACATCGGCGATGCGGCCCGAGAACTGGCTCTTCACCCAGTCGAGCTTGAAGCGATTGGGAGCGGCGATGCGCAAGGTGTTCGCGCCGGCATCGAAGTCGACCGGGGTCAGCGGCTTGATCCACGTGACGTACTGCTGCGGCGTGAGTTCGCGCGCAAGCAGTGCGGAACAGTGTTCCCAGAAATCGTTCATCGAATGCGGTCGTTATGGTTTGCTCCGCACCTGCGGGCCGTGCTTGCCGAACGTTCGGACAAGTCCCGGCACGGCCGAGCAGGGATGCTCCGGAGGCTTACGCCGCAAGGGTTTGCGGGCGGACGGCGGGCCGAAGCAGCGGGCGGATATTTGGGAGTAAGGCGAGATTCTAACGCCAAACGAGGGTGGCGCGCGAGTTATCCACAGGGTCAAATCAGCACGTCGGACGCGGTGGAAATGCGCCGGAATACGCGTTCGGTGGCGCTAAACTATTGACGGTCAATAGGAAAACGGTTTAAATAGCGGGTTCCGCGAAAACAGAATTCCTGAACCTCCGGCCATCGCGCTTGCAGTGACCACACTGGAGCCTTAGCCCGCGCGGTCAATCAACTCAAGTGAGAGCACCATGAAACGTACTTACCAACCTTCCGTTACCCGTCGCAAGCGCACCCACGGCTTTCGCGTTCGCATGAAGACCGCTGGCGGCCGCAAGGTCATCAACGCTCGCCGCGCGAAGGGCCGCAAGCGCCTGGCCATCTAAGTCTGCCGAGTGTTCGCTCGCGGTTGGATGTCGCACTCGACGGCGAGCCGCTCACGCGCCGCACAGAAGTCTTGAGACAGGACATCGTTCAGTTGCCGGCGCAGGCCGCGTTCCCCAAGGCCGCAAGGCTGCTGAAAACGGATGAGTTCTCATCCGTTTTTCGTTTGCGCCCCTGGCGCCGTTCGCCGCATTTCGTTCTGTACGGCAAGCCGTCCGGAAAGGAAGCGCGGCTCGGGCTGGTGATCGGCAAGAAGCAGGCGCCGCGCGCCGTCACGCGCAATCTGATCAAACGGCTTGCGCGCGATGCGTTCCGGCTGCGTCGCACGCAGTTGGACGGATTCGACATTCTCGTGCGGCTGCACGCGAAGATCGACCGCAAGGCAATGCCGAGCGCGAGCTCCCCGCCGCTTCGGGCGCTCGTCGGCAGCGAGCTGGAAACTTTGTTCGACCGTGCCGTGCGCGAAGCCGCGCGCCGCAGGGCCGAAACCGTGGCGGCGCCGCCCGAGGCGCCCGCCGTCGACGAATCATCCGGCCCGTCA
The DNA here is from genome assembly GCF_023630905.1 of Caballeronia sp. ATUFL_F1_KS4A. Lineage (NCBI taxonomy): Bacteria > Pseudomonadati > Pseudomonadota > Betaproteobacteria > Burkholderiales > Burkholderiaceae > Caballeronia > Caballeronia sp. ATUFL_F1_KS4A. The sequence continues at coordinate 128,148 of NZ_JALQEB010000001.1, read as the reverse complement.
GGGTCATGAAGCGCGGATTGCGCAGACTCGCCTCCACGGCAAGTCCGGCGCGCGGCGCGAAGCTTATGCAAACGGCACTCATCGCGTTGTTGCGCTTCTACAAGGTTGCTGTGAGCCCTCTGCTCGGCAACCGGTGCCGCTTTTATCCTTCCTGTTCCGACTACGCGCGCGAGGCAATCCAGTATCATGGCGCCGCGCATGGCACGTATCTCGCCGTGAAGCGGCTTTGCCGCTGCCATCCTCTTTCGGCGGGCGGCGTCGATCTCGTGCCGCCTCCCAACGCACAAGAATCTGGCGCGGACGCCGCAAGCCCCGGGCAAGACAAGCTTTCAACACCAAACGGCGCTAAAGCGCTTTCCGATCGACACTGAGACAACGCATGGATATCAAACGCACCGTCCTATGGGTCATCTTCTTCGTGTCAGTTGTCCTGCTGTTCGACAACTGGCAACGCGACCATGGGCGCCCGTCGATGTTCTTCCCGAGCGCGACGCAACCGGCGAAGACCGCCAGCAACCCGGCACCGGGCTCGGCCGCATCCGGCGCGCAGCCGTCCGAACTGCCGAACGCGCCCGCGGGCACGGCCGCTCCCGGATCGACGACGCCGCCCGCCACGGCGCAATCGCAGCTCGTCAAGTTCACGACGGACGTGTATTCCGGTGAAATCGACACGCGCGGCGGCACACTCTCGAAGCTTTCGCTGGTCAAGGAAGGCGACGGCAAGCAGCCGGACCTTTACATCACGCTGTTCGATCACACCGCGAACCACACGTATCTCGCGCGCACGGGCCTGCTCGGCGGCGATTTCCCGAATCACAACGACATCTTCACGCCCGTTCCCGGCCAGACTTCGCTGACGGGCGACGAAAAGACGCTGAAGATCGCGTTCGAATCGCCCGCGAAGGGTGGCGTGAAGGTCATCAAGACCTACACGTTCACGCGCGGCAGCTATGTGATCAACGTCGATACGAAGATCGAGAACGTGGGCACCGCGCCGGTCACGCCGAAGCTCTACATGGAGCTCGTGCGCGACAACACGCCGGTCGAGACGCCGCGCTTCTCGCATACCTTCATCGGGCCGGCGGTCTACACGGATCAGAAGCACTTCCAGAAGATCGACTTCTCCGACATCGACAAGAACAAGGCAACGTTCGAGACCTCGTCGGATAACGGCTGGATCGCGATGGTGCAGCACTATTTCGCGTCCGCGTGGATTCCGCAGCAAGGCGTGAAGCGCGACATCTACGTGCAGAAGATCGACCCGGACCTGTACCGCGTCGGCGTGACGATGCCCGCGCAGACCATCGCGCCGGGACAGACCGTGAACGTCGATGCGCGTCTCTTCGCCGGTCCGGAAGAAGAGCGCATGCTCGAAGGCATCGCGCCGGGTCTGGAGCTGGTGAAGGATTACGGCATGGTGACGATCATCGCCAAGCCGCTCTTCTGGCTGCTCGAGAAGATTCACAGCTATGTCGGCAACTGGGGCTGGGCGATCGTGCTGCTCACGCTGCTCATCAAGGCCGTGTTCTTCCCGCTGTCGGCGGCGAGCTACAAGTCGATGGCGCGCATGAAGGAAATCACGCCGCGCATGCAGCAGATCCGCGAGCGCTTCAAGAGCGATCCGCAGAAGATGAACGCCGAACTGATGTCGCTGTACAAGACCGAGAAGGTCAATCCGTTCGGCGGCTGTCTGCCGGTCGTCGTGCAGATTCCGGTGTTCATCTCGCTGTACTGGGTGCTGCTGTCGTCGGTGGAAATGCGCGGCGCGCCGTGGATCGGCTGGATTCACGATCTGTCGCAGCAAGACCCGTATTTCATCCTGCCGGTGCTGATGGCCGTCTCGATGTTCCTGCAGACGAAGCTGAACCCCACGCCGCCGGACCCCGTTCAGGCCAAGATGATGATGTTCATGCCGATCGCGTTCTCGGTCATGTTCTTCTTCTTCCCGGCCGGTCTCGTGCTGTACTACGTGGTGAACAACGTGCTGTCGATCGCGCAGCAGTACTACATCACGCGCATGATGGGAAAGAGTAAGAAGGCGGCGTAAGCGCTGCGTCTGCTTCTGATGCGAAAACGCCCGGCTCTGGCCGGGCGTTTTGTTTTGGTGGAGTGGGAATTTACCGCTTCATCGATCCGTAGAACTGCTCGACGAGCTCCTCGAGCAAGTATCGATGATGCGGCGACAGCGCTTCGATCTTCGTCGCCAGTTCGAGCGTCTCCTCGGACGCGGGATATTGCTCGTCGCGCGCAAGCGGCTTCGGCGTGACCTGCGGATTGCCGCTCGGCGGCGGCCCGTAGTGCAGCCAGTGCTGGTCGACCTTGAACCAGTCGGCGAGCGTCTTCAGCTTGTCGGCGGTCGGGATCGAACGCGCGGTGAGCCACTTGTGCGCCGTCTGCGGCGAAACGGGCTCGCCTTGATAGCGCAGGTTGAAGTGCAACGCGAGATCAGTCGCTCCGCGCATCTTTTCGGGTGCGCGGGTCATCGAGAATTTGAGCCGCTCGGAGAAATCGGCCTTTTCTTGTGGTGTAGGCATGGGCTGGATTGTGCGAGGCAATCGCTGCTTACCAGTCAACCAATTGCGCTACTTTTGGCGCGAGGCTGCGCCTCTTTATCTTGATTAAGTGTTGTTGTTGATTGCCGTTTGGCAGCGAGCTTGCATCATATCGCCAATCGCTGCGCGGCTTGCGTTCTTCAATGCACGAAGTTTCGCTTTCCGTTTCGTTGGGATCCTCTATCTCAAAAAAGATAATTCATACGGGACGCTTCCGACAGCGCTGGACAAAGGGAATCAGACGCCGCGATACAATGCCCGCACTTTGAAACCATCACATTGCGCATCGACATGCTGAGCAACGACACCGATCCAATCGTCGCAATCGCCACCGCACCGGGGCGTGGCGGGATCGGCGTCGTGCGGCTGTCGTTCGGTCGCGCAGGCGAGGCCGCCGCGCAAAAGGCGATGTACGCGTTGTGCGGCCAGGCGCTCGCGCCGCGTCATGCGAGCTACGTGCCGTTTAGCGACGGCAACGGCGAAGCGCTCGACCGCGGCATCGCGCTCTATTTCCCCGCGCCCAACTCCTACACCGGCGAGCATGTGCTGGAGTTGCAAGGACACGGCGGCCCGATCGTGCTGCAACTCGTCCTGCAACGGGCGATCGAAGCCGGCCGCGATTTCGGCCTGCGGCTCGCCGAGCCGGGTGAATTCACGCGACGCGCGTTTCTCAACGACAAGCTCGATCTGGCGCAGGCGGAGGCCGTCGCCGATCTGATCGAAGCGAGCACCGAAGCCGCCGCGCGCTCGGCCGGGCGTTCGCTGGAAGGCGCGTTCTCGCGCGAGATCCATGCGCTGGTCGAAGACGTGATTACGCTGCGCATGCTCGTCGAAGCGACGCTGGATTTTCCCGAGGAAGAGATCGACTTTCTCGAAGCCGCGGACGCGCGCGGGAAGCTCGCGCGCATCCGCGAGCGGCTCGACACGGTTCTCGCCGACGCGCGTCAGGGCGCGCTTTTGCGCGAGGGTTTGTCGGTCGTGCTCGCGGGCCAGCCGAACGTGGGCAAGTCGTCGCTGCTGAATGCGCTCGCGGGCGCGGAACTGGCGATCGTCACGCCGATTGCCGGAACGACGCGCGACAAGGTCGCGCAGACGATTCAGGTCGAAGGCATTCCGCTGCACATCATCGACACGGCGGGGCTGCGCGAGACGCAGGACGAGGTGGAGCGCATTGGCATCGAGCGCACGTGGGGCGAAATCGAGCGCGCTGATGTCGTGCTGCATCTGCTCGATGCGCGCGAAGGCGTGACGCCGGAAGATCAGGCCATCGCGGCGCGCTTTCCGGCTGGCGTGCCCGTCGTGCGAGTGATGAACAAGACAGACCTCGCGGGCGCGCCGTCATCTGTGCGCGATGCGGAAGGTCACGCGCGCGAAGTCAATCTGTCGGCGAAAACCGGCGATGGCATTTCGCTGCTGCGCGACCAGCTGCTGAAGATCGCGGGCTGGCAAGCGGGGGCGGAGAGCGTGTATCTCGCCCGCGAGCGTCATCTGATCGCGCTGCGCGAGGCGCGGGAACATCTCGCGCTCGCCGCCGGACATGCCGATCAACAGTCGCAAGTGCTCGATCTTTTCGCGGAAGAACTGCGGCTCGCGCAAGACGATCTCAACGCGATCACGGGCGAATTCACTTCCGATGACTTGCTCGGCGTGATTTTCAGCCGCTTCTGCATCGGAAAGTAGACGTCCAAATAACTACGCGCCCGCCGGTTTGCCGAGCTCGCGCAATTCCACGCTGAGCTTTTCGCTTTCTTCCGGCCGTCCGTGAAACGCGGCAGGCGTGTTCTGGAACATCTCGATCCGGTACACGCCATCGCAAAGCGACAGCACCATCGTCTGAACCGCGCTCAGACTCGGCTCGAGCGCCGTCGCGCCGCGCGGCCACATGCCCGCGACGGCACGCAGCAGCAACGTCTGCCCGTTCGCCATGCGCCTCACCTCGCGCACCTTCGCGACGAAACGCGGCGTCGGATGCTGGGCGAATATCGGCTGAAGATGCGCCTCGATGCAGGCGCGCCCGTCGATGGCGCTGCCGTCGAAACCGACAAGACTGCCGCGCTCCGTGAAGCGCGCCGCCATCGCGGCCGCGTCCTGCCTGTTCCAGTCGTCGAGCAGGCCGAAATACACGCGCCGCGCGCTTGCGGTCCAATCGTCCGGCTGACTCATGTTGCTTTTTTCCATGCCGCGGCGAAAATGCCCGCACCCATCAGGAGCGCGCCGCCGGTGCGGTTCACCGCGCGCTGCACGGAAGCCTTGCGGATCGCCTTGCGCGCGCCGGACGCGAGAAGCGCGTAGGCGAACGCGTTGGCGGCCGCCAGTCCGACGAAGGTTGCTTCGAGAATCGCGATCTGCGACACGCTCGCCGCGTGCGGATCGACGAATTGCGGCACGAACGCGACAAAGAAAATGATGCTCTTCGGGTTCAACGTCGTGACGGCGTATGCGTGGGCCATGATTCGGCTCGTGCGCAGTTCGCCGGTAGGCTGGACCGCGTCCGTATCGACCACCGGCGCGCGCCAAAGCTTGATGCCGAGGTACACGAGATACGCCGCGCCGATCCACTTCACGACCATGAACAATTCAGCCGATGCCGCCAGCACCACGCCGAGGCCGAGCATCGATGCGGTCATCGCGGTAAGGTCGCCGAGCGCGACGCCGATGGTCGTCGCGAATGCGTACTTGCGGCCGTGGCCGAGCGCGTAGGACACGACGAGCAGCACGGTTGGGCCGGGAATTGCGACGAGGATCGCCGACGCGATCGCGAACGGCAGCCATTGGGCAAGGGTCATGCTTGATCTCCAGAGTTCGATGCGTCGATTTATCCATGAACGCCGAACGCTTGCAATAGGCCGATTGGCCATCTTGACGCGCGCAGAGCGCATCGGTCGTTATGTGTTGGATCAGTCTCACGGGCGTCTAATGCAACGCACCACGCGCGCGCGGGAGGCAAATTGTCGCAGTCCTTCCGGCATAAGAGCGAGCTTTCATTTCTTTTCGCGCTTCGTTTTCGCGATTTTTAACTGGATTTCAATCGCCGCTTCCCTTGAAAAGCGCCTGCGACATTCTGACGTGTTGCGGTCGCACATAACATATGCTTGCAACTTTGCCTCCGTCAACTAGCATGAGTTTTGCGGTCAGCCGCTTTTAAATACATAGCTAATTTCGAAACGGTTTCGTTTGGGGGCTATACATGAAAAGACGCGTCGGTATTCTCTTCGCGATGATGGGTTTGTTTGCAACCGTTTCCGCAGCGCAAGCCCAGGACGGCGTTATTCAGCCTCAGCAGACGTTCACTTTCAGGCCAAACTCGTATGGCTGCTTATCCAAGGACAAGTTCGATTCGGCCGATCAACATGCGAAAGCCGGCGAGCATCAGAAGATGCAGCAGTTCTTCGAGGGTTTCGAATGCATTTCGACTCCGGTCGATTCGCATTTTCGCGTGATTCGCGTGGTGGGCCATGACATCGAATTCGTCAACGCCTCAAATAGCGACACGCAAGGTATGTGGACCGCGGATCGTTTCATCGATCAATAAGCGGTTCCTCGCAGAATATCCAGCCGACGATCCGGCGCTATTATTGAATTGCGCCGGAAGCGGGATTTATCCGTGAATTAATCGTCGGCAACAGGCCATCGATCCATTCCGCCGCGATCGAAGCACGATCGTGCGCGTCGGCGTCTTCCAAATTTCCTTCGATTCCCCGCACAATGTCGGTTTCGCGCGCAAACGCTCGCGCCATCTCGACAATTCTTTTCCGCTGGCCGAAAGACCGGCGTCCGATGCTGAATGGCTCTCAAATCCACGATCTACAAGGCAGACCTGCAAATTGCCGACATGGATCGCCACTACTACGGCGATCATTCCCTGACCATTGCGCGCCATCCCTCGGAGACGGACGAACGGATGATGGTGCGCGTCGCCGCGTTCGGCATGTTCGCCGACGAGCGTCTCGAATTCTGCAGAGGCTTGTCCGACACGGATGAGCCCGATCTGTGGCAAAAGGATCTCACCGGGCAGATCCAGACGTGGATCGAAGTCGGCCAGCCGGACGAACGGCGCATCTCGAAGGCGAGTGGCCGCTCGGAGCGCGTGATCGTGATCGCGTATGCGGGAAAGACCGCGGATATCTGGTGGAACGGCGTGAAGGGCAAGGTCGAACGGTTGCAGAACGTGACGGTCTGGTCGCTCGCGGATGGCACCGCAGAAGCGCTCGGCAAGCTGGCCGAACGGACGATGCGTTTGCAGATGATGGTGCAGGACGGCGACGTCACGCTAGGCAGCGAGACTGCCGACGCCGTCGCGATCCGCTGGAACGTTTTGAAGGACGGCGCGGCCTGAACATCAGACGTCGGGCCGACCTTTGAACTCGATCATGTTGCCTTCCGGATCGAAGAAATAGAGCGACGGGCCGAAGCCTTCGGCGCCGTATCGTCGCGCCTCTTCACCGATGCGCGCGCCATGCTTTTCGAGATGCGCGCGTAACGTGTCGGCATCGAACGGTTCGACGCGCACGCACAGATGATCCATATTGCGACCCGCGCCGGGCTGACCGCTCTCCGGCCGATCGATTTTCGCGCCGACGGCCAGCAGATCGATCAGCGAACGGCCCGCGCGCATCTGCACGAGGCCCATATCGCGCTGCTCCTTCTCGACGGGACAACCTAATACGACGCGATAGAAGTCCACCATGCGGTCGAGATCGGCGCAGCGGATGACGACGTGGTCGATTTCGCGGATCTCGAAGTGCATGCGGGCCTCGCATGTTTTGTATGGCGATCAGTTTAGCCGGCTGGGAAGTGCAGATGGGTGCAGAAATGGGAAAGGGCCTGGGGTTTGAGACAGGCCCTTTGGATTGGTGGGAGGAGGACTACCAAACTCAACCAGCAATCCCATGCCAGACAAGGTCTTGGCTGGCTACGAGGCCGCCAATGCCTCCAAACTTGCCCCCGATCATTCGCTCGTTATCCGTTGCGACGACGCCTTCGACGAGGCAAATTCCTTTGCCGAACTACTTCAGCGATGTTGCCCAGAAGCAACAACAATGAAAGCAGAACCGGTCGTACACACGCCACACATCACACCTATATCAATACCGCGAACAGCTTCTTCAAGTAGCTCTCGCCACCATCGTCCATGAACAGCACATGACGGCCTTCCAGATCTGCCTTCTTCGTTGAATCGCCCACGTTAAGCAGATCGGAGAATTTTGTCGGTGACAGTACAAAGGCGTTCAAGATAAGTGGCGGCTCGTCGGGCTTCACTTGGCTTGCCAGCGTCGCCTCCAGCGCCTTTACCTCTTTGTACAGTCCCAGCTTGGGATGCGAGAGATCTAGATTTCTGAGCCCTTTGGGATCGACGAACGTCAACCACTGCTTGCCACTGGCATCATCCACTAGCCAAAGCAAAAAATCCGGGTAGAAGTTGCCTGCCAGCGCAAAGCCCAGACCCTTCTCTTCCCGATCAGCATTGCGCAACAAATAGAGGCTGCGTGTCCCAATCGCAGCCTTGCCACTCGGGGAATTATAGAAGGCCTCGAGATCTCGAACGAACACCCATTCACTCGGTGCATCAAAGGCAAGCGGGCGCAGCTTCAACGGCACCGAGTCCTTGTCTTCCAGCGCCAGCAGCGGATAGTACACGTGGCGGTCGAAACTGATGGCCACCATGTGCGGTGCGTTCCACTTGCTCGCCTCGCCGATCTTGCCGTCAACCACCAGCTTCTTCAACACTTCGAGCTTCTTCTGGTATTCCCGTCCGTCGTCGCTGTCCTCGATCTCGAACTGGTAAAGCTTGAGCATCGAGCCGTGGTCTTCATTGATGCGGGTAATATCGTAGAACTGTCCCTCGTAGCCAGTCTTCAGCGCCTTATAGAAACGGTCCGTGTAATCCGTCAGCAGTCGAATCAGAATGTCCTCCTGCTTTTGGATATCGCTAAACGTGTTCACATCCAATTCCGTCGACGGAATGAATAGCGTGTACCAATCCGGCGAGCCCGCGCAGAAGTCGATAAGCTTCTGCCGGGCCAACCGCAGATTGCTCCAACTACGCTGCTGTTTGTAGTTTTGCAGCGCGAGATAGATGCGATCCCAATCGAACACGGAAAACAGTTTCGCGTTCAGCTTTGCCTTGTGACGAGCCTCAGTTGTTGCAACGGCAGCCCTGTCTTGCGTGCTCAGTGCGTCAACTCGTGGGTAAAGGTCCAGCACCACGTGTGGCAGCTTGATCTTTCCTGCGAACTGCGAGGGAATCTCGTACAGCCATGGAAAATGAGTACGTTTGAACCCCAGCTTTTGGTTGTCCTTGTATCCGTCCTTCAGCGCGAGCGTCTTGAGTTTGCCCGCAGGCAGGTTCGGCCGCGTGGGAAAATCCAGTTCCAGGATTTCGTCGCTGGGCGTGATTCCTTCCTCGCGCAGATAATCCTTGAATGCAGCCATGTAGCTCGCGCGCACACCGAAGATGTTCAGTGCCTCCAACCTATCCAGATGTACACCCTTGGGACGCTCCTGCGGCAGCGTGCGCTTGAGTGAAAAGCCCTTGCCCTTGAGACGCACCCCGCGCCCGAACAACTGGATGATCTGCGAGCCCTCGCCCTGCCCCATGTTCAGCAGGCCCATCGTCGAGACCCGCCAACTGCTCCAACCTTCGATGAATTTGCGTGAACCGATCAGCACGTTGAGCTGGCTGTCCTTCTTGTTCAGCGTTCCGAACAGCGCACCGCCGAAGTCATCACGTTCATTGTCAAAGGCGTCGGACTCCTCAGCCAAGTTGAAGAATCCTGCGTCATCGCCAATGTTGATAAGGCCGAAAGGCTCTGCGTCGCCCACGCGCAATGCGAGCTCGCCCTTACTGCTCTTGATGTTGACGAGCTTCAGGCGCTGCTTGGCTGGAGCATTGAATACGCGCTGCAGGATGTCGGCATACAGCCCGTCTACGTTGTCCGTGAAACCCATCAGCGGCGTGAATCGGCCCCTGAAGATATTGTTGCCCTTTGAGTCCAAGATTTGTGCCCGGTCGGCGATCAAGTCGGCCAGCCACATTTTGACCCGAGTATCGTCATTCAAGAAATCAGCGAGGAAGTTCACCACCTCAAGAATGTCCGACTCCTCACCCGACACGGTATTGCCGACGAACACCCACAGTGGCTTTTCGATGTTGAAGTCGGAGAGCTTGTGTTGGTGGGTGGTCCAAAGCCAAAGCTGCTGGTAAAAGGCAAGCAGGCAGGCTGCGAAGTACTTGCGTGCGTTATCTGCCTGCTCGTAGGCCGCCCCATTCATGTTGAGGATCAACGACTCCTTGCCGTAGCCATCGTCGTAAAAGAACTTGTACGAGTAGTCGAACAGGATGCACTTGGCGTAGATTTCACGCGTGGCGGTGATGCGCGCGCGACGTCTATCGTCGCTGGTAAGCGCAATCTGTGCCTTCTGCCTATCGTCCAAGCTACGCAGGCTGGTGGTATTGAACAGCATTTTGGCGCGCTTCTTCTGGATGTCGTCCTCCGCTGCTGCGACCGTCATCCCCTTCGCCACGGCTTGACCGAAGGTGGCAGAGTATTCGAAGGCAAAGCCGCCTCGCACAAGCGCGTCACGTCGCGCCATCCATGCGCCAGCAGCGGTGCCGGTGCCACGGTGGCCTTCGTCCACCAACACGAGATTGTTGCCCTCAAAGGCATCGACAGCGACAGTCTTGTCGCCCATCTCATCACCCAGCTTATTGATGTCAATGATCTCGATGGTACCGCGCGCCGGGGACTGTGCCTTGTTGAAGAGCTGTGCGAAACCAAACCCCGACAGGTGCAACTCCTCCAAATGCTGGAGGGAAAGTCCTTCGTTCGGCGTGAGCAAGATGATCTTGCTCGGATAGTGGTCGCTATGGCCTGTCTGGAAGTAATGCAGATACTGGCGGATGTTGACGTGCAGCAGCAACGTCTTGCCGCTGCCGGTGGCGTTCCAGAATGCGATCTTGTTGAGATCTTCCGCCTCGAAGTCGCGGAACGGCTCTGCACCCACCTCGGTGCGGTAGCGCGCAATTTCCTCGTTCAGGCCATTGAGCAAGGCTTGGCGCTTGTTGAAGTACGCGTCCAGGTAGATCTCTGTGAACAGCAGTGAGAGGTACTGGAAGTACTTCATCTGCAGTTCGTGACCCTCAATCTTGTTGCGCTGAGCCGTGATAGTCTGCCAGTGGCTGACAATGTTCAGATCGTAGCGTCGCAGATCGGACTCTGAAACGCGATCCACTTCGAACAGATTGCGGGTCAGCTCGTGAAAGAAATTTGTCTGTCCGTCCTCGTCGATGCCCTCATGTCGGTCGTCGCCCAGCCTCAATTTCAGCGCACCGAGGCTGCCGCCCTTGAAAAAGCCCAGCACCCAGCGGTTAAGTACCAGTTCCTGATGGAAACTGCGCTTGCTCGTCCCACCCGAAGCGACACTCGTTTTGCGTGCTCGTGCCATCAGATGCCCTCGGTCGAAAACATGCGCGAAAGGAACTCCGATTCGATCTGCCGCAGCTTACGCTCCCAAGCATGACTGCCGTCGCCTTCCGTCGGGGTATACAAGGCTGGAATGTTGTGATCGCCGTTGATGTAGATAACGTCGAATGGATTATTTGCGCCTTCCAAATCGAAGCGGTTGGCGTATTTCGCGAGCTTGTCATAGTCGATCTGGTCGCAGTCTCGCCACAACACGAGCGCGTTCTCGCCGGACGGCAGCACCCCTTCGACACGCACAAAGCCCTCGTCAAGATTCGATTCAATATGCGACACACGCAGGCCGATCAGATAGTTGAATGTCTCCACTAGGTCAATCTCTCGCGACACATACGCGCCTGCAGAATCGACAGCAACGTCCATCCGATACTCGAAGGGCTTTCGAAAGTTTTCCACCGACAGCAGCGAGCCGCGGCTCTCCAGGTCGAGCATGTACCGCAATAGGTAGTCGTCGCGGGCTTGCTGCGGCAAGTTCGCGAAAAGTACGTCCTGCCCGGTAGGCCGGCGTAGCTGCAGGTTGTTGAGTGTGTCCTCGTAGCTCTCGATTTTGAGAACCTTGAAGCAATGCGAAACGCCAGTTTCGGGCGCCGTAGGCTTACCGTCTTTCCACTCGGCCGAGTACGCCACCTTCTGCATGCGCGGCTTTAGAACCGTGTCGAAGTAGTCGCCCTGCTCGACGAGCACATACTTGCGCGTGCCGCCATCGGTGCGGTTTAGCGCCATCACCGCATGGCCAGTAGTTCCAGAGCCGGCGAAGAAATCAAGCACTGTGTCGTCTGCACCCATCCAGTAGCTAAGCGCGTCGGTCACCAGACCCAATGCCTTTGGGTAGCTGAAGACCTGTTCCCCCAAGATGTCGATCAACAGTTTCGTCCCATAGGTGGTAGCCGAATATCCCGAGCCATACCAGATGGTCTTAGGTTTCTTTCCCTCCGGCATGCGGGTCTTCTTGACCAGTTCGATGCGGCCAGCCTTTTCAATGATGGAAATGTCGCCTGACGCGATGAAGCGCGCTGCGCCATCCTTGTTTACGCGCCAGATCCGCTTTTCCCCCTTGGGATCAATAGGGAAAATTTCTTCGCATCCATCGAACGGTTCCACGCTCACTTTGCACTGCTTGAGCGATGCATAGAGCGGGAACCACTGCTTCGGTCGGTCCGACGGACGTGAGTTGCCGCCGCGCCGACGCAGGTTGTCCCAGAGGTAGAAGCCATGCTCGTCCTGCTCCTTGTACGCCCGTTCCTCCTCTGGCGTGAGACCACGCAGCCGCATGCTCATTGTGTCGATGTTGCGTGCATAGACGTGGAAGTAGTCGTGCGAGCGGGCCGGCGTGTTGGGCCGGATGTTCTGGCCCGCCGGATTGACCTCCACTGCAATGGTGGAAACATAGTTCTCTTGGCCAAAGATCTGCCCCAGTATCTCGCGAAGGACGCCCGTTTCCGTGTCGTCGATGGCGACAGCGCATACACCCGTGTCCGGCGTGAGCAGCGGGTATGACCTCGCAAGTCGGTTTTCAATCAGCGACGACCAAGATGAGTGCTTGTACTGGTTCTTGTACGCGAAGGCGTTCTCGGTGGTGTTGTACGGTGGGTCGATGTAGATGTAGTCGATCTGCCCGCGGTATCGCTCGGAGAGCAGCCCGAGCGCCTGGAAATTGTCGCCGTGAATGAGCACGCCATTCGTATCCGCATCGAGGTCGCCCATCTCCCGAATCAGCCTGAGGCGAAACGATGCCGGGAACAGCGCGGTATCGATCATCAGATACGGTTGCGCTTTTATGTCATCGAGTGAGCCAGGATTTGACTTGGTCCACATGCCTAGAGCCTGCCACTGCGCCCACTGCTTCTCGTTCGCCGCGATTTCCTCGTGGAATGCCTCGGGCACACGGTCCAGCGTGATGCAGTAGTCGCAAGACACAACAAACTTCTTCTTCAGCCACAACTTCTTCTGAAAGTCCTCCAGTTGGGCCATAAACGCAATCAATTCCAGCGCAATGGTGCGCAGGCACTGGATCATACGTAGGTTCTTCTCCACATCCGCAAATGCACCGGCGTTTTGGACATCATCCAGGTGTATGACTTCGTTCTTGATGTAGAAGTCCAACTCCCGACGAAGAAATCCACCCAAATCCTTATGGATGAAGTAGTCGGCGGTGTTCTTGGTGGTGTAGTCGGTCAGATGCTTTTCCAACAAGGTGCGCTGCGGATTCTTTTCTGTCGGTGCACGCGCTCCTAAGTCCAGCCAGCGAGCCTTGATGGCTTCATCCGCCAACAGTGCCTGCACAGCCTTCGCGACCAGAGCCTCCTGCTTGGTACCCTTTGCAACAGGTATGTACTCGAAACGGACGATCAGCTCCTTTCCACTCGTGCCGCCTACCTCTTCGACAGGCAATACCTCTTCTTCGTACTCATCGCCCTCTTCGTCGACGCGAATGACGGTCTTCTTCTCGATAAGCGCGAAGCGACGCTCCTTGTCGTTGTCTTTGCGGTTGTCCTTGGCAGTGTCGGCGGCAACGAGGCGAAAGTGGACAGTGCGTCCATCTTCCAGCCTGAAGCTGAAGTTAGCAAAGTTTTCTCCGCTCTTGGTGTAGTACTGGTCCTTGTTGGCCCAATTCAGAATGACTTCTTCACCCGCGTAGGGAATAGCATAGGTGTCTCCCTTGTAGCGCCGCTGGCTGATGAAGTCGCCGTTGTCGTAGTAGCGCGTGAAGAATACCAATAGGTGCGAAAACACGGAGTTCTCGTGCTCCGAGGCACCACGCGTGGACTCCAGTAGCTTCGAACGCAGCTCCTGCACCTTGGGCACGCCGTCGGGGCTGACACCGAGCGCGTGCGCGCTCTTTTCGGCCTCTTGCAATTCGGCTCGCAATTGTTGCACGCTGGCAGTGTTGCCCGCGGCCAATGCAGCTTGCACCTTTTCGGCCAGCCGATTTTCAAGGTAGTCGTTGATCTCGCTCGCGCGAGCATTAAGGATGCGATAAATGCCGAAGTCTAGTTCAGGCCGGTCTATCTGAAAGATTTCGCGCAGCTTGGCGATGAGCTGTTGGAATTTAGTGTTCTGTTTTGTCGTCATGATTCGGATTTCAATGTCTTTATTTTCCGTTGCACGCCTCACGCCACGTGCCAGCAGACGGTGAATAGCGTTTGGGTTTCCGTTCTCTCGTGCAGCCGTTGCTGAAGCGAAGCGATCAACGCATCACGTTTCTCGATGATTTCGTCCTCGACGGCGAAAATCTCTTGGCGCAGGCGGCGCTGGTTGCGCTCCAGTTCGGACAGCTCGCGCTGGATGCCGTCCTGCTCTTGCAGCGTGGCAGCTTTGCGGGCGTCACGCTTCAACTGGGCGATGCGCGCCTTGGTGTTTTTCAGGGCTTCCTCGGCTGCCAGCAGCTTGTCGTCGGCCCAACGTTCCAACTTGTCGCGTTCCTCGTTGAACAGACGCTGATTGGCTTCCAGCACTTCGGCAATGGTCGCCTCCACGAGACGCTGGTTGTTGGCCACAAGGCTTTGCGGCGCGGCATCGTCGATGGCGGTGGGCTTGCCCACCGCTGGAATAGACATCAGTTTTTCGCAAGTTTCCTGATCGAGCACTTGGCCGTCGTCGGTGATGCCTGAGAACAGCAGGGCTTCGGTGGTCTCGAACGCCGTGACCGCCAGACGCACCAGCGTGAGCCAGCCAGATCTACCGCGCAGCTTCTCGACGACGGAGACGCGCGCACCGCGCGTGCCGTAATCTAACTTGAGCATGGCGGGTGGCGTGAGGGCGTTAAGGCTGGTGGCGATGCTCCACTCGCCCAGCGGATGGCTGAGGCGATAAGCATGGGCCAGCATGTCGGGCTGCCCCGCACCGCGGATGAGCTGGTAACGGCCCACGGGCGCTTGCGGCTCGATGCCTTCCGGAGGATGCGACAGGGAGAATGCATGGGCCTGCTCGTCGAAGCGCGCCCGCTCATTCAGGGCAAAGCGGGTGACCCCCCAAAACCAGCGGCCGAGCTTATCGAGCCGCGCTTCGGCTTCGTCCAGCCGAAGCTTGAGGCGGTCATGGACATCCTCGTCGAAGTTCTCCAGCAATTGTGATTGCGTGTCCCTGATGCGGTCGGAAATGACACCTTCCAGCTCCGCTTGAAGGGCATTGAAAGCTGCTTCGATTTCCTCAGGCTGGCGGCAAGTGTCGTAGATCTGCAGGATGCGCTTTTCGAAGTCAATCCCGCCCTCAATGCGGCCCAGCACCTCGTCCGATGCACCAAACACGCCGGAGAATAGATTGAACTTCTCGGTTAGCAGTTCCAGCACACGCTGGTCGGCTTGGTTGCGGGTGTTAAGGAAGTTGATGACCACCACGTCGAACCGCTGTCCATAGCGGTGGCAGCGCCCAATGCGCTGCTCGACGCGCTGGGGGTTCCACGGCAAATCGTAATTGACAATCAGCGCACAGAATTGCAGATTCACGCCTTCGGCGGCAGCTTCCGTGGCGATCATGATCTCCGCACCACTGCCATCGTCCTTGCGGAAGTGATCGATCAGCGCGGTGCGGCGATCCACCTGAGGTGAGCCGGTGACCAGATCGGTGCCTTTGCATTCCTCCAGCCAGCGTTGATAGATGGCACTGGAATCCTCATGGTTGTTGGTGCCGCTGAACGGCACTAACTTGCCTGCGTAGCCGTTGGCCGAAAGAAAGCGATACAGGTATTCTTGCGTGCGCCTGGATTCCGTGAAGATGATGGCTTTGCGCGGCCCCCGGAGTTCGGCCATCTTGCCAAAGCCCAACGTCAGCGCCTTGAGCAGCGCCTGCGCCTTGGTGTCTGCCTGCAGGGCTTGCGCAGCATCGATGAAGGCGGTCAGTTCTGCTATTTCAGCGCGCACGGCGTCGGAGTTGAGCTTGCGGTCTCCCACGTTCCCCGGACTGGAATGCGTGCCGCCCGCCGAGTATTCTTCGTCGTCGGAATCGTCTTCCAGGTAATCCTCCTCAAGGCCGTCTTCAGCAACGAGTTGCTCGACCAGTTGCCCTCCATCATCTGCCGCCGTCCCCGCCAGCAGCCGCTCCAGCCGGTCACGAATGGTGGTCAGCGTAGCCGCCACGGCGTGCGAACTGGAAGCCAATAGCTTGCGCAGGATTAGCGCGGTCAGATGGCGCTGCTGCTTCGGCAGGGCGTAGGAGTCCTCGCGCTGCAAGAAAGCCGAGATGCGCTCGTAGAGCGACTGCTCATCGTCAGTGGGCTCGAAGGGCTGCGTCAGCGCCTTGCGTTCGGTGTACTTGATGTACTCCAGCACGTCGCGCCGCAGCGTGCGCTTTGCAAAGGAAGCGAGCCGTGTGCGCAATTCGTCCATGCCAGTACTACTGTTCATGAACTGTTTGCGAAATGCGGTTTCGTCACCAAACAGGTGCTCGTCAATCAGCGTGGACAAGCCATACAGCTCCATGAGGGAGTTCTGTAGCGGCGTAGCGGTGAGCAGCAGCTTCTTACGTCCCTCCAAGGCCCGCTTGAGCGCCTGGCCAGTGCGGTTGCTAGACCTATGGGCGTTGCGCAGCTTATGTGCTTCATCGATGACTACGACGTCCCACGACACAGCACGAAGCTCGGCCTCCATCTTGGCGGCAAACTGATAGGACATGATGACAACGGTCTTGCCGAGCATGCCCTGCAGGGTAGCCAAGATGTCGCCAGCAGCTTGCTTTCGCAGAGATATCGCGTCGACCACGGTCGTTGGAACCGCGAATTTGTCGTGCAACTCCTGCGCCCATTGCTTGCGGAGGCTCGCGGGACAGATCACCAGCAGACGGCGGCGACGCTCCGCCCAGTGCTGACAAACCACGAGCGAAGCCTCGATGGTCTTGCCCAGACCGACTTCATCGGCCAGGAGCACCCCTTCCTGTAACGGGTTACGTAGGGCGAAAAGAGCCGCGTCGATCTGATGAGGGTTCAGATCGACGCTGGCATCGAACAGCGACTGCGACAAGCGGTCAACGCCGTCAGAAGCATGACGCCGCGTGATTTCATGGGCGTAATACTTGGCGTGATAGGCGGAGATCACCCTGCTTGGCCCTCCATTGTCCCGGATTGGGCCGCGATCCAGCCATCGATGTCTATCCTTCGGAAACGCCACGTCCCGCCAACCTTGAAGGCGGGAATCTTCTTGGCTGCTGCGAGCCTGTAGATAGTCCGCTCCGTGACCTGCAGAAAGTCGGCGACCTGCTTGATGGCGAGGATTTCGCCCTCTTGGCTACTTGTAGGCATGGGTCACGGTCAATTCAGGTCAAACGGCGACAAGATTGTACAAAATTTTCAGACTAGCGATGACGGCCTGCTGAGTCGACACGTGACGAATGCAATTCGATGCGTGATCGGTGGTCAGTCGCAGGACATTAGTCAGGGCGTCGACCGAGCGGATGGCGTGCTGGGCGCCGGCGATCAAGGGTTGCTGTTCGGCTAGGCGACCAACGAGATGCCCGAGCCGATGCCCTCGCCGATCGTGTATGCGCATCGCCACGTCCGGCGGCCCGCCGAACTGCCCAAGACCGGAGTGCTGTCAAGGCTGCAAGGTGCTCGATAACTTCCGTTGTCACGCCTGCGGACACACGTTCAGCCGCCACAAAGGATCTGCCTGATCCGTAGCTTTTCTCTTCAGCATTCCCCTTTTCTTTCGCATTTGCTCGGCCATACGCCGGGCTTTATGCCGTTTACATGGAGCTATTCATGCGTCTCGTCAAATCGATGGCCTAGGTCGCGAAACGCCTTGGCGTGGCCTTGGTAATCAACTCTCTCCACGTCAGCCGATCAAGGTATAGATGAAACAATCGGGGATGGACTGGGCTATTGAATCAGCAGAGGTCCGGTACATCGCAAGTAGGGACAGCAGTCTTGGTTCGATCCACGCCTTCCCGAACAGCGCGTGCTGTATCGCCCGGACACTAAGGAACCGCTCTCCGTCGTTTCGTCACGCTATAAGGTGGTCCAACCCAAAGACATTCAGTTCTACCGCGACCTCACCGAAGACGGCGGCTCGAGCCGCATTTCAATTCTCGATTTAACGCACTATCGGTCCTTCAATGCATCCGACGATCTCCTCTCGTGCACCTTATTTTCTTTCGATTTTTCGTGCTTTATTTTTGGGCGAATCTTGCAAGACAATCGTCCGACTCCACATTTGGCGGAATCTGCGGGCTAAACCTGAATTTTTAATTTCGCGGGTGTAAAAATTCGACGGACCGGTCGGTCCCGGGCCGATTCGCTCCAGACTTTTTCACCCCCCTCCCCCAAGGCGTAATTCAGTACACTACCCGCAGCTTGAACGCAGCGCGTGCCTAGTTGGAAACTTCGCGCAGTTCTTAAAAGTAGGCACGAAGGCCCGGCCCGTATCTTGGCACGCGTCGAGCTAATTTCCGCAGTCGGCCATCTTCGGCCTTTCCGACACGCATTGGGCCGGCAGTTTAACGTCGGTTTTGCATGCCGATGCGGACGCTAACGGCCTCACTCTGCGTTAAGACGCACTACTCTTGAAAAGCGGTGCATCAATTCTTTGACAGGGAACGCGTCGACAGGTAGTTGTTTTAGCTCGCTGAATCACCATACACACGGAGCAATATTTTTGCAGACTTCACTCGCTGCTCGTGGTGAAAGCATAGTTTTAAATACAGGTCGAGTTCGAGCCGAAATGTCTCAAGCGGCATTTCGCTAAACAACTTTTGCATCGCCTTTGCATTCGCTGCCCAGTGTGCGAAGTCACCTTCAGCATCGTGCCTTAGAGTCTCCCGACAATAGTCAAGCAGTTCCTCTTTGTCATCGAGCGCGTGGTAAAACTGCACGATGGCAACGGGATCGTACCTCCACGGGAAGCGCTCTACTTCTACTCTCCAATAAGTAAGATAGCCCGATTCGACAAACGCTGCGGCGAATTCGGCATCATGCATTGGGTTTTTCATCAGAAACGGCTCGATGTCGTGCAACACCCTGATTGAGCTCTCAATCTTACGAAGCGCGGCAAGCAGATTGTTGGTGACAGCCCTCATTCCGACAGTCGTGTCTTCCTGACTCGTGACTGCTTCGAGCTCACCTGTACTCACAGATATAGATACATCCTCAAGTTGCCTAAGTTGAGTAGATCGTTGAATATTTGCTGGTGTCGCAAACTCCGGGTTTTTTGAAATTCGAAGCCCTACGCTCGCATACGCTCGAGCGATCAGTCGGGAACAGAACTGGTTTTTCCCGCCTCGTCCGTACAGCGCAATCGGAGAGACGATTGCCTCTGCTACGGAGTACGGGGCCCCCGTTTCTGCGCGCACGTAACCGACGACCAAATCTAACGTTGCGTCTGGAATAGACATGATCGGCCGATAGGCGTATATCGCACAGCTATCGTCATAGAACATCTTGTCAATGTTGCGTGCTTGGACTCCCTCCCCCGTTGAATCCATAACCGAGGAATTTGCCACATACAACATCGCGTGCGAGATGTCGCTGTTAATGAAAAACCGAATAACTGCGCTTTCTCGGGCAGTAGATGTCGAAAGAATGATGTCGCCTTTCTTGAGCTTGCTGACGTCGATTTTCTTCATGGTGTGGCACAACCGCAGAGGTGCTTTTCTATAGACGCCTGCAATCATACCTTCCCCTGAACATCAGCAGGTGCCGCAGCATCAAGTGCATGGCGCCTAACTCACGGACAGTAGATGTCGGTTGCCAGACCGAGATCGGCCGTTGGAAGCCTGATCCAACGAATGTCCCCGATGGGTCGGCAAGGGATGCTCGCCTGTCGGCGCGTTCGGCGGCGAGCCGCGCGTCCTACCAACTTCGGGGAGCGGCCACTTTCTGCCGGGCAACTTAGCCATTAGAAGGTAGTCCGAACGACCGGTCCTCTCCGAGATCCGCGGCATCCCCGACGCGCGAGCGGCCAAGATCATGATCAACGACGCGCGGGCTTCGTGGAAGCGTACTCGCCGTGTCAATTTGCCTGAAGGCGACCCGGGCGGCCAGCAGTCGTTAAGCAAATAAAACAAACGCAGCGAAAGTGGCATGCCCGTTGCGGCAAAGAGAAAGCGGCTTTGTCTTCATGCTTGACGCAGCCAGACGCTCTTTCGATGCCTCGCTTATGGATTGCCCGTCAATTCCGCGCCGACAGTGCGCCCGTGACCATGCTTATCATCGACGATGAACACGCGACGGTCGATGCGCTCGTGCCCGCACTTGAGGCTGCTGGTTGTCGTATCCGCAACGTGCATTGCGGCTTCGCTGCCTTTCATATTCCACCAACATTGACGCCGCATCGTCGTTCTTGTTATTGAAATGCCGCCTATGACGGCTCTTCGGTCGCCGAGGCGATGCGCGGTTCGATCCGGTTGGAGGTGGTTCCAATCATCGCTTACCCGCTTACCAAATCTGAAGTCATTGAGCCTGTCCGATCAGTGGAGATCGACGCTTTTACAGCACCCTTAGAAACGCTGCTAGCGCTACTAGCCATTCAGCGCACCGGTAGGCTTGACGAATCACTGATGTTGGTCGCGTGGAAAGCATTGACTCGGGCGTCTAGACGGGTCGACTTACGTCGACCGCGTCAAGTAGCAGTCGACCACGGACGGCCAGTGGCAGCGATCGGTTTGTTGCTTTTGTCTTAAACGGCCAACGTCTTCTACCCTCCTGCGCAATGAGCGGTATGTTTCCGGTAAGCGATGCGGGGCAGCACCGCTTTGATTTCGCCAGTAGTTGACGTCCCATCCGATGATCCGGCGGTACTGCCATGGCATTAGCCTTGCTTTGCTCCGTGGAAAGACATCTTAGAGCGCAAAGGATGAAAGCAACCATTTGGGGACACACACAGCTGCCAGACTCGCATCAGGAGATTCATCGTTTTGCTTTCGAACTGCACGACGGAAGTGCTGCTCCACCCGTCCGCGAGTCTGTTTCGCTACGCACCGCTCGTGTTGTCGTCGCCCATCTACAGGATGGCAACGCATTAATCCAAATGTTCCGAGCCATTGTGAATAGCGACCCGGCAGACTACGATGACTTGGTCGGGCAGACCTTTGAGGATGATTTCATCGAAAATGGTCCAAGCGATCGCGTCGATGAAGCGCAGGGATGGCAGAACGCCGATCGGTGACGCGCTGACATTAACGACAGTCGGACTGCGAGGCGCTTGCCGGCCAAGAGCGGTCATTCACTCGTGACCTTGGTCGCGCATTCGGGCATCAGTTGCTCCTCTGTTAGCTGCCGTTCGACGCGCGGTCACCGGTCTCGTCCCACTCTGCGATGTTTCCGCGGAGACGAGACTCGGCAGCCATCCACATCTCTTGTAGACGTTCGAGCTGAGCATCTTTTGGCACGAGTTTCCGCACCTGATTCAGCAAGAGGCACGCATCAGTTAATCGACCCGCCTGCCATTTTTTCGATGCCTCGGTCATTATGACGCTCGCTTTGACGATAATTCCGCCATTATTAATCGCCTGCACGAGTTCATGATTGAAGCCGCCCAAATCTTGTAGCCGCTCGACATTGACACTGAGGATCTCCGCAATAGCCTCAATATCGCTTGCGAGTTTTGTGGGTTTTCGCTCTCCATAAAAAAACGCCGGCCAGAGGCAGTCCGAGTCCAATTCGCTGGGGCGAGTAGTCACGAAGTTGACAACGGTCGTCGACGCTTCCACAAGTAAAGATTTGTCTTGTTCACTACAGTCTGCCCCGCATATCCGATGGAAAGTATTGGCTAGGTGATGGATGCGCAGCAGAGTCGCAACGTTCAATGCCTGTTCTTGGAGAGATCTTTTCAGATCGTTCCTAATATCCGATTTCACCAAATTATGCTGACTTGCGATTCTGGAAAGTTTCAGCTGTCGATCCAGCTTCGCTTCAAGCCCGCCATACTCTGCAATGTAATCGAAGTAGTCGAAAAGAAGCTCAAGCTGTTCTAAAGTGGCCGGGCTAAGAGCTTTCAGAATACCAGCCAGTCGCTTGTAACAGGCTGATAACGACGGTCGCTGACTGGGTACGGCAGCCAGCATTTCTGTTAGCAACCCAACCAACTCTTGGGCCTCGGCCGAAATCGCGGGCGCAAAGTTCCTGTGCCCCTCAGTGGTCCACCTTTTTAATTTAGATCCCTTCCATTTTCCCACCTCAATGCCTTCTTTGCTCGCGGCGGGATGGTAGCCCTGGAAAAGCTCCGCGATGACCAGTCCCACTGCGAAAACGTCAGGTAAGAACGGGGTGGCCAACGTTGAATCATGTTGTTCGGGCGCTCGGTAAGCGTTCGTGCCGCCTGGATGATTGTCCCGCCATGCGTTTGCGACTCCGAAGTCGGCAATTCGCACAGAATACCTAGCCCACCAATCGACGCCTTCAGGCGGAAAGCCTTCAAATTCTTTACTGAAATCTGCGTAGAGCAGATTCTCAGGTTTGATGTCCTGGTGGTGTTCCATGCCGCGCGAATTCGCGATAATAATACCTTTGACAATTTGCAAGGACAGAGTGAGCGCGCCTATAAGGGAAGGCCGCTTTTCGATGAGATCTCGGAGGTCTCCGTCGCAATACGGCATGCAAATTAGCGGAACTCCGTCACACATTCTCACGTAATTCGGCGTTATAACCAGGGGATGACCTGAGAACTCGAACCAGTTACCGGCTTCACGATCGAACCGCTCTGTCACGACTGGGAGCGAGCCCTCAAACTCTTTCATAGTCTTAAAGGCCACCCGCCTCGGAAAGGCATCCCGTTCGACGATGTAAATCAAACCTCCTCTACCTTTTCTCGTTTCAACAATCTTTCCGTTAAATAGGTTGAGTTCCAGAAGCGTACGTTTGGAGTCAATTTCGGTCATAGTCGGATTCCGGTTGTTCTTTTTTGTCCTATTAGTGACCCCGAGCATAACGTCACTCTGAGCGCACCCGACGGCTTTCAGCCGGTCACGGCATTCAAACACGCGAGATGGCCGTTCCAGCGACCATTGTGCCCTGTCAAGAGACGCTAGGTGCACCGAAAGTCGACGGCCGTTGAGGGTCGGTTTCTGTCTCACAGCCATTGCGACGGAGCCTGCGGCAACAGTTTAAAGAGGCGACGGACTACTCTGCTCCTTCCCGAGCAATCACAGACGAAACTCCTAAAGAATGCCCGCTCCGCGCCGTTAACGCCAACATG
Source organism: Caballeronia sp. ATUFL_F1_KS4A (assembly GCF_023630905.1). Lineage (NCBI taxonomy): Bacteria > Pseudomonadati > Pseudomonadota > Betaproteobacteria > Burkholderiales > Burkholderiaceae > Caballeronia > Caballeronia sp. ATUFL_F1_KS4A. The sequence goes on along the minus strand of NZ_JALQEB010000001.1, from coordinate 104,997 downwards.
CAATGTTGCCGTTATGACAAAAGAGGAGTAGATATGGCCGATGTTCAAAGCCAGTCCAGCCGCCCAGCGATGACCACTGGCAAGGGCATGGGAATCTATGCGGTTTGCTTGGTCATTCTGATGGTAATGATCAACCTTTGTTCCCATGCGCGGATCGTTTCACCGTTCATGGCGATACTTGGATATCTCATCCTCGGCTTCGTCCTGAATCGGATCGTACTCCGCGGTTTGATCGAGTGGCACCCCGTCTACAACACGCTGAGCAATGTGTCGCGCGCAAAGCTCGGAATGCTATTGTTCTGGCCGCTGCGCTATCCGATCATGTTCTTCCAGTTGCTCGTCTCGAAGCATCTGTAAGAAAGATAGATGCTCGCTGCGATTCGGGGCGGCGGCTGCTAACTGCCGATGCCCGGCTCGCAGGTCTGCTCTTGCACCGCTCGAAAATCGCATGTTAGGTGACAGTCATCCTTATCAGTAGCGAATTTCGCCACCTTTCCGAATCATTGACGAGGCGGTCGGTCGGCACGAGCCCGACGCGCTTTGGGCGTTCCCGGATCCTACACGCCGGAAGCCGCTTCATTAGTCAGCTTAGGCCCCTACCCGCCAGCCTCGTTTAGCTTGATGGCGCCGACGCGGCCTTTGCTTTCTTTGCAGCTTCGTGGTGACCGACGGCGCAGCGCAAAGCTGCGCGTGCCACAGCATGATGCCTGGCTACTTATCCGGCGACGCCGCCGACCGCAGCGCCCTGAATGCATCGGTTAGCGTACGCGGGCGCCGCACACAATGGGGCGATCAAAAAAGTGCGTTGAATGTAAGCTTCATTACTGCAGTCGTCAGAAACCTCGTTGCTCTGTATTGCAGCAGGCAGAGCGGCGTTGCGAAAGCTGCCGAGATCACCAATCGCTTTAATCACGGGCGTTGACGTCGACTGTCATGCACACAGGACCGCAGCAGTGGCCACAGAACGCGTTGGACAATGCGGCTCATGGTGAGCAAGGGGAGGGGGTATCAAAGCTCTGGACACCTTTGACGCGGACACAGACCGTTCCCTCACGCGCAGAAAAAATCCCCCTTTAACAAAAAATGTTAAAGCCTTTAACATGTCCTAATTCGGCAAACCCCTTTACTGGCGGGACTTTCCGCCAATCTGACGGATGTTAAAGCGATGTTAAAGCCGGGTTATATGTTAAAGCTGGCAATACGGTCCGGGGAGGTGACCGGCGACCCGGATTGTTAGTTTTGCGAGCACAGAATTCGACGGAGCGGTCGCTCCCTATCGCGATCGCCGCCAAGACTTCTCGCCCCTGCCCCTCCCCCAAGGCGGAATGTTCTACGCCCAGGCGTGCCGTGAATATATCGGACGGGGCTGTTGAGCGCCCGCGCCATCTCGTGAGTACACGGAGGACGGCTCGACTAGCGGCTCGGCGCGCGTCCGGCAACTGCTGCAATCGGCCAATTTCGGTCATTGGCATCGGCCATACGGTGGTCGTTCGAACAACCGGTAGTCGTTAAAAACCGCCGCATTGGTGCGCGCTCGTCGGCCCCGTCCGGACGTTTGGCGAGGTTCATCTCTACGTAGCAATCACCGATTTGCCGAACTTGCTCTGTCTCATCAGAGATCGTTGAACTGGCGACCGACCAGCGCATCGTACGTCTTCGGCTCGGCCGTGACGATCGCCCGCATCAGTTCGTCAAGCGCCGTGCGGCTGGCAAATTCGCGGGCGAAAACCCGAGCGGTGCGCACCGACACTTGATGCGAACGCAAGATTCCACCTCCGTCCACGTCGAACGTAAAAAAGTGAAGATCCGGGTCACCGTTCGGCGCTGCTTGATGCGCTGCGATCGTCGCAATCATGGCGAAGGTCGAGTTTTCATTGCGAGCATACGTTGGCCCAAAGGCGCATTTTTGACGTAACGGCCGAGAAACGGGGCGTCCGTATAAGACGCCTTCCGGAAACGTACTAAAATGTCGTCAACGGAATTACATCGGCGGGGGTTCGAATGCTGACGCGAGAGGGCGCTGATGAAGCCGAAATAATTGTCCGGCCGCGCACCGGTGGCGGCTGGCAGGTCGAATTTCCGTCGTCCACGGGGGTCCGTGTCACTACGGCGGATACGGAGCAGGAGGCGCTCGCCTTAGCGCGGTCGTTAGGTCCTGACATGCAAGTGCGCCTTCTTCCTGCCGCTGATGGCGTCGTGCGGGAGCGGCAAAAGGTTGACAGGCCCGTCTGAGATTGTGCTGGGTCTTTGATTAACAATGACATGATCGTTGTGTTCCGGAATGAGGGAAGTGTCGGGCACGAGTACGCGGCCCAAGCCCTACGCGCTGTCGATCTCGAAGTTTGTGCGGATGATGTATTTGTAGGCGCTTCATCAGTGACGACCCCCGCGCGCGAAAGGCCGACGTTGCGATGTGTCATTGATCGACTATGGGCGAACGACATGGTTGTGGTTTTCGATCTGGCGTCCCTTGGCAACGGCTACGCCGATGTTCTCGATACGTTACGGATGATCGCGGAGAAAGGCGCGGCGGTTGCCTGCCTCAGCCGAACAGATGCAGGATGGACGATCGTCCGACATGAAACGTTGATCGCCGCGCTCACTTTAGTTGCGGACATAGATCGAAAGGTCCGGACAATACGAGCGAGGGACGCCTCTCGGCGGTTGGGTGACCTTGGAGCGAAAGTAGGGCGCCCCTGTTCGCTGAGCGCGACATTACAGCGTGAGGCGCTCGCAGCGTTGGCAGCAGGAAGCACGGTCTCGGAAGTTGCCCGCGCCTTGAACACATCACGACAGACAATTTTGCGACTTCGCCGATCGCAGGAAACGAGTGAAGGCAGCGCTTGAACTGTCGCACCAATGCAGCGCGCTGCCCTGGAGTGATTGGTCCACCTCCGGGCGCGCCTGCTAATTTGAGGGCGTTGAGGCGCCAGGGTCACGGAAGCTCGCAATGTCGACGAAGGTGACCGCTACGCCGACGGTTTCGCCGGTGTCCGAACTGTAAGGGAAGATCTTTCGAACAAAGCAACGTTGGCGATCGTCACGTATGACAGCTTCGAGTGGCTTACTCGCGTGAAGTACCCGCTCGATGTCTGCATAGAAGTCGTCGTCACGGAAGATGGGCACGAGGTCGGCGATACTCCGTCCGGTGTCACCGGACCTCAGTGGAAAGACGTCACGCATTGACGATGTGAACCACCGAAGCTTCAACGCGGTATCGAGGAACATCGTCATCACGCCGGCGCACAGCAGTACATGATGCTGCATAGCCAGTTCAGCGATGTTCGCCTGCAATTCTGTGTTTGAGCGGTCAAGATCTTCGATGCTACGTGCGAGCTGTTCGTTAGATGCTTTCAGCTCCTCGTTGAGCGCCAACAGCTCTTCGTGTGACGCGTCGACTTCTTCGCGCGAGATCCGGGCTTCGTCCTTCCAATCCATACTTTCGGCCGCGCCGAGGTCGTCTCGCAGGAGGGACGAGCCGTCGGCAGCAAGCGCGCGTCCGTCGTCCTGCCCTCTTATGAATGACACCAGCAAGCGATCACACGGGCGGTCCTCCGCGTTTCGAAGCGGCGTGACGCGTATGTTCATCGATGTGCTCGCCGAGGCGCCGTCTTGCGACACCGTGAGTATCAGCGAACGCTCTTCGTGCACGGCTTGCAACATGCCCTGCCGAAGGCATGCCGCCCATGGCTGGGGGACCAGGTGGATGACATTGAGTGAAGGCTCTCCCGGAGGAAGAGCGAGAATCCCGCTGGTTCTGCCGTACGTACGCAGAACGTTGCCCTTCTGATCCGTCAGCACCGATGGAATGTCGAACCGTTCGTAGGCGACGCGAAGTGCAGCACGAGGCAACGCTGCTGCATGGCGGACGGTTCGCGCATGGCTTATCCGCGGTGCCGTGGGCATGGGCCCGGTTTTGCGGTAGATGTTCCATTTTCGCGAGACGCTCTCAAAGCCATGCCCATCGAGCGGTAAAGCCTCACTTCTGCCTAAGAACAGGAACCCGCCTTCGCGCAACGAACCATGAAGAACGTTCAGAACGTCTTTCACCGTCTCGGGTGCCAGGTAGATGAGCAGATTTCGGCAAGTGACAAGATCCAGACCGGAAAGTGGCGGATCGGCAATAAGATCCTGCGGCACAAACACCAGTTTTTCACGTAGGGCCCGTTTGACTCGGAACGCACCATCGACTTCGTAGAAGTACCGGCTTTGCTGTGCCTTGGAAAGCCCGCCTAGCGACTCTTTGCGGAATACGCCACGACTGGCCAGCGCGACCAACTCTGGCGCCGCGTCGGTTGCGAAAAGTTTAAAGTCGCTCGACTGTTTTCTTTCGCGCGAGATGTCGTCAAGAAGCATCGCGACCGAATATGCCTCCTCCCCGGTCGCGCAGGCCGTCGTCCAAACTCGAATTGAACGCCGGCCCTGTGTCTGGAATAGGAGCGGTTCGAGCACGTCATGACGCAGGGTCTCCCAGGCATCAGCATCACGGAAGAATTCCGTCACATGTAACGGGATCTTGCGCACCAACGCTTCCAGTTCAATCAGGTCATCTTCGAGGAGGGAAGCGTAATCATCGAATCGCCACACCTTTCGCACATCCATGCGCTGCTGAATGCGCCAAAGCAACGGAGACGGCTTGTAGCCGCTCAAGTCAAAGCCCGCGTGCATGCGGACCAGGGAGATGATGCGATGGAGTGATGCGGTCACGTCGTCAGTCGCCTGAGTGGCTGACACCGGGGCAGCGTAATCGCGGTCAGTGCAGGCCACAAGCTGCTGGCCAATGGCACCGACAGGCAAAATGTGGTGGTGGATACCTCGACGAATGACCGCGTTCGGCATGCCGTCGTGCAAAGCGGTAAGCGGATCTTGAACGATCACGACGCCCCCGGCTTGCCGGATGCGCACGGCGCCGGCCGTACCGTCCATGCCCGTTCCCGATAGGATGACGGCGATTGAAGGCGGCTGCTCTCGAAGAGCCAAGCTCTCGAGAAAAGAATCAATCGTGTCAATGCCGGGGCGTCGCGACCCGCCTTGCGCGGGTCTCGTTGCAAAAACGCCGTCTTCGAGCGTCAGAACGTGCTCCGGCGATGGAAAATACACGCGGTTGGCCTCGGGGCGCACTCCGGCCGTCGCAGCTCTGACCGGAAGGTGAGTGCACTTCGCGATTAAGGCCGGGAGGGCACTGGGCGAGCCGGCGGGCAAGTGCTGCAAAACGACGATTGCAAAGGGGACTGGGGCCGGAAGTCCTCTAAACAGCTTCTGCAGGGCCGTGATGCCGCCGGCCGATGCGCCGACCGCGACAATCGGCACGTCGGCCGCGGTCTCGTTCGACGTTAGCGAATCGTCCATAGCCAGCTCCTTTGACAGCTGTTGATGCTAAGCCAGTTCCGGGCAATCTGCCGCCGCTCGTTGAGGCGGTCGTCGAAACGGTCACCTAGCTCGCCTGAGACTTCTCGGAGACCACTTCTTTAGCCGCCTGCTGTCTTTGCGTTCGCTTTCGATAGACAGGCCGCCCAGGCCCAGCCGCCGGACTCGCGTTCCCCTTTTGATCTCGAACGGTTGCGACGTTTCTTGCCTCCTAATTCCAACATAGACGACGCTCATTTCAAGGCATCTTTTTTGCGCCGTTATATACGCTTGCAATCCGCAGGCGCACGTGAGGAGCACGGCCATGAATGAAGATCAGGTGAAAGGTGTCGGAGAGAAGGTGAAGGGCAAGATCAACGAGGGCGTCGGCAGGATGACGGACGATCCCGCACAGGAAGCGAAGGGCGACGCCCAGCAAATTGCTGGCGAGGCAAGAAAACAAGTCGGCAACGCCGAAGAGGATGCGAAGGATGCTGGCAATGAGGCGGTGGATCGTGACCGCGGCTCTAATGCACCGTAACCTATCGATTCAAGAATGAGGCAAGCCGTGTAAAGGCTGGGGAGAAAGCCATGAATCGCATCTCGTTTCTGTTAAGCGTGCTCGTAATAACGGCAAGCACCAGCGCGGTCGCGCAGACTACACAAAAGGCTCCGTCGCCAACGACTCAGAGCGGCGCCACGAAGGATCCAACGGCCGACACCGCTTCCAGCGGGGCAAGCAACTCCGACGGTCCGACACTGATGCAGCAACGTGAAAAGGGCATGTCTCCGGATGGCGCTTCGGGCACAGACGCAAGCGGTAAGGCGACGGGCAAAATGAAACAATAAAGTCACGCCCGTCCTCGACGGGCGTTGACCGTTGCCGCGAACACAGAAAGAAACTGGACGTTCTCCGTGCGTTCGCTACGTCGCACGGCGGCAGATGGACGAACGCGTACGTCATGAAAAATAAAGCAATGGACCCATGACCTAGTGGTCAACGCAATCCGCGCGATGCCGGCGGGCGTTGCACGTGTCGAGTATGCAGCCTGTCTTGTCTATCTGAACTCTTGAAAGGCAGCCAGTAGGCCGCGGTGGGAACGTTGACCGTCTGGTGACTGCTAGGCTCCAGCAAGAGACAACTGGGGGCGCAAGCATCGAGTGTCGGCTCGGGGTCGCGAAGACTCATTCGCAGTTCCCCGAAGCCGACAATACCCCGCGCCTCACCGCCAACGACAGCAGCGAAGTGGTGCGGCCTTCCAGTTATGGAACGGCGAATAGCGGCGATTGCCGACAACCGCACTCTCGATGGCTTTGCGGCGGACGTAGCGTCAGAGCAGACACGTGCGCTAGGCGCACTTACGAGCCATGAAAGATCTTCCCCCGCACGTATCTTCGCTGGCTCTAACAGCAACTCTCCCAGCGTTTTAATCTGCTACACCAGACGCACCTCCATCTCGGTGATGTTTCGCCGGGCCCAACTAGCCCGCATCCCAGATGTGTCGATCGTCGTACCGGTACTCGTCACTGCTCTTCAAATACTCTTCGAAGTTGGTTTATGAAGGGGTTACAAGGGTTACGTGCTCCTCGGCTATTGATTTGAATGGAATATTTCCCCAGCCCAACGTGTCCTCCCGACGTCGCGTAACCGTGGTTTTGGGTTACATCGCTTTTGCTGTAACTAGCGCTGTTACCTCTGTGTTCTAAAAACACAAACGCACCGATATCGGACTTAGACATATTTATAAAAATGGCCCGTCTCCCGCACAATTGATTTTCATCAATCGCATACTGTCTGCCCATGAGATCGCTTGACATACGTGACGACCTAGTTTGGCCCCAAGCTGAAGACGGCGACCCTTTCAATGACCTCGAATTGCTTGATGACAATCGTGTGCAAGCCTGGATCATGGCGCAGAATCAGAGGACTGAAGCGGTCTTCGGAATGGCACAGAAGACGAAGGCGCTCGAGGCACGTTTAGCAAAAGCCTATACATCGAAAGACCGCATCGTCACATGTGCTCGCTACGGCGATTGGGCTTATAACAAATGGCAAGACAGCGCGCATCCGCTAGGAGTTTTCAGGCGCACTCGATGGAGTGCGTGGCTTGACGGCGTGCCCCAGTGGGATGTCCTACTGGACCTCGATGCGCTGGACGCAAATACGCGCGGATGCGATGAACAGCGTTGGGCGCTTACGAAGTTTGAGATGCTGCACCCTAGCTACGACCGAGCACTACTTAGCCTGTCCCCAGGCGGTTCGGACGCAGTCATTGTGCGCGAGTTTGATATCGAGTCAAGAAGCTTCCTCGAGGAAGGTTTCAACGTGCGAGCAGTCGGCAAGCATCGTATCTCGTGGATAAACCGCGACACTGTGTACATCGGCTGGGACGACAACCATGTCAGTGCTAGGCCTACGCTTACCGATTCGGGCTTACCAAGAGCGTCACGCCGCTGGTGCCGTGGCACACCGCTCGCCGATGCGCCCATTGTGTTCGAGGGTGCACAACGCGATGTGTTTGCGATCTCGACTTATGACCCCAATGAAAAGCTGCATCTCGCCTTGCGCGGTGTGACCTTCTACGACACGCTGCATTACTGGCTCGACGAATCCAAGAGCGAATGGTGTCAGTACGATCTGCCGACGCACACGGAAATCGAGCACTGGAACGGCTGGCTCTTCGTGACGCCGCGCAAGTTCTGGAACGCGGGTGGCCGTCGCTACGCGCCCGGCACGCTGACCGTCATTCGGCGCGACGCGTTTCTCGCGGGCTCGCGCCAGTTCGTCGCGATCTTCACGCCGTCCGAGCGGCTCGTGCTCGCGGGCATCGACTTCACGAAGCACTGGCTCATCGTCTCACAAATGGACGACGGCGCGCCGCGCGCCACACTGCTGCGCCCGCCCGCGACGCCCGACGGCGATTGGGCATCGCGCGCGTTCGCGCTGCCGGATGCGAGCCAGTCCTGGGTCGATTCGATCGACAGCGAACGTGACGACACCGTACTCATCCACGTCGAGCACTTCCTGACGCCGCCATCGCTGTATCACGCCGATCTCGCCAACGACGCCCCGTGGCAACTGCTCGCGCGCCTTCCCGCCCAGTTCGATGCGGCCGGTCTCACCGCCGTGCGCCGCCACGCGCTCGCGCCGGACGGCGAGCGCATTCCCTTCTGGTTGATCGGCCGCGACGTCGAGACGCGCACTGACGCGCGCTCCTGCTTGCTCTATGGTTACGGAGGCTTCGAAGTCGCTCTCAATCCGCGATACGAGGCGACGACCGGCATCGGCTGGCTCGAGCGCGGCGGACTGTACGCGGTCGCCAACATTCGAGGCGGCGGAGAATTCGGCCCCGATTGGCATCAGGCCGCCCTGCGGGGCAAGCGTCAAGTGTCGTTCGACGATTTCATTGCGGTCGCACAGGCGCTGATCGATTCCGGCGTGACAACGTCGAAACAGCTTGCAATTCGCGGCGGCAGCAATGGCGGCCTGCTGGTCGCCGCGTGTATGGTCCAGCGGCCCGAGCTTTTCGGCGCGGTGCTGTCAGAGGTACCGCTCATTGATATGGCGCGCTTCCATCTGTTGTTGCAGGGAGCCTCCTGGATCGACGAATTTGGCGATCCGAACGACCCCGACGATCTGAGTTATCTGCTGAACTATTCGCCGTATCACAACGTGCGAGCCGAAATCTCCTATCCTCCGGTGTTATTCACTTCATCGACGCGCGATGATCGTGTGCATCCAGCCCATGCGCGAAAAATGGTCGCGAAAATGCAGGCACAAGGACACAAGGATGTTTGGTATCTTGAACTGGCGGACGGTGGGCACGGAATGGGGATTACGCCGAATGCCATCGCGCATGCGGAATCCGTGGCGCTCACTTTCATTGCGACGATGGTAGGACTGACCTGAGGTCCAGTCTTGGATGTACGCCCGCCGGTACCAGAAGTTCGGCTATCACAAGGCCTCGAAAGTCGCGCAGACACGCTGTTCAGTACCAGTATGCCGAGCTCGTGCTAAATCACCCCGTTTAGCCGTGGCTGGCCTGCCACCGTCGCGCCTTCGAGTGACTCGATGGCTTCGCGTTGAAATGACGGCGCGAGTCGGGCAAGTGCGCGGTTAGCATGTTGGCGTCGGCCATATGGCGAATGAAGTAGACGGCTCGGTTGACGCCAGAATGCTTTGTACGGTCCTCGTGAAGCCTGTGATCAGCACCTCTCTCCCGACAAGTAGCCGCATTTTGACGGCGAGTTCAGATAACCTGCGTTCTACGGAGGTCTCAGTCACTTGGCCAGCTCGACGATGCGTGCGAGTTCTCTCGTTCATTTTCCATGCGCTTTAGAGATCTTCGCCAACAAACAATCTTCTCGAATAATCGCGCCAGCTCCAATACGTCTTGATGACTAGGATGAAGCCATTCAGTTTCGTTGTGACGGTTATAAACGACCTCACTCGATCTATGACTTATGTGCCTCATCTTTGAACTCCGATAAATATCAGTTATCGTGGTAATCATTGAATCAATCGCATCAGCCGATAATTCTTCACGACAGGTCGCAGCAGAATCCTGTGCGCGGGAACAATCATCACTCTCACCAGAGCTTATCTTCTAAGATCTAGACCGTTAACCAGTCCGATCAACGAATTAACTCATATGCGTCCGATCGGCCGGGTCGGACAGTGATGTGGGCGTGATCAAGCGGCGCTAGCTATCAAAGTGCACCGTCAGTTCTCCGGACAGAGGCTGCGCATTTCCATCCCGCACTTGGAGGCGTCGAAGGAGCGCATCCATTACTTCTCCGCGATTTCCCGAAAATGCGTTAGTTGAGTGAACCCTCGTGAAACAACTGAAAATCCACAAGGCACGCCTTCGGTAAGCAAGCTAGCCGGGCGAATTTTTACCGGCGAACTACGGGTTGGCCAATTGAGGGGCGAGCGAATCCGAATCGGTTACATCAACTGGTAGCCTCCCAGGGGCGATCATCCAACGGTGTCGCCCCAGCCACCGGTCCTTCTTGTGGGTGGCTCCAAGCGTCTCCGGCGATTTGGACTTTGGAGCATCAACGACTGTCTTGTCGCAGCGGTAATCGTCTTGCATTTGTACCGCCGCCTCTACGCGTATTTCACAACCTAGAAGAAATACAACTAAACAGACGAAGTTAAGGCATGAAGATTCCACCATGCTTGTATGATTCAAGTATCAACGTAATTCGACGCAAATGTCGACCTGAAAAAGGGAACACGTACGACGAGATTTATATTTCGAGATAACAATTGACTGGCCAAGGCGTCGGTTCACCGGCTCAATCCCGCGGTGAAAGTTCAGCGCAGCGCGGTTCTGATTTGGTACGCCAAGAGCCATTTCAAGGTTTCACGCCTCTCTCGACGAGTCGGTCGTGACGACGTTGCTAATTCTCTGGTAGCAGGGACGCCAAGTACGAACCATCCGCGTAGTGATCTCACTCTACTAAGCGTGGACACGAGCGCTGTATGGTCCGCCTCGATTCGATGCTTCGATGAGGAATAGCGCCATCGTGAATAAACGTGCGCTTCGTTCGATACAAGCAAGACGTTGTGAGCCCTGATCTCCCGAGCAAGTGTTTGAGTCAGATAGATTATCAGCGCTTTCGGCCGTAGGCCATGCCATTTCTGCGTGAGCTGCCGGAAGAGGTCGTGTCCGCCCCTACCCTTGTCTGGTCCTTGCACGCACCCAATGAGGACCCTAGGTCTAGAGACCTTGCCCCCGAGACATGCAATCGAAAATGAGCATGAGACAAGTCGGGCACCGCTGCGGTCTCTGATCGTCAGAGTCCAATCCCCTTCTTTCTGAAATCTTTCGAGTATCTCGATCGACATATGCCAAATCTCCTGGCCTACGGAGATCGTTCCAAGATTAGCCTTTCCGAGCGTTGCTAACTTTGGCGTAACCGTTGGCGCAAGAGCTTTCGTGAAGGCGTCATGTTGAAGGCTGATCTTCAAGATGTCGCTAGGCCGCAGAGCAGCGTGGAGAAAAGGTCGGTGAATCCGCTCGAGGTTTCGCGGACAACTTTTCAGCCACCAGCCCTTCTCGGCCGCAAAGCACAAGCCTAGCCAAGGGGTCGTTGCCCTCAGATACAGGCAAGAACGAAGCAGAAACCGGAGCCGCCGCCAGAAAGCAAATGTTGTGTTTTCAGGATAAGCGCTCAAAGCTCCATCGACAATCAAAGCGCTGCAGCGCAGTGTCTGAGCGATGAAGCGAAGCCTACCGAGGCCATGCGTTGCCGCAGGAGAAGCCGGCGTGCAAGATCTTGCGGCCGCGGCCGGCGCACTCTTAAGGTCGGTGGTGGTCTTTGCCCGCATGTTTCGCATGTCATCAGCCATTTCTCCGGCCCGTGGCTTCATGCTCCGCTCAAGCATGTTTGCCACGGCCTAAAAACGATAACCCGCACCCACGCCGCCACCATAAGAGCCGCGGGTGTTACTGGTGAACGACGCTTTTACCGTCCAAGATCTTGTGGCGGTCGACAAGCCAAGGGCGACGGCAGATTGGCCTCCGTAGGTGCCTCCAGCGACTGATAACATGCTTTCGCCGGGGAATGCCTGCGGAAGATTGGCGGTGGCTATTGCGGACGCGGATCCACCTTTTGCATCTTTGCGGTCATGTTCCATTTCCATCCGCACTTCGCCAATCGCGGCGTCGGTATGTGCATTCGCATTCTCAAGGTTCGCTTTGAGCGCAGCGTTGAGCTGCCCGAGGTTGACAGCGTCGGTTTGTGCCACGCCGGCGCCGACCTCGGAGATGCGCTGTCCCCGTCTGGACAGCGCACCACTGTTCGGATTCTGACGAGGATCGTTGTGTTCAGGATGGACCTTGTCGTCCACGAGAGAAGGTGCACGATGTTCGAGCGCATCGACTCGGGAAGTCAGCGCGAAGACCTGATCGCCGTTTACGGCGTCCGTGCTGCCCTTTCCAATGCGTCCCGCAGCGAGGTTCGTCAACGTAACAACAGAAGAAGCGCCAATACCGCCAAGGGTCACCGACGCTCTGCCTGACCCCGTGTCGTAGACGATCGCATCGAGCGTTTTCCCCCGGCCATCGATGAGGCCGGCCGACTTAAGCTGCGCAACATTCACCGCGTCAGTGTCTTCAGTTCCCGGGGCAACGTGGGTAATTTGGCGGTTCATTCCATCTCTGCCGATTGAAATGCTACTTGAGCGGTCCGCCGATGAGCCTGCCCCGATTGCGACGGAGTTATCGGCACTCGCGTTCGCATTCGAACCGAACGCGATTGATGACACGCCCGTTGCGGTCGCCGCCCCGCCGACGGCAATAGCTTCGGTTCCCTCCGCTGTCGCCTCTTCGCTCGTGGAGTTCACACGAACGAATCGATTTGCACCGCTCCTACCTATTTTGTCGACGGCTGCCTTAACGTCTTTCACCTTGCCACTTACGCCTTCCACCGCCTGATTCGTTTGGAAAAGCTGAGCCCCTGTGACCGCTTCGCTGCTATCAGAAGTGATGGCTCCAGGTGCGAGATTGCTGATTGTTGTCCCCGACGGCCCGTTGAGACGGACACTCCTACCGCCGCGGTCGTCGTATGCGACTAGCGCGCTCTGTGCATCGCCATTTCCGTCAAACTTCGCACCGAGCTGCTTCAACTGTGCAACCGTCACCGCGTCTTGTTCTGCGACACCAGGTATGACGTCAACCACCCGTCGGTTGCCAACTGCTACGGTCCTGGCGCGCGTCGCCACCGTGTCTTCACCAAGAGCGACAGAACCGGTTGCGCCACCCCATACCGCCGATCCACTGCCAACCGCGACACCTCCGTTTTCCGAAATCTCCGCGTACTCCCCTATAGCGACGGATTGGACGTCCTCTGCCTTCGCGTGTGCTCCCAGAGCGACGCTGCCGGATGCCGCGCCTTTCGTCCAGGCATCAAGACCGATCGCGATGCTGTTTGCCCCTGCCGCTATCGCTCCATCGCCGACGTTTACAGCGTGATCCCCTCGTACCGGGATAACCACTCTCGCTGATAGTGGTCTTTGGTTCTGACTTCCAAAGTCGAAAGACGGCGCGTCAAATTCGTGTGGACGTTCGCGTGAAGGGCCATCCGATCGTGACACGTCGAGCACATTGGTCCGAGATGGTCGGGACGACGCGCCCACAGAGGCGGCCGGAACGTGCACGTCATCTGGCCTAGGACTCTCGGAAGCATCGGCCCCTCGTCCATAAGGGCCAGTGCGCCCAGGTTCAGAAATTCGTCTCAGTCGGGACCGTCCATAACCCTTTTTCGGTCGCGACCTCCATCCGCCCTCGCGATAGCTTTTCGTCGTAGCCAGAGAAATACCACCCACATGGAGGTTGTCATTCCGATCAGAGAACGAACCCGAAGCGAATGTCGCACCAGGACATACACTGAGTAAGCCCGCCAAAGCAATAAACGCGATTTTATATGTAGTACTATGCATTGAAGTTTGCTTTTGATTGAGAAAACGCTGAATTGCAACTGCACATGCGCTTGCGAACAGAGTCCGTCCATGTGCTGAGTGCCTCTTCAACACGGCCTACTGTGCTCGAATACGAATTCCGCATTCGCCGGTACGAGAATTGTTCCGCTCAAATCAGGAAGACGATGTTTCGGCGTGCGCGGGACATTCAAAAGCCATTCAGGACGGACCGGCGGTTCTGGCAGAGCAGCGCTCGCTGAACAACTAACGTAGAAGATAACAGTGGCGCATCATTCACACTGCGTACCAAGCGAACTTCGGCAGCGCTGCCGTTCGCCAATCAGGACCGGCCCAAAAGGCTCATTACCGACCGACCGATAACGCGGGGATCGTGCCCTCCGCAGTAAACTGGCGGCGGGCGCCGGTTCAGCCCGAGTCGTCGATACACCGCGGTTTGAGCGGACCGAATGGAGTACTCCACGGTAAAAACCGCGTCCTCTTTCAATTCGCAGAATTGACCGATGAAAGCGAGGTTCTGCCAAGCGTCAGGGATCACATCAGGTCGGTCACCACTGCGACGATTCAGGAATTGACTTGTGATGTAAGGCATTAGGCAGGGAATGCATTGAGCCGAACCGAGTATCGGTCTCGCTTCATCACCTATTCGGAGATGGCCGACAAGTTCGGTCAGGATTTCGCGACCTGTGCACAATGCCATGGGTTTGTTAACGAAGTTTCCGGGGCGCTCTAAATTTAGCCCGTATCCCCACAGCACCTGTACATCGTCAGGCTGCCCGATGAAGTGGGGCTGATGAGGTAGGACAATCGACATCAACCAGTTCGATTCGGGGAATGTGATCAACCCTCCTTCGCCGGGGACGTTTCCGGTCAACGCTCGAATGAATTCAAAAAGTAACGGCGCGCGCAGTGTGGCGGTAAATGACAGCCACATCGATTCATCTAAGTGGTCACTGAACACGGATGGCCTTCCGAATTCCGGCCGACCGGCAGCTATCTTGTGCCACAACGTCCAGGCACCAGCTCTTTCGTGAATACCAAGCTCGGCATGCCGGTTCGTGGATCCAAGGCTAGAACTCGCAGTCATCGACCCCAGCGTCACGAAAACAGAATCGCGCTCAGTAAGGGGGAAGACCTCGCGCCGCCCGCTCGACTCGCAAACGAGACCGATAACTCGCTTCTTGCCCGCATCCTCATCCGCATATAAATCGTCAACCCGGGTCGTTCTGCGAAAGTCAACTCCGCGCTCTTCCAGCCACTTCTGGACGGGTAGCACCATCGAGTCGTACTGGTTATAGACGGTTCGCATGATCCCATTTAAGCGATTAAAGCCAGTCGTCATATGCGCAAAGCGCAATAGGTAGCGGCGAAATTCCATAGCGCTATGCCATGACTGGAACGCGAACGTGGTCGACCACATGATCCAAAAATTTGTTTCAAAGAAGTCGCGCTCAAAGCGATCACAGATCCGAACGTCGTCCAATAGTATTTCAGGCTCTATTGCGAAACGACCAAGAGCGAACAAGTGACTGTTCTTCAATCCATAGCAGGGAGATTCTTTGGGTCTTCCGTCCACCACGAAGCGCGCCTTAGATGCAGTACGTAAAGCCTTGTTCCATTCAAAAATTTCCTTCGTAACCGTGCTTCTTCCGTCTAGCGTAGGTATCGCGTCGAAGAGGTCGTACGTGCAGACGTAGTTGCTCTCAAGCATCCGGCCGCCGCGGATTACATAGCCGTCTGTGGGCGACCGCGCGCCGTCAAGGCTGCCACCGAACTTGTCCAACTCTTCCAAGATAGTTATTCGATGTCCATCGATCGCTCCGTCGCGAATGAGGAAAGCAGCCGCAGCGAGCGAAGCTATGCCCCCGCCAACGAGATAGAACCGCCCTTGCGCGACTGCATCGCGCAGTTCTTCGCGCTCACCGAGAGAAGTCGATTCATACATACATTTGGTCATAAGTGATGGCCTAACGAGCGGCTGCATTCAATGGGAGACTCAACATAGAGAATAACGACGTCTGGGGAGGAAAGTAATCGGACGGATACGAAAGTTCATGATAAATTCGTTAGGCATACTAGTCGGTCCTCGGGCAGACGAAGTCATGCTCTCCTTCACTCACGTCTGTTATTGGATCGACACTGTAAGTTATGTCCGACCGACCTCCGGTTGGACCAATTGGAAAAGACCCGCTTTCCCGTACGGGTACGAGTTAAGTCAATTTCCGTCGCATTGACTAAGAGTCGTCTTCTTCCTTTAAATTCGCGTGACTTCAATCGGTACCGATATCCCCGAGGCATCGGAAAATGCATGGCATCTTCTGCATGCAGTCGGCGTTTTGCATAATTTCAAGGGTCCGCGTGCTACAGCGTCTGCTCCGCAGTTGGCGTCGCCCGCGCCAGCGGACATGGACGGCTTCGCAAACCACTCGGTTTCTTTTCGAGAAGCAAGCGATTCGACACGCCCTGAACTATTGCCCGGTCCCGCAAACTTGCTTCTCAACTCGGAGCCCTGGACAAGGCTTTGATTTAAGATCGATGGGCCAGATCTGGTAGTCAGTATTCCGACCAAAAGTGAGGTCCGTATCGCACCGCTGATAGAGCTTCTTCCACACAAGCGCTTCGTACAATTGCCGACGGATGCTATCGCGGCGTGACAAACGCTTACTGTAAAGAACGTCGCGGCGGGAATATCGACGACTTCAGTGCTCATACAGCCTGAGACCAGGCACGGCCGTCCGAAAGCGTGGTACGAAATGCGTGTGAAGGTAACCCTCACAGCGCGACGCCCCTGGCGCCACGGTTCTATATCGCCCCTCCAAGCAACGGCTTCACGGATACGAAAGCGCGGCCTAGTAGCGCCTATCGCCGTCGTGCGGCGCTGTCCGTTTCTCCGTTGGGCAAGCTCGTTGCAGCGCCTCAGGCTGTGAGGTATCCAAGTGGTGGTATCGAAGACGTCTAATGTTCGATAATGAGCGATGCAGGGGATGGTCGAATCTCACCTTAAGACAACGAGACGACGAGTCGCCGATCACGTAATTGGGCGACGCTTCTCCGCGTCGGCCACGTCAATGCTGATATTCGATCAGCGAACGGCACCCCGAACGGGCGCAGCAACTGACCTTTCCGATCTGCACACTCTGTGCATGTTGCAGAAGATCAGCGCGGAACGTGCGACCTCACCTTGACCCGTAAGCAACGCCTCGCAGGTCCGGTAGGGACCAAGGGCCCCGACCCATGCATGTGAGGGAACCGCACGGTCTAAGCTGCTCCCATTGCCCTACCGACGATTCGGCACTCGCGCACATATCCCGCATGAGCCCTTAGCTCTATCGTCCGCGGTAGCCGCGGCGCACCGCGACGCTAAATGTCTCCGGCGCCATCTCTCCTGCTAACTGCAGCGCTGGACTTGCATGGCCCTTCGTGCCAATTGACCCGCGGATCCCGCGCTTTTCGCAGTCTGGGTGGAGCGAGAATCTATCGCTCGATTCACCCGCGTTAAGTCAAATCCTTCCCCAAGATCCCCTTTTTAAACTCGTAAGCACTGTCCCGACCATTTGATTAGTCGGTAACCTCTACCGATTGATTCTAAGAAACCGCCAGAATTGCTGTCATAACGTCGTTTCTAGGATGCGAGCGACTGTGGTGACAAGGTGCCGCGGCAGTCGGAAGGCACGGGCGAAAAACAATCGTCTTTGTACAGCGGCGCTCGTCTAGCGGACGAGCCCGAGAGGAGTTCGCCCTCTTTATGGAGAAGTTTTTATGATTGCAGACCCGTATGCGGCCAGCCTGCTCTACTCCGCGTTACTGAAGGCTCAAGGCACTTTGAACAGTGCACTCGTTGAGCTCTGGCCTCTGCTTGACAAGGATGAACGTGAAATGGCGACTACCGCGGTAGCATCCATTTTCGCGGAAGTGCTGATTAGCGGGATGAGTCCGCTTGAGCACGCACACCCGGGTCTTTATTTGCCAAAAGAGGGCGTCGCAATAACCGATTGCCCCTCAATCTGAGTCGTCTGGCAAATCAACGTGTTTCTAATTCGAACCTGGATGCGGTGCGTTGGATCCGACAATTGACAACAAATGCCGAATCTTCGACATAGCTCCCTAGCATGTGCAATCAAATCGAAGCTGTAAATTTCGCCGATTGGGGCTTCGACTTAGTGCCAGGCGAGTGCCGATCGTTCGTAACTGAGCGACAACCAATGAAGCTGAGACTTCGCGTAATACCGGCCGGCTCGGTGCTCAGGTTCGAGGCCATCGATCAGCCCGATAGACGGCTAAGCACCATCACGAGCGGAGTCGAAGCATTGAGTATCGCACTTCGTGCCCCCGTCCGACTTCTTGCGAAATCAGGCTTCGACCTCTGTATCGTCGCGGGTTCGCATATCAAGTTGACCAACGTTTCGAACGTCAATGTGCGTTTATATATCGTTCATGTTGATTTCGTGGCGACCTGCATAGCGATTTCTCCATGAACTTCTCAACCGCCATTCGAGACCTGACAACATTATGCATTTAGAGAGGAGCGTCCTCAACCAGCCCAAGATATTCCGCTGCAGCGTCGAATGGACCGCTAGATCGAGAACCATACGCGTTGAGATGGGCAAGCGAGAATTTTCGGGTATTTTCACTGGCTTCCTCGGAGTGAGCGATTATCGAACCGAGGACATGCTCGTTCAATTACTAAGCGGCAAAACGCTTTGCGATTTATGGAATGCATCCGGATTCTCCTTAGACGTTGGTCACGCCATTCCGCGATATATGTCAATGCTTTTCGCACATCGAACATCGCGGCTTCCAATTGCAGTTGTCAGCGGTCCTATCACCCTGCTCGGAAAAACACGCATCGAAGGCATAGGGATTTGGAAAGCCCACTCCGGCCCTAGCGGCTAAGGCGACAGGGTTTGTTACCCATTCCGAGGTTATCCCCAAATCGACGCTTATGCGGCAACGATATGAAAGTCGAAATAATAGGTGGAACTCTTCTGCTGACGTCTGTGTCCTCTACCGCGTTCGCTCCGAATGAAGAGCACACACTTCAAACGATGCGCGTCGGAGACGTAGAGATCGGCTAATTACCAAGAAGCGTGTTACAAAGCATGCCAATGAAACGAGCGGCTGACGGGGCCTTCTCGATAAAGCCGCATTCGAGCCCACGCGAGCTGGACGAATTGCACCGGCGCTTCTGCGCCACGTTTAACGCTGAAGATGTAACAGACGAAGCTGAAACGTCGGTCTCATCGCGATCGATATGGTGGTCTGTAAGCGAAAAATTGACTGGAGTGACACAACGGATGCGAAAGTACCTTCGCAGATAAGCGTTAGTGTGCCGCAGAACATTATCGCGTATCCGATTGGGCCGGCACGCGGTAAGACGACACAACACCTCAAGGAACCGCAAACCTCCTCTTCGAAACTCCAAACCGGCGCGGTGCAGGGACCGGCGCGGATCGTTCCTATTTCCGGGCACTCTTCCATCAGTCTCATGAACCTGGCGCGCCATCCCCGGTTTGTATAGCGTTCGCACCGTCGCTGCGCGACAGACCCATCTGTGGTTACCTCTCGATCACATCCGGCCCCTCCGCGATCGCATTCAGCATTTCGATACCCGCCACGCCGGACCTGCGCGCGCCATCCTCGTTGACCGGCGCCGACAGATGCGCGCCGCCGTCTTGCCCATGCAGCGTCTCTAGAGACCGAAGCCCTGACCAGCATCGGCGAGAATCTCGACCAGCCGCACTTCCTGACCCGCTTGGGCCTCTCGCCCCCAGTTCGCATGTGCTGCGCAAGGCCGATCTCGCCGGCTAGTAGGAGCAATAGTCGTTGCCGAACCTTTCCAGCCTATCGATTTCGGTGTAACAGGTGTAGCAGGTGTAACGGCTGCCGCAAAGCAAAGCTGGGCGGCGCTTTCAGCGTTACACCGAATTTGTTATTAGCAAACCCCTGTTACACCGCTAGGTGTAACACGGGAATCTCCGCTCAACCGCGCCGGTGTAACGGTGTAACGTAATCGCGCGATCGGTGTAACGCCCAAAGGCTTGCCGGACAAGGCTTTGGCGGATGCGTTACACCTGCTACACCTGTTACACCGATTTATAAATGATCACTATGAGTACGCTACACTGACCAAACGCGAGAGGTAAATACATAGACGCGGGTGCTTCCTTTTCCGGGAATGCGCTCAACGCGCTGATACTTGCCGTCAGGGGAGGGGCGAATCCAACCCGCATTTACCAACGCCTTGGCCGTGCCTTTCGGATCGAAGCCCTGAGACACTTCGCGCTTGAAGACTTCCGGGAAGACGAGGTACTCCGGCGTACCTTCGACCAATCGTCTATAACCAGCTCGATTAATGGTCGGTCGATCGGAAACATCGTTCAGGTCCGTGAAGCGTGATTCCTCGTGAGCCTCAAAGAACGCTTTCACGTGGGAGAGAATCGCGGCATGTTCGTGGTTACCCACGCCGCCTCGGTTCTCAACCCAAGCCCTAAAGCACGTGACCGCCGCGGAGCATGCTTCGCCACTCTTCCACCCAGTAACTCCTAGATCAGTCGCATACTCGCCGGCCAGTCCGATAAGGGCGAGCCGCTGACACACGCGATGTGCTTGGCCATTTGCGTCAGCCGGGAGATGGTCGGCGAGGAACTTCGTCGTCTCCTGACGCAGGTATCGTTCGACCACGTCCGGCTCCTTCGCGATCGCATTGAGCATTTCGATTGCTGCCACGCCATAGCTACGCGCGGAGCCCTCGTTAATCAGCGCCGACAGTTGCGCGCCGCCAGCATGCCCGTGCAGCGTTTCAAAGAGGCCAAAGCCCCGACCCGCATCGGCCGGAATCTCGACCAAGCGCACTTCCTGACCCGCCTTGGCCTTCTTCCCCCCGGCCTGCATGTGTTGCGCGAGCCCAATCTCACCGGCCGACAGGAACAGCAGCCGCCATGATTGCCGTGCGCGCGCCGATCCGGTTCGCCCCGCGCGTGCCTTGCCGGTGCCGTTTGCCAGCATGTAGGCGATCTCGCCCGCTTCGCGCGGATCAACCTGCGCCAGTTCGTCGAGCACAAGGAGCGTGTCGTTATGCAGTGCGGCAAGACCTTCAAGGCCGTTTGACGTCGCGCGCCACCGCTGCATGTAATCCGGGCCTCCGTAGACACTGCAGGCTGCACGAAGCGCCGTTGTCTTTCCGGTCGACGAGTCCCCAACGATGTTCAAGCCGCCCGACTCCTGCCCCGAGTACGCCAGCATCATCCCGGCGAACGCCGTCGACACCGCAACCAGCATCCGAGAGTTGCCCGAGCAATAAGCTGCGACGTCGCGCTTCCAATCCTCAAGCGTGCCGGCTTGCGAATAAGTGCGCATCACGACTTCGGACTGGAATATCACGCGCTCGGCCGACTCGCCTATCGTCCGGTCCGGAAAGACGAACGCGCCGTTATGCCAGCCCGTGCGCGTGACGCATCGGCAACGCGCCCTTGGTTTAGCGGTCGTCACATATTCGGTCAGCTTGTTGCGCGCGCGAAAACTGGGCGAGATGTCCAGCCCCAGCCGTGCGAGCTCGCCGCGCATGTCCGCACCATCTGAACGCAACATCTCCATGGGCATCGCCCAGACGTGAGGGTGATCGTCAGCGTCCTTCCACTCCAGCAGGCGGCCCCAATTCTCAGACGCGCGATCACGGACTAGCGCACGGACATGAAGTGGCGAGCAGATCCAGTGCGGCATTCCGTCGTCGTCTGTATAGAACACACCTTCCCTGCTCACAGAGAAGCCACGCGGCACGCATCCCTTGTCAGCTTGGTCCGAGCTATCCGGCTTAGTTGCCCTTTCAATCTGCGCGGCGACCGCGGCTGCGCCAAAGCGTGTGTGCATGTCGTTGAAGTCGTTCTCGTCCTCGTTGCGTTTGGCGCCGAATTCGGGTGTGGCAACGGTGCCGGCGACGGATCGCGCCGCCTCTACAGCCTTCTGTTGTCCGTTCCCGAGATCGGCGAGTACGGTGATTTCGGCGTTGGGATAGCCAGCCCGCATCGCCTGAGCAGCCTTCATGAGGTTGCCCGCCGAGAGCGCGGCTACCGTGGCGTGGCCGGTGCACGAATGAGCTGACAGCGCCGTCGCCACACCTTCGGCGATCAGGATGCGATCGTAATCTTGCCGAACTGCGCAAACGAACCAACAGCCGCCGGCCTTCTCGCCACCCGCTAGGGCAGACTTGCGGCCCGACTCGTCGATCATCTCCACGGTGGTCACAGCGCCGTTGATCGTCACCGGCGCGATCAATATCCTGCCTTCGAGCTGCGCGCCGCCGGAGTGCGGGCGATATCCAATCAACATCTGGAGCTTTTCGGCATCCAGCTCACGAAGGGTGTTTACCGCCGCAACGCCCTTGCGCAACAGGTAAGGATGATCGTCGCGCGCGCGCTGGGACTTCTTAACGATGACGAGTGCAAGCGTTGCTGCATGCTTGCGGTCTCTCGCTCGGCGTTGCTCCTCTTTTTTGGCGCGGGCATTGCGCTCATTCCGGCGGCGTTCGACTTCCACCGGGTCAACGACGATTGCCGCCTTCGCGCGGGGGTTGTAGCCGTACCTCTTCGCGATCGCAAACAAGGTGGCAATGGTGATGCCGCCGTCAGGACGGATCGAGCGCCACGTGTCGCGCACGTCCGCCGCGACGTAGTTCGGGCTTCCCTGGCTCCATTGATCGAACGTCTCGAAGCCAGCGTCACCTTCCTCATGCTTCAACGAGGCAGCGACGCGGAACCACACATCGCGCTCGACATCCGGCGGGATGAACGAAAGCGCTTCGAGGATCCGCTGGTGATTGTCAAAGACGGTGCTCATTGCTTACCTCCCGCTCTCACGCCTGCCTGTGCGATCACGCGAGCAAAGGCGAGGTTGTCGCCGATCGCCGCGGTCGCTTGCTGCGCAAGCCTGCCCACGCGCGGCGAAGGATCACCCTTGGCCATCAGCGTTTCGAGGAGATCGACGCGGTGAAAGCCGCGCTGGGCAGCTGCGGCGAAGACAACATCGAGCACGCGGCGGGCAAACTGGCGAATATCGTCATCAGCCTTCTTTGCGTGGAACGCAAGGAAGCCGCACATCAGAACGCATTGAGTAGGGCTCGCGTACTCGCCTTCGGCGATGGGAATGCCTAGTTTGTAGTTTTCGTTCACAGCGCCTCCTGCGATGCGAGCGTTAGGCCTTGAATGACCTGCGGCAGCAACTCGGGGCGCACCATTAGCCCTTTTTGCGTCGGAACGAACTCGCCCGCGGCATTGACGACCAGCAGACGAACATCGACATACTGGCGGCCCTTAAACCAGCGATGCGAGATGCGGATCCGCTGCGTCGCGCTCTTCTGGATATCGAGAATGACCTGTTCTTGATTTTCCATAGTCAGACACCTCCAAATGAGGAGTACTGAGCGCGCTCGTCACGCGAAATCGGCTCAATAACCTTGACGTCGGAGAGCTCGTTCGCAAGCTCGCGCGAGAGGGTCGTCAACAAGCCCACGACACCGGAAACGGGCACTGCACTGTTCTCTTTGTCCTCAGGAAGTGCCGAGAAGAGCGTCTGAAGCACGTCGTGGATCTGCCATGCTCTGGCGGAAAACTCGTAGATGTCATGCATGCTTCGCCTCCTGACCATCGACTGAGCGGATCTGTTCCGTCAAGTTAACGCCGTGCTCCCGATAGGTTGCGCCTTCCTCCTCGTAGGCGGCGGCATTCGACTCACTCATACGGGCGCCGAGAGCGGAGAGCTGGTGTACGAGCGTGGGGTTATCCGCGAGCGCGCCGAGGGCATTGAACAGCGCCGAGATGTCAGCGAATGATCGAGAGGCACAATCGAGCTCAACCGAAGCAGTTCCAATCAGCGAGGCGATCTCTCTGAGGTCGATTTCCTTAGCCACGTGCCACCTCCTCACGAGCAAGTTCAGCGAGGTGAAGAAGCGCGTCGGCGCAGCAGTCGAGCGCCTCGTTCGCGCTGGGCGCGAGCGCTGCGTCGCGCAACGCACGATTGATGATTTGGATTTGCAGCGGGGATTGTGATTGCTCAGGACGAGCGGGGATAGCGGGGCACATGCAAAGCCTCCTTGTACAGGTTCGACGAACCTAGCCCCCAACGCCAATTGGGGTGGCCAGGCACAAGATAGGGTTGGCGTACCGGCGTACAAGGAAACCGGCGAGCGCGAGCGCTCCCCCACCAAGGCCCGGCCATTGAAGGCGAACGCATGGCAGCGGACGAAAAAATACCGCCGGTCGGCGGTTGTCCGCCTTGTACATTTCGAGACGCCAATCCCGAATGGGAGGTGTCTCCTCCCACGCTTCCGAGGATAGACGATCGTTTCTGCGTCCGTCAAGCCAAATGCAATCTCGTACGCGACTGATAGTGTCGAACTCGTGGTCGACGTAACATGCAAACTCGTCCCTCCGAAAGGATTTTGGCTGGCCATACGGCCAGCCATTTTTTTTGCTCCGTACGTCCGGATGACGGCGCAATGGCCAAGCACGACGTCGTTCAACAATCGATAATCAATTTGAATTCGCAATGTTGAACGATGAAGCGGCTTGCTCTCGCCCATCAGAGCAAAACCATTAGCCGGGAAAGCCGCGACTGATTGTCGGATTAGTTGAAGCGCTGTTTGCGGTGCTTCGAGTACTGCGCTTTGAGCACAAGCGCTACACTCCCCCCGCGTGAAGCCGCGCGCATTTTCGTACTTGACCAATAGCGTGTGCGCTCTTGCTCGACTAGCATCCTCATTGGGGTTGTCAGTTTGACCGGCCATTGCGCCGGTCCTTTTTCTTTTCGCCCGAAGTAAAACGCTGACGCGCAAGCTCACCTCGCTCTTACTGTGCTTGAGGATCAACGCGCTGTCCCACATTACATATTCCGTCGAGGCGGCCTCACGCGTTCCGCAACTACGCATTCCGACGGTCAGTCGCCGACTTGATCGAAGCAAGGTTGTCGTCGAATTAGAACTTACGAGCACGTTGTGTCCTCCGCGCGGTACGTCGCAGGAGCAACGAGGAAAGCCTCGATGTCGCCCAGACGCCAACCAACAGATCGAGGCCCAAGTGCGATCGGCGCGGGGAAACTTTTCTGGCTTATTCGAGCGTAGATAGTGGATCGTGAAAGCCCTGTTAGTTCTTCGACCTGCGCCCTTCTCAGGATCGCTTGTGAAGTCTGAAATTTCATCGCCTTACCTCTTCGGAAGCATGTGTTCCGGCCAATCCGGGACACCCAGGCGACAGCTTCGCTTTGCGGCCTTCGAACATGTCCCAATACGAAGTGGCCCGCGTCCGAATTCGGATGATGGTCTATATGCGGTATGGCTCATCGCCGTGATGTGCACGGCTCACCGGGTTGCTGATTCAGGCGAGTTCCCTGCTATTCGTTCAGGCGCTACGCGCGCGACTACGCGGATGCATTCCGGCCGCGAACATTGAATCGACCGTGCTGGCGAGAGAACGCAAGAGGGGTATTCGAATCGGTGAGAAAGAAACTGATGTTTGACGACTCCTTCATAGTGAGTCGCACTGCAGCCGTGCCTTGGTCTCTACGCGGTGGAGGCGCAGTAGACACGACACGGGACGAGAGAGGAGCCGGGCCCAAGTTTTGCAACTCGGAGAGCTTTTCCAGTGAGGGAGGCGACTTATGAGAATGTCTTGCCAATTCGCAATAGCAACAATCATCAGCGCAGCTGGCATCTCTGCTCATGCGCAAGTAGCGGGAACCCAGCCACTTAGCGTCACTGTCCAACAATCCCAGGCATTGCTGCAGGGTTGGAGCGCGAAGAAAGGCATTCTCGGAAAGGCTGTCTACAACGACAAGAACGAGAAGATCGGCTCGATCAAGGACCTCATTGTCACGCCTGATGCCGCAGTGTCTGCGGTCGTGATCGCCGCTGGCGGTTTTCTCGGAGTAGCTACACATGACGTCGCGGTGCCGGTTGCGTCTCTCGAGAATCGCGAGGGCAACTTCTATCTTGCAGGCGCAACTAAGCAGGCGCTGGAGGACACGCCCGAGTTTGAATACAACAAGGTGAAGGCTCCGCCGAAGCCGCATAAGCTCAAGGCGGACTAAGTCGAGCAAAGCTCTGATGCCGTAATTCAGGCGACGCGGCGAAGCTGCTGCTGCGTCGAAAAGCCTTGGCCGTGGGCCACTGGCGTGTCACTTCCGGAGGAACGCGATGCAGTCCGACCCGTTTGACCCTACTGCGGTACCGGCAACACTGCCCGATGCGCCAGCGCCTGGCCCCACCCCGGGCGACGTCCCCGACGTTGGGGAACCGGAGCCAGAACCGGACCGAAACTGAGTTCTCTGCGCCGTGCATGGGGCTCTGGCGTCAGCGCCCGGCGATGCTGACCAAACAGTCTTTCCTCGCAGGCACGACGGGCCTCGTCAAGCGACGCTTGACGTCGGCCTGCGTGCGTTGTCGCGAACTGCGCAACTGCACGTCTTTCACGAACCTAACCAAAGGTGGCGCTAGGTGACGCGAAGTGACTATCCGGCACTTCCGCGTAACGGCCATAACGCCGTGTTCGTTATTGAAGGCGTTGAAGCATCGACACCTTTTCGAGAAACGCGTAGTTTGACGGCGGTCGATCGGGCAGTAGCTCAAAGACGCTCGTTCGATCGTCCGTCGTCGATGAGCGATTTCCTGAGCCGACGCGCCTCGTCGAGATACTTCTTGATGGTTGCGTCGTCCAAGGGAACGCCTGCACGCTCAAGGTCGATGCGCATCTCCTTCGCGTGTAGATTTCGAGGCGCATCTGGATCCATCCTATAACCGCCCATCGCAAGTCCTACTATCAACTTCAACATCGCGTGACGCTCCTTCGTCGCCGCGCTCCTATTCACATTTGCGTCGTCGAATCGCGGTGCAGCTCGTGATTCCCCGCGCGTCTGACGCTTCGCGAGCTCACGAACCAACTGTGCCGGCAAACTGAAGCCGGCACGTCGAACCGCATCGCAGATATAGAGAGGATCCTCTTTTATCTGCCACTTGCAGATTCCGTAGCGCTGCCCCCAATTCGTTCGCTTAATTACAGCGGCGATTTGCTTGGCGTGCTCGTACTCGGGCTGCTTTGTTTTTGAGCGGATGGAAAACGCTGCATGTTGACGAGGATCCTTCCCGTCGAGCAAGAGCGCCGCTTCCTTGACGGTCCACCTGTCGAGCGCTACCCAATAGCGGTAGTCGATACGCTCCATCAGGCTTCGAAAGTATTCAGCTCAGGGCTGAAAGTTCTTTGACTTCGGGAATGCCATCCCCGCCGCTCTTTAGATTATCGAGATAGTCGGCCCAAGCTTGCATCATTCGGATTCTTTCGTCGATAAATTTGGTTCGGTTATAAGCCGTACCTAGGCTGTCTGCAACTCGATGCGCAAGTTGATGTTCAATGACTTCCGAAGGAAAGCGCAATTGCTCGTGGAGAATCGTCCTAGCCATCGCGCGGAAGCCATGTCCTGTTATTTCGGTCTTGGTATCAAAGCCCATGCGACGAAGCGCTGCATTTATCGCGGCTCCGCTCATCGGCTTTTTCACATCTCGCCCTGGAAAGACGTATCGCCGAAGCCCGGTGAGAGCGTGGAGCTCACGCAAGATTCCCACCGCCTGAGTTGAAAGCGGTACGAGGTGGTCCGTCTTGGTTTTCGACACCTCGTACCGCCAGGTTGAACGCTCGAGATCGAAGTCTTTCCACTCGGCATTGCGTAGTTCTCCCGGGCGCACAAAAACAAGAGGTGCAAGCCGAAGCGCGCATTGGACGACGAATGTGCCTCTGAAGCCATCAAGCGCACGAAGCAACCCGGCTACTTGCTCAGGCTCAGTGATGGACGCAAAGTGAGTGTGTCGTGCCGGCGTCAAAGCGCCGCGTAGGTCCGTGCTGCAGTCTCGTTGAGCTCGCCCAGTTGCAACGCCATAGCGGAGTACTTGACCCACGTTTTGTTGTACGCGGTGGGCGGTATCCACTGCACCGCGCTTCTCGACCCGTCGAAGCACCGCGAGGACTTCAGGTGCCGTAATGTCTGAGATTGGCCTGCCCCCTAACCACGGGAAGACGTCGTTTTCCAATCTCGCAATCACCTTGTCGGCATGTGACTTCGCCCAAGTCGGGGCTTGCCGTGCAAACCACTCTCGTGCGACGCATTCGAAGCTATTCTCAGCACGCTCGACTGCTGCCGCTTTCTGAATGCGGCGTTCGAGCCCCGGATCGATTCCATCTGCCAGCAGCCGTCGGGCGTCGTCGCGACGCCTCCGAGCGTCCTTGATCGTGATCAGCGGATATGCCCCCAGCGCAAGCCGCTTCTCCTTGCCGCCGAAACGATACTTCAGGCGCCAGTGCTTACCGCCAGATGGGCTGACTTCCAAATACATACCTGCACCGTCGGTTAGTCGGTACGCCTTCTGCCGCGGACGTGCGGCCCGAATCTCCAAGTCTGTGAGAGGCATCCTATTCGTCATACAAAACTAAAAACGAAATGTCGCCAAATAACCCTCACACTGTCAAGGTTTTACCGGCGAAATCTGTAACGAGATGCTTCAGAGTAAGCACAGCGTGCGTAACGACGGCCTTTGCCCTTACTAGGCGGGATGCTTTGTGGCTAAACGTCTGGCGCTCAGCCTGCGTGCCTTGAACGAAGCAACCTTCGCCTGCGTCGACGGATGCAGGCTGCAAATTGATTGTTTGAATCGGTACGGAGCGGGACCACTAAGCCGTCTTTATGAGCTCTCAAACCGGGTGGGGGCATCGTCTTTCAGCGATGAAAAGATGCCCCCAGAAAGTGCCTCGAATGCGGCCGGATGACATCGGATTTAACCGGATGACACTGGAAACAAAAAACCCCGCGAGCCTTGCTGGCTGCGGGGTTTCGGGACTTCTTCGGACTTGCTAGGAATGTTGGTTGGTGGAGAGGAGGAGGATCGAACTCCCGACCTTCGCATTGCGAACGCGA
Organism: Caballeronia sp. ATUFL_F1_KS4A; assembly: GCF_023630905.1. Lineage (NCBI taxonomy): Bacteria > Pseudomonadati > Pseudomonadota > Betaproteobacteria > Burkholderiales > Burkholderiaceae > Caballeronia > Caballeronia sp. ATUFL_F1_KS4A. The sequence continues at coordinate 76,259 of NZ_JALQEB010000001.1, read as the reverse complement.
CGCTCTCCCAGCTGAGCTACCCCCCCAACGAATCAAAATTGTACCACAGCAAAATCGCCGTCAGGCAAGCCTTCAGACGACTTCAATCAACGCTCACTTCTGCGGCGCCCCCGCCAGAATCCAAGACACGACCGTCTTGATATCCGCGTCGTTCATCTTCGGGTGCGAAGGCATCGGAATCGAGCCCCACACCCCCGCGCCGCCGTTCTTCACCTTCTTTTCAAGCATCGTGCTCGCCTGCGGATCGCCCTTGTACTTCTCGGCGACCTGTTGAAACGACGGCCCCACAAGCTTGCGATCGATCGCATGACAACCCATGCACGCGTTGCTGCGCGCGATCGCCATCGCATTCGCGGATGAACCCGTCTGCTCCGCAGCAGACACACCAAAAGACGCGGCAACGATCACCGCGCCGACAATCGAACGCATCATGTTCATTTCACCGTCGAAGCCGGATTGGCATTCCCCGGACGCACATCCGAGTTCTTCACGGGCGCGGGCGATTGCGTATCGAGCGGACGCGACGTCACGCCCGAATCAGGCACCGTGCCAACCGTCGCCTCAGCCGGCGTGCTTGCCGCCGGCGCCACGCTCGTCCCCGACGCGGCCGCCGCTTCCAGCGCTTGCGCCTCTTCAGGCTTGATGTACTGGAACACCTTCACGACCTGCTCGACGCCCGGCACGCGCGCGGCGACATCCGCGCCATGCGCGCCTTCGTCCGGCGTGACGAGCCCCATCAGATAAACGACACTGCGCTCGCACACCACCTTGTAGTCGTTCGCGTGCAAGTCCTTCTCGCCGACCATCGCAGTCTTCACGCGTCCTTCAAGGTAGGAATCGTTCGCGCGCGATGAGTACGAACTCGCGCCCTGCACCGACAGCTCGTTGACGATGCTGCCGACGTTATTGATGTCGCGCACCACCGCCTCGGCCTTCGCCTTCGATGCGTCGTCCGGCACTTCGCCCGTCAGCAACACGCGCCGGTTGAACACGGTCACGTTGACATGCGACGTATCGGGCACGTTCTCGTTGATCCGCGAAAGCGCCTTCACCTGAATCTCGCGATCTTCGGTCTGCGCGCCGAGCGTGCGGCGATCCGTGGCGATCAACGTGCCGCCGGCCGCCGCGCCGACGACCGCGAGCGCGCAGCCCTGCAACGTCAATGCAACTCCCGACAACATGCCCACCATCAGCGTGGCCTGGGCCAGCGTCGCCTTGACGCGTGTCTTGTTCATCAACTCCGTTCCCCCTTTCAGTTTCAGTCGTCGCCGAGCAGCATCGCATCGATGCCGTCGCACAGACAATGAATGGTCAGCAGATGGACTTCCTGGATGCGCGCCGTTCGTTCGGCCGGCACGCAGATATGAATATCGGTTTCGGCGAGCACGTCGGACATCGCGCCGCCGCCCTTGCCCGACAACGCGATCACGATCATCTCGCGCTCGTGCGCTTCCTGAATCGCAGCGAGCACGTTCACCGAGTTGCCCGACGTGCTGATCGCAAGCAACACGTCGCCCGACTGGCCGAGCGCGCGGACCTGGTTCGAGAAGATCTGCTCGAACGCATAGTCGTTGCCGATGGCCGTGAGTATCGACGTGTCCGTGGTCAGCGCAATCGCCGGCAAGCCCGGACGCTCGCGTTCGAAGCGGCCGATGAGTTGCGCGGCGAAGCGCTGCGCATCGGCAGCCGAGCCGCCATTGCCGCACACGAGAATCTTGTTGCCGTTCGCGAGCGCGCCAAAAAGCGTATCGACGGCGGCCGCGATCGGAACCGCCAGCGCGTCGAGTGCTTCGAGTTGAAGTGCCGCGCTGTCGCGGAATTGCTGTTGAATGCGTTCGACTGACATCGACTCTCGATCATCGGCCGCGACATGCGCGGTGTGTGGCTTGAACGCTCAAGGCGTCGGTTGTTGCGCAGTTTACCGCATGCATCATGCGATGAACCGCAGTCACGCCTCGTCGGCGCGAAACGCATCGGGCAGCCAATGGATGCGGCCCGCATCGAACGCGACGACGTCGAAACGGCACGCAGGCAACGCGCCGCGCCATGTCGTCAGGAAATGCTGCGCGGCATGTACGAGGCGCGCGCGCTTCTTCGCATCGACGCTTGCGACGGCATTCGCGTAACGCCTGCTTCTTCTCGCGCGGACTTCGACGAACACGAGCGCGCCGCGTTCATCGAGCATCACGAGATCGATCTCGCCGCCGCGACACGTCACGTTGCGCGCGACAAGACGCATGCGCTGCCGCTGCAGGAACGCGAGCGCGTGCGACTCGAAAGCGTCGCCGAGCGTTTTGGACACGGCTCCTCCGTAAAAGTTGTCGGCGGGCCACCGAATCGCGCATGGCAAAATGACGACCTTTCCTTCGACGCCCGCGCTCATGCTTCAGATCTCCGAACTCGCCGCTGGGCAGCACTATCCGACAGGCGCGCTGTATATCGTCGCAACGCCGATCGGCAACGCGGCGGACATCACCGTGCGCGCGCTCCACGTGCTCGGACTCGCGGATCGCATCGCCGCCGAAGACACGCGCAACACCGCGCAACTGCTCGCGCGCTATGGCATTTCGAAGCCGTCGATCGCCGTGCACGAGCACAACGAGCGCAGCGCCGCCGAACGCGTGATCGAGCATCTCAGGAACGGCGAGCGCATCGCGTGCGTATCCGACGCGGGCACGCCCGGTATCTCCGATCCCGGCGCGCGTCTCGTCGATGCCGTGCGCGAGGCCGGCCTGCCGGTCATCCCGCTGCCGGGCGCGAGCGCGCTCACGACCGCGTTGAGCGCGGCGGGCGCGTTCGTCGGCGGCTTCTCGTTCATCGGCTTCCTGCCGACGAAGGCGAAGCAACGTGCGTCGGAGCTGAAGAAACTCGCAAGTCTTCCGATGGCGCTGGTGTTCTACGAGGCGCCGCATCGCATCGTCGAAACCGTGCGCGCGCTCGGCGACGCGTTCGGCGGCGAACGGCAACTGCTGATCGCCCGTGAGCTGACGAAGTTACATGAGAGCCTGCATCGCTGCACCCTGGCCGAAGGGCCAACGTGGCTCGAAGCCGATGCGAATCGTCAACGCGGGGAATTCGTCCTGGTCGTCGAAGGCGCGCCCGAAGCGCACGACGCCGACGACGCCCACGACGCGCTGCTGTCGACGCTGCTGGAAGAGTTGTCGGTGAAAAGCGCGGCGCGCATCGCGGCGACGTTGACGGGCGCGTCGCGCAATGCGCTGTATGAACGCGCGCTGAAGCTCGCCAAACGCGACGAGAAATAAAAACGGGCCGTTGCGATAACGGCCCGTCGGGTTCTGCGAAGCTGTCGGCGAGATCAGTTCACGCTGTCGTCGGCCAGCGCCTGAGCCTGCTCTTCGCGCGCCGCACGCGCTTCCTGCTGCGTGAGACCTTCGATCTTCACCTTCTGCGTGCCGGCGCCGCGCATGCCGAGCACCGCCGCCGCTGCATACGACAGATCGATCACGCGTCCGTGCACATAAGGGCCGCGATCGTTGATCTTCACGACGACGGTCTTGTGATTCGCTTCGTTCGTCACGCGCACCCACGACGCGAGCGGCAGCGTGCGATGCGCTGCGGTCATCGCGTTCATGTTGAACTTCTCGCCGCTCGCGGTCTTGCGACCGTGGAACATGCGTCCGTACCACGACGCCTTGCCCTTCTGCTCGAAGTTGCTGGCGTCGGGACCGGTCGTGATCGGCTCGGCGTCGGAAAGCGACTGCGCCGGTTGCGCCGGCTTCTCGGCGGGCAGCGCGGAAAGGTGCGAATCGAAGGCGAGCGGCGCCGTCGAGCGGGCACTGCTCGTGCTGAAGGAGTTTGTGTTCTGAGGATTGGATGCGACATCGCCCGAACCCGGCGCGGCGCAACCCGCCAGCACGCCAACTGCTAGCAGGCTCCCGACATGTCGAATAAATCGAGCATTCATAGACGTGTTTTCAACGATAAAGGAGCGGCCGCGCTGCGCTGGTCGGCGCGCGCAAGGCTGCTCGAGGCTTTGCCGTGCAAAGCAGAACGCCGCTCGCTGAAGCGAACGGTGGACTGTGCTCGGATGCGGCGCACTCGTGCCGCAAACGCCCGGTTATTGTTCACGTCTGGCGCAACCTGTCCCCGGCAGCCTGACCAGACCCCACAAGCCGCCATCGAACGTGGCATCACGTTCGTGCGCTGGTGAAGCCAAGTGAGCGCAGGAACGGCGGCGTAGGCCCCATCCGGCGTGACGGCGGCAAAGGCCATCTGACAGACGCGCGGCGTCTGGCCGGACAAGACGTGTGCACCTACTGGAGGTGCGTGAGTTGCAATTGCGAGGCTTTTGGCCCCCAACAGCGTACTGACAGCGATTGTAAAAACGCACTAGCGTTTTGGCATTCGCCCAATGACGGCATGGTTTGATCCATGCACAAGTAGTGCCATTATACAAAAAAACCGTGGTCCGGCTCATCCGACCCATCGAATTGTCATTGATTTTCGCTATGAGCGTAAGAATTGCCGCTTTTTTTGGGCAACGCCGCAGCGGCGCGCGCTGCCGTCGGACCCGTGGTCGCACCGGTACAATGAACGTTTTTACAGGCCCGCGCGCATCGACGTCAGTCATATGAAAGTCATTCTCGTTCCCGTAACGCCCTTTCAGCAGAACTGTTCGATCGTGATCTGCGAAGCGACCCAGCGCGCCGCCATCGTCGATCCGGGTGGCGACATCGAACGGATCATCGCGGAAGTCGAACGCCAAGGCGTGACCGTCGACAAGATTCTTCTCACGCACGGCCATCTCGATCATTGCGGCGGCGCCAAGGCGCTCGCGGACCATTACGGTATACAAATAGAGGGACCGCATCGCGAAGATGCGTTCTGGATCGATCAGTTGCCCGCGCAGACTCAGCGCTTCGGTTTTTCGAACGCCGAAGCCTTTACGCCGGAACGCTGGCTCGACGACGGCGACGCCGTGCAGTTCGGCAACGAGTCGATGGAAGTCTATTTCTGCCCAGGCCACACGCCGGGTCACGTCGTATTTTTCAGTCGGGAGCACAATCTGGCGTTCGTCGGCGACGTCCTGTTCGCCGGTTCGATCGGCCGGACCGATTTCCCGCGCGGCAATCAGGCGGAACTCATCCGCTCGATCCGCGAAAAGCTCTGGCCGCTCGGCGACGATGTCACCTTCGTTCCCGGACACGGCCCGGCATCGACGTTCGGCGAGGAACGGCGCAGCAATCCTTTCGTGCGCGACGGCGCGGCAACGGGTGCGACAGCGTGAACGCAATTCCCGAAATCTACGTCAGCACCGATGTCGAGGCCGATGGCCCGATTCCCGGACCGCATTCGATGCTGAGCTTCGCGTCCGCGGCCTACACCGCGGACAAGCAGCTCATCGGCACCTTCTCCGCGAATCTCGAAACGCTCGAAGGCGCGACGCCGCATCCGGTTCAGGCGGCATGGTGGAAGACGCAGCCCGACGCGTGGGCCGCATGCCGCAAGGACCTGCAGAAGCCGGAAATCGCCTTGCCGGCCTATGTCGAATGGGTGGAAGCGCTGCCCGGCAAGCCCGTGTTCGTCGCGTATCCGGCGGGCTTCGACTTCACGCATATGTTCTGGTACATGATGCGCTTTGCCGAGCGCTGCCCGTTTTCGTGGTCGGCGCTCGACATCAAGACGCTCGCCTTTGCGATGACCGGCCTGCCGTATCGCAAGGCCATCAAGCCGCGTCTGCCGAAACACTGGTTCGACGAGCTGCCGCATACGCACGTCGCGCTGGACGATGCTATCGAGCAAGGCGCACTCTTTTGCAACATGCTGGCCGACCTGCGGATCTCGCAGGAGAAGCTGGCCAGGCTTGCGAAGGAATCCGGCGACGACACTGAAGGTAAAACCGCGCCCTGAGGCGGGGGAGTTAGGGAAACTCCCTCAGTGCGGGCGCGTTTGCATTGCGTTTCTTTTTCGACGCCTCTACTATGAGAGTCAAATCGCGACCGAACGGAGGCGCAGTTGACTCTCGATACATTCTCACAAAAAATCTTGCGTCTCCTGCAGCTGGACGCACGCCGCTCCGTTCAGGAAATCTCCGACCAGGTCGGCTTGTCGAGCACGCCGTGCTGGCGTCGCATCAAGGACATGGAGCAATCGGGCGTCATTCAGCGCTATACCGCGCTGCTCGATCGCGAAAAGCTCGGTCTGCATGTCTGCGCACTCGCGCATATTCATTTGACACGGCATACGGAAGGCGGCGTCGAGCAATTCGAACGCGAAATCGCCACTTGCCCGGAAGTCACCGAGTGCTATAGCACGACCGGCGAATCCGATTACATCCTCAAGATCGTCGCGCCCGATATCAAGGCTTACGACGCGTTTCTCCACGATCGCATCTTCAAGATTCCTGCCGTCGCTCAGGTGCGAACGAGCGTTGTGCTCCGAGAGATCAAGTTCGACACGCAATTGCCGCTCTGACGGATTGCGTTTAGCGCCGCGTTTCTAATGCGCGCTTGGACCGTTGGTTCCAGCGCGCGGAATCGGTGCGTCCGTTGGAAGAGCCTTGTAATGCAATGGGCGAACGCGCATCCAATTCCCTTTCAGCCAGTCGATAAAAATCAAACTACCCAGCACGCCCGGCCTGATACGGGCGAAATATCCTGATGGTTGGCGATCCCGGTTCGCTCGCGAGCCAGCATTGCGGCGCGAACCGTGAACAGCAATCCGCCGAGGAAATTAATGCCGAAATTCGACGGCAGAACACGATGATCCGCGTTGCCGCAAGTCTGCTATCTGGCGCAATATTCCTTCAGGAGACGTCCCGGTTTTTCGGCCTGCGCGCTGTTGACGCAAGCGCGGTGTAATGTGTCTTCGGTCTTCGAACTTCGGCAAATGACGAAACACCGTTCATCTGATCGCACAAATGAAAAAGCCGCGTCACGTAACGCGGCTCTTCGAATGCATCGATTGATGCTTTGCAATTACTTGCCGATCAGAAAATTATCCCGATCCTGCCCGGCGATCCACTTCGGCGGCTTGCCGCGACCCGACCACGTGCTGCCACTTTCGGGATCGCGATATTTCGGCGCCACGCCCGAGCGGCTGCGCGCGGCCTTCGCGCCTTTTGCGCCACGGCCGCCAGCCAGTTCCTGAAGCGTGATGCCATAATCCGACATTTTCTGCTTGATCTCATTAAGCACTTCCGCGTATTCGCGCGACTTCGCTTCTTCAATCTGACGTTCGAGAGACTCGCGTTGTGCGAGGAGTTCCTTGTATGAAGGCATGGCAATTCCCTAAGTGGTTTGCTGACTTGCGAATCGGCGCGCTCGCTTTCAGTTATCAGTATAGCCTCGGACTGGCACGCAGATTAACACAGTTCCCAATAACGCGGCATGTGCGAATCGCCACTTATTAAAAGTTTAGCAATTTTCTTCGTAACAATTGCCGAAAGCTCAGAAGGTTCGCTTGTTCGCTCTTCGGACTTAAAAAGCTCTGCCAGTCGAGACGACGACTCGACGATGGCATCGGATGAAAACAAAGACAAACGAGTCAGTCGCAAAGTTTCATGAGATGGCAACTTGCCACGAAAAAGCCGCTCTGCAGCGCGTTCCATGCGGTTGAAATCGGGTCGCAACGTCTCGGATTTATCTCGTTCAAATATTACGTTGACGCTCAAAACAATCGATAACCGCGGCCTTCAAATCCTCGTTCGTCAGTTTCGGGTAATCGAATGTAAAACGATTGCGGATGTCGGCGAGCAGCAAATCGCAGCCGTACCGGTCTATCCCCAATAATCGGAGATTCTCCGGACGGCCGCTGTAAGCATCGAAATATTTGCATAACGACGATTCGTCGTCCGCCGAAAGCGGCGGCAGCGAATCCAGTTCTTCTCCGCCGAGCCATCCCATCGCGCCGAATCCGCCTATATAACGCATGCGCTCGAGCGACATCACCCAGAAGGAAAAATCGCCGAGTTCCAGATAGCGTGCCGCATCCGGGTGATAGCGCAAATAGCGCCGCGCGAGCTCTTCGCGATCTTCGGGCGCGGCGGGCGCGAAACTGCCGAGCATCGTCAGGCGCTGGCCTTCCAGCACGCCGCCATCCGCCGCGTGGGAAACCAGAAACCCCGCGCGCGCATCGGCCTGAAGATTGCGCGTGTGCTCGGCGAGATGGCTGATGAGCACCATCGGCACATGGCGCTCGGTCGGCGCGAACGGCAGCGCCGTCGGATAGGGAAAGCCGCGCGGCTCGCGGGTAAGCGTGGCGAGCGTGCCTTCGGAGACGCGATGCAGCAGATGCAGCGGCGCTTGCGACGGGATGTTCATCCGGGCCTCGTGCGTGGGTGAATGGTCGGACGATGGTAATGCAGCAGGTCCGAGCGTGTCGCCTGGCCGTTCGATAGAATCGAAAGCCTTCGCGTTCGATGGCAACATGTCCGGTTGTCATCGCATCCCGCGCAACTTCAAAGAACGATTTCATTCGTGTCCGATTCGACCACTGCCTCCGCCGCCTGCGAATCCAATCCGACGCTCGCGCTACATCGCACTCTTCCGCATGCCACACGCGTACGCGCGCGCTACGCGACGATGGCCGTCTTCTTCATCGCGGGCATGATGTACGCCTCCTGGGGCGTGCACGTTCCCACCGTGCGCGACAAGTTCGCACTCAGTCCCGGCATGCTCTCGTTCGCGTTGCTGGCGGTCGCGGGCGGCTCGATCTTCGCGATGCTCACCGCCGGATCGTGGATCGCGCGCGCCGGCACGCGCACCGCGTGCATGGCGGGCGGCATCACGATGATGATCTGCGGCTCGCTGATCCTCGTGACGCCTTCTTACTGGATGCTGCTCGTCGTGCTCGCGATTTTCGGCTTCGGCATGGCGACGCTCGATGTCGCGATGAACGCCGAGGCCAGCGCGGTCGAGCAGGCTCTGGCGCAGCCGATCATGTCGTCGCTGCATGGCATGTTCAGCATCGGCGGGATGGCGGGCGCGGCCGCGGGCGGCGCACTGCTCGCGCACGGACTCGCGCCGGCGGCGCATCTCGCGCTCGCTTCCGGTGTGAGCCTGCTCGTACTGCTCGTATCGATGCCCGCCGTGCTGCCGCACGTTCCGCATCACGACGAGCACGCGAAGGCGTCGTCATCGAATCGCTGGCGCTCGGGCGCGCTGTGGGCGCTCGGCGGCCTCGCGCTCGTCGCGCTGATCGCGGAAGGCGCGATGTACGACTGGGCCACTGTATATATGCGCGATGTCGTCGAAGCCACGCCGTCGGTGTCGAGCGCCGCTTACGCCGCGTTCTCGGGCGGCATGGCGGCAGGCCGCTTCGGCGGCGACGCGGTGCGCGCGCGTTTCGGCGCGCCGCAACTGATCTTCGGCAGCGCGGGGCTTGCGTTCATCGGCATGGTGATGGCGCTCTTGCTGCCGAACACCATCGTCACGATGACCGGCTTCACGCTGATGGGCTTGGGCCTCGCGAACATGATGCCGGTGCTGTTCGCAGCAGCGGCGCGCGTCGAGGGCGTGACGCCCGCGGAAGGGCTCGCGCAGGTCGCGGGCCTCGCGTATTTCGGGCTGCTGCTCGGGCCGGTGTTGATCGGCGGCGTTGCACAGGTCAGCAATCTGCCGATCGGGCTGTGCGTCGTCGCGGCGTGCTGCTTCGTCATCACGCTCATCGGACCGCGCATTCTCAGGCGCTGGAAGATATGAAAAAGCGCGCGGTCCTTTCGGAACCGCGCGCTTCTCTTGACTTCGAGAAGTCCGAAGGAAATTACATCTTCACGACGTCGAGCAGCGTCTTCTTGCCGCCCTTGTAGTTGTACAGCGAGATCACGCCGTGCTTCAGATCGCCCTTCGAATCGAAGGTCGTCTCGCCGATCACGCCCTTGTAGTCCGTGTTCGGCATCGCGGCGACGATCTTCGCCGGATCGGTCGAGTTGGCGCGCTTCATCGCGTCGACGATGATGTACACCGCGTCATACGTGAACGGCGCGTAGATCTGGATCGGCTGGCCGAAGCGCTTCTGGAACTTCTCCGCGAACTGCTTGCCGCCGTCCATCTTCTCGAGCGCCATGCCCGCTTCCGAGCACACGACGTTGTCGGTCGCATCGCCTGCGAGATCCGACAGCTTCTCCGTACAGACGCCGTCGCCCGCGAGAACCTTGGCGCGCAGGCCGAGCTGCTTGGCTTGCTTGGCGAACGGGCCGCCGGTTGCGTCCATGCCGCCGTACATCACGGCGTCGGGGTTCTCACCCTTGATCTTCGTCAGAATCGCGCGGAAGTCGACGGCCTTGTCGTTGGTCGCGTCGTGCGAGATCACCTTCAGGCCGAGCGACTTGGCGGTCTTTTCGAACTCGTTCGCGAGACCCTGGCCGTATGCCGTCGAGTCGTCCACCACGGCGACGCTCTTCACCTTCAGGTTCTTCGCGGCGTAGTTGGCGAGCGCCGGACCTTGCTGCGCATCGGTCGCGACGACGCGGTACGTCGTCTTGAAGCCTTGCTGCGTGTAGGTCGGGTTCGTCGCCGACGGGGAAATCTGCACGATGCCCGCGTCGCTATAAATCTTCGACGCCGGGATCGACGTGCCGGAGTTCAGGTGACCGACGACGCCCACGACCTTGTCGTCGACCAGCTTCTGCGCGACTTGCGTCGCCGTGCGCGGGTCGGCCGCGTCGTCTTGCGCGTCGAGTTCGAGCGTGACCTTCTGGCCGTTGATCGTCAGGCCCTTGGCGTTGATCTCTTCGACTGCGAGCCGCGCGCCGTTTTCGTTATCCTTGCCCAGGTGAGCAATGCCGCCGGTCAGCGGAGCGACGTGACCGATCTTGACGACCTGGTCGGCTGCTGCGGACGTTGCCAACGTCGCGAAGAGCACGGCTGCGGCGCTGATCGGCAACAGTTTGTGAAGCTTGGTGTTCATGTAAGTCTCCAGTTTCGGTCCCAAAAACAACGTAATCGCCCTGTGCCCCGTCTTTCATCACGATCGCTCAGTCCCGTGGACGACCACGCCGGATGCATCGTCATGCACTTGGCAAGTCCTTCCGGCAGGCCGTTCGTGGCAGCCGCCATCCGCACTGCGCGCAAGTGTAGGGTTGTCAAATTAATTTAGGGAAGTTTTTTAAGATAGTGGTGTCACTACCAATTAACGGCCAGTTGTGATGCGCCGCCGTTTGTGGTGGCGTTCGCGTGAAGAAGCCCTGTGCATGCGGGTTTGCGCGACATCGGCGCGCAAAGGTTTGGCCGTCATTCGAGTCCGGCAGACGCGCGCCGATAATCCCTGCCCATCGGCACCATTAGCCTGTTTTTTAATGACTGTTTTTAGCTGGCATTTAGATCGGCGCCTCTAAAAACCGGCTGCGCCTCAAAGCGCGTGCCAGAGGGCGCGCGGACGTTCAGGGCGACTGAAAGGGAAAGCTGGCAAACTCACACGCCTGCATTCCCACACACAAGGAGTTTGACGTGACCGTTTCCACGACTTCACGCTGGATCGACATTCCGGCCGATGGCGGCAGCTTCCAAGGCTATCTCGCGCTGCCGAAGACGGGCACCGGACCCGCCGTGATCATCCTGCAGGAGATCTTCGGCGTGAACGGCCACATTCGCAGCGTCGCGGATCAATACGCCGCCGATGGCTACGTCGCCCTCGCACCCGATGTTTTCTGGCGCACGCAGCCGCGCGTCGAGCTGGGTTACGAAGGCGCGGATCGCGAAAAGGCGATGGAACTGCTGCAAAAGACCAAGCTCGATGCCGCTGTCGCGGACGTCGGCGCGGCTGCGAAAGCGCTGCGCGCGCTGCCCGAAGTGACGGGCAAGATCGCGGCGATCGGCTATTGCTTCGGCGGCCGGCTCGCGTATCTCGCGGCGGCCGAGGGTTCGGTGGATACGGCGGTGGCCTATTACGGCGGCGGCATTCAGAACGCGCTCGACAAGGCCGATCAGGTCAAGGTGCCGATGCAGTTCCATTACGGCGAACTCGACGCGCACATTCCCGCCGATGCCGTCGATGCCGTCCGTCAGAAGTTCGCGGGCCGCGAGGATTCGGAACTGTATGTCTACGCGCAAGCCGACCACGGCTTCAACTGCGGCGATCGCGCGTCGTATAACGGGAAGGCGTCGGCGCTCGCGCACGGACGCACGCTGACCTTCCTCGGCGCTCATCTGTAATAGAAGCACCTTTCGCAAGCGCGCCCTGAACGGCGCGCTTGCTATATCAGCGCGGGCAATCCTTCGACGAGCAGAAAGGCGGCGAGCACACCGAGCAATGCGCCGAACACGCGCAGTACGTTGTTTCTCAGATGCGTCGCGCAGGGAATGGCCCCGAGGAACAGCGCGCCAGCGAGCGCCATCGGGATGATCAGAATGAAGTCGCCGATCGTGAAATACGTCGTCATGGTGCGTCTCCCATCGTCCTGCTTCTGGCTTTATCGTCGCGTGTGAAAAGCTGCATCGACGATTCGAGTATAGGCCGCGCCAACGAAGGCGTTAGCCCAACTTCGTGCGACGGCAAACCACGAAAACGTACGAAAGCCTTGCGCGACAAGGACTTGCAGGCACCTATTTTTAAGCGGACGCGGAAAAACCCTTAGCTTCGGCTTATTTCAATCGGCTTTCGATTGTTCAGACGACAGCGTGCTCGCGCCGGTTCAGATGCACCGCGCCCGCAATCCCGACGAGCAGCAGCGCGCCGATCAGCCCGGCGACGCCCTTCCATCCGAATGCGGTCCAGAAGTGCCCTCCGTACGATCCGATCAGACTCGACCCTATGTAATACGCGAGCAGATAGAGCGCGGCCGCCTGGCCTTTCGCTTGCATCGCGAGCCGTCCGACCCAGCCGCTCGCGACCGAGTGCCCTGCGAAGAAGCCGAACGTCAGGCACGCGATACCCGCAATGATCACCGGCAGCGCGTTCGACAAGGTCAACGCGATGCCGAGCATCATCAGCACCAGGCTTGCGATCAGCACGCGGCCGCGCCCGAAGACATCGGCCATCTTGCCGGACCACGGCGACGCGACCACGCCCGTCAAATACACGGTGAAGATCGCGCCGATCTGCGTCTGATTCAGGTCGAACGGCGCGCCCAGCAACCGATATCCGACGTAGTTGTAAAGCGTGACGAAACTGCCCATCAGCACGAAGCCGATGAGAAACAGAAACGGCAAACCGCGATGCCGCAGATGCCCGCCGAGCGAGCGCCGATGATGCGCGAACCCGACGCCGCGCCGCGGCTTGAAGCGTCGCGACGGCGGCAGCAGCGAACGGAACGCGAGCGTGGCGAGCAGACCCAGCAGCCCGATTCCGCCGATCGCAACGCGCCAGCCGAAAAGATCCGCGAGGATGCCGCTGATCACGCGCCCGGCCATGCCGCCGATGGCCGTCCCGCCGACGTAGAGTCCCATCGCGAGACCGAGGCCTTCGGGATGCACTTCCTCCGCGAGATACGCCATCGCGACCGCGGGCACGCCGCCGAGCGCGAAGCCTTCGAGCGCGCGCACGACGAGCAGCGCGTGCCAGTCCGGCAGCACGGCGGCGATCACCGTCAGCACCGACGACGCGAGCAGCGAAAGCGTCATCAGCCGATGACGGCTCCAGCTTTCCGAGACGAATCCCGCGATGAAGATGGCGATCGCCAACGCCGCCGTGCTCACCGACACCGCGAGCGCGCTGACCGCCGGACTGACGCCGAACGCCTTCGTGAACTCGGGAAGCAACGGCTGCACGCAGTAGAGCAGCGAGAAAGTCGCATAACCGGCGAACAGCAACGCGAGCGAAGCACGCCAATAGGCGCGCGAGCCGCGTTCGAGATACGGAGCGGCATCGGCGGCCCGGTTTGCGTTAGCATCCACGAATGAAGTCTCTGCTGAAAAAACTCTCGACGATACGCCGATCCTCAGGGTTTTGCCTGATAAGCAAGCCGCGATCCGGCCACGTAGCCCATTAATTGCTGCTATTCGTCTGCGATCGGCAACATAACGAAGCGAATGGCGTCGCGCCGACGCGCCGCCATGCGCTAAAGTTAGAGCACAATCGTTCATGAAAGCCGCGCGTGTCGCGCTTCCCGCAACAGCGACGCGGCGATTGTCTGGTGCACGAGCCGTGAAAAGCCTGTGCTTGGTGAAAACATATGACCGGCGCTTCAATCCCAGCCGGCGTTGAAACGGGGATTCATCATGCAAATCGGTTCGATTGTCCGCTCCGTGCATATTGCCGTGCCTCAGGGCGCGCGCGGCATCGTGATGCGCATTCTCGGCGACATGGCCATGGTCGCCTGGTACGCGGGCGAGCCTGGCGTAACCAAACTGCTCAATACCGAGCCGTTCTTTCTCGAAGACCTGATCGATACGGGCGATGTCGTGCGCCCGTCGAACACGGTCGTGCACTGAGAAGCGACGCGCCGCATTGCGGCACAATGCCGGGATGAACTCGATCCATCCCGACTCCCAGGGCGCGCCCGCCGACGACGCGCCGCCCTTCTCCGGCCTCACGCCCGATTGCGTACTCGATGCAGTCGACCGCGTGCTGATGCCCGCAGGCGCGCGTACCGATGGCCGCCTGCTGCCGCTCAACAGCTACGAAAACCGCGTCTATCAGGTGGGCGTCGAGGACGGCGCACCGATCGTCGCGAAGTTCTATCGGCCGAAACGATGGTCGAATGCGGCGATTCTCGAAGAGCACGCGTTCGTCGCGAGTCTCGTCGCGCGTGAGATTCCGGCCGTGCCCGCGCGCGCGCTCGATGGCACGACGCTGCACGAATTCGACGGCTTTCGCTTCTCCATCTTCGAGCGGCGCGGCGGACGCGCGCCCGACCTCGATCGCAGCGACACGCTCGAATGGCTCGGGCGCTTCATCGGGCGGATTCACGCGGTGGGCGCGGTCGAGCCGTATCGCGAGCGGCCGACGCTCGATATCGACACTTTCGGCTATGAACCGCGCGAGTTCCTGCTGACGCACGGCTTCGTTCCCGCCGATGTGCGCGAAGCGTGGGAAGCCGTCGTGTCGATGGCGCTCGAAGGCGTCGCGCGATGTTTCGAGCGCGCGGGCGATGTGCGGCACGTGCGTCTGCACGGCGACTGTCATCCGAGCAACGTGCTGTGGACCGACGCGGGCCCGCATTTCGTCGATTTCGACGACAGCCGCATGGGCCCGGCCATTCAGGACTTGTGGCTGCTCTTGCCCGCCGGACGCGCGGATGCATCGCGCGCGCTCACCGATCTGCTCGCCGGTTACGAAGATTTTTGCGAGTTCGATCCGCGCGAACTGCATCTCATCGAAGCGCTGCGCACGCTGCGGCTGATTCATTATTCGGCGTGGCTCGCGCGCCGCTGGAACGATCCGGCGTTCCCCGCCGCCTTCCCGTGGTTCAACACGCAACGTTACTGGGAAGACCGAATCCTCGAATTGCGCGAGCAAGTCGGCGCAATGCAGGAAGGCCCGCTTTGGCCCGTTTGAAATTTTTTGTGACATTCGCGGACTGTCAGGCGATCGCAAAGCGTTGAAAAGCGCTTTTCGGCATGTAATGATAACAATTCTCATTTGCCCGCCTGACATCGATCGCCGCGCGCGCGTGCGCGTTTAGCGATCGGGGCGCGGCTTTGCCTGCCAACGCCCGAATTCTGGAGAGACGCGTGAACGCGCCTGAAACCCTCAATACGCCGCCGTCCGCGACGGGCGGCTCGACGCATTACCGTCCGCATGGGCGTCTCATCGACGATGCCGAGCAGATCGTCCGCAAGAATCGCTCGCGCCGCTCGACCTTCCTGAAGTGGCTGCGCAAGGTGCATGGCTGGGTCGGTTTGTGGGGCGCGCTGCTGGGCCTGCTGTTCGGCGCGACGGGTTTTCTGCTGAATCACCGCGCGCCGCCGCTGCGCATTTCGACCGGCGAGCCGCAGGTTTCGCAGATGCAGATGCCGCTGCCCGCCGAAGGCTTCAAGTCGCCGCGCGACATGGGCGCGTGGCTGAAGAAGGAACTGAAGATCGACGGCAATCTCGGACGCGCGCGCAAGGAACCGGCGCATCCGGTCGGCTGGGGCGACAAGAGCACGATGCAGCCGGAACAATGGTCGGTGATGGTGGCATCGCCGGGCGGCAGCGTGATGGCGGAGTACTGGGTCGGCAACAATTTCGTGTCGGTGAAGCGCACCGAAAACACCTTCCTCGCGATGATGACCAACCTGCACAAGGGCGTTGGCCTAAGCGTGGGCTGGGTGCTGCTCATCGATACGTTCGCGGGCAGCATCATCCTGCTGTCGCTTACCGGCGTGCTGCTGTGGACCGAGCTGAACAAGAAGCGCACGGCGGGCGTGGTGATCGTGGCGGCGTCGCTGATTGCGGCGATTGTTTGCGGGTTGATTTGAGGGATTCGGGACGTCGATCACGCGGCCGACGTCCCCTTCCCCTTCCGCGGGTTATGCCGCGTCAGCCACAAATAAAGCCCGCTCCCGAGCACGACGATCGTCAGCACATCGAACGCGGCCCAGAAAATCTTCAGCGGCATGCCGCCGAAATCGCCGAAATGCAGCGGCTGCGAGCCGAGCAGCACCTTCAGATACCACGGCAACTCGCGTGAATCGGTGAGCGCGCCCGTCGATGCATCGACGAGCACAGGTCGCATGATCCGCGTCGTCAGAATGCCGTCGCCGCGCATCCACACGGCATAGTGATGCGGGCTCGCGAAGCGCGTTCCCGGAAACGCGACGAACGACGGAATCATCTCGGGCGCGACGCGTTGCGCTGTCTTCACGGCATCGTCGATGGAAGCGCGCACGACGACCGGCGGCTTGTCACGATACGGCGCGACCATCTGCGCGAGCTGATCGTTGCGCCATGCTTCGAGCATGAGATCGGCGAGCGTGTTGATCGAACCCGTCGCGCCGACGAGCAACGCCCACGCGAGCGTCAACATGCCGATGGCGTTATGCCAGTCGAGCCACACGATCCGCCGCTTCTTCTTCAGGCGCACGCGCCCGAGCCCGACCTTTCGCCAGAACGGCAGATACACGACGATACCCGACACGATCGCCGCGAGAAACACCACGCCCATCGCGCCGAGAAAGAGCTTGCCGAAGAGCCCGGCGAACATGTCGACGTGCAACTTCAGCAGCACGAACTTGAGCGAGCCTTTGCCGGGCGGCATGCCGAGGGGCTGGGCGGTGCGCGCATCGACGGTCGTACTGAGCGTATCGTCGGGCGGCGTGTCGGCTTTCGGCGCGGTGACGACGACCGGCAAAAGCGGATCGTCCGGCTCCCAGATCATGTATTGCGGCACATGGCCCGGATGCTCGCTCAGCGCCGCGCGCAACACCGCGTCGTAGCTCGCGCGCGCATTCGCCTGCGATGCAGGTAGCGCCGGCGCTTCGATCGCATCGCCGGTGAGGATGTCGAGTTCGTGGCCGAACACGAGCGGCAAGCCGGTCAGACACAGCAGCAACATGAACGCCGTGCAGACGAGACTCGTCCACCGATGCACGATCGACCATACGCGCAGCGCGTGCTGGCTCATGTGGCGCTTGTTCGCGGACGAGCGCGAGTCGGGCGATGCATCGGCGCGGGCGGGTGCGCGCTGGTCATCGCCGGTCAAAAACTTGCCGGGCATTCGATTGAATCGTTGAGCTGAAAGGGAAACGGCTGCGCGTCAGCCGAAGCCGGCCACACAAATGAGAATGATTATTATATAGCCGTCGCGCCCGTCCGGGCCGCGTTTCGTCAGGATTTTGTAATAATCAGACGCCGCAGACTTCGCCTTTTCCGGCAACCTCGCGCGCCGCTTTCGCGCCTTCCACCTGCAACAGTTCGGGCAACGACACGCCGTTCTTCGCCGCCGTCACTTCCGCGAGAATCGACACCGCGATTTCCGGCGGCGTCCGGCTGCCGATATAAATGCCTACCGGCCCATGCAACCGCGCCAGTTCGGCCTCGCTGAGATCGAACTCCTTCAGACGCTCGCGCCGCGCCGCGTTGTTGCGCCGCGAACCGAGCGCGCCGACGTAGAACGCGGGCGTCTTCAGCGCTTCCATCAGCGCGAGATCGTCGAGCTTCGGATCGTGCGTGAGGGCGATGACCGCGCAGCGTTCGTCGAGCTTCATCTCCATGACCGTGTCGTCGGGCATGGTTCGCACGATCGTCGTGCCGGGCACATTCCACTCTTCCGTGTATTCCTCGCGCGGATCGCACACGGTCACCTGATAATCCAGCCCGACCGCGATACTGCACAGATAGCGCGACAACTGCCCCGCGCCGATCACGAGCATCCGGTAACGCGGGCCGTGAATCGTCAGCAGATGCGCGTCGTCGAAGAGCACGCCGTCGGTGGCCTGCGCCGGTTCGAGGCGCGCCGCGCCCGTGGCCATGTCGAGCGTGCGCGCGACGAGCCTGCCGCTTTCCACCGCCGCGCACAATTCCGAGATGCCGCTTTCCATCGTCAGCGGCTCCAGCACGAGCTGGATCGTGCCGCCGCACGGCAAGCCGAAGCGATGCGCCTCTTCCGCGCTGATGCCGTACTTCACCGCTTCCGGCTTCGTCTGCTCGATGCCCCGCTGCCGCACGCGATCGATGAGATCGTCCTCGATGCATCCTCCCGACACCGAACCGACGACGTGGCCATCGTCACGCACGGCGAGCATCGCGCCTTCGGGTCTCGGCGACGAGCCCCATGTCTTCACGACCGTCACGAGCAGCACGCGATGTCCCTCTTCGAGCCATCGCGCGCTGTTCTTCAGGACTTCGAGATCCACGCTGTCCATGATTTCTTTCCCTTTTCCTTCTCTTCTGCGCCGCTTTCGTCTTGGTCGGCGGCTGCATCTTGCGATTCCTGGCCGCCTTGCAGCTGCGCGCTGAATCGCTTGAAGAATTCTCCCGCGATCTTGCGCGCCGCGCCGTCGACGAGCCGCGAGCCGATCTGCGCAAGCTTGCCGCCGACCTGCGCGTTTGCACTGTAACTGAGCTTCGTCGTGTCGGCTTCGTCGCCGGGTTCGAGGTTCACGGTCGCGCTGCCCTTGCTGAAGCCGGCCGCGCCGCCCTGCCCTTCGAAGACGATCGTGTAAGTATGCGGGGCGTCGATATTCGTCAGCTCCATTCTTCCCTTGAAGCGCGCTTTCACCGGACCGACCGCCGCCGTCATCGCGACGTTGTAGGCGTTTTCGCCATCGGCGTCGATGCTGTCGCAGCCCGGAATGCAGACCTTCAGGATCGACGTGTCGTTCAGCGCTTCCCACGCGCGCGCCTGCGGCACCGGCAACGTGTGTGTTTCGGTCAGTTCCATCTCGTGTCTCCAGTGTGCCGTGACAGCGCGGCCAGTTCGGCTCCGACCGCGCCGAGGCTGTCGAGGTTATGTGCCGCGAGCATTGCATCGACGTGTGGCAGGATCGCGCGCACGCCTCGCGCGCGCGGCGTGAAATCGGCGAAACGCAGCAGCGGATTGAGCCACACCAGCCGATGCGCGAAACGCCTGAGTCTTTGCATCTCGGCATCGAGCACGTCGACGGCTTCGTGATCGAGGCCATCGGTGACGAGCAGCACCGTCGCCCGACCGGCCAGCACACGCCGCGCCCAGCGCCGATTGAACTCCGCGAGCGTCGCGCCGATGCGCGTGCCGCCGGACCAGTCCGCGACGTTCTGTCCGAGCGCGGCAATGGCGACATCGGGATCGCGTTCGCGCAAGGCGCGCGTCGCGTTCGTGAGCCGCGTGCCGAACAGGAACACTTGCAGACGCTCGCGCGATTGCAATAGCGCGTGACAGAAGTAGAGCACGGCGCGCGAATACGCGCTCATCGAGCCGGAAATGTCGAGCAGCAACACGAGCGGCGGTCTGCGCTCGACCGCCGCGCGATATTTCCACACGGTCCAGTCGCCGCCCGAGCGCACGGCGTGTCGCGCGCTCGCTTTGAGATCGGCATGCGTGCCGCGCGAGCCCGCCTTCAGCCTGCGCGTCGGCTCCGTCGCGAGCGGCATCCGATGCGCGCGAATCTGATGCCGCAGCGTGCGCCATTCGTCGGCGCTGAGCGTGTCGAAATCGCGATGGCTCAAGCGTTCCTGCGCGCTGAACGTGATGCGCGCGTGCGCCTCTTCCGGCTTCGATTCCGGCGGCGGCGTTGTCGACGATGCCGCCGCGCGCGTCGCCAACGCATCGGCGAGACGGTTGTTGCGCTTCGGCGGCGGCATGCCGCTCTTCACCTTCGGCAGCAACAGCGCGCGCAGCTTGCCTTCCCAGTCGGGATCGCGCCAGAAAAGATCGAACGCCGCATCGAAGATGTCGCGTTCGTCGCTCGCGTGGACGAGCAAACACGCGAGCGTCGCGCGCACATCGTCGCGGCGATTCAGATCGACGAAGCGCAACGCGTCGAGCGCATCGACCGCGTGCGCCGGCGACATGCCGAGCCCCGCGCCGCGCAGAAGCCTCACGAAATGCACGACGTTGCGCGCGAACGGTTCCATCGTGGTCGTCATGGCGTGGCCGCGAGGCATTGCGCGAGCGTATCGGCGTCCATGCGCGCGAGATCGTCCTGATACTTCAGCAGCACGCCGAGCGTGTTCTGCACCGATTGCGGATCCAGTTCCGTCACCGACAACGCTGCGAGCGCGCGGCACCAGTCGATTGTTTCCGCGACGCCCGGCGCCTTGAAGAGATCCAGCGTGCGCAGCTCGTGCACGAACGCGACGGCGCGCTGCTGCAACGCCTGCCCCGCTTCGGGCGCGCGCGCCGCGACGATCGCCAGTTCGACATCGCGCTGCGGATAGCCGATCCACTGATAGAGGCATCGCCGCTTCAACGCATCGTGGACTTCGCGCGTGCGGTTCGACGTCATCACGACGAGCGGCGGTTGCGCCGCGCGCACCGTGCCGTACTCCGGAATCGACACCTGAAAGTCCGACAGCAATTCGAGCAGAAACGCTTCGAACGGCTCGTCGGCGCGGTCGATTTCATCGATGAGCAGAACGCGGCGCGCGTCGGGATTCGACGCATCGGGCAGCAAGGCCTGAAGCAGCGGACGCTTCAGCAGAAACTCGCTGCGATACAGCGAATCGTTCGACGGCGTTTCGCCCGACGCCTCCGCGAGCCGCAGCGCCATGATCTGCCGCGGATAGTCCCACTCGTATAGCGCGCTCGCGGTATCGAGCCCTTCGTAGCATTGCAGGCGCAGCAGCGTCGTGCCGCACAAGCCCGCCGCCGCCTTCGCGAGTTCGGTCTTGCCGACGCCCGGCTCGCCTTCGAGAAAGAGCGGCCGCTGCATCTTCAGCGCGAGAAAAAGCGCCGTCGCGAGCTCGCGGTTCGCGAAGTAGCGATGCTCGCGCAAGCGCGCGAGCGTCTCGTCGATGGATTGCGGCGCCTGTTCCGTCATCGCGGACTAGAACGACATCGCGCGCTCGATCGCGCGGCCCGCGAGCACCGGAATCAGATGCGCGCGATATTCGGCGCTCGCGTGCATGTCCGCGTTCAGCTCGTTGGGCGAGATCGTCACGCCGCGCGCCGATGCCACCGAAAAGTCCTTCGACAACGCCGCTTCCAGCTCCGCCGGACGAAACACCGAAGACGCCGCGCCCGTCACGCCGACGCGCACGCCGTCCTTGAACTTCGCGACGAACACGCCGACGAGCGCGAAGTGCGACGCGGGATTGCGAAACTTCTCGTAGCCCGCGCGCTCGGCCAGCGGAAACTCGACGGCCGTGATGAGCTCGTCGGGTTCGAGCGCGGTCGTGTACATGTCGATGAAGAAATCGTCCGCGGCGATGCGCCTTCTGTCGGTCACGACCGTCGCGTTCAGCGCGAGCACGGCTGACGGATAGCACGCCGCCGGATCGTCGTTGGCGAGCGAGCCGCCGATCGTGCCGCGCTCGCGGACCTGTCGATCGCCGATGCGTCCCGCGAGATCCGCGAGCCCCGGCAGCGCGCGCTGCACATCCGCGTTCGATGCGACCGCCGCATGAGACACCGCGCCGCCGATCGTGAGCTTGTCGCCGTCGAGCGTGACGTTTTTCATCGACGCGATGCGCGTCACGTCGACGAGCGCCGAGGGCTGTGCGAGCCGCAGGCGCATCGTCGGCAAGAGGCTTTG
Organism: Caballeronia sp. ATUFL_F1_KS4A; assembly: GCF_023630905.1. Lineage (NCBI taxonomy): Bacteria > Pseudomonadati > Pseudomonadota > Betaproteobacteria > Burkholderiales > Burkholderiaceae > Caballeronia > Caballeronia sp. ATUFL_F1_KS4A. The sequence continues at coordinate 54,264 of NZ_JALQEB010000001.1, read as the reverse complement.
GCCGCCCGCGAGGAACTTGGCGTCGCCGTTGGCGGAAAGCACCGCGACCGCCGCCTTCGCTTCGTCCGCTTTCTGATAGTCGAATGAGTACATTTGCCGGTCTCCTCAGGCGCGTTGAGCGTTATGCATCGCGGTCCACACGCGATGCGGCGTCGCGGGCATCTGCAAGTCCTTCACGCCGAGCGGCGCGAGCGCATCGAGAATCGCGTTGATGACCGCCGGCGGCGAACCGATTGCGCCCGCTTCGCCGCAGCCCTTCACGCCGAGCGGATTGTGCGTGCACGGCGTGCCCTTCGCGGTCTCGACGGTGAAGTTCGGCAGATCGCTAGCGTGCGGCATCGCGTAATCCATGAACGAGCCGGAGAGCAACTGGCCGGTGCTGTCATCGTAGACGCAGCGTTCGAGCATCGCCTGGCCGATGCCCTGCCCCAGCCCGCCATGCACTTGCCCTTCGACGATCATCGGATTGATGACGTTGCCGAAGTCATCGACGGCCGTGAACTTTTCGATGCGCGTTTCGCCGGTGTCCTGATCGACCTCGACTTCGCACACATACGCGCCCGACGGATACGTGAAGTTGGTCGGATCGTAGAACGCGTTTTCGTTGAGGCCCGGCTCCATGGTTTCGAGCGGGAAGTTGTGCGGCACGTACGCGGCGAGCGAGACGTCGACGAACGATTTCGTGCGATCGGTGCCCTTCACGCGGAACACGCCGTTGGTGAACTCGATATCTTCCGCCGACGCTTCCAGCAGATGCGCCGCGATCTTCTTCGCCTTCGCTTCGACTTTATCGAGCGCTTTCATGATCGCGGAGCCGCCCACCGAAATCGAACGCGAGCCGTACGTGCCCATGCCGAACGGGATGCGCCCCGTATCGCCGTGAATGATCTCGACGTTCTCGATCGCGATGCCGAGCCGGTCCGCGACCACTTGCGCGAACGTCGTTTCGTGGCCCTGTCCGTGACTGTGCGAACCGGTGAAGACGGTGACGGAGCCGGTCGGATGCACGCGCACTTCGCCCGCTTCGAAGAGACCCGCACGCGCACCGAGCGCGCCCGCCACGTTCGACGGCGCGAGCCCGCACGCTTCGATGTAGCACGAATAGCCGATGCCGCGCAGCTTGCCCTTCTGCTTCGATTCGTCGCGCCGTTTTGCGAAACCCGCGACATCCGCGAGTTCCAGCGCGCGATTCAGGCACGCGTCGTAATCGCCGATGTCGTACGTGAGACCGACCGGCGTCGCGTACGGAAACTCGCGGATGAAATTGCGCCGCCTCAATTCGACGGGATCGATATTCAGCTCGCGCGCCGCCGTCTCGACGAGCCGCTCGACGACATACGTCGCTTCCGGCCGGCCCGCGCCGCGATAGGCATCGACGGGCACCGTGTTCGTGAAGACCGCTTTCACTTCGGCGTAGATCGCGGGCGTCGTGTACTGGCCCGCGAGCAGCGTCGCGTAGAGCACGGTCGGAATCGACGATGCGAACGTCGACAGATACGCGCCCATGTTCGCCGTCGTATGCACGCGCATGCCGATGAACTTGTTGTCCTTGTCGAGCGCGAGTTCGGCCTTGGTCACATGATCGCGGCCGTGCGCGTCGGAGAGGAAGGCTTCGGAGCGCTCGGCCACCCACTTGATCGGACGCCCGACTTTCTTCGATGCCCACGTCAGCGCGACATCTTCCGGATACAGGAAAATCTTCGAGCCGAAGCCGCCGCCGACATCCGGCGCGATCACGCGCAGCTTCGATTCCGGCAGCGACAGCACGAACGCCGCCATCAGCAAGCGCTCGACGTGCGGGTTCTGATTCGCGACGTAGACCGTGTAGCTGTCGTCGTGCTTCGAATAGCTCGCGTTGACCGCGCGCGGCTCGATCGCGTTCGGCACGAGCCGCTGATTCACGATATCGAGCGTCGTGACGTGCGCGGCTTTCGCGAACGCGGCGTCGGTCGCGGCCTTGTCGCCGTGGCCCCAGTTGTAGCAGACGTTGTTCGGCACGCTGTCGTGCACGAGCGGCTGCCCCGCGTCCGATGCGCTCGCCGTATCGACCGTCGCGGGCAGTTCGTCGTAATCGACCTCGATGAGTTCGAGCGCGTCCTTCGCCTCCTTCACCGATTCGGCGACGACGAGCGCGACCTGATCGCCGACGTGCAACACCTTGTCGTGCGCGATGACGGGATGCGGCGGCTCGTGCATCGGCGAGCCGTCGGTGCTGTGGATGAGCCAGCCGCACGGCAGTCCGCCGACGTTTTCGCCCGCCATGTCCTTGCCGGTGAAGATGCCGATCACGCCCGGCGACTTCAGCGCCGCTTCGATATCGATGCGCGCGATCTTCGCGTGCGCGTGCGGCGAACGCAGGAACACGCCGTAGCTTTGCTGCGGCATGACGACGTCGTCGGTGTACTGGCCCGCGCCCGTCAGGAATCGATAGTCTTCCTTGCGCTTCACGCCAGCGCCGATCAGTTTCTGTTGCTCAGGGGCATTCATCGCGATCTCCTTGGTCAAAGGCGCGATACATCGTGTGGAATGTGGATTGACGCGGAATCAGGCGCCCGCTTTCATGTTTTGCGCGCCCTGCAAGACCGCCTTGACGATGTTGTGATAGCCCGTGCAGCGACACAGATTGCCGTCGAGCTGCTCGCGCACTTCTTCTTCGGAGAGATTCGGCGATTGCGCAGCCAGCGCGCTCGCGCTCATCACCATGCCCGGCGTGCAGAAGCCGCACTGAAGGCCGTGACATTCCCTGAACGCCGCCTGCATCGGATGAAGCTGGCCGTCTTTCGCCATGCCTTCGATGGTCGTGACTTCCATGCCGTCCGCCTGCGCGGCGAGGATGTTGCACGACTTGATCGCGCGGCCATCGAGATGGACGGTGCACGCGCCGCACTGCGCCGTGTCGCAGCCGATATGCGTGCCGGTGAGCCTGAGTTGATCGCGGAGAAACTGGACGAGCAGAACGTGCGGTTCGACGGTGGCGGTCACCGGTTTCCCATTGACCGTCAGGCTGATGCTGAGCGCCATTTTCACTGTCTCCTAAGTGAGGACGATCCAGCTTCACGCCACGCACCTGCCATCTGCCGCCGTGAGCGTTCAGCCGGAATTGGTGTTATGTGTTTGTGACAATGAGTAAAACACAAATCGGCGGGCGTCGCTATCGGCGCGAACGTCCGTCCCAAACTCAAGGTTTTGCCGCTGCAAATGCAAAGCGCCGCCTCGAGGGCGGCGCTTTTGTGTCGAGCAAGGACGCTCAGTGCGTCACGGTCTCTCGCTGCTCGTGCGTTCGACGTCCGAGCACCGAATGGCGTCGCGAGTACAGGAAATAGATCGCGAGGCCGATCACGAGCCACAGCACGAACGCGATCCACGTCATCGCCTGAAGATTGACCATCAGGAACAGACACGACGCCACCGCCAGAATCGGCACGACCGGCACGCCGGGGCAGCGGAACGCGCGCGGCAAGTCGGGATGCGTGCGGCGCAGGATCAGCACGGCGATGGAGACCATCGAGAACGCGGCGAGCGTGCCGATGTTGATGAGCTCGGCGAGCACGTTGAGCGGCACGAGCGCGCCGATCAGACCGAAGAAAATGCCGACGATCCACGTCGTGAGGAACGGCGTCGCGTAGCGCGGATGCACCTTCGAAAGCCGCGCGGGCAAGAGGCCGTCGCGCGACATCGCGTAGATGATGCGCGTCTGGCCGTAGCTCATCACGAGAATCACGGTGAGCATGCCGAGCACCGCGCCGAGATCGATGAAGCCCGCGACCCAGTTCTGACCCGCGACTTGCAGCGCGAACGACACCGGATGCGGATTGTTCGCGAACTGCGGCGCGGGCACGATGCCGGTCACGACGGCCGCGACCGCCACGTACAGCACGGCGCACACCGCGAGCGACGAGATGATGCCGATCGGCAGATCGCGCTTCGGATTCTTCACTTCCTCGGCCGCCGACGACACCGAATCGAAGCCGATGAACGCGAAGAACATGACGGCCGCCGCGCCGAACACGCCGGACCAGCCGTTCGGCATGAACGGCTGCCAGTTTGCCGGCTTCACATGGAACACGCCGACCGCGATCACGAGCAGCACGATGGTCACTTTGATCGCGACCATGATGTTGTTCAGGCGCGTCGATTCCTTCACGCCGACCGAAAGCAGCCAGGTGATCGCCATCATCACGAGGAACGCGGGCAGGTTGAAGAACGTGACCTCGCCGGGCAACGCGCCGGGCGCGGCGGTGAGGACGGTCGGCAGCGAGATGCCGAAGCCGGCGAGCAGCGACTGCAAGTAGCCCGACCAGCCGACCGAAACGGCGGACGTCGCGAGCCCGTATTCGAGCATCAGATCCCAGCCGATGATCCACGCGGCGAGTTCGCCGAGCGTCGCATACGAATACGTGTAGATGGAACCGGCGACCGGAATCGTCGACGAAAATTCCGCGTAGGCGAGGGCGGCGAAGCAGCACGCGATCGCCGCGATGATGAACGAAATCATGAGCGCCGGGCCGGCCTGGACGGCGCCGGTGCCGGTCAGCACGAAAATGCCCGTGCCGATGATCGCGCCGATTCCGAGGAACGTCAGATCCAGGGCGCCGAGCGTCTTTTTGAGCGATGTGCTGTGCGCGCCGGCCAGCATGTGCTCGATGTTTTTCTTGCGGAACAACGACATTGCGATGAGTCTCCTTCTGGCGCGCGCGAGCGGCCGTTACCTCGGGAAAACCCGATATTTTATCGGAGACTCAGAGATTGCCTATCCATTGAGCATGCAACGCAGAATTGCGGCAATTTGTTACGATCCACCCGTTTTATCTAGCGCGAGATAAACCTACCCGGCGATGGCGGGATTCATGTCGACGAGACGGTTGCTCATCACATAGAACGTAAGCTCTGCGTTGTTGGCGAGCTTCATTTTCTCCAGCAACCGCGCGCGATAAACACTTACGGTCTTAACCGAAAGCGATAAGGCGTTCGCGATATCAGTGAGCCGTTTTCCCGAAGCAAGCATGCACAGCGTCTGATATTCGCGGTCCGATAGTTTCTCGTGCGGCAACCGGTCCGTATCGAGCGAAACGTAGGTTGCGAGGGCTTCGGCCATTTCAGGGCTCACGTATTTTCGGCCTGCGGCGACTTGCTGAATCGCGCCGATCATCAGCGCGGGGTCCGCCGTCTTCGACAGATAGCCCGCCGCGCCCGCCTTCAACGCGCGCACCGCATATTGATCTTCGCGATACATCGAAAACATCAGCACCGGCAGACGCGGGCTTTCGCGCTTGAGACGCTTCAACACGTCGATGCCGTTGATGTCCGGCAGCGAGATGTCGAGCATCGCGACATTGAGCGGGCGACGCGCGGCGAGCGCGAGCGCCTGCATGCCGGTCTCGGCCTCCAGCACTTCGGATGCGACGCCGCGTTCCAGCAGCAATTGCGCGACGCCGCGGCGCACGATGCCGTGATCGTCGGCGAGCAGGATTCTGAGCATCGCGGCGGCCTCAGGCGTTGACCACGCTGAGCGTGAAGAGGCCCGGACCCGCCGCAGCCCACGGAAAACGCGCGCGCACGCAAGTGCCGGCAGGCTTCGCCGCCGCGACGCGCAGATTGCCGCCGAGCGCCTCGCAGCGCGCGCGCATCCCGGAAAGGCCGAAGCGTCCGCTCTTGCGACGCGCCGCCGCGCTGATGCCGACGCCATCGTCTTCGACGAGCAGGATCACGCCTTGTCCGTCGAGCGCGACGGACACGCGCGCATGCCCGGCGTGCGCGTGACGCGCGACGTTGCCGAGCGCTTCCTGCATCACGCGAAAGAGCGCGAGCGACATGTCGTGCGACATGCGATCGAGACGCGCATCGTCGGGGCACGAGAAATCGACGGCGATCGCCGTGCGCGCGCCGAAATCCGCGATCCAGCCGGCCAGCGTGGCGGCGAAGTTGGCATCGAAAGTCGGCGTCTGCAATCCCTCGACGATGCGATGACTCGTCTCGCAGACATCCGCGAGCGCCGCGCGCGCCTGATGCAGCGCGTCGTCGAGCGCGGCGGGCGCATCGGCGGGCAGCCAGTGCTCGGCGCGAGCGAGCGCGATATTCGCGACGGTGAGCGCGGCGCCGCTCGCGTCGTGCAGGTCTTGCGCGAGCGCCTGACGCGCGCGCTCTTCGGTGGCGGCGAGCAGCGCGGCGAGTTCCTGGACGCGGGCGGTGAGACGCTGAATCTGACGGTCGCCCTTGAGCTTGGCGTCGATCAGCGCGGAATAGGGTGAGGCAAACGACGCGCCGGAGCATTCCGGCGACGGTGATGGAACCGCGCGCAGCGGAGCGCGGCGAATCGGGTTCTCATCGAGCGTGATCGTGGCCGACGGGTTCATTCACTATCCTCGCTTCGAGCGCAACTGGAGCTACGTCCTCGGGTAACTCACGAGCGGCGTAACCGAATTTACACTCAGTAACATCGTTGACGGACTACGGGATGGCCTGCGCCGTCAAAAAGTAAACGCATCATATCTCAAAAAAATGATAAATCCATGTCGCGCAAGGCTCCGGCGGTCGAACTTCATGTCGTTTACCAAGTCCGCTGCGCATAATGCGTAGGAAAAAGACCTACCGACCGTGGTCAATTTGTAGCAGCGACGCGCGTATGGTGATTTCGTCGAGGCGAAAAAAAACCGGAGCGCGAGGCTCCGGTTTGTGCAATCGCGACGTCGAGACAGCTTATCCGACGAACGCCTTTTCCACGACGTAGTGGCCAGGATGGTTGTTGCTGCCTTCCTGGAAGCCCATCGCGTCGAGCAGTTCGCGCGTGTCGCGCAGCATGTGCGGGCTGCCGCAGAGCATCACGCGGTCGTTTTCGACCGAGAACGGCTCGACCGAGAGATCGGCGAACAGCTTCTTGGTCTCGATCAGATCGGTGATGCGACCACGGTTCGCGAACTCCTCCCGCGTGACCGTCGGGTAATAGACGAGCTTTTCGGACACGATTTCGCCGATATGCTCATGCGCCGGCAAGTGCTCGGTGATGAAATCCTTGTACGCGAGTTCGTCGACGAAACGGCACGTGTGCGTCAGCACGATCTTCTCGTAGCGGTCGTAGACGTCCGGGTCCTTGATGATCGACATGAACGGCGCGAGGCCCGTGCCGGTCGACAGCAGCCACAGCGTCTTGCCGGGCAGCAGATTGTCGGCGACGAGCGTGCCCGTCGGCTTCTTGCCGATCAGCACGGAATCGCCCACTTTCAGATGTTGCAGGCGCGAGGTCAGGGGGCCGTCCGGAACCTTGATGCTCAGAAATTCGAGATGCTCTTCGTAGTTCGCGCTCGCGAGGCTGTACGCGCGCAGAAGCGGCTTGCCGTCGACTTCGAGACCCACCATCGTGAACTGGCCGTTCTCGAAGCGGAACGAGCTATCGCGGGTGCAGGTGAAACTGAAAAGCGTGTCGGTCCAGTGATGGACGCTCAGAACGGTTTGAGAATTAAGGTTGCTCATGGCTTCTTGAACTGTGCTCTAACTGTGCGAAAGCGGTGACGCTCTGACGCTCGCGCCTGGCTGGCGGCGGATGCCACGCCGGGCCGATGTCGAAAACAAAGCGCGCTACGAGGGCGCAACGAGGGGCGCTGCGCTGTCCGAACGGGACGATCGAATGGTGAAGGTCGCCGATTGATCCGAAACCCGCGATGCGAGGACAGCGATTCACGCCGCGCCACGCGTGAACTTCGCGCAAAAAAACTGACAGCCCGGCGCAATCGGCTATTTTAACCCGATAGTCGTTTCGCGGTCCGAACGTCGATACGGCGGCGGTGGCGCGCACGCGCGCCTCGTGGGCGAACGTGCGTGCAGAAGAAATGCACTTTCGGCTGACTGCGCGGCCGGTGGCCGGCCTCGGCGGCAACTCTTATCGCTGCGCAAAAGCCGCCGAGTCCGCATGATAGCAACGGATGCCGCGCATATCTCGAAATACCCTTCTGGCGAAAGGCCGCACGCGTGTCAGATGCGTTGATCCGTCGACGGTTTTTCCCACAGGTTGATGCCGCCTTCCTTCGCGTGCTGATCGATTTCCGCGAGTTCTTCGTTCGAGAAATCGAGATTCTTCAGTGCGCCGACGTTCTCGACGACTTGCTCCGCGCGGCTCGCGCCGATCAGCACCGAGGTCACGCGCCCGCCTCGCAGCGCCCACGCGAGCGCCATCTGCGCGAGGCTCTGGCCGCGCTTCTGCGCGAGATCGTTGAGCTTGCGGACGTGCGCGAGGTTCGCATCGCTCAGATGTTCCTGCTTGAGCGAGCCGCCGCCCGGTTTGTTGACGCGCGCGTCCTGCGGCACGCCATTCAGATACTTGCTGGTCAGCAGACCTTGCGCGAGCGGCGTAAACGCGATGCTTCCCGCGCCGATGTCGTCGAGCGTGTCGAGCAGGTCTTCTTCGATCCAGCGGTTCAGCATGTTGTACGACGGCTGATGGATCAGCAGCGGCACCTTGTGCTCGGCAAGCAGCTTGGCCATCTCGCGTGTTTTGGACGCCGAGTACGACGAGATGCCAACGTAAAGCGCCTTGCCCGAATGCACGGCCGTCGCCAGCGCGCCAGCGGTTTCTTCGAGCGGCGTATCGGCGTCGAAACGGTGCGAATAGAAGATGTCGACGTAATCGAGGCCCATGCGCTTCAGGCTCTGGTCGAGGCTCGCCAGCACGTATTTGCGCGAGCCGCCGCCTTGGCCGTACGGACCGGGCCACATGTCCCAGCCGGCTTTCGAGGAGATCAACAGTTCGTCACGATAGGGGCGGAAGTCGTCCTTGAAGATGCGCCCGAAGTTCGTTTCGGCGCTGCCGTACGGCGGGCCGTAATTGTTCGCGAGATCGAAATGCGTGACGCCGAGATCGAACGCCGTGCGCAGAATTTCACGTTGCGTGGAGATCGGCGTCGTATCGCCGAAGTTGTGCCACAAACCGAGCGACAGCGCAGGAAGTTTCAACCCGCTCCTGCCACAAGTGCGGTATTGCATCTGCGTGTAACGCTCGGAGGCTGCTTCGTAGGCCATGACGGATTTCCTCTGCGGATGGCGAATTGAACGGACTGGAACGGACAACGTGCATTTCACGCGGCACGCGCGGACACGCACGCTGTCGAGGGCGTCAATGGTAAGCCAATCGGGGCTGGGCGCGCACGGCACGCGATGCCGTCCCGCTATTCGGTATAGGCCGGATGGCCAGCAAGGGGAACGATCCAACGCGATCGCGGACAAAAGCAGATTCGTTTTGAAGGACCGCTACCCATGGATTCGATCGACAGACTTCGCCCCGCTTACGATTCGTTTAGTGCAATTGCCGTGACTTACGGCATCGATATTCTGCTGGCGCTGCTGATTCTCGCGGTCGGCTGGTGGATTTCGAACGCCGTCGCGAACACCCTGCGCCGCACGCTCGCTCGCACCAATGTCGATGCCACGCTCACCCCGGTGCTCGCCAGCCTCGCGTTGTGGGCGATCCGCGTCGTCGCGATCGTCGCCGCGCTCGGCAAGCTCGGCATTGCCGCCGCCAGCATCCTGACCGTGCTCGGCGCTGCCGGCCTCGCCATCGGCCTCGCGCTGCAGGGCACGCTGCAAAACATCGCGGCCGGCCTGATGCTCCTGCTGCTGCGTCCGTTTCGCGTCGGCGATTACATCGAAGGCGTCGGGACGACGGCGGGCACGGTCAACGAGATCGGACTTTTCACGACGCGCCTCACGAAAGCCGACGGCATCATCATGTTCGTGCCGAACAGCCTCATTTGGGCGAACGCCATCACGAACTACAGCGCGAACGATCGGCGTCGCGTCGTCATCAACTTTCAGGCACAGCATGGGCTGAAGGTCGAGCGTGTGCTCGAGGAACTGCGCAAGCTGATGAGCGACGATCCGCGCATCGTGCAGGACGGGCCGTCGGCGCCGTGGGTCGCCGTGACCGATTACACGGACACCGGCGTCAAATACAACCTCGGCGCGTGGACGAGCAGAAGCGATCATCAGTACGTGATGGCCGACCTCCTGCGCAAGATTCAGCCGTACACGCGCGAGCAGGCGCAGGCGGCGTGAGTGGACGCGCGAGCGCCGACCCGCTAACCTGACGCGCTTTTCCAGCCAAGAGACCACGCCATGACCCGAGCGATTTCCGTTGCGCTGCTAGTCGGCGGCGTCGTGCTGCTGTATTTCGGCGGCCAGTCGTTTCATTCGCTCTCCAGCGACGTCGCGCGCTTCTTCACCGGCTCGCCCACGAACAAGACCATCTGGCTGATCGCGGGCGGCATCGTCGCGTCGCTCGCCGGGCTGATCGGCCTCACGATTCCGTCGAAACGCTGAAACGCTGCGACGTCAAACGAGCGGCACTTCCGGCTTCGACGCCGAGCGCGTGCCGGGCAGCGCCGCGTTGCTCGCGCCGCGATACGTGAACACGAGCGAGAACTTCACCTGATCGGTGAGGTTCTTGCCCGCCGAATGCAGCGTGTTGCAGTGGAAGAACACGACGTCGCCCGGTTCCAGCGCGGGCGACACCGCCGTGCGGATCAGCGCGGCATTCTCGGGCAAGTCGGAGCGGAAGAATTTCGCGTCGTCGAAGCGATCCGATGTGAACGGCAGCTTGTGCGACATCGGCACGAACCACAGCGCGCCGTTTACCACCGTTTCGTTGCCGAGCGCGACCCACGCGGAAACGAGATCGTCGCGCTCGAACGCCCAGTAGCGCACGTCGCGATGCCAGCCGGTCAGGCTGCCGTACGCCGGGTGCTTCGTCATCATGCAGTTGTGATGCGCGCGCGACAAATACGGCGTCTCGCCGAAATACAACTCCATCCATCCGCGCACTTCCGGCGATGTCGCGAACTCCGCGTAAAGCGGATGCCGCGCGTAGGCGTCGAGCAGGCGGCGCACGGTGTGTCCGCCGGGCGCGTCCTTCGAATCCGGCGCGCCGGGATATTTCAGATCGGCCTCGAACTCGACCGGCGCGGCGGCCTCGGCGAGTTGCCGGCGCGCGACTTCGAGCATCGCGTCGCGGCGTTCCTGCGAAACCAGCCCTTTCACGATCACGTAGCCGTTTCGACGCAGCTCGTGCACCTGTTCCTTCTTCGATTTCAGCAGGTTTTGATCAGACATTTCAGTTCTTGGCTCCGGCGGCTTTCGAATTTCTTCATGCCGTCGACGCTATATCCGGAATTGGGGCGAATACGGGGATTGTAAATCCGGCAGCGCAGGAAGGCCCATGCGAGAACGCTTCCGCCGATTTTTATAAGCAGCCGCTTCATGAAACGGCAGGGAAAACGCGGACTTACCCGGGTAATACTGGTCCTGTACATTGATCCGCATCAATTCGGTGCAACTTCGCAAATGCTGTTGAATCGAAGCGTTGAACTTCATTTTTGAGACGACTATCGTCGAGTCTGCTTCCACGCAAACCGACCTTTCCCGCCGACATGAACCACCGAATCGCTATCGGACTTACTCGCGTCGCATCGCGAGCCGCGCGTCCTGCGCGCCGCGGCATGATCCGCGCGCTGCGCCATCACTCCACCCGCACGCAATTGCTCGCCGAGCAACTGAAGAACGTGCATCCGGTCGACGGCATCCGGTCGTGGTTCCGCGGGTTCTTCTTCAATCTGCGCGTGCGCGCGGCCTCGCGCCGGGTGTCGTTGCGCGCGCTGTTGCGCCGTCCGGTGCAGTTGCGCGCGCCCGCGCCGAAGCCGAAAGCGGCTGCGCTGACGAGCCGTCGTCCGCGTCGCGTGTCGGCGACGAGCGCCGGCTGGTACGCGTTCGCGGCGCGCTGAATCGCGCAATCGCGCAATCCCTCACTTGCGCTCGGCCTCGTCGAGCGTCGGATAGTCCGTGTAGCCTTTCTCTCCGCCGCCGTAGAACGTCGCCTCGTCGGGCGCGTTGAGCGGCGCGTTCATCCTGAAGCGCTCGACCAAATCCGGATTCGCGAGAAACGCGCGACCGAAAGCCACGGCGTCGGCTTCGCCTCGTTCGATGCGCGCATTGGCTTCTTCCGCGGTGTATTCGCCGCAGACGATGATCGCGCCGTCGTAAGCCTCCCGCAGCGCGTCTCGATAGCCGTCCGAAAGCGGCGCGCCGCCCGCCCAGTCGCCTTCCGCCAGATGCAGATACGCGATGCCGATGCGCTTCAGCTCGCGCGCCAGATACAGCGATGACGCTTCGCCTTCATCGTCGTGCAGATCGAATCCCGTGAAGTTCGGCGATATCCGGATGCCGACGCGATTCGCGCCCATCACGCCCGCGACCGCCTCCAGCACATCGACGACCAGCCGCACGCGATTTTCGATGCCGCCGCCGTACTCGTCGGTGCGATGGTTGGTGCCCGTCGCCATGAACTGATGCAGCAGATAGCCGTTGGCCGCGTGGACTTCGATCATGTCGAAATCGGCGCGCTTGGCGCGATGCGCGGCATCGACGAACTGCAGCACGATGCCCGGCAACTCGCCGATCTCAAGCGCGCGCGGTTCGTCGGCGTCGGTCATGCCATAGGTGCCGTCATCGTGTCTCACGAACACTTGCGTGTCGCGCGCGCGGATCGCGGACGGCGCGACGGGCGGCGCATCGCCCTCCTGCAGCAATCGATGCGACACGCGCCCCACATGCCACAACTGCGACGCGATGCGCCCGTGCCGCGCGTGAACCGCGCCCACGACGGCTCTCCATCCGGCTTCCTGCGCGTCGGAATAGATGCCGGGCGTCGCGACATAACCCTGACCTTGCCGCGAAACCTGCGTCGCCTCGGTCACGATGAGTCCCGCGCCCGCGCGCTGCGCGTAATAGTGCGCGTTCATTTCGCTGGGTACATCGCCGGGCTGCGACGCGCGATTGCGCGTGAGCGGCGCCATCACCACGCGATTCGGCAGTTCGAGATTGCCGATTGTGACGGGAGAAAGAAGCGTTTCGAACGGCATGACGGCTCCGTGGATGATCGGTTTTGCCGTCCGGTTCGGTCGCAAGAAACGCGCCGCGCAGGCGAAAAAAAACCGACAAGCGCGATGCTTGCCGGTTCTTGTCCCGCGCGTTCGGCGAATGGCGTTACGCCACGCTTGCGACCGGCTCCGTGCCCGCCGCTTCGGCCAGCATGAGCGCCTTGTCGGTGGCTTCCCACGAGAATTCAGGCTCTTCGCGGCCGAAGTGACCGTATGCCGCCGTCTTTTCGTAGATCGGGCGCAGCAGATCGAGCATCTGGATGATGCCCTTCGGACGCAGATCGAAATGCTCCAGAACGAGCTTCGTGATTTCGGCATCCGACACGCGGCCCGTGCCGAACGTGTTCACCATCACTGAAGTCGGACGTGCCACGCCGATTGCGTACGAAACCTGGATCAGCGCGCGCGATGCGAGACCGGCCGCGACGATGTTCTTCGCGACATAACGTCCCGCGTACGCCGCCGAGCGGTCGACCTTCGACGGATCCTTGCCCGAGAACGCGCCGCCGCCGTGCGGAGCCGCGCCGCCGTACGTGTCGACGATGATCTTGCGGCCCGTCAGACCGCAGTCGCCCTGCGGACCACCGATGACGAAGCGGCCCGTCGGGTTCACCAGAAACTTGATGTCGCCCTTGATGAGTTCCTTCGGCAGCGTCGGCTTGATGACTTCCTCGATCACCGCTTCGCGCAGTTGCGGCAGGTCGATGTCCGGCGAATGTTGCGTCGACAGCACGACCGTATCGATGGAATGCGCGCGGCCATCGACATAACGCACGGTGACTTGCGACTTCGCGTCCGGACGCAGCCAGGGCAAACGGCCATCGCGACGAAGGTTTGCCTGACGCTCGACGAGGCGATGCGAAAGGTGGATCGGCAGCGGCATCAGTTCGGGCGTTTCGTCGCAGGCGTAGCCGAACATGAGGCCCTGGTCGCCCGCGCCCTGATCGAGATTGTCGTCGTGCGCCTTGTTCACGCCTTGCGCGATATCCGGCGATTGCTTGTCATACGCGACGAGAACCGCGCAGCCGCGATAGTCGATGCCGAAGTCGGTGTTGTCGTAACCGATGCGCTTGATGGTGTCGCGCGCGACCTGGATGTAATCGACGTTGGCGGTGGTCGTGATTTCGCCCGCGAGGACGACGAGACCGGTGTTGCACAGCGTTTCCGCGGCGACGCGCGAATATTTGTCCTGCGACAGAATGGCGTCGAGGATGGCGTCGGAGACTTGGTCGGCAACCTTGTCCGGGTGGCCTTCGGAAACGGATTCGGAAGTAAAGAGGTAGTCGTTCGACACGCTTCAGACTCCAATAAAAGTACGGTTGATATTCACGTAGCCGTCTTCTTTTGGAGTCTGAAGCGGCGACGCTTTAGCGGATGTGCTTCCAGGCCGGCGCTTCTCGAAAGTAAGAAGACTCCGACCCGCTTCGCCCCGCAAGTTGTCCATTAACTCGGCGAAGGTTTTATTATACCGGTTTCCTTAGTTTTCACAGAATTGACCCTTTTGACTTCCTCGGTCCCGCTCCACTCGTCCGCCCGCCGGAGCGAGTCATGCTAGGTCGTATCGGCGTGGCGCTCGCCATCGGTTTTCTCAAATTCCTCGCGGTGATTCCATACGGCATCACCGCGCGTTTCGGCGACGGCCTCGGCTGGCTGCTCTATCAGATTCCGAGCCGTCGCAAGCGCATCGTCCATACGAATCTGAAGCTGTGCTTCCCCGAGTGGTCCGACGAAAAACGCGAGGACATCGCGCAGAAGCACTTTCGGCACGCGATCCGCAGTTACGTCGAGCGCAGCGTGCAATGGTTCGGCTCCGCGAAGAAGCTAGAAAAGCTGATCGAAGTCGATAGCGCCATCGATCTCACCGATCCCGATCTTCCGCCCACGCTCTTTCTCGGACTGCATTTCGTCGGCATCGAGGCGGGCTCGATCTTCCTCAACTACTCGCTGCATCGGCGCTGCGGTTCGCTGTATCAGCCGTTTTCGAATCCGCAGATCGAGGAACTGGCGAAGAGACAGCGCGCCCGTTTCGGCGCCGACATGGCGAGCCGCGCCGACAGCGCGCGCATCGTGCTGCGCTGGCTGCGCGATCGCAAACCCGTGATGCTCGGCGCGGACATGGACTACGGCATGCGCAACTCCACGTTCGTCCCGTTCTTCGGAATCCCGACGTGCACGCTGACCGCCGTCGGCCGGCTCGCGAAGACGGGCAAGGCGCAGGTCGTGCCCTTCATCGGAGAAGTTTTGCCGAACTACAAGGGTTATCGGCTGAAAGTCTTCAAACCTTGGGAAAATTATCCGAGCGGCGACGACGAGGCCGACGCGCGCCGCATGAACGCGTTTCTGGAAGAGCAGATTCCGCGCATGCCCGAGCAATATTATTGGGTGCACAAGCGCTTCAAGACGCGCCCGCCGGGCGACCCGAGCTTTTATTGACGCCCGAATCGCGCGAAACGCGGCATCGCGGCTCACATACAATAGCGGCCATGAAACTGAAATTCACAAAAATGCAGGGCGCGGGCAATGACTTCGTCGTGCTCGACGGCTACACGCAGGCGCTCGATCTGTCCGCCGAACAGGTGCGCGCGCTCGCGAACCGTCATTTCGGCGTCGGCGCGGATCAGTTGCTGCTCGTGGAAAAGCCGACGATCGAAGGCGTCGACTTCAAGTACCGCATCTTCAATTGCGATGGCGGTGAAGTCGAGCATTGCGGCAACGGCGCGCGCTGCTTCGTGAAGTTCGTCCGCGACCGGCGTCTGACGGATGCATCGACGGTGCGCGTGCAGGTGCAAAACGGCGTCATCACGCTGACGATGCAGGAGAACGGCGAAGTCGTCGTCGATATGAGCACGCCGGTGTTCGATCCGCCGAAAGTGCCGTTCGACGCGCAAGGTCTCGAAGGCCGGAAGGAAGGCAACGACACGCTCTGGCCGCTCGACGTGAACGGCTCGATCAACGACCGGCGCTGGATTTCCGTCGTGTCGATGGGCAATCCGCACGCGGTCCAGATCGTCGATGACGTCGAGGCGTATCCCGTTCTGACCGAAGGTCCGCTCGTCGAACGTCACGCGCGCTTTCCAAAGCGCGTCAATGCGGGCTTCATGGAGATCGTCGATCGGCATTCGGTGAAACTGCGCGTCTACGAGCGCGGCGCGGGCGAAACGCTCGCGTGCGGCACGGGCGCATGTGCGGCGGTGGCGGCCGGCATTCGCCGCGGCCGGCTCGATTCGCCCGTTCGCGTCGAGACGCACGGCGGCACGCTCACGATCAGCTGGGACGGCGCGAAGAACGAAACCGCCGCGCTCTTCATGGCCGGGCCCGCCGCAACGGTCTTCGAAGGCGAGATCGAGCTCGATCGCATCGTTTAACGCATACACGTCACCATGAATCCACGCGAAGTCGCCGACTATCTGCTCGACAACCCTGATTTCTTCGTCGAGCACGCGGAACTGCTCGGCACCATCCGGCTTTCGAATCCGCACGGCAAAGCGGCCGTGTCGCTGCAGGAACGCCAGATGGAAATGCTGCGCGACAAGAACAAGCAGCTCGAACGGCGTCTCGCCGAATTGCTGCGCTACGGCCACGAAAACGACAGCATCTCGACCAAGTTCAATCGCTGGACCGTGCGCGTAATCTCGCAGCGCGATCCGTACGCGCTGCCCGCGACCATCAGCAAGGGGCTGTGCGAAATCTTCGACGTGCCGCACGCCGCGCTGCGCGTGTGGGATATCGACGAAGCTTATCGCCAAGCCGATTTCGCCCGTCAGGTCGGCGAGGAAGTACGCCTTTTCACGACCGGTCTCGCCGCGCCGTACTGCGGCGTGAATACCGGCTTCGCCGCCGCGCAGTGGCTGGGCGCGGCGAACTCGGCATCGGCGACGGTCGCGCCGAGCGACGGCCCGTCCGACATCGACCGCAAGATCGAATCCGTGTCGCTCATCGCACTGCGCGATCCGCAAGCCGGCCCGGATGCGCCGAGCTTCGGCCTGCTCGTCATGGGCTCGCCTGATCCGCGCCGCTTCCACGACGGCATGGCGACGGATTTCCTCACGCAGATCGGCGCGCTCGCGAGCGCCGCGCTGTCCCGCCTGCTGCCGCATTGACGATGAACGCCGCCGCCGACGTGATCGCCGACTATCTCGCGATGCTCGAGCATCAGCGGCATCTTTCCGAGCACACGCTGCGCGGCTATACGCACGAGTTGAGCGAGCTGCGCGCGCTCGCCAAGGATCGTCCACTGGAATCGCTCACATCCGCCGATATTCGCGGCGCGGTCGTGCGCGCGCACGCGAGCGGATTATCGTCGCGTTCGATCGCGCATCGGCTGTCGGCATGGCGCGCGTTCTATCGATGGCTCGCCGAGCGCGTCGAGATGCCCGCGAATCCGGTCGCGACGGTGCGCGCGCCCAAGCGCGAAAAGACACTGCCGAAGGCGCTTTCCGTCGATGACGCCGCGAGGCTGATGGACGCGCCGCAAGCCGATACGACCGAAGCGCTGCGCGATCACGCGATACTCGAACTGTTCTACTCGTCGGGTCTGCGGCTCGCGGAACTGGTCGGGCTGGACGTTCGCCACGTCGACACTGCCGAACACCGGTCCGAAGGCTGGATCGATCTGGAAGGCGCCGAAGTCACGGTGCTCGGCAAAGGTAAGCGGATGCGCAAAGTGCCGGTCGGCAGCAAGGCGGTCGAAGCGCTGCGCGCCTGGCTCGCCGTGCGCGACGAGTTCGTCAAGCTCGAACCGCACGCGCTCTTTCTCTCGGTGCGCGGCAACCGCATGTCGCCCGGCGTGGTGCGCGAACGCGTGAAGCGGCTCGCGCTGCTCGCGGGCATTCCGTCGAATGTGCATCCGCACGTGCTGCGGCATTCGTTCGCCACGCACGTCCTGCAATCGAGCGGCGACCTGCGCGCGGTGCAGGAACTGCTCGGCCATGCAAGCATCACGGCCACGCAGATTTATACATCGCTCGATTTTCAGCATCTCGCCCGCGTCTACGATGCGGCGCACCCGCGCGCGAAGAAGCGCGATTAACTCCGCGAGCGCCCTGCGCGCCGCCTCGGCTTGCAATGGACACCATCACGCTCAAACCGGCGAAGGACAAGTCGCTCGTCCGCCGCCATCCGTGGATTTATGCGAACGCCATCGCGCGCATCGACGGCAATCCCGCGCCGGGCGCGACGGTCGTCATTCGCGCGGCCGACGGACGCTTTCTCGCGCGCGCGTCGTACAGCCCGCAATCGCAGATTCGCGCGCGCGTCTGGACGTTCGATGAAAGCGAGCCCATCGATCACGCGTTCTTCAAGCGCCGCGTGCAGCGCGCGGTCGCGCATCGGCGCACCATGGTCAAGGACACCGGCGCGACGCGACTCATATTCGGCGAAGCGGACGGCTTGCCGGGCCTGATCGTCGATTACTACGTCGCGGATACCGGCGATCACGCACAGCTCGTCTGCCAGTTCATGGCGACGGGCGTCGAGTCATGGAAAGCCGCGATCGTGCAGGCGCTCGTCGATACGACCGGTTGCGCGAACGTCTACGAGCGCTCGGACGTGTCGATCCGCCAGAAGGAAGGTCTCGAACAGACGACCGGCGTGCTCGCCGGCGACGCGCCTCCGGCGACGCTCATCGCGAACGAATGCGGCGTGCGCTATCACGTCGACGTGCGCAATGGCCACAAGACGGGCTTCTACGTCGATCAGCGCGACAACCGCGTGCTCGTTGCGCAGAACGCGCAAGGCCGCGAAGTGCTCAACTGCTTCTGCTACACGGGCGGATTCTCGCTGGCCGCGCTGAAAGGCGGGGCGACGCGCGTGGTCTCCGTCGATTCATCGGGCGAAGCGCTCGCGCTCGCGCGGGAGAACGTGAAGGCCAACGGCTTCGACGCGGAGAAAGCCGAATGGCTCGACGCCGATGCGTTCAAGACGCTGCGCCGTCTCTACGACGAAGGCCGGCGCTTCGACCTGATCGTGCTCGATCCGCCGAAGTTCGCGCCGTCGAAGGAAACCGTCGATCGCGCCGCGCGCGCGTACAAGGACATCAATCTGAGCGGCTTCAAGTTGCTGCGTCCAGGCGGCCTGCTTTTCACGTACTCATGTTCCGGCGCGATCGATACCGACTTGTTCCAGAAGATCGTCGCGAGCGCGGCGGCCGACGCACGCGCCGATGCGCGCATCCTCAAGCGGCTCGGCGCGGGCGTGGATCATCCGTTGCTGACGGCGTTTCCGGAAGGCGAGTATCTGAAAGGGCTGCTGTTGCAAATCGCGTGATCGGCCTCAGTTAAGGGCGATTCGCGAGCGAAGGGCGCACGAAGCGTCGGCTCCGCAAATATGTTCCAATATTCGATTCCGCGCGTTTCCCGAACTTAAAAGGCGACACCATGATTCCCGTAACCATCCTGACCGGCTTTTTGGGCAGCGGCAAAACCACGCTGCTCAAGCGCATCCTGAACGAGAAGCACGGCATGAAGATCGCCGTGATCGAGAACGAGTTCGGCGAAGAGAACATCGACAACGAGATCCTCGTGCAGGAGACGAACGAGCAGATCATCCAGATGAGCAACGGCTGCATCTGCTGCACGATCCGCGGCGACCTCGCGCGCGCGCTCGAAGACCTCGCGAACCGCAAGAAGGCGGGCACGCTCGATTTCGACCGCGTCGTGATCGAAACCACCGGCCTCGCGAATCCGGGTCCGGTCGCGCAGACGTTCTTCATGGACAACACCGTCGCCGACGAATTCCTGCTCGACGCGATCATCACGCTCGTCGACGCGAAGCACGCGAATGCGCAGCTCGACCAGCACGAAGTGGTGCAGCGTCAGGTCGGCTTCGCGGATCGCCTGTTCATCACGAAATCCGATCTCGTTTCCGCCGACGAACTCGAAGCGCTGAAGCATCGCCTGCTGCACATGAACCCGCGCGCGGCGATCAAGGTCGTGAATTTCGGCGACGCAGACATCAAGGAAATTTTCGATCTGCGCGGTTTCAATCTGAACTCGAAGCTCGAGATCGATCCGGATTTCCTCGCGGAAGACGATCACGATCATGACCACGCGCATGACCATGATCACGATCACGATCATTCGACCTGCGGTCACGACCACAGCCACGATCACGAGCACGGGCATCACCATCATCATCACGCGCATCACGACGACAAGATCAAGTCGTTCGTGTATCGCAGCGACAAGCCGTTCGATCCGAACCGCCTCGAAGACTTCCTCGGCGGCATTCTGCAGATTTATGGCGAGCGCCTGTTGCGCTACAAGGGCGTGCTCTATATGAAGGGCGTCGATCGCAAGGTCGTGTTCCAGGGCGTGCATCAGATGATGGGCAGCGATCTCGCCGGCAAGTGGATGCCGATCGAGAAGAAGAACAGCAAGATGGTGTTCATCGGCATCGAACTGCCGAAGGATCTGATCACCGACGGCCTCGACGCCTGCCTGGTGAAGTAATCCGGCATGCATCTCGCTTGGATTGCCGCGAATCACGCGGGGCGACAAAACGGGCACTGACACAGAACGCCGCCGCGAAGGGCTCGCGCGCGGCGTTTTTCATGTCCGACTTTCGGTGCGCGTATGTAGTCGCGCCCACCAAGCGTCATCGCTTTTTGCGCGTTCAGGCGTTATATTTTTGAAATTCCGGCGCAAATCGACAGGGTTTTCCGTAGGTTTAGTTGGAATTTGCGGTTCAGTTACAATACAGCCCCACTGGAGAAGGGCAGTTCCGCTGAATGCGCGTCTTCGAGGCGCTCGGCCAGCGGATCTTGGGAGAAGGGATGTCCCGTCGGGACGATGCCTCGATTTGCCGGGGGAAGGCAAATCAAGTCAAAGCACCGGGGCCGGAAATCCGGGGCCATGCGAATGCGCCCGGTCTTCCGGAGCATCATCCAATATCGGTTTCCAGAGGAGTTCGGCCCCGCATCGACGTGTCGCGTAGCCCCTAGCGTACGGATGCGCTGAATGCGGGTAACGCAAGTGCGGGCGTTGCGAAGACATCGCCCTACATTGAAGAAGCAAGCTGATGACAACGAAACTCTTGACCGAAGCCGAAATCCTGAAGATGAGCGAGAAGGACTACATGAACGAGGATCAACTCGCCTTCTTCAAGAACCGGCTCGAACAGTTGCAAGCGGACATTCTGAAGAATGCCGGCCAGACGACCGAGAACCTGCGGGAAACGGTGATCGTGCCGGACCCGGCGGACCGCGCGACCATCGAGGAAGAACATGCACTGGAACTGCGCACGCGCGATCGCGAACGCAAGCTTCTGAAGAAGGTGCAGCAGTCGCTCGCGCGCATCGAGTCCGGCGATTACGGCTGGTGCGAAGAGACCGGCGAGCCGATCGGCATTCCGCGCCTGCTCGCGCGTCCGACCGCCACGCTGTCGCTCGAAGCGCAGGAACGCCGCGAACTGCGTCAGAAGCTGTTCGGCGACTGAAATCGCTGTCGGCAGGCGAGCGTCGCGGGACCGCCCGCAACGGGGAAGACGCCGCCGCAAAAAAGTTGTGCAGAAGCAGTCGCATCGGCAAAAAGGCATCCAACGAAGGGATGCCTTTTTTGCTTTGTGCCCGGTAAAAACGGCGAGCGCCGATACCGTACGCCTTGATAAATCCGGCGTCGCCCTAAAATGAATCCGACGCGCGCCGCAAAAGCTTCATCGCGGCAAGCGCGAGCGCGGCGCCGTCCGCCTCGGGCCTCACGCCCGACGGAACCCCGCGCCGTGCACTCCATCGAATTCTCGACTGCGCGGCGGACTTTCATCGCCACGCATCGTCTGTTTATCCAAGGAACGCACATGGAACAATTTCACGGCACGACCATCGTCTCCGTGCGCCGCGACGGCAAGGTCGCGCTGGGCGGCGATGGTCAGGTGACGCTCGGCAATATCGTCATGAAAGGGGGCGCGAAGAAAGTGCGCCGCATCTATGGCGGCAAGGTGCTGGTCGGCTTCGCCGGCGGCACGGCCGACGCGTTCTCGCTGCTCGACCGCTTCGAAGCCAAACTCGAGAAGCATCAGGGCAATCTGACGCGCGCCGCCGTCGAACTGGCGAAAGACTGGCGCACCGATCGCATGCTGCGACGCCTCGAAGCCATGCTCATCACCGCCGACAAGGACAACACGCTCGTCATCACCGGCAACGGCGACGTGCTCGATCCGGAGCACGGCATCGCGGCGATCGGCTCGGGCGGCGCCTATGCGCAGGCTGCGGCGCAGGCGCTCATTGAGAACACCGATCTCTCGCCGCGCGACATCGTCGAGAAGGCGCTGACCATCGCCGGCGACATGTGCATCTACACCAACCACAATCGCGTCATCGAGACGATCGAATAAAGGACTTTTGCGATGACCACCATGACTCCCTCCGAAATCGTCTCCGAACTCGACAAGCACATCATCGGCCAGGGGCGCGCGAAGAAGGCGGTTGCCGTCGCGCTGCGCAACCGCTGGCGCCGTCAGCAGGTCGCCGAGCCGCTGCGTCAGGAGATCACGCCGAAGAACATTCTGATGATCGGGCCGACGGGCGTCGGCAAAACCGAAATCGCGCGGCGTCTCGCCAAGCTCGCGGACGCGCCGTTCATCAAGATCGAAGCGACCAAGTTCACCGAAGTGGGCTACGTGGGCCGCGACGTGGACAGCATCGTGCGCGATCTGATCGAGATTTCCGTGAAGCAGACGCGCGAATCCGAGATGAAGAAAGTCCGCACGAAGGCCGAAGATCGCGCGGAAGACCGCATCCTCGACATTCTTCTGCCGACGGCGCGGCCGGTCGGATTCGGCGCCACGAACGCGATCGAGTCGTCGGGCAGCGAAGGCGGCGACAACGCCACGCGTCAGACCTTCCGCAAGCGCCTGCGCGAAGGCGCGCTCGACGACAAGGAAATCGAGCTCGATGTGGAAATGCCGCAAGTCGGCATGGACATCATGGGGCCGCCGGGCATGGAAGACATGACCGAACAGATTCGCTCGATGTTCGCGAACATCGGCGGCGGCAAGAAGACGCGCCGCAAGGTGAAGGTCAAGGAAGCGCTCAAGCTGCTGACCGACGAAGAAGCCAGCAAGATGCTCAACGACGAAGAGGTCAAGAGCAAGGCGGTGCAGAACGTCGAGCAGAACGGCATCGTGTTTCTCGATGAGATCGACAAGATCGCGTCGCGCAGCGAGACGGGCGGCGCCGAAGTCTCGCGCGCGGGCGTGCAGCGCGACCTGCTGCCGCTCGTCGAAGGCACGACCATCAACACGAAGTACGGGATGATCAAGACCGATCACATCCTGTTCATCGCGAGCGGCGCGTTTCATCTCGCCAAACCGAGCGATCTGATTCCCGAACTGCAGGGGCGCTTTCCGATTCGCGTCGAGCTGGATTCGCTGTCCGTCGGCGATTTCGAATCGATCCTGAATTCGACTGATGCGAGTCTCGTCAAGCAGTACAAGGCGCTGCTGGCGACCGAAGGCGTCGAGCTCGACTTTGCGGAAGACGGCATCCGGCGTCTCGCGGAAATCGCGTTTTCGGTGAATGAGAAGACCGAAAATATCGGCGCGCGGCGGCTTTATACGGTGATCGAGAAGCTGCTCGAAGAAGTGTCGTTCGCGGCGGGCAATCATGCCGGCAAGCCTGTGCGAATCGACGCGCCGTATGTGGAACGCGCGCTCGGCGATGTGGCGCAAGACGAGGATTTGTCGCGCTACGTGCTGTAACGGCGGCGGAATCGTCTACGAGAAACCGGGCCACGCGCCCGGTTTTTTTGCGCTGACGTTTCGAACAAGCAAAAACCACGGACGAAAAAAAGCCCGCCTTAGTGGGCGGGCTGAATCCATATCAGGAGGAGACATGGAGGAGACAGTTCCAATCATACACAGCCACTTGATGCGACGCAATAGAAATTTCGGTAAAAACCCCTATGGCGTCCCTTTGTGGTATCTGAGCGTCACTTTTCGGATTTCGCGGACCGATGACAGAGCAAGAATCGGCGCGTAACCTCAGTTGGGCGGCTCTACAGTGGTCACGTACCCAAGAGCCATCGAGGTCGTCATGAAAACCGTCACGAACCCTGTTTTTTCCTCCGATGAAAGCCGCTGGCAAGCCGTCGTCGATCGCGACGAGCGCGCCGACGGTGCCTTCTTCTTCGCCGTTCGCACGACCGGCGTGTTTTGCCGACCGTCGTGCGCGTCGCGTGCGCCGCGTCGCGAGAACGTCGAATTCTTTCCGACGACCGACTCCGCCGAACAAGCCGGATACCGCGCGTGCAAGCGCTGCCAGCCGACGAGCCTGCCGCGCGAACTCGCGATCGTCGAGCGCGCATGCAAGGTGCTCGACGCCGATCCGCAGCAACGCATGACGCTCGCGCAATTGAGCGACGCCGTGCACGTCAGCCCGTTTCACCTGCAGCGCCTGTTTTCGCGAATCGTCGGCATTTCGCCGCGTCAGTATCAGGCGGCGCAGCGTGCCGGCGTGCTGCGCGATGCGTTGCAGCGCGGCCGCGACGTCACACGCGCGACGCACGACGCCGGTTTCGGCTCGCCGTCGCGCATGTACGAGGCCGTGCCCGCGGAACTCGGCATGACGCCGTCCGCGTATAAGCGTCAGGGCGCTGGGCTGACCGTGCGTTACGCGACCGCCGCGACGCCGCTGGGTGCCGTGCTCATCGCCGCGACCGACAAGGGCGTCTGCAAGATCGCATTCGGCGACGACGCGCCCACGCTCGTCGATCAGCTCGCCGCCGATTTCGCGCAGGCCGAACGCGTCGAGGATGCCGCGAAACTGGAGCCGTTCATCGCGCAGATTCGCGCGTATCTGCAAGGCACGCGCGAGCGCTTCGATTTGCCGCTCGACATCGGCGCGACCGCATTTCAACGGCGCGTGTGGGACGCGTTGCGGCGCATCCCGTATGGGCAGACGCGCAGTTACACCGAGATCGCCGAATCGCTCGGCGCGCCGCGCGCGGTGCGGGCGGTGGCGAATGCGTGCGCGTCGAATCCGGTGGCGCTCGCGATTCCGTGTCATCGCGTCATCGGCAAGGATGGCGCGATCGCCGGCTATCGCTGGGGCACGCCGCGCAAGGAAGCGCTGCTCGAAACCGAACGCGCGCGCAACGAAACCAACAAGGTTGCATGAAGCAGGCGCGCTCGCCGTCGACATGACGCGCGAGCGCTTCGATGTCCTCGCGAGCCGCTCCAAGCGGCTCCAAAGCGCACCGCCGCGTATTCCGCGGATCTCCCGCGCATCTCCCGAAAAACCCGCAATCCCTTGCCTGGTCTGGGCCCAAGCACGCCATACACCGAGATGTTAAAGTGCCCGCTACCCTAAAAATACGACCGCGCGCACACGCGCTCGCGCTCCTCGCAGAACGCTTCAATGGCAAACAAGAATCCCGCTCACACCAAGGCCGGCGCTTTCGAGCGCAGGCTTGCCGCGCTCGCGTCCGGTCCGCATGCCGACGCGTTGCGCCAAGGCTTGCGCGGCATCGAAAAAGAAAGCTTGCGCGTGACGCCACAGGGCAAGCTGGCGATGACGCCGCATCCGCGCTCGTTCGGCTCCGCGCTGACGCATCCGCTCATCACGACCGATTACTCCGAGGCGCTCGTCGAGCTCATCACGCCCGCCGAATCGGATGTGGCGATCACGCTCGATCGCCTCGACGCGCTGCATCGCTTCGCGTACGCGCACATGGGCGACGAGTTGCTGTGGAACAATTCGATGCCCAACTCGCTGCCGCCCGAGGACGAGATTCCGTTCGGCTATTACGGCACGTCGAACATCGGCATGTTGAAGACGGTGTACCGGCGCGGCCTCGCGCTGCGCTACGGCCGCACGATGCAATGCATCGCGGGCATCCACTACAACTATTCGCTCGATGAAAACGTATGGCGCGCCTGGCAGGCGCTCGATGCGACGAGCACGCTGTCCGCGAAAGACTTTCAGTCCGAGCGCTACTTCGCGCTGATCCGCAATTTCCGCCGCACGAGCTGGCTCCTGATGTATCTGTTCGGCGCGTCGCCGGCGCTGAACAAGCGCTTCGTCGCCGGCAAGAAGCATCATCTGGAAACGTTCGATGCCGCCACGTTCTATCTGCCGCACGCGACCAGCCTGCGCATGAGCGATCTCGGATACACCAACAATCCCGCGCAGGCCGATCTGCTGCCGAGCTACGACAATCTCGACGCGTATCTCGACGTGCTCGCCAAAGCCGTGAGCCAGCCGTATGCGCCGTATGAAGCCATCGGCACGCAGCGCGACGGCGAATGGGTGCAGATCAACACGAACGTGCTGCAGATCGAAAACGAGTTCTACTCGACGATCCGCCCGAAGCGCGTCACGCATTCGGGCGAACGTCCGCTGCATGCGCTGGCCGAGCGCGGCGTGCAGTACATCGAAGTGCGCTGCCTCGACATCGATCCGTTCGTGCCGACGGGCATCTCGCTCGAAACCGCGCGCTTTCTCGATGCGTATCTGCTCTATTGCGCACTGGAAGACAGCCCGCTGTTGCCGCCCGGCGCGAGCATCGAAGCCAACGCGAATTTCATGACGGTGTCGAAGGAAGGGCGCAAGCCGGGTCTCGCGCTGCAACGCGACGGCGCAAGCGTGCCGATGCAGCAATGGGCCGAAGAACTCTTCGATGCAATCGAACCGGTCGCGAAGACGCTCGACACGCTAAACGGCAACGGCGATCACACGCGCGCGCTGGAAGCGCTGCGGCCGCGCATCGCCGATGCGTCGCTCACGCCGTCCGCGCGCGTGCTGCAAACGATGCGCGACAAGCAGCAAACCTTCGACGAGTTCGCGCTCGATCTCAGCGCGCGTCACGCGGAAGATTTTCGTGCGCGTCCGCTTTCCGTCGCAGAAGAGCGCGTGATGGACGAGCTTGCGGCAAAATCGCTTGTGGAACAGGCGGTCGTCGAAAGCAGCGACACCGAAACGTTCGACGCCTTCGTTGCGGCGTATCACGTCTACAAGCTGAACCCCGCGAACGCGTGAGGCGATTTTTCCGCTGCGGTGTCAGCACGCGGCGGCAATTGTTTCCGGCTTATGCAACAGAGGGAAACGCGTCATCACATCATCCGATTTGAGGGGTCAAAATATGGCCGACTTTTCGACGATCGGGGGAGTAATGAAGAAGAAGTACTTCGCCGCCGCCGCGCTTGGGGCTGCATGGCTCGCCCTTTTTAGCGGCTGCGCCGTGCAGGACCAGGTCAGCAGCACGACGATGGAGCAGGCCACGCAACCGCTCACCTGCATGAGCAAGCCGGAATGCGACGCGTGGTGGGCGCGCGCCCAGGTCTGGGTGACGAACCATTCCGAATACAAGCTGCAGACCGTCACCGATTCGATCATCCAGACGGCGGGGCCGTCGAGCGGCAAGCGCGCGCTCGCGTATCAGATCACCAAGACGCCGACCAACGAAGGCACCGCGACGATCGGTTTCGCCGCGCATTGCGATAATCCGCTCGGCTGCCAGCCGAATCCGTGGCAGGCGGGCGCGGATTTCAAGCAGTTCATCAAGAATGGCCCCGGACTGCGCAAGACCGAAACGCCGCAAGCCACGCAGACCCCGCCTGCACCCGCGCCGAGCGGCGTGCAGGTCAGCCCGCTGGATCAGCCGGTCCCGCTCAATCTGGAGAACCAGCCGGGGCAGTCGGTCACGCCGCTCACGCCTCAGTAGTTCAGTGTCCCATCGAGGCTGACGCGCCCTTCTTCGGCCGCGTCAGCCAGACCATCGCGGCCAGCACGAGAAACGCATAGAACGAAATGCGGAAGAAGTCGTTGGTCGACATCATGTACGCCTGCGCCGACACCACGCGATCCAGTTGCGCGGTCAGCGCCTGTCCCGACAAGCCGAGTCCCGACAGCAGGTCCGAATACGCGTTCGTGCCCGCCGAATAAGGCGTGACCGATTCGGTCAGACGCGCGTGATGGCGGATCATGTCGTTTTCCCAGAACGTCGTGCTGACCGCCGTGCCGATCGCGCCCGACAGCGTGCGCAGGAAGTTCGACAGGCCCGCGGCGCCCGCGAGCCGTTCGTCGGAGACGCTGGAGAGCGTGATCGTCGTCATCGGCACGAAGAAGCACGCGACGCCGATGCCCTGAATCAAGCGCGGATAGATGATCTGGTCGAACGGCGTATCGAGCGTGAAGGTCGAGTTCCAGTGCGACACGAACGCGAACGTGAGGAACGCGAAGCTCGCGACCACGCGCAAATTCAGCCGATGCATGTTCTGCCCGATGATCGGCGACAGCAC
Source organism: Caballeronia sp. ATUFL_F1_KS4A (assembly GCF_023630905.1). Classification (NCBI taxonomy): domain Bacteria; kingdom Pseudomonadati; phylum Pseudomonadota; class Betaproteobacteria; order Burkholderiales; family Burkholderiaceae; genus Caballeronia; species Caballeronia sp. ATUFL_F1_KS4A. The sequence goes on along the minus strand of NZ_JALQEB010000001.1, from coordinate 26,116 downwards.
CAGCGCGAGAATCCCGACCGGCGCGGTGGCGAGACCCGCGAGCCACGGCGTGTAGCCGAGCACGGTCTGCAACCACAACGGCAACACGACGACCGAGCCGAAGAACGCGAGAAAGCCGAGCGACGTGATGAGCACGCCCATCGCAAAGTTGCGGTCGCGAAAGAGCGAAAGGTCGATCACCGGTTCCTTCTCGGTCAACTCCCACGCGAACATGAACGCGAGCGAGACCGCCGACACGATCGCCAGCGTCACGATGAAGTTCGAGTTGAACCAGTCGTGGTCCTTGCCGAGGTCGAGCATCATCTGCAGGCTCGCGACGCCGATCACGAGCAGCGCCAATCCGACACCGTCGATGCGCTGCTGCGTCGTCTTCGTCTCGTGGCCGCGCAGCAGGAAGTACGCGATCGCCGCCGAGAACACGCCGATCGGCACGTTGATATAGAAGATCCACGGCCAGGTGTAGTTGTCGGTGATATAGCCGCCCATCACCGGGCCGAAGATCGGCGCGACGATCACGGTCATCGCCCAGAGACCGAGCGCGAGGCCGCGCTTTTCGGGCGGATAGCTGCGCATGAGGATGGTTTGCGACAGCGGGACCATCGGGCCGGAGACGAGGCCTTGCAGCAGCCGGAACGCGATCAGCGATTCGAAGTTGTGAGCCAGCCCGCACAGCGCCGACGCGATCGAAAACAGCAGCACGGAAATCGTGAAGAGCTTCACCTCGCCGACGCGCCGCGCGAGCCAGCCGGTCAACGGCACCGCAATCGCCGAAGCGACCGAGTACGACGAAATGACCCACGTGCCTTCGCTCGTCGCGACGCCGAGGCTGCCCGAAATGGTCGGCACGGCGACGTTCGCAATCGACGTGTCGAGCACTTCCATGAAGGTGCCGAGCGCGAGGCCCATCGTCAAAAGGGCGAGGATGCCGCCCGTGAGCGGCACGGGCGTGGGCGGCGTGGCGGGCGTGCCCGCAGTGGATGTGGACATCGAAGGTTTCTCCGGCGCGCGGCGCTCGAAACGCGCATCGCACGCAAACTATTTCTTGTCGCGGCATTCTCTGCTCAGACAGTGAAATCGGCGCAGAAATGCAGGTTAATTCCGATGAATCAGGGCAAGTCGTCGTCGAGCATGCATGGCGCGCAGTCGCCCATCGGCGTATTGCCGACGATGCGCGCGAGCATCGCGATCAGCAGATCCAGCTCGGCGCGGGTAAAGCCGTGCAACTGCTCGTTGAGCACGGCCGCGCCGATCACCGGCAAACGCGCCGCCGCGTCACGTCCGCGCTCCGTCAGACTGAGTTCGACGATTCGCCGGTCCACTTCGCTACGCGCGCGGCTGACGAAACCCTTCTTCTCGAGCCGGTCGAGCATGCGCGTCATCGAGCCGCTGTCGTACGACAGCTCGCGCGACAGTTCCAGCGGCGTGCGCGCCCGCCCCGACGCGAGCAGCAGAATCACGCCGATCTGCGGCGACGTGAGTTCGAGCGGCTTCAACGCCTGATCCGTTCGCATGACGAGCACGTTGCGCGCCTTCGCGAGGTAGTAGCCGAGGCTCGTTTCGAGCTGGATCGTCGCGGGATCGTAAAGCGGTTCGCCGTTATGCGACATCGGTCAAACCGCGGATGCAAAAGTGTGACACTGCGCCGCGTCTCCTAAAGGCAACAATTGCGAAAAGCAATCAGCAGTATCTTGAAAAGTAGTTGCACAGTCAATATTATTCTATGCAACGAGTTACGCGCTTCATGCGCCGCCCGAGACCATGTTCTGACCGCCCGCCGTCGCTCGCCGACGCCCGAAGGACCTTTCGATGACCCGCTTTGTCCGTACCGCCCGCCGACGCTTCGGCCCCATCAGCAGCAAGATCGCCGACGCCTCCCGTCACTTCGTCCCGCCGAAGCTGAGTTCGTGGAAACTCGCGTTGTATCTGATCGTGTTCCTGCTGCCGGGCGGATCGTTCGTCGTCTTGGGCATGGGATGGTTCGAGAACCGTCAGCGTCGTAAGGCGGCGGCCGCGCCCGCGAAAGCGCCGGCGCGACCGTTGCTCTCGGCGCCCTGCTCGCCGTGTCCCGGTAGCGGACGATAATCGTCACCGTAACGCGTCGTAACCGATTCCACCCGCTGCGTAACACCCGCCTTACGGCGAACCCGTTACGCTAACGTCTGCCTGACGCGCGCGCCGCACGAGCGCCCGTCGCGTTCCGTTACCATTTCGGCTTGCCGCGTCCGTCATATCGAACGGCGCGGCGCCGACAGGAATTCCGACAAGCAGATGCCGTATCGCCCCGCCTTTCCCGCTTCCGCCGCCGCGCGCCTGACCACGACGGCGCTCGCCGCCATGCTCGCGATGTTCATCGCCGGCTGTGCTGTCGGGCCCGATTATCAGCGCCCGACGACGGCGGTCCCGGCCAGCTACAAGGAAGCGCCCGAAGGCTGGAAAGTCGCCCAGCCCGCCGACCAGGCCGATCGCGGCGCATGGTGGAGCATCTATCGCGACGAGCGCCTCGACGATCTCGAAGCGCACCTGAATCAATCGAACCAGACCATCGCGCAATACGCGGCCGCGTATCGTCAGGCACGCGCGCTCGTCGGCGAGGCGCGCGCGGCGTATTTCCCGACGATCGGCGCATCGGCTTCGGCGGCGCGTTCGGGAACGGGCGCGGGCAACCGGTCGACCAGCAGCTCCAGCCTCGGGCAGACGGGTGCCGTCACCAACCAGTTCAGCCTTGCGCTCGACGCATCGTGGGAACCGGATCTGTGGGGCAGCGTGTCGCGCACGGTCTCCGCGCAAAAGGCCGGCCAGGAAGGCGCCGCCGCCGATCTCGCCAACGCGCGGCTGTCCGCGCAGGCCACGCTCGCGCAAACCTATTTCCAGTTGCGCTCGCTCGACGCGCAGCAAAGACTCCTCGACGACACCGTCGCGGCCTACGAGCAATCGCTCAAGCTCACGCAGAATCAGTACGCGCAGGGCATCGTCGCGCGTTCGGACGTGATTCAGGCGCAGACGCAGTTGCAGTCGGCGCAGGCATCGGCCATCGATAACGGCGTCGCGCGCGCGCAGTACGAACATGCGATCGCGGTGCTCGTCGGCGAGGCCGCTTCCACGTTTTCGATTCCGCCGATTCCGCTCGACGCCACGCCGCCGACCGTTCCCGTGCAGATGCCATCCGCGATTCTCGAGCGCCGGCCCGACATCGCGTCGGCGGAACGCAAGGCCGCGGCGGCGAACGAGCAGATCGGCATCGAAATGGCCGCGTACTTCCCGACGCTCACGCTCTCCGCGCAAGGCGGCTTCGAAAGCTCGGTGCTGTCGCAATTGCTGCGCGCGCCGTCGCGCTTCTGGACGCTCGGGCCGGACATCGCCGCGACCATTTTCGACGGCGGCCTGCGCTCCGCACGCACCGAAGCCGCGCGCGCGACTTACGACCAGAACGTCGCGACGTATCGGCAGACGGTGCTGACCGCGTTCCAGGACGTCGAAGACAATCTCGCGTCGCTGCGCATTCTGGAGAAGGAAATCGTCGTGCAGCAGCAGGCCGTGGAATCGGCGCAGCAGGCGCTCGCGATCATCAACAATCAGTACAAGGCGGGAACGGTCGCGTTCATCAGCGTGCTGACCGCGCAGACGACTGCATTCACCGCGCAGCAGAAGCTCGCGAACATCGCGGGACAGCGGATGGTGTCGTCGGTCGGACTGGTGAAGGCGCTCGGCGGCGGCTGGGATGTCGGGCAGATGGATCGCGAAACGGGCGCGGTTCAAGCGCCCGCGCCCGCGTCGAGTCCGGCGCAAACCGCCAGCCGCTGATCAACGCATGAAGGTCAGGGCGACCGTGTCCGGATCGGTGTGACGGCCGAGCAGGTTGAGCAGACCCGCGAGGTTTTCCCGCTGATCCGGCGCGGCCGTCGCCGTGCCTTGGAACGACGTCGATTCCGGTGAGATCGCGCCGTTGCCGGTGAGCATCAGCGGACCTTTGCTCGTCGAAAGATCGATGGTCGCGGACGCGCCCTGCGCCTGCAACGCGACGCGATACGAACCGAGCGGCTTCACGCGCGAGACGCGCGAAGCCATGTCATCGAGCGTGACGACCACTTGCCCGTACGCATTGCGGTTCAGCAGGCGGAACTCCGTCCACGAGAGCCGCACGCTGCCGTCGAAATCGAGCGTATTGAACGGCGCGCCGAGGCCCGAGAGCAACGTCGCGGGCACGGCGATCTGGCCGGCGGTGATGACCGCGCCGCGCGTGGTGGCGTCGACGATCACGGCATCGGGCATCGCTTCGGTCTGACGCATGGTCATGTGAACGCGGCCGGTGAAGAGCGGCAGAAACGCCGTCGTCCATTCGATGCGCCCCGGCAAGAGCGTCGCGCCCGCGCCGTCGCTGCCCGCGGCGAGCATCAGCGTGGCCGAGCCGCTCCACAGCGAGCCCGCCGGATCGACCAGATTCACATGGCCGCCCGTTGCCTTCGAGAACTGCGGCACGATCCACGCGGCGGGCATCATCGCGAGCAGCGTGCCGGCGACCGAAATCACGATCACGAAAAGCGCCGGCAACGCGAGCCGGATTCGTCGCGTCCAGTAACTCATTTCGTGCCGGCCGGTTGCAGCGATGCCGTCAGATCGACCTGGCCATCCGGCTTCAGCGCCGTGACGTGCGCCTCCGAGACCTGCACCTTGAACTGCTTGCGGGCGTCGTCGAGCCACGCCGTCCAGTTCGGAAACGACGCGTTCTTCAACTGAATCTGCACCGCCGCGCCGATCACCTGAACCTGCGTCGGCTGCATGCCGTTGTCGGCGAGCGACTTCGCGAGCGCATCGCGCAGCGCGGCGCCGGTCGGCATCACGCCTTCGGCGGCGGGCGCGAGCGAGCGCGCGTCGTTGGCCTGCGCGGTCATCGTCGCGAGCTGGCGCTGCATCGTCGGCAGCGATTCGCGCAGCCGCGCGCGGCCTTCATAGGCGGGCGCCCACAGCACGAGATAGACGAGCGCGAGCCCGACCGCGATGCCGCCCCACATGAGAATGGTCTTCTCGCGCGGCGTGCGCGCTTCCCAGAATTCCGACAGGGAACGTCCGATTTCCGCTTTCATTGGCCGCTCCTGATCGTCCATTTGCCTGTGTTCGTATCGATCGATCCGTTCAGGCCGTTCGCGGCAAGGCGCTTCGAAAGATCGGGATCGACCTTCGTCTCCGGCTTGAAGGTCACTTCCAGCCGACGCTCGCGATAATCGAGCCCCGCGACGCCGTTCACCGGCACCGGACCGAGCGAGCGCGCGAGGCCGTCGGCGAGCGACAGGAAATCCGACGGCGACAGCTCGCCCGATGCCACGCGCAGACGATCGAGATTGCGCGTCATCTGGTCGGGCGCATCGAGCACGGTCGTCGTCTTCGGGAAGGCGTTGAGCAGGAGCTCGGTTTCCTGCGCGCTGATCGCGTCGCGCTGACGCGCAAGCTGCAGCCATTGCACGTTGATGCCGATGATCGACACGACCACCGACGCCGCCACGAGCGCGATCGGCACGCGCAGACGCCGGATCGTCGCGCGGTCGAGCCGCCACGGTTGCGCGGCGAATTCGAACTGGCACAGGTCGAAGCGGCACGCGAGCGCGTTGCGCGCGAGCGCCTCGAACGTGATCGGATGCGCGCCGGCGATGGCCGCCGCAGCATTGCGCGAACCGGACAGGCGCGGTTCGTCGCCGGGCAGATCGGCGAGCGAATAAAGCGTCACGGGTTGATCGCCGGCGAGCGCGGCGAGCGTTGCCTCGATCGAATCGGCGGGCAGCGCGAGTCCTTCGCCGAGCGCCGCGCGTTCGCCGCGCGCAATCGCCACCTCGATGCGCGGCGCGCCGAGCGCGGCGGGCGAGGGCGCGGCCATTTCGCCGATCAGCGCGGGCGCGGTCGACACGACATGACCGAGCAGCCCCGCTATAAACGGCTGCGGCGGCGCTTCGATCTCTTCGGCTTCGCCGGTTTCATCGAATGGCACGGCGGCCGGAACCGGCAGGCAGCGCATCGCGGGCACGGCCTTCAGATTGCGATGCCCCGCGCCCGAAAACGCGCCGACCACGAAGCGGAACCAGCCGCGATCGATCACGCCGACGACGCGCTTGCCATCGGCGAGGGCGACCGGATCGACGGCGATGTGGCACGTCTGCGGATCCTGGATCAGCTGATCCTCGACGACGTTCGGCAGCGCCTGCCGCAAGCGCGGCCCCTTGAGTGGCGGCACGGCAGCGGCGAGCAGAAGCGTGTCGCGCGCAGCGACGATCAGCACGGTCGCACTCGCGCGCGGCAACAGCCCGATCGCCGCGCGGCCGATGCGTTGCGGCTCGCCGCGCTTGTCGAGCAGCAGAAACGGCAGATCCGGCAGATGCCACTCTTCCGAGCGCACCGCGGGATCGCGCGGCGGTAACAAAACGATCAGTGTGCTCAAAGGCCACTTCCTCTCATCAATAACAGCGCATCGGTTCTACAGCGAATCACGCGTGTAGACGATGCGCGTCGTATGCGTCGTCGGATCGCGATACACGAGCGTCGTGCGCTCCAGTTGCGCGCGCTCGTGTTCGACGCGCCCGTGGATCACGAAATACTTCGTCGTGACGTCCATCTCGTTCGAATCGATCGAGACCGTCTTGACGCCCGCGCCGGTCAGCGCGAGTTGCACGTTGCCGATGTCGTGAAAGAACACCGTCTCGCGGCGCGCGACGAACGCTTGTCCCTGCGACAGATTCATGCCCGGGATCAGCGCGGCGATCACTTCGGCGGGCGCGGTGTTCATGTTCACGGCGGTCGTCGTCGGCAGCACGGTGACGAACGGCCTCAGCTTCGCGACCGCTTCCGCGGAAAAACCCGGCACGTCGAGCAGCGAATCGACGGTGATCATCTGCAAGGGCGCGACCGGCGCGTTGCTGTCCGCGTCCTTCAGGCCGGGATCGTCGGTGAAATTGCCGCCGCCGGCCGCGCCGCCGCCCTGCGCGATCGCCGCGAGCGTCGTCGATTCGTTGTTCTGGCCGCTCGCCGTGGTCGCGCTGTTGCCCGTTTGCGTCTGGAAGCGCGTTGCGGAGCGCGCGAGGCCGGCGCGCATCTGCAGCGCGACCGTCTTCGCGAGCGAACCGTTGATGCCGAGCATCGTCAGCAGCCGCTGAAACGCCTGAATCTGCGCGACGTTGATCGTCAGCACGCCGGGCGTCGGCGTCGACACCAGATTGCGCAGGTTGAATTTCGCCTGCGCGTCCTCGATCGAGCCGGACAGATACGTCGACGCGCCTTGCTGCGCGCGCACTTCACCGATCTGCCCGAGAAAATCCGACAGCTTCGTCCGCGCGATCGGCACGCCCCACACGCCGCCGAGATACGTGACCGTCGGCGAAGTATCGGCTTCCGAGCGCAGGATGAGACGCGTCCAGTCGAGCGCGCTGCGCGAAATCCATTGCGCCTGCGCGAGCAGCCGCTGATTCTCGATGCGCCGAATCTGCACCTGCTGACGCCACAGCATGCCCGAGACGAGAATCGCCGTGAGCGATACGACGAGCAGCGCGCTGATGATCGCGACGCCGCGCTGCTTCTTCCGGTTCGGAGCGCGCATGTTCATTCTCCGACCAGAAAGACGCGCGTGATCGGCGTCGCCAGCGTGCGCGCGCCGACCGCGACCTGAACGCCCGACACGGCGCGCGCCAGCGGCGCGTTGCCCAGTTGCGGCACTTTCAGGTTGTTGTCGTTCTGGTTGATCTGCGCGAACACGTCGCCCATGCGCGTCGTCCAGCCTTTTTCCGGAATGTAGACGCGCGTCGCGAGCGACGCCACGCCGCCCATCAGCGGAATCGATGTCCAGCCGTCGCCCGAATCGCCCGACTGCAACGCGCGCCGCACTTCGCCGACATTCGACAGCGGCGGCGATGCATAGCGCACGATCCGCCCATTCGACAGCCTGTAGCGCACCACTTGCAGACGCGGCGCCGTACCGGGCGCGAAAACGCCGCGCACGATCTGCAGCGAGCCATTGCCGATCTGCACGGCGGGCTGGCCGGCTTCGTCGTCGGTTGCGGCCTGGCGCGCGTCGATACGCATCTGGTCGAACAATTGCGCGACGATGCGCTCGTCCTGCATCGCGTTCTCGATGGTCGCGCGGCCGCGAATCACCGAATCGAGCCCGCGCCACGACAGCACCGCGAGCACCGCGAGAATCGCGATGGCGATCAGCATTTCCAGCAGCGTGAAACCGCGCTGACTGGTGCGGCGGTCAGAGCGAGCGGTTCGTTTCATTCGCCACCACCGTGACCATTTGCGCCAGATAGCCGGAGCGGCCCGGCGTCGTGACCAGCATCTCGACGCGCCGGAAAATCGGATTGGGCGTCTGGCTCACGCGCTGCGTGCACGAGAGTTTCAGATTGCCCTGCGAGCAGTCGAACGTGCGCGAGCCGATCGCCGGAAACTGATGCGAGAGCCTGAGCTGCGCGAGTTCGTTGTCCGCGCTCCAGCCCGCGAGCAGCCGCCGATGAAGCTCCGCTTCGCCCGTCGCGAGCGAGCCGACCGCGCGCACCGAGGCGGCGAGCGCCACCGCGATGATCGCCAGCGCGACGAGCACTTCGATCATCGTGAAGCCGCGTTGATGACGACGCTGGCGCATCACTGCACCTGATAGCGGCCGTTGCCGCTGCCGACGATCGTCACGCGGCCTACCGCCGAGAACAAGGTGATTTCCATGGGCGAGTCGATGGCCTCCGTGCCGAACACGAGCCGGCCCGCCGTTTTGTCCGAATCGAGGAACTGGATGGATACGCCGGTCACGCCGCCTTCCCAGCGCCGCTGACGCAGGAGTTCGTCGCGCAACGGACGCCAGCCGTCCTCGGTGCGGATGTCGAAGCGATACCCGCCGTCGATGGGCTGCCACGCGATCGGCCGCGCGCGCACCTGCGCTTCGTCGCCCGCCGATTCGAACAGCAGCGCGAGACGCTGCGCTTCTTCCTTCAGATCGGTGCGCGGGTTGCGCGTGAGTTGCAGCGACGCGAGCGACACGAGCAGGCCCGCGATCACCAGCACGACGAGCATTTCGAGCAGCGTGAAGCCTGCCTGACGCCGCGCCGCCGAATGCCCGTTCACGATTCAAGCCGCCGATTTACTGCCAGGAGCCGACGTCGGCATCGTTGCCTTCGCCGCCGGCCTTGTTGTCCGCGCCGTAGCTGAACACGTCGACTTCGCCGTGCACGCCCGGATTCAGATATTGATACTGGCCGCCCCACGGATCGGCCGGCAGGCGCTCGAGATAGCCGCCGTCTTTCCAGTTGTTCGGCACCGGCTCGGTCGTCGGCTTTTCGATCAGCGCGCGCAGGCCTTGCTCTTGCGTCGGATAACGGCCGTTATCGAGGCGATACAGCTTCATCGCCTGCATGATGGTGCCGATGTCCTGCTTCGCGGCGACGCGGCGCGCCTCGTCCGGGCGGCTCATGATCTTCGGCACGATCAGCGCGGCGAGAATGCCGAGAATCGCGATCACGACCATGATTTCGATCAGCGTGAAGCCGCGCTGGCGGCGTCCTTGCGCCTGAGCTTGTTGAATTTGCATGCGGCGTTGGGTCCACAATTGCATGACTGCTACCTCTTGAATTGAAAATATTGTTTCCGGGTCTTGCCCGGTGATTACAAAAATCGCGCGGCTTTCCGCCTTGCCGAAGCCGCCGGTCATTCTATCGATCCGCTTTCGTCGCGTGATTCGGCCGCAAGCGAGGCATCGCGTCGCGTTCAGCGCACCCAGATCGTCGGGCCGGGCGGATTCTGCGGCAGGAAAATCTCCGACTTGACGCCGTTGCGCTCGATGATGATCGAGCGCGCGCGCACTTCCGAAAGCTTCACGCCTTGCGTGAGCGGACCGCCCAGCGACACGGCTTTCGCCGCCTCGCCGCCGTAACTCACGATGGCCGCCGCGCCGCCCTGCAGCGCGAGAATGCCGAACAGATGCACGTCCGAATTGGCCTGACGCTCCAGCCGTCCGCCGAAAATGGTCGCAGCCTGCTCGACCGACGGCTGGCGCGTCGCCGCCGCGGCGGGCAGCGGCGCGGTTTGCCGCGAAGTCAGCGTGACGACCCAATACGTCACCGTCACGCAAAAGAGCGCGAGCGCGGCGAGCGTCAGTAAGCGAGTTTGAAGGGCGTTCATCACTGCACCAGATTATTCAGTTCGATGATCGGCAGCATCACCGCGAGCACGATCACGAGCACGACGCCGCCCATCGCAAGGATAAGCAGCGGTTCGAGCAGGCTCGTGAGGAACATCGTGCGGCGTTCGAGTTCGCGCGCTTCGCCTTCGGAAGCGCGGTCGAGCATCGTGGTGACGTCGCCGGTCGCTTCGCCCGAGCGGATCAGGTGAACCAGCACCGGCGGAAACGTCTTCGTGTTGCCGAGCGCGCGCGACAGCGACGAGCCTTCGCGCACGCGCACGATGGCGTCGTCGACGTTCTCGCGCATCGCCGTGTTGCTGAGCGTTTCGCCCGCGGCCTGCAGCGCGCGCAGGATCGGCACGCCGGCGGCGGTGAGGATCGCGAGCGTGCTGGCGAAGCGCACGGTGTTGTAGCCGCGCACCAGCTTGCCGATGAGCGGCGCGCCCAGCAGCCAGCGGTCGAACGACATGCGCGGCCCGGGCCGCGCGAGAATCGTCTTCACGAGCCACGCGAAAATCACGACGCCGATCAGCACGGCCCACCAGTAACTTCGGACGAAGGCGGAGAGCGCCATCATCATGACGGTCAGGAAGGGCAGCGCCTGCTTCGTGCTCGCGAACACGTTCACGACCTGCGGCACGACGTAACTCAGCAGGAACGTGACGATGCCGAACGCAATGATCGTCACGATGCCCGGATACGTGAACGCCAGAATGATCTTCTGCTTCAGCGCATTACGCTGTTCGATGTAGTCCGCGAGACGCGACAGCACGAGGCCGAGCTTGCCGGTATGCTCGCCCGCCGCGACGAGCGCGCGGTAAATCTCCGGAAAGTCCTTCGGATGCTGCGCGAGCGCGTTGGCGAACGAATGGCCGCCGAGCACTTCGGCGCGGATCGCGGCCATCAGTTCGCGGATGTAATCGCGCTCGGATTGCTCGGTCAGCACCGCGAGCGTCTCGCCGAGCGGCAAGCCCGCGATCAGAAGACTCGCGAGCTGACGCGTGAGAATCGCCTGTTCACGCTGCGACAGCCGCCGCCCGAGCGACAGGCGCTGCTGGCGCTCGCCGCGCGTGCGCGAGCCCGCCGCCTCGACGACGAGCGGTGTCAGCCCTTGCGTGCGCAACTGGCTGCGCGCGGCGCGGGCGCTGTCGGCGTCGAGCACGCCTTTTTGCGTCTTGCCCGCGTGATCGATCGCCTCGAAACGGAATGCCGGCATCTGCTTATTCTCCGCCCGTCACGCGCAACACTTCTTCCAGCGACGTCACGCCGGCCGCGAGCCAGCGATCGCCGTCCTCGCGCAGCGTGCGCATGCCTTGCTTGCGGCCCGCCTCGAGAATCTCGGCATCGGCCGCATTGCGATGGATGAGCGGGCGGATCGCGTCGTCGATCAGCAGCAGCTCATAGACACCGCGACGGCCGACGTAACCCGACTGGCCGCATCGGTCGCAGCCGACCGGATGGTAATGCTTCGTGCCGTCTTCCTCGACGCGCTCTTCCTTGCACACCGGACAGAGCTGGCGCACGAGCCGCTGCGCCAGAACGCCGAGCAGCGACGACGCGAGCAGATACGGCTCCACGCCCATGTCGGTGAGACGCGTGACGGCGGAAGCGGCATCGTTCGTGTGCAAAGTGGCGAGCACGAGGTGGCCGGTGAGCGAAGCCTGCACCGCGATCTGCGCGGTCTCGAGATCGCGGATTTCACCGATCATGATGATGTCCGGATCCTGACGCAAAATCGACCGCAACGCGCGCGCGAACGTCATGCCGATGCGTTCGTTCACCTGCGTCTGGCCGATGCCCGACAGGTCGTATTCGATCGGATCTTCCACCGTCATGATGTTGGTGGTCGTCGTCTCGAGGCGCGACATCGACGCGTACAGCGTGGTCGTCTTGCCGGAGCCGGTCGGGCCGGTCACGAGCACGATGCCGTGCGGGCGGCCGATCAGCTTGTCGAACTGGACGAGCGTGTCGCGCGCCATGCCGAGCGTTTCGAGATTCAGGCGTTGCGCGTCCTTTTCCAGGAGACGCAGCACCGCGCGCTCGCCGTGGCCGGTCGGCAGCGTGGACACGCGCACATCGACCGGACGGCCGCCGACACGCAACGTGATGCGCCCGTCCTGCGGCAAACGTTTTTCGGCGATATCGAGCTGCGCCATGATCTTGATACGCGAGATCAGCGCGCCGTGCAGCGCCTTCTTCGGCCGCACGACGTCGCGCAGCGTGCCGTCGACGCGAAAGCGCACGACCGACGCGTTCTCGAACGGCTCGATGTGAATATCCGATGCCTGTTCGCGCGCCGCCTGCGTGAGCAGCGCGTTGATCATGCGGATGATCGGCGCGTCGTCTTCCGATTCCAGCAAGTCTTCGACTTCCGGAATGTCCTGCATCAGGCGCGACAGATCGACTTCGCCTTCCACTTCGCCGACGACCTGCGCGGCGCTGCCGTCGTTGCGCGCGTAGGCCGAGTTGATTGCCGCGGCGAGCTCGTCGGCGGGCTTGCGGATGATCGACAGCGCGCCGAAATTACGCGCGACTTCCGCGAGCGCCGCGTCGGTCGTGCGCTCGCTTATCCAGACTTCGATGCTGTCCGCGTGCTGATGCGCGAGCAGAATCTGCCCGCTGCGCGCGAAGCCGTAAGGCACGAGCCGGGCCGCCAGCGGCGACGCCGCGGTGCTCGCGCTCTCGACTGCATCGTTGACCGTGCTCACGGATGGACTCCCGTTGCGGCATTGCCCGGCATGGCGTTGGTCGCGCCATTGGCCGGAATCGCGTTCGTCGCGCCGTTCGACGGCGCCGGATACGTGCTTTGCGGCGGCAGCGTCGATTGCGGCGCGGTCTGCGTCGGTTGCGGCGCGGGGCCGGCATCCGGATTCTGTGGCAGCGTCGTGCTCGGGCCGGGACCGCGCGTCGTATCGCTCCAGTCCAGCAGATTTTGGGCCGGCGGTCCACCGCCTTCGGAAGGACCGAGCGGTTTCGGCGGCATGACCGGCACGTTCTGATCCTTGATGATGCGGTTATCCGTCGTCGAGCCGTATTGCTGCTGACGCAGATAGTCGTAACGCGTGTTGGCGATCTGCGTGGCCGTCGCCTGGTCGCGCACGATCACCGGACGCAGGAACACCATCAGGTTGGTCTTCGTGCGCGTCTTGCCTTCGCTGCGGAACAGGCTGCCGATGAACGGAATGTCGCCGAGCAGCGGAATCTTGCTGTTGTTGTTGTTGTACTGATCCTGCATCAAACCGCCGAGCACGACGATTTCGCCGTCGTCCGCGAGAATCGTCGACTGCACCGAGCGCGTGTTGATCGTCACGCCGCCCGGATCGTTCTTCGTCGTGGAATCGACGCTCGAATCTTCCTGATAGATCTGCATCTTGAGCACGCCGCCGTCGGTGATCTGCGGCTTGACGTGCAGGGTCACGCCCACGTCGCGGCGGTCGAACGTGTTGAACGCCGTGACCGACGTGGCGGCGTTGGCGGTCGGCGTCGCGTACGAACCCGTCACGACCGGCACGTTCTGGCCGACGACGATCTTCGCTTCCTCGTTGTCGAGCGTGATGAGGTTAGGCGTCGAGAGGATGTTCGCATCCGCCGATGTCGACAGCGCCTGCAAGAGTCCGCCGAGACCGAAGAGATTGCCGAAGCGGTGCAAAAGGCCGATGTTCAAGCCTTGCGCGAGCAGGCCGGACGTCGACGTGAGGGACGACGGATTCTGCGCGATCGCGTTGCCCTGCAAGGTCAGATCGACGATGTTCGTATTGCCGGCGCCGAAGCTCGAGCTGCCGTAGAGCGCGTTGTTGCCGCTGTTGGAAAGCAGCGCGCCCTGCCACTGAATGCCGAGATTCGAACCGCTCGTCGCGGAAAGTTCGACAATCAGCGCTTCGATGTACACCTGCGCGCGGCGCGCGTCGAGCTGGTCGATCACGGTGCGCAGGTTCCGATAAACCGGATCCGCCGCGGTGATGATCAGCGAATTCGTCGCGGCATCGGCCTGGATCATGCCGCCGCCCTGGTCGTTGCCGGAATCGTTGTCCTTGTTCGACGAGAAACTCGAGTCCTTGTTGCCGGTGCCGCCCGACATCGGATTGCTGCCGCTGCCCGAACTGCCGCTGAGTCCGCCCGGCAGCGGCGGCGTGCCGGACGTTCCGGTGGACATCGACGAATTGCCGAGACCGCCGCCGCTCTGACCGAACGTGTTCGAGCTGGTGTTCGACGTGTTGTCCGAGCTGTTGTTGCCCTTGCCGAGCATGCCTCGCAGCGTCTTGGCGAGACGCGTCGCGTCGGCGTTGCGCAGCGCCACGACGTGCATGTTGCCGGGCTGGGTCGTGGGCGCGTCGAGCTTCTGCGCCAGTTGCTTCGCCGCGGCGAGGCGCGAGCTGCTCGATGCGCGGAACATCAGCGAGTTGGTGCGGGCATCGGGCGTGACGGTGACTTTCAGCGTCGCGTCCGTGCTGCCGATCGCGCCGGGATCGAGCAGCTTGTTCATCTGCTCGGCGACGTCGATCGCATTCGCGTTCTTCAGCGTGACGATGTCGACGGAGCGGCCCGCCGCCGTATCGACGCCCGCGATGATGCCCGCGATGCGGCGCACGTTGTCCGCGTAATCGGTGACGACGAGCGTGTTGTTCGCCGGATACGCCGCGATCGTGTTGTTCGGCGAGATCAGCGGACGCAGCACCGGCAGAAGGTTGTTCGCCGATTCGTTGTGCAACTGAAAGACCTGCGTGATCACCTGATCGCCGCGCGCCGCCGGCGCATTGCCGACATACGTGGGCACGCCCTGCAGCTTGGCGTCGGCTTCGGGCACGACCTTCAGGACGCCGTGATCCTGCACGAGCGCGAAGCCCTGCATGCGCAGCGACGACTGGAGCGTCTTCAGCGCTTGGTCCTCGGGAACCGAATTCTCCGAAACCAGATTGAGTTGCCCCTTGACGCGGGGATCGACGATGATCGTTTTGCCGGTAGCGGCGCCGATCGCTTTCGCGACCTGGTCGATATCCGCGTTGACGAAATTCAACGTCACCTGCGCGTGCGCGGCTTGGGCGACGATAAGTCCCGCCGCCAGCATTGCCGTCGCCAGACGACGCAGTGCCATAGGTTGTCTTCTCATGGGTTTGATGTCAGAGCCGGGTCTTCGGAGCCGGCTGAGGCAGCCCCGCTCGTCAGCCGAGAGCGCCGCCAACCGCGGTGTGGAACGGGCGGGCCCGACCCCTCGCGGTTATTTTAAAAAATATGACGATAGCAGCTTTGTGTAACGGAATTGTGCCAATTCGTTCCGGATCACGTTGCCCTAGGCTGCCACGTGCGATACAAAATCCAGCGCTCTCAAGCTTTCGAATAACTTGCCGATAGACCGTATCTGAACGATTCCGAGACTCGGCCGATGTACGCGGGAGCCGAATTGTACAACGTCCAGAAGTCTTATTATTCAGACATTTAGAACAAGTCCGATCAATAGGCCGGTGCGCCTCGCGCGCATGCGGGTTTCGGAGCGCGAAACGGGCGTATGTCTGATAGCCAACTTTTGGGCGGATTCGTCAGCCGGTATGATACGGTCGGTTCCGCATTCCGGGCGGTTACAGAAAGGGTGGGTTTTCCCCATGCACGCCCGGCCGCGGACGTTGATTTGTTGGCGTTGGCGCCAAGGCGCCGCAACGGCGGCATGACGTTCCGCGTGTGCGGATGGAGCAGAAGGAAGATGAAGAGAATATTGCGATCACTGGCGATATGCGGGCCGCTCATGGCGGCCGCGGCCGCGCACGCAGACTGCTTCGACGAAGCGGCGAAGTATCAGAAGGTCAATCCGCTCATCCTGCGCGCGATCGCGTGGCAGGAATCGCACAACAAGCCCGACGCCATCAACAAGAACGCCAATGGTTCGACCGATTACGGGCTGATGCAGATCAACTCGATCCATCTCAACACGCTCGCCCAGTACGGCATCTCGAGCGGCACGCTGATGGAGCCGTGCAAGAGCGTCTATGTGGCCGCGTGGCATCTGCGTCAGAAGATGAACAAGTATGGCAATTCGTGGCAGGCGGTCGGTGCTTACCATTCCGAAACACCTGCGCTGCGCGACAAGTACTCGGCGCAGATCATCGAGATCCTGCGTCGCTGGAAGCTGCTTCAGGCTACGCGCTGACCTTCGCCCGCGCTTTTCCGCATGTGCGCCGCGCACGGCGTGCATTTGATGCAAAATCCCCTATTCGATCGCCCGCGCCGCCCGACCGGCAGCGCGGGTTCGCGCTCGTGCGCTCCGTTCCCTGTCACGCTCCATTGCGATGAATCAGATGCCATTGCCCATTACCGTGCTATCGGGATTCACCGGCGCGGGTAAGACCACGCTCGTCGATGCCTTGCTCGCGAACGCCGCAGGCGTGCGCATCGGCGCAGTGACGTGCAGCAAAGCCGCTTCCGGCGCCGATCGCGAAACCACCGAACTGCCCAACGGCTGCCTGCTTCTGACACTCGGCAGCCGGTCGATGCAAGCGCTCGAAAGCGCGATCAGCTGGATCGCGGAGCAGCAGCGCTTCGATGCGATCGTCGTCGAAACGTCGGGCATCGCCGAACCGATGACCATCGCCGAGCATCTCGCGTTCGGCGACGACGACGATGCGACGCTCGCGGGCCACGCACATCTCGACACATTCGTCACCGTGATCGATGCCGCGAGTTTCCTGCGCGATTACGCGTCCGCGGATTCGCTCGCCGAGCGCGGTCTGTCGCCGGAAGGCCATGACGACGAAGACGATCGGACGGTCGTCGAGACGCTCATCGAACAGATCGAATTCTGCGATGTCATCGTCATCAACAAGATCGATCTCGCCAGCGCGGATGAAATCGAAAAGGTCGCGCGCATCCTGCATGGTCTCAATCCGCGCGCGCTCCAGGTCCGGGCGCAATCGGGCGACGTTCCCATCGGCGACGTGCTGAACACCGGCCGTTTCGATTTCGATGCGACCGCGAGCGCGCCCGGCTGGCTCGCGATCCTGAACGGCGAACATCCGTCGGCCGACGAACCCGATGCGTTCGGCGTGGGCCATTTCGTGTATCGCGCGCGCCGGCCGTTTCATCCCGAGCGTCTGTGGAATCTGTTGCATCAGGAATGGCCCGACGTGCTGCGCGCGAAGGGCTTCTTCTGGCTCGCGACGCGAAGCGATGTAGGCGGCTCGCTGTCGCAAGCGGGCGGAACGGTCCGGCATGGACCGGCGGGACTATGGTGGGCCGCGCAGGATCGCAGCGAATGGCCGACTGACGATCCCGAGCTCGAAGCCGAAATCGTCGCGGAATGGTATGGCGATCCGGATGACAACAGCATCGGCGATCGCCGGCAGGAGCTGGTGCTGATCGGATTGAATCTCGATCCTGCCGTCTGGCAAGACCGCTTCGACGCATGTCTGCTCACCGACGACGAATGGGCGCGCGGTCCCGACGCCTGGCGAAGCTTCGCCGATCCGTTCCCCGCGTGGGAAGTCGAGGACCACGATCATGAGCACGACCACGACCACGGTCCCGACTGCGATTGCGACGATCATCGGCATTGATGCCGGACGAAAAAAAACCCGCCGAAGGGCGGGTCATGTACATCTGGCTACTTCGAGTAGCCGCACAATCGGCAAGATGCTTACCGCTTGTTCACTGCGTCCTTGAATGCCTTGCCAGCCGTAAACTTGACCGTCTTCGCGGCCGGAATCTTGATGGACTCGCCGGTCTTCGGATTGCGGCCGGTGCGCGCTGCGCGCTTTCCCGAGCCGAAGCTGCCGAAGCCGATCAACTGCACTGCGTCACCTTTCGAGACAGCCTTCTTGATCACTTCGAGCAACGTGTCCAGCGTTTCGCCGGTTTGAGCCTTGCTGGCGCCGGTCTGCGCGGCTACGGCGTCGATCAGTTCCTGTTTGTTCATTAAGGTTCCTTTATCAGTTTAGGTTGACACGAACAGCGCGAACGCGCCGATTATACGTGCGCAAACCGTGCAGTCGAGTAGGGACGGCCTTCTGGCGTGCCTCCCCGACGATTCGGCGTTC
The DNA here is from genome assembly GCF_023630905.1 of Caballeronia sp. ATUFL_F1_KS4A. Taxonomy (NCBI): domain Bacteria; kingdom Pseudomonadati; phylum Pseudomonadota; class Betaproteobacteria; order Burkholderiales; family Burkholderiaceae; genus Caballeronia; species Caballeronia sp. ATUFL_F1_KS4A. The sequence continues at coordinate 7,951 of NZ_JALQEB010000001.1, read as the reverse complement.
TTGCGCGGCATCTCACCGGCATTGCTTCACTTCGTCGCCTTCGCGCCGCCTCTATACGCGGCGCTTGGTATGATAGCGCAGCGCAAACCCAATCAGGATAAGGGTTTCAAAGATTTACCCTTATATTTTTGAGGCTCCCGGCCGCTTTTTTGGGCGTAGAACACCAGGGCGCGAACCATGCTACGCGAGCTGATCATCGAATACGGCCTGCCGTTGGTTTTTGCCAACGTTCTGCTCGAGTGCCTCGGCTTGCCGCTCCCAGCCTTGCCCACATTGGTTTTGACGGGAGCGATCGCGGTCTCCGCGAGCTTCGCTTCGGCGTCGGGTTCGGGGCTTGCAACGAGCTTTCCATCGGCGGTGTGGGAGGCGCTCGCGGCCATCGTGGCCACGGCCAGCATCGCGGCGCTCATCGGCGATGCGCTCTGGTTCTGGCTCGGGCGCCGCTACGGCAGCCGCGTGCTCGCCTTCATGTGCAAGCTTTCGATCTCGCGCGATACCTGCGTGAACCGCAGCCTCGACTTCTTCGGCCGCTTCGGCGTACGCATTCTCGCGGTCTCGAAGTTCATTCCCGGCTTGTCGACGTTGGCTATTCCCGTCGCGGGCGCGACCGGTATCGGCATCGGCAGCTTCCTTCTCTATGACGCGCTCGGCGCGCTCTTGTGGTCCGGCATCGGCGTCGCGTTCGGCGCGATGTTCGCCGATCTCGTCGATAGCGTGCTCGCCTGGCTCGACCTGTTCGGACGCGGCGTGATCGCGATCGCGGTCATCGCGCTCGCGCTTTATCTCGCCGTGCGCTGGTGGCAGCGCGTGTCGCTGTTGCGCAGGCTGCGCATGGCGCGCATCGATATAGCAATGCTCCGCACGCTGCTAGAAGGCGAGCCGCCGCCGCTCGTCATCGACGTGCGCCGACGCGAACGTCGCGCGATGGATCCGTTCGCGATTCCCGGCGCGCTGCTCTTGCACGACGACGCCGCATCGCAACTCGCCGGCATATCGCGCGATCGCAAGCTCGTGACCTACTGCGATTGCCCGAGCGAAGTATCGGCCGCGCTCGCCGCCAAAGAGCTGACGGCGCACGGCTTCACCGATGTCGCGCCGCTGCTCGGCGGCCTCGAAGCATGGCGCGCGGCGGGCTACGCGCTCGAACCGCTGATGATCGAAGACGCCGCGAACGGCATGGCGCCGGCCATCGCCAAGTCATCTTCGGCTTGATGTTTCCCAATCTTTCGCATGACCGAATCCCTGCTTTTCGCGCCGCACGATCTGCCCGTGCGCTGGCGGCATGAACGCATCTTCACTTTCGTCGATACGACGTTCAGCGCCTTCCTTCCGCTCTGGCAACGCTGGCGCGACGACGAAGCGCGTTGCGAGCGGCTGCATGTCGTCGCTATCGCGCAGCCGAATGCGCTGAACGAACCGCCTTCGGCCGACGATCCATCGCCGCTCGCCGCCGAACTCGCGCGCGCCTGGCCGGTGCGCGTGCCGGGCGTGCATCGCCTCGAGTTCGATGATGGGCGCGTCGTGCTGACGCTCGCCATCGGCGATGACGTCCACGAGATGCTCGCGAAACTCTGGCTGCGCGCCGACGCGTTTCATCTCGATGCGCCGGACGATCCGCTCAAGCTGTGCAAGACGCTCGCGCGCTTTGCCGGCGACGGCGCGACGGTTTGCGCGAACGCCTCTCCGGCGCATCGTCCGACGTTGCGGCGCGCACTGGCATCGTCGGGTTTCGACTGCTCGCCCGACGCAACGGATGCGCCGCTCGTTGCGTGTTTCGCACCGCGCTGGCGTGTGCGTCGTCATGAACCGCCGCTGCCTTGCGACGCGGGCGCGCGCGAAGCCATCGTCATCGGCGCGGGGCTCGCGGGCTGCGCGGTGAGTTCGCGGCTCGCCGCGCGCGGCTGGCACATCACGCTGGTCGATCGTCATGCGGTCTCCGCGCGCGATGCATCGGGCAATCCGGCGGGCGTGTTTCATCCGATCGTCTGGCGCGACGACAGCGTCGCCGCACGCCTCACGCGCGCGGCATTTCTCTACGCGTTACGCCGATGGCGCGCGCTGGAAGACGCGAATCACGAGTTGCATCGCAGCGGCGCGGGTCTGCTTCAGATCGCCGATACGGCCGAAGACGCCGATGCGCTCGCCGCCGCCATCGCGCGATTCGCGTATCCATCCGACTACGTGCAGGCTATGACGCGCGCGGATGCATCGCGCATCGCGGGCGTCGATGTCGCGCGCGGCGGCTGGTTCTTTCCACGCGGCGGTGCGATCTCGCCCGCGGCCGTGTGCGCGGCGCAAATCGATGACGCTTCGGCGCGGATCACGGCGCGCATGAATACCGAAGTGACGCGCATCGAACACGATGGCCGCATCTGGCGCGCGTTCGACGCGAGCGGCGGTGAGATCGCGAGCGCGCCGGTCATCGTGCTTGCGAACGCGCACGATGCGGCGCGGCTCGCTGGCCTGTACGGCGAACCGACGCGCAGCGTGCGCGGCCAGCTCACCGTGCTCGATAGCTGCGCGCTCGATCCTCTGCGCATGCCGGTGATCGGCGAAGGCTACGCGGTGCCGCTCGGCGCGGGCGGCACGCTCGTCGGCGCGACGTATGACATCGACGATCCCGATCCCGCGATCCGCGAGGCCGGACATCGGGAGAACATCGGGCGCGTGGCGGGCATGTTGCCGGACCTCGCGCTGATGCCGGGCACAGTACGCGCGGGTCGCGTCGCGTTTCGCTGCGTGACGAGCGACCGCATGCCGATGATCGGCCAGCTCGCCGACGAACACGCCGCGCGCCGCGATGCGCGTGAACTGTCGGGCGCGTGGCCGCTCGATCTGCCGCGCATGCCGGGTCTCTATGGCGCGTTTGCGTTCGGCTCGCGCGGACTCGTCTGGGCGACGCTCGCGGCCGAGCTGATCGCTTCGCTCGTCGAAGGTGAACCCTGGCCCATCGAGCGCGAACTGGCCGAAGCCATCGATCCAGCCCGCTTTTTGCTAAAGGCGTTGAGGCACGGCGAGATATCCCCGGCAAGTTGTGGATAAGCCGTCGAATTGCGTGTGAAAGTCGTGTGAACGCGTTGTGCACGTAAATGGGACAACTGAGGCGTCCGGTTTACGCGGCCAAAAGTTGTTCCGCGTTCACCGCGCGGCGCCAACATGTTTACGGCCCGCTTCTGCTTTCTCCAAATGATTGAATGAAAAGACAAAACCCATGTTATCCACAGAAAAGGCGTTGCTTTGTTAACCACTACTACGTTTATATACAGTAAACCTGTAAACACCTGAAGGCGAGTTCATCGGCCGGCCGTAAACGTGGAAGTCCGGTCGCCGGGCAAGCCGGTAGCCGGTCAGGTTTGCCATTCGCGTTCGAGCCTGGCAGTCGCTTTTACTTCATAAGAATCATGAGCTTGGACTTTCTGCCGGGCGACGCGAGGTATGGCACAATCGCGCTTCTTCCTGCGTTGCGCCCTCTCCAAGATGGCGTCCGCTTCAATGGAACGATGGTTGCGAGCCAAGAATCTGATCAACGAAGCCGCAACCGTCGTTTGCTGCGTTCGGCCCGGCATCCGAGCGGGCGCCGCATGCGCCACTCATGTCACACGGATCGGAGATGTCCGGTGCGACATTGAGGGCATGCAAGGCGTCTCGTGGTCAGCCGGACGCGTCGTCTAATTCGTGCACGGTTCCGCCGTGACGCCGTGTTCGTTCGCATTTCGATTCGCCTGAATGAACCAACGCTCGCGTAGCCGGGCGGATGCGCCTCGTCCGCGAGCGCGCGCCGCCGATGCGAGTCACGCAACGGAACGTGCACGCTCTGCTGCAGCACCGAAGGAGAATCCCATACGATGAATTCGGCATTTTCATTTTTGCCCGCCTGGCCGCTCGAACCCGACGCGATTCTCTGGGCCGGCCTCGCGCTCGTCACGGCGGGCCTCGCCGGCGAGTTGCTGTGGCGCGCGTGGCGCTTGCCGCGCATCACCGGTTTCGCGGTGATCGGGCTGATTGCCGGCAACGCGGGCCTCGGCGTCATCGACGCGAGCGCGGGCGGACTGTCGCGGCCGCTGCTCGATGTCGCGCTCGGGCTCTTGCTCTTCGAACTGGGCGGACGGCTCGACTTGCGCTGGATTCGCCGCAATCCGTATCTGATTCTGTCGAGCATCGCCGAATCGACGCTCACGTTCGGCCTCGTGCTGATCGCGCTGACGCTCCTCAACGTGCCGACGATGCCTTCGGTCGTGATCGCATCCATCGCGATGGCCACGTCGCCCGCGATGGTCATCCAGTTGAAGACCGAATTGCGCGCGGAAGGCCAGGTCACGCAGCGCCTCCTGACGCTGACGGCGCTGAACAGCATGTACGCGGTGGTCGTCGAGAAGCTCGCGGCCGGCGTGTTGCATCAGGAAATCTACGGCAATGCGTTTGCGACGATCCTGCAGCCGCTTTATCTGCTGATCGGTTCGCTCGTGCTCGCGTTCCTGCTCGCGCGCGCGTGCAACATGCTTGTGCGGCGCCTGCCCGCGAACGACGAGCATTCGTTCGTCGCGCTCTTCGGGCTCGTGCTGCTGGCGATCGCGATCGCGCACATCTTCAAGCTGTCGACGATTCTCGCGCTGCTCGCCGCGGGCATCATCGTGAAGAACGCCGATGAACGCCCGCAACTGTGGCCGTCGCATTTCGGTTCCGCCGGATGGCTGCTCACCGTGATCCTGTTCGCGCTGACGCTGACATCGTTTCACTGGCGCGACATCGCGCTCGGCGGCGTTGCGGCGGTCGGGCTGATCGTTGCGCGTTTCGTCGGCAAGCTGGTCGGCGTGCTGATTTTCGCGAAACCGAGCGGCCTCAACTGGAAGCAGGGCGCGGCGCTCGGCGTCGCGCTCACGCCGATGTCCGCGCTCGCGTATCTGCTCGTCGACGACATGTACGTGCTCTATCCGGACTACGACCCGACGCTGCGCGCGATCGTCATGTGCTCGATCGTCGTGTTGCAGATCGTCTCGCCTTTCGTCGTGTACCGTAGCCTGTCGGCGGTGGGCGAGCGGCGCGAGTAAGCGCCCGTACTCTTCAAGCATTGTTCATTCAAGAGGCGCCATGGCACTCGAACCTTTCATCAACTCCGAACCGTTCACGTTCGGCGTCGAGCTGGAGATCCAGGTCGTCAACACGCATGACTACGATCTGACGCGCGCCGCGTCGGACCTCATGCGTCTCATCAAGGACGAAAAGATTCCGGGCAACATCACGCCCGAAATCACCGAAAGCATGATCGAGCTGTCGACCGGCATCTGCACGACGCACGAGCAGGCCGTGACGGATCTGCGCAAGATCCGCGACGTGCTCGTCGCCGCGGCGGACCAGCTGAACGTCGGGCTTGCGGGCGGCGGCACGCATGCGTTCCAGCAATGGAGCGATCGCCAGATCTATGACGCGCCGCGCTTTCAGTACATTTCCGAGCTGTACGGATATCTTGCCAAACAGTTCACGGTGTTCGGGCAGCACGTACATATCGGCTGTCCCGATCCGAACAGCGCGCTCTTCCTGCTGCATGCGATGTCGCGCTACATCCCGCATTTCATCGCGCTTTCGGCGTCGTCGCCTTACATTCAGGGCGTCGATACGGGCTTTCACTCGGCGCGTCTGAACTCGGTATTCGCTTTTCCGCTGTCGGGACGCGCGCCCTTCGTGCTGACCTGGGACGGCTTCGAGGAATATTTCTCGAAGATGGTCAACACGGGCGTCGTCAACAGCATGAAGGACTTCTACTGGGACATCCGGCCGAAGCCCGGCTTCGGCACGATCGAAGTGCGCGTGATGGACACGCCGCTGTCCGTCGACCGTGCCGCGGCGATCGCCTGCTACATCCAGACGCTCTCGCGCTATCTGCTGCTGGACAAGCCGCTGACGCCGCGGGAGGACGACTATCTGGTCTACACGTTCAACCGTTTCGAGGCGTGCCGCTTCGGGCTGGAAGGCACCTGCATCCATCCGCAGACGGGCGAGCGGCAGACCATCGGCGAGGACATTCTGGCAACGCTCGACGTGCTCGCGCCGCACGCCGAAGCGCTCGGCTCGCAGGCCGCGCTCGCGGAAGTCGCGGACATCGCGCGCGGCGTGAACGACGCGACGTGGCTGCGCGGCGTGGTCGACAAGGAGAAGTCGCTGCACGAGGCAGTCAGACAGCAATGTCTGCAATGGCGTCGATAACGCAGCGCTTACGCTTACGCTGATGCAATTCAGCGAATCATGACGAAAGGCCGCTTCGAACTATTCCGAAGCGGCCTTTGTTTTTGAGCCGAATGAAACATGTGCTTGACGAGCAACGGGAATAACGCGCTCACGGCAACGTTTGAAAAAGAACCGATTCGACGTCGCTAAGGTTTACTTCGAAGAATCCGTATACATCCGTAATAGTAGTTAACAAGGCCTGCGCGTCGCTGTGGAAAACGTCAAAAAGAGGTTCAGAGTCAACGTGCTAGCGCGATGATAACCATGTGGATCATGCGCTCGTCGCGATACGAAATTCTGGACAACCGAAGGGCGTGCGACGCGCCGGCAGTGTTATCAAGAATACGTCCACAAACAAAGAAGACGTTTTTCCACGGGTTATCCACAGTTCTGCGTGGATAATTAAGGTGTACGTTTATTCTAGGTCGCTTAGAATGGCGACTTTGCTGGCGTAGCGTTATAGTCGGCAGGAAAACAGCGCCACGAGCAGGACCATAAGAAGGCGCAAAACGAAGAGGGTTGCAATGTCCCCAATCAGGCACCGCTAATTGGCTTGGCACGCCTGAATTTTGAGACGGCGGGGACCGAGAACGAAGTGCAGTTCGCAAGGGGTTCGGAGTACTCTTCTGCGGACGGCGTTTCGGACGAGGTGTTCGCGGCGGTCGGCGCGAACGTGCCGTCAAACACATAAGCGGAACAACAAGCGAAAGACTATGAGTGAAGGCGTTTACGGAGAGCAGGCGACGGGGCGGGTGACCCACGGCCTGCTGAGGCTGAGCACCGCGATGCGCAGCCAGGCATGGGAATGGGCGGAAGGCGCGGGGCTGACGCCGACCCAGGGTGAAATTCTCGTTCTGCTGATGCAGCGCAAGGGGCCGATGCGCCTCGGCGAGATCGCGCGTGAAACGGCGTTGACCGCCGCCACGACGAGCGATGCGGTGAGCACGCTCGAAGGCAAGGGTCTCGTCGAAAAGCGCCGCGCGCTCGACGATGGCCGCGCGCTCGCGGTTCGTCTGACCGCGCGTGGCCGCACGGCCGCGAAGAAGGCGCTGCAATGGCCGGACTTCCTCGCGAAGGCGGTCGGCACGCTGCGCGAGGACGAGCAGGTTGCGTTCTACCGCACGCTGCTCAAGACCATCCGTCAGCTCGAATCGCAACAGCAGATTCCGGCGCACCGCATGTGTCTGTCCTGCTCGCACTTCGAAGCGAGCAAGAATCCGAAGAAGACGCCGCATCACTGCTCGCTTCTTCAGATCGACATGGCGGACACCGATCTGCGTCTCGACTGTTCGGTATACGAAGAAGCCGACGTCGCCACGCAGAAGAAAAGCTGGAAGGTCTTCGCCCAGGTCGCCTGATCCGGGCGGACGGCGTACAAGCCATTCGGCGTCATCCGGCGCTGTGGGGCCGCGGCGAGTCGGTTAGACTGTGCCCGTCGCGCCTCACCGCGAGGCGCGGCTCGTCACAACTTCGTTCCGGGCCACACGCGCTCGACCTACGGAAAGCCGCCGATGAAACATGAAGTCCTGGCGATTCGCCACGTCTATTTCGAAGATCTGGGCAGCCTCGAACTCGTGCTCGGCGATCGCGGCCTGCCGGTGCGGTATCTGGACGTCGGGCGCGGGGGGGGGGGGGGGGCCCCCCCCCCCCCCCCCCCCAAGCCTCTAGTTAGTGTGGGCCCCGCAGGGCCCGTTTTTTATAAGACCCAACACCAACACCATCCCCAGCG